>JBOICV010000113.1:0-49508 GCA_050740255.1 Nevskiales bacterium | reverse complement strand
CTTGGCGGAAGGATTGCTAGTCTTCCAGATCACCTCTTTCTCGGGAGGAAACGTTGCACTTACTTCTTGAATCCAAGTGGCCCAACAACGGGTTCCAGCGGTCGGTCCTCGCGCTGCGCGCTCGGCCGCCCCTGAACCTGGGCGTTGGGCAGCTTAGGAGTTTTCGTGCCTTTGGAATTTCGCCATCTCACGTCAAATGACATCCCGCTGATGCAAGCGCTTTTGACGACGTTCGGTGAGGCATTCAATGAAACAGATACCTACGCTGCGAAACGGCCCAGTGCGGGATACCTACGGCGACTGCTCGACAGCAACTCATTCATCGCATTGGCTGCCTTGCAGAATAGTATTGTTGCAGGCGGCATTGCCGCATACGAGCTTCAAAAGTTCGAGCAAGAGCGCAGCGAAATCTACATCTACGATCTAGCTGTCGCAGTAGCGCACCGGCGCAAGGGAATTGCGACGGCCTTGATTGAAGAGTTGAAAAAGATTGCGGCAGGGCGCGGGGCCTATGTAATTTTCGTTCAGGCCGATACCGGCGTTGAAGACAAAGCAGCCGTTGAGCTCTACACGAAGCTGGGAACCCGCGAAGACGTGCTGCACTTCGACATCGCAGTTGTAGGCAATAGCGCTGCACAACAAGGCGTTGGGCCGCTAAAAGTGTTTCCACTATCTGACAAGGGAAAAGTATGAAAACCGATCCGACGGCGCCGAAGAATATCGATGAATATATCGCGGGCTTCCCGAATAACATCCAGGTACTTCTGATAAGGATAAGGTCAATCATCGGCAAAGCCGCGCCAAACGCGGAAGAAGCAATGAAGTATCAAATACCAACGTTTACGCTGAACGGAAACCTCGTTCATTTTGCTGCGTTCAAAAAACACATCGGGTTTTATCCCACCCCGACCGGAATTGAGAAATTCAAGAAAGAACTATCAGCATATGACAGCGCAAAAGGTTCTGTTCAATTTCCATTAGATAAACCGATTCCCTTTGGCCTTATAGAAAAAATCGTTAAGTTCAGAGTTGCAGAGTGTTTTAAACCTTCAAAGGAAAAGAAGAAAAAGAAATAGGGGCATCGCCGCCATAACTAAAAATGTTCGCCTTAAGCAATTCGCTGCGTGACTTCAAAACTCGGGAACAAGCCCGCTGCGAAATCTTCGAGTACATTGAAGTATTCTACAATCGGCAACGCATCCATCAGTCCTTGGGCTACCGCTCGCCGCTGGCCTTCGAAACCATGACTGCTGTAGCTTGATTACCGTGTCCGTTTTATCCGAGTCAGTCCAGTCCAGAGTCATTTAATCAAGTCGAACGCGCGCGCTCGACCGCTCCCCCGCTCGGGGTATCGCGTAACTCTGCATTGGGTCTCTCAGGCCAGTTTAGAAGCTTCCATTCTCGTATATACGCATATACAATAAGTGGGTGGGCATAAGCTTCGACCCGGACAAGAACGAGCGAAACATTGCCGAACGCGGCATCTCGTTCGTACGGGCGGCAGAGTTTGATTGGTCGAGCGCACTCGTTGTGGAAGACTTCCGTAAAGAATACGGCGAGTTCCGCTTTCAAGCGCTCGGCTTGATCGGCGAAAGACTGCACATGCTGGTGTTCACTCCGCGCGCAGACAAGGTGCACGTCATCAGCCTGCGCAAGGCCAACAGACGCGAGGTGAAACGGTATGAAGCGCAAACACGATCCTGAAAGGGCCGGTCCCGACAATCCGACTTGGACGAAAGACACATTTCGTCAGGCACGCCCTGCACGCGAGGTCCTTCCAAAACTCTTCGGTAACGCCACCGCCGCAAAGATGCTCAAACCACGGGGGCGTCCCAAGAGCGGCAATGCACGCATAGCAATTTCACTGCGGGTGCCGCGTGAAACGCTTTCTCGGTGGAAGGCCACCGGTCCAGGTTGGCAGACCCGCATGGCTGAAACGCTGAAGAAGGTAGTGTGAACGGTATAGCCCAACCGGCGGTTTCACGGACAGCGCTGGCGCGGCTGCAGAAAAGTGAACGTGGCACTTTGCAGCGACGCTTCTGGGAGCAGAAATAAGAGAAATAAGGGGTCGAGAAACAAGCGAGAAACAAGAGGTCGGAGTCATCTAATCAAGTCGAACACGCGCGCATGTCGCTTGACTCGGCGTTAGGCGCCTTACCGCATGAGCATCGAATCCGACATCGTTGAGCGAGTGAACCGCGCAGCGTCCAAAAAGCAAATTCCTATCGGTGATACGAAGCAAAAATGGCCAAAACCGCTTTTAAGATCCGTTTCAGAGCGACACTCTTCCGGCCGGCGGAGACCGCGAAGGGCGGCTCTTTGACCCTTCTTCTACCAAAGAACGTGAGTGCAAAGCTCCCTTCGCGGGGCATGACGGCGGTCGAAGGCACCCTCAACGGCCTTCCCTTTCGAGCCACGCTCGAGCCAGACGGCCAAAGAAGCCACTGGCTCAGAGTGCACCGGAAGATGCGCGAAGCCGCGGGCGCAGACGCAGGCGACGTTGTCACGTTGGAGATCGCGCCGGCCGGAGAGGATCCGGAGCCCAGGGTGCCGGCCGATCTGCGGAAGGCTCTCGTGGCCAAACCTTCGGCGTGGGCGTTGTGGTCGGACATCACGCCCATCGCGCGCAGAGACTGGATCCACTGGATCGTCTCCGCCAAGCGGCCAGAGACTCGCGCGCGTCGGATCAGCAATGCCTGCGCGATGCTCGCTGCCGGGAAGCGACGCGTTTGCTGCTTCGATCGGTCTGGATTCTATAGTAAAAGCTTCAGCTCTCCTAAAGCGGTGATTTAGATGAATACCGGTTTGTCGTTCAGCCAACGGTCGTTGGCAGGGGACGTTTATTAACTGACAGTTTGAACTGCGCAGTGTCCATAGTCGGGCACGAAGCGTAGAATTCACCGTGAAACATTGCTGAGAAGATATGCATGAATTTCACGATTGAGTTTGAACAAGAGATGGATGGCCGCTGGCTGGCGGAAGTTCCTGAATTGCCTGGTGTTCTAGCCTATGGCGTTTCGTCGGATGAGGCGATGTCAAAGGCCGAAGCTCTTGCATTGCGAGTTTTAGCTGAGCGCCTCGAGAACGGGGAAAGTAAGCCCCTGTCGATCCACATCACGCCTGCTGCTGCATGAGTAATTGGCCAGCGGCAAAGGCCAAGCGTGTTCTAGCAACTCTTCTCCGCCTCGGATGGCGTATCAAGCGCCAGAGCGGATCACACAAAACATTGTCTCGTGACGGATGGCCGGATTTTGTTTTCGCGTTCCACGACGGCGACGAAATCGGGCCACGGATGTTGGCACGCATCGCCAAGAACACCGGACTGACGCCTGATGATCTTTAGATTGCCGTCAGCCTTACGCTGACAGGCGTGTACTTGCACCTAAATTGCTCAGCGCTTGCTAGATTTCTTGAACTCGACGTTGACGTTGAGGTTGTTCACATCGGCAAAAAACCGGCGCAGCGTAACCTTCAGCGCCTGCTTCACGCCTTCGGCGTTGTCCTCCCCGTAGAGCTCTTCCCGTTTGATCGGCAGCCAGGCATTGACGGTGTAGGGATCGCCCGATTTGAAGTGGCGGCGCAATTCAACGCGATGGAAGAAAAGATACCTGTTCGGGTCGAGGAAACGCGGCTTGGCGCGCGTCATGACATAGACGTAGACCTGTTGGGTATGCGGGATATGGTGGGGCACCCCGGTGCTGGCCGACACTACCATCCCTTTCAGTTCCGCCTCCGTAACCAGCGGATTGTCGGAGCGTACATCGAGAGAGTAAGCCAGCACATTGCTGCTGACTAAAGCCAGCGACAGCAGCAAACCTGCTCTGAACATAGTGCGCCTATACCGCCCGCAAGCGGCCTTGTGCAAGATCCCTGCCCCCTTCGACAGGCTCAGGACAGGCTTCGACAAGCTCAGGACATGCTTGCGCGGGGATGACGATTACTCTATTTGACCTTTACATTGACGTTGAGGTTTTTCACCTCGCTGAAGAAGCGGCGCAAAGTGCTTTCCAGCGAGGCTTTCACGCCGTTGGCGTCGTCCACGCCATAGAACTCTTCCTGCTTGATCGGCAGCCAGCCGTTAAAGGTGTAGGGATCGCCGGAGGTGAAGTGCCGGCGCAGTTCGGCCCGATGGAAGAAGATGTATTTGCTCGGGTCGTTGTCGCGGGGTTTGGCGCGGGTTATTACGTAGACGTAGACATCCTGCGTTTCCGGAATATTGTGCCGGACCGCGTCGCCATTGGTTTTCACCATGCCGCGCAATTCGCTCTCGGTCACCAGCGGGCTGTCGGAGCGCACTTCGAGGTTATAGGCCAACGCGTTCGCGCTGACGAGGCTTAGCAGCAAAAGCAAAGACGTTCTGGACATGGCGGGTCTCCTCTCGGGTCAGTTAATCATAACGCCAAAGCTTGAATTTGCGAGGCTTGGGCGGACCAGGCGCCGGCGTAGCACGGGTTTAGCGGCTTTTCTTTTTCGGGCGCGGCTTGCTGGGCGGCGGCGCATACGACCGATGACCTGATAGCTCGATACAGAGCCGATCGTAGAGCTGGCGTACCCTGTAACCGGGGGAGTGGCCGTTATAGAGGAAGGCGAAGGCGATGCGGCCGCCATCCTCCCGGCCGGCGAAACCGGCGAGCGTTATAGAGCCGTCGATGTAGCCGGTCTTGGCGCGCACCCAGCGCCGCGCGGGTGAGCCGCGCAGGCGTTTGCGCAAGGTACCGTCCACTCCCGCCACCGGTAGGGAACCGATAAATTCGGGCTGGTACTGGAAATTGCCGTGCATGTCTTGCAGCACGCGCACCAGCGCGCGCGCCGACAGCCGGTTGACGCTGGACAGCCCCGAGGGATTGACCAGCACGAATTCCTGTTCCGTGACGCCAAGCGCGCGCAGATAGTCGCGCATGCGCTCCATGCCGCTCTCCATGGTGCCCGGCTGCTGCACGCGCGCGCCCAGATTCTTCGCCAGCATCTCGGCCACGAAATTATTCGAATGCTTGTTCATGTCGAACAGGATTTCTTCGACCGACTTGCCCTCGACCTGCACGATCAGCCGCGCACGCTTGCCGGCCGTGCCACGGTAGACGTTGCCGCTCACTTTGATGCCCTGTTGCTGCAGAAACAGCTTGAACGCCGCGCCCGCCCACAAGTCCGGTTGCGTGATGCTTTTGTAAGCGGTCATCTCGCGGATTTGCGCGCCGATGCCGCCAGACGCGACAAAGGTGTCGCCCACAAAATCCGGGTCTTTCTCGCGCCGCAGGCCGACGCGCGGCGCGCTCTTGCCGGCCGCGGTCTTTACGCCGCCGCGGATGCGGATGTAATCGCTGGGCGGGTCTGCCAACACCCGCGCAGGCTGGCCGGCTTTTGCGCCGGGACGCACGTAGAAAGTGACGGTATTCCAATTGAAGGACATGGCGCCTACCGGCGCGTCATAGGCGTTGTCGACGTGATCCAGATCGCGGCTCGGGTCGAAGCGCACGTCGTCGAAATAGCTGTCGTCCACCACAATGTCGCCGCGTACTTCGCGCAGCCCGGTACGCGCCAGCCGGTTGACCAGTTGATACAGCTTGTCGGACGTGAATGACGGATCGCCGCGCCCTTGCAGAATGAGGTTGCCCTCCAGCACGCTGCCTTTTTGCACGCCCTCGCCCAGCACGCGCGTGGTGAAATGCGTGCCCGGTGGAAACTCGCGCAACGTGACCGCAGCCGTAACCAGCTTGGTAACCGATGCCGGAATCCTGGCGGTGATCGGATTTAGTTGCAGCCGCACCCGTGCGCTGGGAGAATCGCCTTCCACCGCGAGCAGCGACAAATCGCTGAGCCGCACGCCCGATTCGTTGACGATTTGTATCAGCCGAGCGTCGCCCTGCAGCGCCAGCGCCGCCTGGCCGGCGCCGAGCAGGAATAACAGGGCTGCGAAAAGGAATTTCGACATAGAGCAATAATCAGAGGCGCGCAGTCTTGCGGTGGCTACTAAGGATTGCGCTATTGATTGATACCGGCGTCAGTCCGAAATCCCCCGCCGTCCACTGTAAGCGGTGGACGGCCGCCCCCTTTACTAAAGGGGGCCGTGCGGCGCGGCGGCGCCGAGCGGGGGATTTCATGAGGGATGACCACCCGTCATGCGGGTGGTCACTTACGCTTCAGCAGGTCCTCGACCGCGCTGCGCTCTTCACGCAATTCTTTCTCGGTGGCGTCCATTTTCTCGCGCGAGAAGGCGTCAATCTCCAGCCCCTGAACGATCTGATAATCGCCGTTTTTGCAGGTGCAGGGATAGCTATAGACCAGGCCCGGCTTGATGCCATAGCTACCGTCGGAAGGGACGGACATCGAAGTCCAGTCCCCTTCCGCTGTGCCATACACCCAGGAGCGGACGTGGTCCATCGCCGCGCAGGCGGCGGAGGCGGCGGAAGACGCGCCGCGCGCCTTGATGATGGCGGCACCGCGCTGCTGCACGGTCGGGATGTAAGTGTCCTTGTACCAGGCTTGATCCACCAGCTCGGTGGCCTTTTTACCCTTTACGGTGGCGAAGCGGATGTCCGGATACTGGGTGGAGCTGTGATTGCCCCAGATCAGAACCTTCTTGATGTCATTTACGTGGCTGCCGGTTTTCTCGGCGAGCTGGCTCATGGCCCGGTTGTGATCCAGCCGCGTCATCGCGTGGAACTGGCGCGGGTTGCGATCAGGTGCGTTGCTCGCGGCGATCAGCGCGTTGGTGTTGGCCGGATTGCCGACGACCAAAACCTTCACGTTCTTGCTGGCGTGATCGTTAATGGCCTTGCCCTGCGGTCCGAAGATGGCGCCATTGGCCGATAGCAAATCCTTGCGCTCCATGCCGGGGCCGCGCGGCCGCGCGCCGACCAGCAGGCAGATATCCGCGTCCTTGAACGCCACTTCCAGCTTGTCGGTGGCGATGATTTCCTGCACCAGCGGGAAGGCGCAGTCGTTCAGCTCCATCACCACGCCCTGCAAGGCCTGCATCGCCGGCGTGATTTCCAGCAATTGCAGAATGACCGGCTGTTTGGGGCCAAGCATTTCGCCGGCCGCGATGCGAAATACGAGGGAATAGCTGATCTGACCAGCGGCGCCGGTGACGACGACGCGCAGGGGCTTGTTCATGGAGAAACTCCCGGGCGAATAGATAGAGGAAATCGCGCGCGAGGATAGCGTAAAACCCGCCCCATTGGCAGACGGGGCTCGCTGTTTCTGGTGCTATCCGGCGTCTGTTTCAGCCCCGGGGGCCGGGCCGCGGTCACGGCGCCTGCAAAACGCGCACGGGAGGCGTCGCCAGCACGCTGCGCAAGGACAGCCAGCCCAGCAGCGTGACCAGGAGCACGCCGGCCCCTGCCCCGACCAGCCACAGGAAGGGCCGCGGGCCGTAGGGGATATCGAACACCTGAATCGCCAGCACCCAAGCCAGACCCTGAGCCGCCAGCGCCGCGACGACGCCCGCCAGCGCACCGAGCACCGCGAATTCCGCCAGCAGGCCTTGTAGCAAGGCCGGCGTACGCGCGCCCAGCGCCCGCAGCAAGGCGCTTTCGCGCGCGCGTTCGGCCCGCGTGCCTTCGACCGCAGCGAGCAGCACCGCCACGCCAGCAGCGAGCGTGAACAAAAGCATGAATTCCACCGCGCGCACGATGCGATCCACGATGCTGCGCACCTGCTGAATCGCGGATTCCAGGTCCAGCGCCGTCACGTTCGGAAAGGCCGCCACCAGCTCGCGCAGCAGCGCGCGCTGCTCCCCCGGCAGATAAAAGCTGGTGATCCATTGCGCCGGCACATGTTCCAGCACGCCGGGTGGTGTTACCAAAAAGAAATTCGGGCGAAAGCTGTCCCATTGCACCTCGCGCAGGTTATGCACTTCAAGCTCGACCCGCTCGTCCGCGAACAGCAGCGTGAGCGTATCGCCGAGCTTTAGATTCAGGCGCTCGACCGCATAGGTGTCGGCCGAGAGCCAGCGCCGGCCGCGACCCGTCTCGCCCCACCACTCACCGGCGGTGATGCGATTGTCGTCGCCGATGTGCTCGGTCCAGGACATATTGAAATCGCGATTGATCCAGCGCTGTGTTTCGGGATCGGGAAAGCTGTCCGCCGTCACGGGCTTGCCGTTGAGCTCAATCAGCCGGCCGCGCGCCATCGGCCAGAGCTTCAATTCGGACCGGCCGTGTGCGCTGAAGAACGCCTTCAGCGCCGCAAGCTGGTCGGGCTGGATATTGATCAGAAAGATATTGGGCGCTTCCGCGGGCAAGCGCTGGCGCCAGGTGTCCAGCAAATCCTGGCGCACTACTGTGACCAGCAGCAGCGCGAGCAAACCGAGCCCCAGCGCTACCACTTGTGCGACCGAGCCGCCGCGCCGGCGCGCGATATTGCCCAAACCCAGCCGCCAGGATTTGCCGACCCGCAACTGCAAAGGCTTGAGCAGCGCAATCAACACCCAGGCCAGCAGTGAGAGCACGACCAGCGTCCCCAAGGCGCCGCCGAGTACGTACAGCGCGAGCTTCAGCTCGCGCGTCTGCCAGATCAGCATGAGCACGGCCGCACTCGCTGCGGCGAGCCAGATGATCCGCGTGCGCTGGGTTTCGGCCAGCGCGCGCTGAAATACGCGCAGCGGCGGCACACGCCGCGCCTCAATCACCGGCGGCAGGGCAAAGCCGAGCAGGATCACCAGCGCCAGCACAGCAACCGGTAGCATCGCCGCCACCGCGGGCGGCGGCAGCACCAGATTTTCCACCAGGCCACCGAGTACGCGGGCGAGGATTTCCTGGCCGGCATAGCCCAAAACGGCGCCGAGCAGAGCGCTGAACAGGCCCAGCAGCAATAGATTGAGTAGCAGCGCGCCCAGAATGAAGCGCTGACGCGCGCCCAGACATTTAAGCAGCGCAACCTCATCGCGCAGCCGCGCACCATGCTGATGCGCGGTCAGCGCCACCGCTGCGGCCGCGAGCAGGGCGGCGGCCAGCACGGCGATATCCAGAAACTGCCCCGAACGGTCAATCGCGGTGCGCACTTCCGGCCGCGATTCCTCCGGACTGACCCAGCGCAAGGCCGGCGGCAGCTTTTGCTCCTGCAGCTTGGCCAGCGCCTGTGTTTCACCCGCGAACATCTGCGTGTACTGCACGCGGCTGCCGGGACCAATCAGGCCACTGCGGGCCATGTCGGCCGCGTTGATCAGCAGACGCGGCGCAAGATCGAAAAAACCGACGCCGCGATCCGGCTCGTATTCGAGAAACGCGGCGATTTTGAGTTTCAGCGCACCGAGCTGTACCTCGGCGCCCGGCGTGAGTCCCAGCTCACTCCAGAGCTTGACGTCAGCCCATGCTTCGCCGGGCTGGGGAATCCCATTAGCCCGGCGCGCGTCGGCATACGGCTCGGCGGCAGTGCGCAACTCGCCACGCAAGGGATAACCGGTCTGCACCGCCTTGACTGCGGCCAGCGCGGTGCGCTCGCCCACAATCAACAGACTGGGGAGGGCGACATAGTGGGTGTTGCGCAGACCCAAGGCAGCGGCGGCAGCCGCCAGATTTTCCGGAATTGGATCGCGGCCGGTGACCAGCAAATCGGCGCCCAGGGTTTCGCCGCTTTGCGCGGCTAGCGCGCCGCGCATGCGCTCGCTGAACAGGCCCACGGCGGACGCGGCCGCTACCGCCACCACGATCGCCAGCGCCAGAATGCGCAATTCGCCGGCACCGCCCGCCGTGCGGAGCCGGCGCAGCGCGTAGCGAACTACTAGACTCATATTTTCTGCTCCCCTCCCCTTGCGGGAGGGGATACAGGGGAGGGGTTGGCGGATAAGTCCGACTTTTGTTCACCCCCACCCTCGCCCTCCCCCGTCGAGGGGGAGGGAAATAAAAATCGGAATGGCTTAGCCATGCAGGGTGCCGTCTTTAAGCGTCAGCACCCGCCCGCAACGCTCCGCCAGCGCGGAATCATGCGTAACCAGAATCAGCGTCGTGCCATGCGCGCGGTTCAGCTCGAACAACAGCTCGATGATGTGCGCGCCGGTGGTGGTGTCTAGGTTGCCGGTCGGCTCGTCGGCGAACAGGATTTTCGGCTTGCCGGCGAAGGCTCGCGCGATGGCGACGCGCTGCTGCTCACCGCCGGAAAGCTGCAAGGGCTGGTGCGTGAGCCGCTCTTCCAGGCCGACTTGCGCCAGTGCGCTGCGTGCGGTCACGCGCGCCTGCGTATCGCCGGCCAATTCCGCCGACAGCATCACGTTTTCGAGTGCGTTGAAGCCGTTCAAGAGCTGGAAAGACTGGAATACAAAGCCCACCCGCCCCGCCCGCAATCCGGCGCGGCCGTCCTCGTCCAGCCCATCCAGGCTCTGCCCGTCCAGCCGGATTTCCCCGCGTGTCGGCGAATCGAGCCCCGCCAGCAGCGACAGCAGCGTGGTCTTGCCGGAGCCGGAGGCGCCTAGGATGGCCACCGCCTCGCCGGCCGCGACCGCCAGATCCACACCGCGCAAGATGGCAAGCGTCGTGCCGCTGCTGTTAACCTCTTTGTGGATGTCTGTCGCCTCTACTGCTTTCATGCTCAAGCGTGCGCTCCTTGGATTGCTCCTGCTCAGCCTGGCCGCCACGGCTGTTGCGCAGCCTACCGTGCTGGTGGTCGGCGACAGTCTCAGCGCGGCTATGGGAATTCCGCTGGAAAAAGGCTGGGTGGCGCTGTTGCAGGAACGGATCAAGCAGCAAGGCTATCCGCACCGGGTCATCAATGCCAGCGTCAGCGGCGAAACCACCGCTGGCGGGCTCAGTCGGATGCCAGCGGCGCTGAGAAAGCACAAACCGGCGGTGGTATTGATCGAATTGGGCGCGAATGACGGCTTGCGCGGCATGTCGCTGGAGCCGATGCGCATCAACCTCAGCCAGATGATCCAGCTCAGCCGCGCCGCCGGCGCACGGCCGGTGCTGTTCGAGATGCGCATGTTTGCGAACTACGGCGAGCAATACACCAATGAATTCCGCCGCAGCTTCCAGCAACTTGCGAAACGGGAAAAAGTGACTTTCGTACCCTTCTTCCTCGAAGAGATTATTCTGCAGCCGAAGTATTTTCAGCCTGATGGCCTGCATCCCACCGCGCAGGCGCAGCCGAAGCTGCTCAACGCCGTCTGGCGGAGCATCGAATCCTCCATCAAAGCGACCGCCGGCGCAGCACAGCGCTCCTGACCATGTCAGCCGCACTCGAACCTCTCTCTGAGCTGGTCCAGCTCGAGACCCTGATTCATCGGGCCAATGGCGGCTTGCGCAGCGAAGTGGTTTGCACCGTGGAAAACGCGGGCGAGAAGATGCCGGTCTATTGCGTGGAACTGGGCTCGACCTCGCCCGACGTACCCGCAGTCGGCTTCTTCGGCGGCATTCACGGCGTGGAGCGCATCGGCACACAAGTGGTACTGGCCTATCTGCACACTTTGGTCGAGCGGCTGCGCTGGGATGAATCGCTGGCGCAGTGGCTGGATCGTGTGCGGCTGGTATTCATGCCGCTGGTCAATCCGGGCGGCATGCGCAACCTCACGCGCAGCAATCCCGCCGGCGTGGACCTGATGCGCAGCGCGCCGGTGGAAGCTGAAGGCCGCGTGCCATTTCTATTGGGCGGTCAACGCATGACGCGGCACCTACCCTGGTATCGCGGGCGTGCGAATGCAGCGCTGCAACCGGAGGCGCAAGCCTTGTGCAAGGTGGTGGAAGAGCGGCTGCTGCCGCACCGCTTCAGTGTGACGCTGGACTGTCATTCCGGCTTCGGCGCGCGCGACCGTATCTGGTTTCCCTACGCACGTACGCGCAAGCCGATTGATTGCCTTGCGGAAATTTATGCGCTGCGCACGCTGTTCCGCACCACACATCCGCATCACAGCATTTACGTGATCGAGCCGCAGGCGCACCAGTACACCACCCACGGTGATATGTGGGATTACCTTTACGACAAATCGAAACTCAACGGGAACGGCTTGTTTATCCCGTTTACGCTGGAGATGGGTTCCTGGCTGTGGGTGCAGAAGAATCCCTGGCAAATCTTTCAGGCACATGGCTTGTTCAACCCGATTGAGCCGCATCGCCAGAAACGCATTCTGCGCCAGCATATGACCTTTCTCGATTTTATGGTGCGCGCTGCCTTGTCGCATCAGCGCTGGCGCCCGCAGGAGGCTGCGCGTCCCTGGCTATTCGAATCCGCCGTCGCTTATTGGTATGGGCTTAAGCGTCCGGCGACGAGCAGCAGCCGAGCCGAAGCGCGTCCGAATGCAGCGGAGTCGGCGCCTCCTGAAATACTCCAGCCGCTGGATCACTAAACTGCGTGGAATTCCTATTGCAATGTGCTCTCGGTAATACGCCAAAATGACGTCCAATTTTAGTTATACGGCCATGTAGGCACCATGTCAGACGCAGAGATCCAAAAGGCAATTGACAGGTACCTACACGGTCGCCATGAACTGCTGGAGCTGAGCCGAAAGCATCCCAACCGTATCGGGGGTAACGACAACATCATCGGTCGCGTCGGCGAGTTCATTGGGCTCCGCTTTCTTGAAGGACTCGGGCAGAATCCGGCTAAAGTGAAAGGCAACTCCAATCCCGGGTATGACTTCATCGAGGGTGACGTTCAAACACAAGTAAAGGTCATAACGGAAGAAAATCAAAAGGGTCGCAATGTCCGCCTCACTGAGCCTTGGACGCAGCTTGTTTTTATTGAGCTTGGCGAGCACTACAAGCCGAGGCGCGTCGGCTTACTCACGAAAGCACAGTTTCAACAAGCGCGCCTGGAAAATCCCACATGGAGCGGCACACCTTTTGTCAAACGCACAATGCTAGGGCCTAAAGGCCTCATCAGCAGGTACGGTCGTGTCTATCAAGGTAGTGAACTGGCCGTATAACGTTACTCTTTCGGCGCAGACATGACCTGTTTCAGTTCCTCGCGCAGCACTTCAGCCAATGTGCGTTCTGTGCCACCCGCATAACGGACGCCATCGGATGGCGGCACGCATAGCCGGATGAAATCTTCAGCGGTTTTGATCTGATCACCGAACTTACTGCGCTGCCGTTCGAGCCGATCTGCTGCTCGTTCTGCGGTGAGTGTTTCACCGCTAATGATGAACTGCACGTCCCGCATATCGCGCACGTGCGCAATGAGCCGATCAATTTTCTGTGTTTCGCCGAGGGGGGCGGGTGCCGGTTCAGCTGATTCTTCCCGCGCTACCTGTGCCGCGAATCCCGCGCTTGCTGCGGGCGCCTCGGCTTCTGACACCGAACCGGCGCGACTGCGCAGAGCTTCCTTCCTCGCGGGCTCAACAGCCTGAGGCGCCGCTGTTATAGCCGCGTCATCCTGTTCCGCCGTCGCGCTGTCTGCCAGCATGTAGTTTTCGCTGAGTGCGGATTGCGGTTTGGCGGCACGTACTTCGGATTTCGCTTCCTCCTGCCGCGACGGTGCCATGGCCGCAACGGGTGGAGGTGTAGCGGCTACGGAATCCGCCGGCGGGGACGCGGGCACCATTTCGCGCATCAGTGCCGGTTGCGTTGCCGGTTGTTCGCGCAGCGACAGTACTGCGCTGACCGACAACACCACGACCGCCGCGGCGGCGAACGGCCACTCCCAGCGGCGCATCGGCGTCCTTTTGGCGGCCTCATCTTCTGCAAGTTTCAGAATCGTCTGGTCCAGTTCGGCGGGCGGGGCTTGGCTCGATCCGGCGCGATACGCGCGCGTGACGGCATCGTCCCCGCGCAGGAAGTTCTCCAGTGGCGCGTCGTCGGGCACTTTCTTTACGTCATCAGGGCAAGACATCACTTAACTCCTCGCGCAGCTTGGCCAGCGCGTAGCGCAAACGGCTTTTGACGGTTTCGCGGCCCACATCAGTCGCCGCGGCAATCTCTTCCAGCGTGAGTCCACCTTCGGCTTTAAGCAAAAAAGCTTCGCGCTGCTCGGGCGGCAGGCGCGCAAGGCTGGCTTGCAGTCGACACCCCAACGCGGCTTGTACCGCTGCGTTCTCCGGCTGCTCCGCCACCGGAGCAGCAACTTCGTCAGCCTCTTCCAAAGGTGCCTGCCGTGAATCGTTCTTGCGCAGATGATCCACGAGTTTGCTGTGCGCGAGCCGGTATAGATAAGTCTTGAACTGCGCACGCGGCTCATAGCTGGCGCGGCTTTTGATAAGTGCGACCCAGGTTTCCTGATACAGCTCGCCGGCAATCGCGGCATTCTGGCAGCCGTGCAAAAGATATCGGTAGAGCGGACCCTTGTAGCGGCGATACAGGATTTCGAAAGCGGCGACGTCGCCTTCGCGGTACTGGAGCATGAGGGCTTCGTCAGCAGGCCCCGGCAAAACCGCTCCCTCCAGCCCGGAGGGAGCGGCTGCCGCTTCGAGAGACTGCGCCATGCATTCATGTTTGCACAGCTTTTCTCTCGTTCACAGCCAACATTCTCCCTCCCGCTTTGAGGGGGGAGGGCCGCGGTGGGGGTGCGGGCGGCGCTCATATGAAAATTCTCACCCCCATCCTGTCCTTCCCCCCTGAAAAAGGGGGAAGGGATGACCCTCTATGGAGGCGCGCTTACTCCATCGCCGTCGGCGTCGGCTGGGTCGTCTGCGCCTTGGTCGAGAGGCTCCCGGCAAGCTGGACGAGCTGCACATACTCACCGACATAACCGAAGCGATCGTCACCCCGTGCGCCCCGCGCCAGTTGGACGGCTTCATCAAAGCCGTAGCCGGCGGTGTAATTGCCGCCTTTGAGCAGTTGGCCGAAGGCCGCGACCGAAGCCGCCAGCCGGAAGCTCGCGCTGGTCCCGGCAATATCGGTCTGGATGTCGCGGCGACGAATCGGCTCCTCAATCAGCTTGCTCGCCGCATCCATGCCCTCGTCCGGATTTTTGTAGCGCAGCCGCAGGAAGGCGATCTCGTCGCCCGACTGGCCGGCTGGCTTCTCCTTGCTGTAGCGCAAGGGTTCAACCCGCTCGCCGCCGGAGCCGGTCAGCGCGACTTCATATAGCGCGGTCACCGTGTGACCGGCGCCAATTTCGCCGGCGTCGATCTTGTCGTTGTTGAAATCCTCACGCTTGAGCATGCGATTTTCGTAACCGACGAGCCGGTACTCCGCGACCACGACCGGGTTGAATTCGACCTGGATTTTCACATCGCGCGCGATGGTGAACAGCGTCGCCTCGCGCTGGTCCACCAGCAGCTTCTGGCCTTCCATCAGCGAGTCTATATAGCCGTAGTTGCCGTTGCCGGCGTCGGCGAGCTGTTCCATCAATTGATCGTTGTAGTTGCCGGTGCCGAAACCGAGCGTGGTGAGCGCGATGCCGCTCTTGCGCTTCTCCTCGGCCAGGTCCTTGAGCTGCTCGAAATCCACGATCCCGACGTTGAAGTCGCCGTCGGTCGCCAGCAGCACACGGTTGTTGCCGTTCTTCATGAAGGCTTTCTCGGCCTGCTGATAGGCCAGCGTGATACCCGCCGCGCCCGCGGTGGAACCACCCGCGCCGAGCCGGTCTATTGCCTGCTCGATCTTCGCGCGTTCGTCGCCCGGCGTGGGCTCCAGCACCACTTCGGTGGAGCCAGCGTAAGTGACGAGGCTGATGCGGTCGTCCTTGCGCAAATGCCTGGTGAGCAACTTCAGCGAGGATCGGACCAGCGGCAGCTTGTTGGGCTCGGCCATCGAGCCGGAGACGTCCACCAGAAACACCAGATTCGAGGGCGGCAGATTCCTCGTCTGCGGTTTCCAGCCCTGGATGCCGATGCGCAGGAGATGGGTTTTCGGATTCCACGGCGTCGGCGCCATCTCGGTGCTCACCGCGAAGGGCGTGGCCGTTTGGCGCGGCGGCGCGTAAGCGTAGTCGAAGTAGTTGATCAGCTCTTCCACCCGCACCGCATCCTGCGGCGGCAGCCGGCCTTGCTTGAGGAAGCGCCGCACATTGGCGTAGCTGGCGGTGTCCACATCTATGCTGAAGGTGGAAACCGGCTGCTCGGCCGCGCGGTGGATGGGGTTGTCGTCTAGATGCGCGTAGTTCTCGCGATCCTGCGGAAACGGATCGTTGTAGCAGCAAGGTGCTGGCGCGAAACCGTAGGACTCCTCGGCCCGCATCATGGCGCGGCCAGCGGTGGCAGGGGCGGCCAGGGTCTGGCTGTCGTCCAGGTCGGTTAACCGTTGTTCCTTGGGGTCTACGGCGGGGGGTTCTACAACAGGGTTGTTGTTTGTCGGCGGATTTGTGATCGGATCAATCTCGGTCTCAGAGCCGGGCTTGGGTGGCGGCGGCGATGAGCACGCAGCAAACAGGACAAAAACGGCAGCGGTAAGTACAGGGGCAAGGCGCATGGCGATACTCCATGGGATGGGTATCGCTATAAACGGTGGACCCCGAATAATGGGGTTAAACCGCCTGTGAGAGGGGAAATGGAGGTAGCAGTCCGGCAGGCTGGTTTCCAAATGCCGCCGCGAGGGCTAGGCTAGGCCTTCGCCTGGTCTGTTTAGCAGGGCGAATCGTGCAAAAACCATAACGGGAAACTAATCATGAGCGCATACAAAATCATCTCGGTAGTCGGTACCAGCCCAAAAAGCTGGGAAGATGCGACGCAGGAAGCCGTGAAGTCCGCTTCCACCTCACTGCGCAATTTGCGGGTGGGCGAAGTCAGCAAGATGGATGTCACGGTAGACAAGAAAGGCAAGATCAGCGCCTACCGCGTCCGGGTAGACCTCAGCTTCAAGTACGAGGTCTGAATCCGTCGCTGCAGTACCTGTCCCCCGCCAGGCTCTTGCCGGCGGGGGCGGCTTTTAAATGGTGGGGTTAAGCCGCGGCAATTAACTCGACCAGCAAGGCCTCACCGGACCATTCGCGCCGGCTGCCCTGCTCCGCGGCGCGGATCAACGCCATCAGCCGCGCGTTGACTGGGGCCTTCTTGCCCAGTCTTTCGGCCAGGCGCACCACCTCACCGTTAAGCCAGTCCACCTCGGTGGTGCGCCCTGCCTGCAAGTCCTCCCACATCGAAGACCGTGCGAGCGGATCAATCGCGAGCATGCGGTTGGCCAGCAGTCGGAATAGCCAGTCCGGTACGCCGAGCAGCCTGGGAATCCAGTGCGGCGGCAGGGGCGTGAGCTTGGCGAGCGGCTGGCCTGCAAGTTTCAGTAATTCCAGCCCCTCGTGTTGCGCGAGCGCCACGCAGCGGCGATAGCTGCGCTGCGAGAGCTGTGCCTTAAGAGGGATATTGGATAACGCGTTCACAGCATTGTTGAGATTCAGCAGCAGCTTGGCCCATTGCACCGCGAGCATGTCCGCGTGCTGCTCCAGCGGCAGGCCGGCTTGCTCGAACGCGGCAAGGTGGGGGACGAGTGCAGCATGTTGCTGCACTTCAAGCTCACCCTCCGAACCTTGGTGAAATGCGCCTTGTCCGCGATTGACCACATTGAATGGCACCATTCCGGTCAGCACGGTCTGCCGCGGTAGTTGCTTGCGCAGCACCTCCGCATTGCCTAAACCGTTCTGGAAACTGACTACCACTGCATCCGGTTTCAGTACCTTAGCCAGCTCTCGGCCTGCTTGTTCGGTACCGGCGGATTTCACGGTAACCAGAACCAGATCGGCGCTCGCTGCGGATTGCGCTGTGGTCGCAAAGCGGACGTCCGCTGCCTTCACCGACAAATCCGCGCCGCGATAATCGGTGAGATGCAGGCCGTAAGTGCGTAATTCCTCCGCCAGCCGCGGACGACCTCCGAAGCTGACGCGCGCACCGCCGGCCTGCAAGCGGCCGCCGACGTAGCAGCCGATGGAGCCCGCGCCAAAAACACAGATTTCTGAGCCTGACATGGGCTCATCCTTTATCTCGCGTTGACTAAAGTATGACAGGGCAGCAAGCAGATTTCGGCCCGTCTCCAAAGCACGCTAATCTGCGTATACCAGTTCCAGCATCACTCTTTCCTGAATTCATGAAACTTAGTTTATGAAGATTGCCGTTATCGGCACGGGCATCTCTGGCTTGGCCGCGGCCTGGCTGCTGCAGAGAAAGCACGAAGTAGTGTTGTTCGAGCGGGAAACCCGCGCGGGCGGCCACACCAATACATTTATCGCGCAAACCGCAGCCGGCGCGCAGCCGATAGACACCGGCTTTATCGTCTACAACGAACCCTGTTACCCCAACCTTACGGCTTTGTTTCGGGAACTCGGCGTAGCAACGCGGTCAAGCGATATGTCCTTCGGCGTCAGCATCGGCGAAGGCCGTTACGAATATGCCGGCGATAATCTGTTTACCCTGTTCGTCCAGCCGAGCAACCTGTTTTCGCCGCGCCATCTCGGCATGTTGCTCGAGATTCTGCGCCTGAACCGCTTGACCAAGCTGTTGCTCCGCCAAAACACGCTGCCCGAAATCACGCTCGGTGAGTTTCTGGATAAATATCGTTTCGGCAGCGCTATCCGCAGCCGTTACCTGCTGCCAATGTGCGGCGCGATCTGGAGCACGTCTACACGCGGCTGCCTGGATTTCCCTTACCCTGCTTTTGCGCGTTTCTTCGACAGCCACGGCCTGCTTAACGCCATTGATAGGCCGCAATGGCGCACCGTAGTCGGCGGCAGCCAGGCCTACGTGCAAAAACTGCTGGCGGATTTTCGCGGCGAGTTGCGTCTAAACTGCGCCGTGACAGGACTGACGCGCGAGGATCGCGGCGTTACCGTGAGCAGTGCGCGCGGCGCAGAGCACTTCGACGCAGCGATATGCGCCACTCACTCCGATCAGGCGCTGAAACTGCTTCGGGACGCAAACGATTCCGAACGCGTAGTGCTTGAACAGGTCCGTTTCGCAGCGAATCGCAGCTATCTGCACACCGACGAAACCTTATTACCGCTCCGGCGCCGCGCCTGGTCGTCCTGGAACTACATGGGGCGCGGAGACGAGCTGAATGATGATCCGATTTCGGTCACTTACTGGATGAATCGGCTGATGGGGATTGCAGGGCCGGTGAACTACATCGTGTCGCTCAACCCGCCACGCGAACCGGTGGCTGGAACCATTCTCCTCCAATTGGTGTATGAGCACCCCCAGTTCACTCCTGCTACCATCGCGGCTCAGCAGCGGCTTGGCGCAATTCAGGGCAGCCGGCATATCTGGTACGCCGGCGCCTGGACTCGCTACGGTTTTCACGAGGACGGTCTGCGCAGCGCGCTGCTGGTCGCAAAAGATTTCAATTGCCTGCCCGCGTGGGCGCAGCTATGACGAATCGGCTTTCGGAACAAACGGCTTTCGAGAAAATGACGGCGCGCTCGCCGACTGTGCGCGCCGTGAAAACCATTTCCGAACTCATCAAAGAGAAAGGTCTGCGGAAAACGGAATCCCCCTGGTCGCCTGCGCCGCTGCCGCTCCCGGTAACCGTGAAGCAGCAGCCCGTTCAAACCGCTTTCGAAAAAATTGCAGCGCGGTCGCCCACGGTGAGGGCAGCAAAAACCATTTCCGAACTCATCAAGGAAAAGGGCTGGGAAAAACGCGAGCTGCCCGTACCGGTGGCCTCGTCTTCCACGCACCCGCGCGCAGTGGCGCTCGGCCCCCATACCTTGTACGCGACGCGAGTCATGCATCATCGGCTGATGCCGGTGGTGCACCGTTTCGTTTACCACGTGTTTTATCTGCTGATTGATCTTGACCGCCTGGTCGAACTCAAACAGATCAGATTGCTGTCGCACAACCGTTTCAATCTCTTCAGTTTTAATGACCGTGACCACGGACCGCGCACCGGCGCCCCGCTTAAACCCTGGATTGAAGGCTTGCTGCGCGCACGCAAAATCCATCTGGAGGGCGGCAAGATCAGGTTGCTGGCGATGCCGCGTATTCTGGGCTACGGCTTTAATCCGATCGCGCTGTGGTATTGCACCCATCTTGATGGCAGCCTGCGCGCGGTACTGGTGGAAGTGAACAACACTTTCGGCGCCCACCACTTTTATCTGGTGCACCGCGACGGCGCGCCGCTCGACTACACCCAGACCTACCGCAAGACCAAATTACTGCATGTATCGCCGCTGATGGACATGCACTCGGAATACCGCTTTCGTTTCAGCGAGCTGTCGGAGACCTTGGGTTTGCTGATAGAAACCTATAATCCCACCCCGGATCGGCTGATGCATGTCGCAACCATCGCCGGCGACCGGCAGAAGTTGAACGATGCGGCGCTGCTAAAGCAGTTTTCGTTGCTGCCCCTGATGACGGTCAAGGTCGTCGCCGCGATCCACTGGCAGGCGGTGCGGATGTGGATGAAGGGAGCGACTTACTATCGCGATCCCGGCGCACCCAAACAGCTCATTAGCTGACTCTGGCCTCAGCGGGAACTGCCGCGGGAACGCCGTTCAACTCGCGGCGATCCAACACCATCAGCAAGGGCAGCAGAAAGAAAAAGTCCGCAAACAGTGCAATTGAAATAATCAACACCGTCAACGCCGCCATGTCCGAGGTGAGCGTGAAGGCCGAGGTCATCAGCACCGTAAACCCTAGCACCAGCACCAGCGTCATCAGCCACAACGCCGAGCCGACGTGGCGGAAGGCGTAACGCACCGCATCGGCCGGGCTCAGGTTCAGCTCGCGGCGGGCGCGCTGATAGTTTGTGAGCAGATGCACGGTATCGTCGTCCACAATGCCAAGCGTCAATGACACCACGATCGACAGCGACATGCCCACCTGCCCCACCGCCAGCCCCCAGATGCCGAAGCCGATGATGGCCGGCGTGAGATTGGGCAATAAACTGAGCGCGCCCAGCTTGACGGAGCGCAGGGTGATGATGAGGAGGGCCGAGATCACCAGCAGCGACAACCCGGTGCCGGAGATCATGCTTTCGAAATTGCGCCGCGCGATGTGCGCGAACAGCACCGAGATGCTGCTCGCAGGGCGGCGCATGCCGTCGGTGAAATTGTCTTTCATCCAGAGCTGAGCGCGCTCATCGAGCGCGATCAGCTCCTCCGAAGTGATGGTGTCGAGCGTGACGCTCACGCGGGTGGAGGATTTGTCCATATTGACCATGTGCGTGAGGTCCACCCCGGCGGGCAAGGACATTTCGTAAAACAGCAGAAACTGCGCCGCCTCCGCACGCGTGGCCGGCAGGCGGTACTGCTCCTCCGCGCCGCCATACATGGTGCGGTTGAGCGCCTTCAAGAGCTCGGTGAGCGTGGTGACTTTTTTTGCCTCTGGTTGCTGTTTGAACCATTGCGCGAAAGCCTCCAGCCGCTGCAAGTATTCCGGCTCGTACACGCCGCCCTCCTCACCGGCCGGCACCGGATATTCGATCAGTTGCATGCCGGTGAGCCGCTCGTTGGTAAACTCGGCATCGCGACGGAACTGGATTTTCCGGCTGAAGTACTCGACGTAGTTGTCGCCGAATTCGTTCAGCGGGATGCAGGCGGCGGCGGCGACGATAATCACCGCATTGGCAATCAACAGCGGCCAGCGATGCTCGATGACGAACTCCGCGCAGGCGTTCATCACGCGCTCGGTGCGCGTCCACGGCTTGGGCGTCGGCAGGCGCACCAGCATCATCAGCGCCGGCAGAAAAGTCGCGGAATAGAACAAGGCCGCAATCACGCCGATCGCGACGATATTGCCGAAATCGCGGTTCGGCGGCGAATCCGAGGTATTCATGCCGAGAAAGCCGACCGCCGTGGTCAGGCTGGTCATGATGATCGGCATCAAGTTCTCGCGCAGGCTTTGCAGCAGTGCGTCGAAGCGCTCCTGCCCTTCGGCGCGATAGTGGGTAAACGCGGTCAGGATGTGTACGCAGTCGGCCACCGCCAGCGTCAGAATCACGATGCCGGCTGCGGCTGAAGTGGGATTGAGCTGATAGCCGATCCAGCCGGCGATCCCCATGCCGGTAAAACCGGACAAGACCACCACGCAGACGGTGGCGAGCGTTGCGGGCAGGCTGCGGTAGTACAACCAGAGGACAGCGAACATCAGCGCGAATGCGACCGGATAAAGGTGGGCAACATCCCACTTCACGGTCTGGGACAGCGCGTGGTTGAACACCACCACCCCGGTTTGATACAGCTCAAGCTGCGGATGCGCAGCGCGGATGCTTTCGACCAGTTGCTGCGCGCCTTGCGCGACCGCCGCCAGCTCACGCTCCGGATCTTTGTGCGGCATCTCCAGATAGACGACGACGCCCGCCACGTCGCCGGCTTCCGCCAATAGACCGCCCACCAGACGCGCATTGGCGAGTGCTCTGCGTTTTACCGCCGGCAGGTCTAGCTGCTCGAGGGGTTTATCGGGTAACAGCGGCTGCGCGGAGATCAGGTCCTCCTCCGCGACCGGCTCCATGAAATTTGTCAGCGAGTAGGCGGCGCGCGCGTACGGCAGTTTCCAGCCCGTGTCGGTGACTTCGCGGATCGCAGTCAAGCTGTCATGGGTGAATACTTCGCCGTCTTCCGGCGCGATGGCAAAAAACACCGCCTCGCTGCGCAGGAATTCATTTTCCAGTTCGTTGAACTGCGCGAGGTCCGGGTTCTCCTGGCTGAAATAGACCCGATAGTCAGTGGAGAAGCTGAGCCGCAGCAGCCCTGCGGCCGTGATCAGACCGACGACCAGCGCACCCAGCAACACCGGCCATGGGTGGCGCAGTATCCAGCGTGAGTAGGCTTCCAGCATTGCTTAGCGCGCTGCTTGTAACGCGTTCTGGTCCAGATCGCGCTCAGTCAAGCCCACGCTGAACTTGATATCGCGCCAGGTCAGCGTGGAAGCCCCGCCGGTCACTAGATTTGTCATGACGAAGGATTCCGCTCGCCACCAGCGGTTTTGATACTGGCTATAGCCGGTGACGTTCAAGGTCTTGATGTGCTGGTTGCGAAGGTCGAAGTAATGCACACGCTGCAGCAGCAGTTCCTTCTTCTCAATCCAGGTCAGCAAGCGGCTATAACCGGATTGCGTGGCCGCCTTTGGCAGCCGCTCGATCAGATGGCAGTCGAGGCCATTGAGTGTCTCTTCACCGAGCCAGCGGTAGACGTACTTGTCACGCGACTGTGCCGAGAAATCTTCATAGGAAAATTCGCTGCCCATGAACGGTCCGGAGCGTCCGCTGGCGGCAATGCGCTTGACCCGCTTCAGCGCCGGCAGAAACAGCCATTGCTCGTCCTCGCCGTGGTCATACGAGAAGGTCAGCAGCGCGGTGCCGCGAACATCCTTTGGCGCCTGCACCACCGTCAGGCTGCGCCCGCCGTCCGGGACTTCAAGGATTTTGATATCCAGGCCGCGACGCGCTTCGTGGCCGCGCGCGTTGCGGATCAGCATTTCCGCGCTGGCGACCATATCCTTGAAGCCTTCCGCGCGGCGTTCGCCTTCGTCAATAATTTCCTGCGCTTTCTCCTCGGGCGAGAGCGCGAAAGCGGGACCTGCGCTCAGTCCCAGTAGCGTAAGGGCGATAAACCATCTCATCTTTCAGCAGCGACCGGCGGTGCTTCCAGCTCGCGCAAACCCTCCAGCTCCGTCTTGGCCAGATCGGGCGGCACTTGCTTGAGCGCGACCTCGAAATTCGGCGCGTTTCCCGTTACAGCAAGCTGCAGGTAATAACGTGTATCCGCTTCCAGCGTCTTACTCCACGCCGCGCCTGAGGCATCGGTCACTGTAAAGTTGTGTGATCCCGGCGCGGTGCGCAGCCGCACGAAGCTGCCGTTGACCAGCTCTGCAACCGTCCGGCCGTCCATCTCCAGCGAATAACGGTTGGTGAAGGCCGTCAGCCGCCCGGGGCGATAAGCGACAACTTCGGCCTGGCCGGGTACAGATTCGCTGCCAGACGGTAACAAGCCGCAGCCGGCAAGCATGGCGACAATAAACGCGATAACAAGTGTGGTTTTCACAGAAAATCGAGTATCTGCGTTACACCCTGACGAGTTTCACTCTAGCATGGCTATCCAGCGCTAAGCTCGCCGATTGCGTGTCTCGTAGTGTCGCCGATGGTGCTTCAGCCGCCGGTGAAATGTCGCTTCTTCCTTATCGTTCAAGTGCGCACGCGCCAGATAGTCGCGAACCAGTTGGTCGGTAGCAGCCGGGGTGAAGTAGGACTTGTCGCCACGGTAAGTCCAGGCGTAACCCAGGTTCTGCGCCCGCTTATCCACTGGTAAAGATCGCCGAAAGAAACGGACGTCGGTGACATCAATCAGAGCAAAGCTGCCACGATCAAGTTTTATGACATTGCCCAGGTGGATGGAACGAAACAGCACGCCCTTGGCATGTAGCGCGGCGTAAAAATCCGCCAACTCGGCAAGCGGCAACGCGCTTCTTTCAGCCAGTTGCCGCAGCGGCGTACCGGCCAACAGCGGATAGATCAGTACGTGTTCGCCGGTCTCGTCGAGTCGGTACGCTTGTTCTATACGCGGCGCGGCGATGCCACGGCGCAACAGGCGACGACAGTTGTCGGCAAAGCGCCGGCTGTAAGGCCAGATGCGGTCAGACGACAAGCCACGGCGACGCTGCCAAAGTTTTATGATGCGGCCGTCCGGTGTGCGCAGCGCCGATAAACCGCCACCCTGCCGCTCCAGAATTTCCGCGCCCGCGATCAGGCGCTCGAACTCCGCGCGTGAAATCGGCTGCACTAGCGCGCCGCGCCGCCAATCACCGCGGCCGCGAAGCCGGCCAGATCCGCGTAGATCGGGACTCTCTTGAATTTCGCCGGAAGCTTGCGCGCGGTCTCAGCGCCGTTACCGGTCTGCACCAGCACCGGTTGCGCGCCGGCAGCTTGCGCCGCTTCAAGATCGCGCAAGGAATCGCCGACCACCGGTACGTTTTTCAGATCAAGCTGCAGCCGCCGCGCTATGTCTTTATACAGACCCGGCGCAGGCTTGCGGCAATCACAATTCTCGTCCGGTCCATGTGGACAATAGAAGACACCATCGATGCGGCCGCCCAATTCTGCGCACAGACGCTGCATCTTGTCGTGAATCGCAAACAGGGTATCCAGCGTGAACAGCCCGCGCGCCATACCGGATTGATTGCTCGCCACCAGCACGCGCCAGCCAGCGTGATTGAGCCGTGCGATAGCTTCAAGACTGCCAGGAATGGGCAGCCATTCTGCCGGCGATTTGATGTAATCCGGCGAGTCCTGGTTTATTACCCCATCTCGATCCAGTATCACCAGCTTCACGGGAAGTCTCTCCGAACCATCCCTGGTGCGTCGGCCCAGCCCCGCCGTCCATGGCGGGTCGCTCTACGGCGCACGAAGCCGCGCTTCGTATACGCGCCGTCTCGCCCATCTCGATCCAGTATCACCAGCTTCATGGCGGGCGTGAGCAGTCAGTGGATGACTGCGTAAAACTACCACGTCCGTCATAGTTGAGTATGCTGCGCGAACTCGCGGAATACAGGCTGCGGGTTTGCGAAGTCCAAAGCGGCTCTAACCGCCGCGATCAGCACGGAAGATTCAAACGGTTTTTCCAGGAAGCCGGCGCTCAAACTCGCGGCCCGTTCCCGCAATCCCGGCATGGCGCTAGCGGTGATGAACAGTACTGGTATCTTGGCCATCTTGGGCATCCTTCTTACGCGCTCCACCACCTGAAAGCCATCGCCACCGGGAATGCAGACATCCACCAGCAGCAAGGCCGGGTTCTCTGCACGGATAACGGCGATGGCGCTGGCAACGTCTTGTGCCGTTACCACCCGATACCCGTGGGACGTGAGCCGGATGGCCAGAGCACGCTGTACGCTGGCGTCATCTTCGATGACTGCGATCTTTTCCATTGTCATGGCAAGCCTCCTGGCTTTTGCGCTGATACAAGTGAAGCGCATAAGTCGGCCCGCTTCAGTCAGCGGAAGATGTTGTTCTTTGTAAGCTTTCGCGGGCTTAACCTGGAAGGCAGGAGATGTCGGCGATGCTGCGGCAGAGCCGATCCAGATTTCTTAGCAGGGCCAAGCGGTTAGCGCGAAGCTCAGGCTCTTCGGCCATGACCATGACTTTATCGAAAAAAGCGTCTACCGGAGCCTGTAGCTGCGCCAGGGTCTTGAGGCCAACCGCGTAGTCAGCGACATCTGCCGCCTTTTGAACGCGACCGGAGACTTCGGTCAGCGCCTTGTGCAGGTTCTTTTCGGCGGCTTCTTTCAGCAGTTCTGGACTTACTGCGGCAGAACCCTCACCCGCCTGTTTGAGAATATTGCGGATGCGTTTGTGGGCTGCAGCCAGATGTTCGGCTTCCTCAATTTTCTGGAACGTTCGTACCGCTTCGACGCGCGCAACGAAACCGGTCGGTGTAGTGCTGCCGGTCGCTGCAACAGCGTTGAATACCTCCACGCTCACGTCCTGTTCAGCCAGCAGGCTGCGTAGACGTTCCGATACGAATCCCCATAGTTCATTGAGCATGGCCGCGTCGCGCTTGCCAGCAGGCTGAGCCTCCAGCGCGACTTTTAGCTGCGCCTTCACATCTAGCGCCAGCTTGCCCTCAATGCAAATGCGCAGCACACCCAGCGCAGCGCGGCGCAGTGCGAAGGGATCTTTGCTCGCAGTTGGCTTCTGACCTATGGCAAAAATACCGGCCAGCGTGTCCAGCTTGTCGGCCAACGCGACGATCTGACCTTCGCGCGTTGAGGGGATTGGCGTTCCCTGTTGCGTAGGCAGGTAGTGCTCGCGAATGGCGTTGGCCACCGTGGCCGGCGCTCCGGACTGCGCCGCGTAATATCCGCCCATCACGCCCTGCAACTCGGGAAACTCGTACACCATGCGAGTGACTAGATCGGCTTTACAAAGCATTGCGGCGCGAGTCACGACGGCGGCGGGTTCCTCCTCACCCGGCGCTTCGCGTCCGCCCTCTCCCCGCACGCGGGGAGAGGGGTGGGGTGAGGGGCCAAGCTGTCGTGCAATAGCTTCTGCCAACTGCGTTATTCGCAGCACCTTGTTTCCGATCGACCCCAGGTCTTTCTGGAAAGTCACTCGGTCCAGCTCGGGCAGATAGTCGGCCAGTTTCTTCCTGCGATCCTGTTCCCAGAAAAACAACGCGTCCGATAAACGTGGTGTCACCACGCGTTCATTCCCCTCGATAACCTGCTTGACGTCTTTCGACTTGATGTTGGAGACGGTGATGAAATACGGCAGCAGCTTGCCGTTCTTGCCAAATACCGGGAAGTAGCGCTGGTTGTGTTCGATGGTGGCGATGATTACTTCTGGTGGAAGTTGCATGAAGCGTTCTTCCATCCTGCCGTGAATCGTCACCGGCCACTCCACCAAGGCGGTGACCTCATTCAGCAAATCGTCATTCTTGTGCGGCGTGCCTTTGAGCTTCTTCGCCTCGGCTTCGATCTGCTTCCCGATTTCTGCTTTGCGTGATTCGAAGTCCGCCCAGACTTTGGCCGCTTTTAGTTTCTTTTCGTATTCCGCCGGCGACTTGAGCGGGATGGCCTTCGGCGCGTGGAAGCGATGACCATAGGTCTTGTTCTCCGCTTTCAGGCCGAAGCGCTTGAGTGGAATGACTTTGTTCCCGAGTATGCAGACCAGCCACTGTACCGGTCGCACGAATGTTTCCTCGCTGCTGCCCCAACGCATACGTTTGGGCACAAGTTCATCCATCGACCTGAGCACTTCCTCAAATACTTCCGGAATCAACTCTGCCGTCGCCCTGCCTTTTTTTACCCCGCGAAACACAAGCTGACCGTCTTCCTGTGTCAGCTTGTTGAACTCGACACCACAGGACTTGGCGAAGCCCAGACCCGCCGGCGTCGGCTCACCTTCCTTCAGCGCGACAGCGAGTTTTGGCCCCTTGCGCTCTATCGTCTCGTCAGCTTGGCGCTCAGCTAGTCCTTCAACCAGAACCGCAATACGTCGAGGGGTAGCGAAAGCCCTTGGCTCAGCGCCGCTTACGCCGCGAAGCATTAGCGCGTTACCGACTCGGCTCAGCGCTATTGCCAGCGGCCGCACGTACCTCGCCGGCAAGTCTTCCGTGCCGATTTCAATCAGTAAATCCGGCTTCATTGTTCTTCAACCGCGCTGCGGTGGAAATTCCGCAAATTGCGGTAGTTTGTCGTGGATTTCGTACCAGTTGGCTTTCGAACCAACAAAAATGTGCGCCAGCGGCCGATCATCAATTGGCGTTTCAAGCGTACCCATTCGGAGTCGTAACACATCGGGCATGTCATCGCGCTGACTGAATAAAGGAGAGCCGCAGTTGCTACAAAACATGCGCTTCTTGCCCGGCGAAGATTCATAGCCTTTCAAAGCATCCTTGCCGCTCAGGAGTTTGAACCTGGCGGCTTCAATCGGGGCGTTGGTGCCAAAGGCTGCGCCCTGCGCCTTGCGGCATTGCGAGCAATGGCAGTAGACGAACGGTCCGAACTTACCGGTGTACTCGTATCGAACAGCACCGCAGAGACAACCGCCTTGATATGTACTTGTCATGCCGTCGTGTTTTGTTTGTCGCTGGCCGCTTTCGGTGCGAAGAATGGCACATGCGTCGCCTGGAATTCCCGCAGCACCTCACAACGCGCCACATGCCGCGCCAGCGCGGGATAGCGTTCCGCTCTGAGATTCAGCGTCTCGCTTAGAAAGGTAAATGCGGCGGTTACGGTAATGTCGGCTTGCGTAAGCCGCTCGCCCACAAGCCAATGTCCATCGGTCACCGGGCCACATGCGCGATCAAGTTCCGCCAACGCGCCATGCATCTGCTCGCTACAACGCTCCACCCATGGCTCGTGACGCTTCTCCTCAGGTCGAAAGACGCGTTCATAGACCTGCGCGACGCCCTTCTCCGCAGCGCCAGTCGCAACGACCATGAGTTTCAGTGTCTTTCGCCTGGTCTCGCCATTTGTAGGCAACAACGCGCGCTCCGGTCCAACCCGTTCGTCCAGGTAGTCAAGAATGGCGGCGGATTCGACCAGCACCTCGCCATCGCCGAGCACGAGTGTCGGTACCCGTCCCAGAGGATTGTATTTGCGAATCTCATCCTGATCTTTACCCACCGACCAGTTGCGGTGTTCGAATGGAATCTCCAGCAGCTTCATGCTGACTGCTACCCGCCGCACGAAGGGTGAGTCGAACATGCCGATCAGAATCATGCGCCCCTCACGCCGCCTTCAGCGGCGCAAATCCGGCGATCCGGGCACGCGCGTTGTAGTAGGCCTCGGCTACTGCGCGCGCCAGTGTGCGCACACGCAGAATGAAAGCCTGCCGCTCCGTCACGCTGATTGCCTGGCGCGCATCCAGCAGATTGAAGGCATGCGAAGCCTGCAGGACCCGTTCATATGCCGGCAGTGGCAGATTTTTTTCGATCAAGGCTTGACACTCGGCTTCGGCCACTTTGAATCGCTCGAACAGCGCCGCAGTATCGGCATGCTCGAAGTTGTAGGCCGACTGCTCAACTTCGTTCTGGCGATAGACGTCACCGTAAGTAACCACCTGGCCGCCCGCCTCTGTCCACACCAGGTCGTAAACCGATTCCTTTTTCTGGAGGTACATCGCAAGGCGTTCGAGACCATAGGTGATCTCGCCGCTCACCGGTTTGCATTCCGAACCGCCGACCTGCTGGAAGTAGGTGAACTGCGTGACTTCCATACCATTCAGCCAGACTTCCCAACCCAAGCCCCAAGCACCGAGCGTCGGCGATTCCCAGTTGTCCTCGACGAAGCGGATGTCATGCGTAAGCGGGTCGAAGCCCAACATTTTCAGCGAGTCGAGATAAAGCTGCTGAATATTGAGCGGACTCGGCTTCATCAGCACTTGGAATTGATAGTAGTGCTGCAGCCGGTTCGGATTCTCGCCGTAACGACCGTCGGTCGGTCGGCGCGAGGGCTGCACATAGGCCGCGTTCCATGGCTCGGGGCCGATGGCGCGCAGGAAGGTGGCCCAGTGGAAAGTGCCGGCGCCCATTTCCATGTCCATCGGCTGGACAATGACGCAGCCCTGCTTGGCCCAGTAGGCTTGAAGCTTGAGAATCAAGTCCTGGAAAGTGAGCACTTTTTGTAGTCATCCCCGCTTGGGCGAGGATACAACTCCCTGAAAAGATTCCGGCCCTTCGACAAGCTCAGGACAGGCTTTCGCGGCAGCAACGACGGAAAACCGGTGGCCAGTATACCGGCGCGTTGCCCGCGATTCATGTGGTCGTTTCCGCTATGGGCCGCTTACGTTGATGCACCTAATTAGTGCGCGTATTTTTGAGCGGCGCTATATTGGTGCATACTAGAGGCATAAGCCGCTGTAAACGCAAAAAATGGTAGTGTCTCAGTTTGCCGTCACACCGGCGCAGGCCGGTGTCCATGCGCTTGAAAAGACTGGATTCCGGCCTTCGCCGGAATGACGAACTCGGGAGTCAGGCGGCAAACTGAGACACTACCCAAAAAATCCACCACTGGCGCGTGGCATGCTTCCTGCGTTACTCTTGCGCGCTATTTTTTTTCAAGTGGCCGCTTGCGCGGCCGTTCTTTTGCAAGCCTTCCAGGAGGGGCCATGGCGGCGAAATCCGCAAAATCCGCGAGCGGCGGTAAGTCCGCAAGCGATGTACTCAGCATGATCAAGCAGCAGGACGTGAAGTTTATCGACTTCCGTTTCTGCGACACCCGCGGCAAGGAACAGCACGTGACCGTGCCGGCGCACACTGCCGACGCCGATCTGTTCGAAAGCGGCAAGATGTTCGACGGCTCCTCGATCGCCGGCTGGAAGGGCATCGACGAGTCCGACATGATTCTGATGCCGGAAGCGGATACCGCAGTCATTGATCCGTTCTTCGAAGAGACCACGCTGGTCTTGCGCTGCGACGTAATCGAGCCCTCCACCATGCAGGGCTACGGCCGCGACCCGCGCTCGCTGGCCAAGCGCGCCGAGGCTTACCTGAAGTCCACCGGCGTGGCCGATACCGCCTTCTTTGGCCCCGAGCTGGAATTCTTCATCTTCGACTCCGTGCGCTGGAACGTAGACATGTCCGGCTGCGGCGTCACCATCGAATCCGAGGAAGCGTCTTGGGCCACCGGCAAGGAAGAGTTCGAGGGTGGCCGCAACAAGGGCCACCGCCCCCCGGTCAAGGGCGGTTACTTCCCGGTACCGCCGGTGGATTCGCTGCAGGACATCCGCAGCGCGATGTGCCTCACGCTCGAAGAAATGGGCATCCCGGTGGAAGTGCATCACCACGAAGTCGCAGCGGCCGGCCAGAACGAGATCGGCACCAAGTTCAACACGCTGGTGAAGAAGGCCGACGAGGTGCTGATCTACAAGTATGTGCTGCAGAACGTGGCACACAGCTACGGCAAGACCGTGACTTTCATGCCCAAACCCATCGTGGGCGACAACGGCAGCGGCATGCACGTGCATCAGTCGCTGGCCAAGGACGGCAAGAATCTGTTCTCGGGCGACAAGTACGGCGGCCTATCGGAGCTGGCGCTGTACTACATCGGCGGCATCCTCAAGCACGCCAAAACCATCAACGCCTTCACCAACCCGACCACCAATAGCTATAAGCGTCTGGTGCCGGGCTTCGAAGCACCGGTGATGCTGGCTTACTCGGCGCGCAATCGCTCGGCTTCAGTGCGTATTCCGTGGGTGCCCAATCCCAAGCAGCGCCGCATCGAAGTACGCTTCCCGGACAACCTGACCAACCCGTACTTCGGCTTCGCCGCGATGATGTTGGCGGGCCTGGACGGCATCCAGAACAAGATCAAGCCGGGCGAGCCGGTGGACAAGGACCTCTACCACCTGCCGCCGGAAGAGGACAAGAAGATTCCGCGCGTATGCCACAGCCTCGAAATGGCGCTGGAGCATCTCGACAAGAGTCGGGGCTTCCTCAAGGCCGGCGGTGTGTTCAGCGACGATCTGATCGACGCCTACATCGAGCTCAAGATGCAGGAGGTCACGCGCTTCCGCATGACCACGCATCCGGTCGAGTTCGACATGTACTACTCGCTGTAAGCTGCTCTCTGCTGTGTGAGAAGCCCCGCAATGCGGGGCTTCTTTTTGCCTGTCATTGCGAGGAGCGACAGCGACGAAGCAATCTCGGCCGGGTTGGGACCGCCCTGACGCGCGGTGAGAAGTCCTACAATCTGGTAAGTGATCGGACCGGAACAAGCATGTCGCTGGAAGCCTGGCTAAAAAAAGCATTTGGCGATGACCAGCCGGAGCATTTCGGCAGCGGCTGGATCAGCGGTGTTTTATCGATAGTCCTGGGCGTGCTCGCGGTGTTGGCGGTGCTGTGCTTTCGTTATCCCTCGCTGCTGGTGATGCCTGAGTTGCGCGGTGTGTATCCGGTACCGCTGATGCGCGCGGTGCTGGAATTGGCGATTGGCCTTTCTTTCCTGCTCGGCCTGATCAGCGCACTGTTGCGTAAGCGAAAAACACTCGCAGTCGCGGGCATCAGCTCCGCTTTGCTAGCGGTGATGCTGGGTGGCGCTGACGTGCCGCTGGGCCAGGGCGGCGGCAGCTATTACCTGGGGCTCGACTGGTTCATTCTGTCGCTGCTGGTACTGACCTTCATATTCGTGCCGATGGAGCGCTTGTTCCCCTATCGTGCCGAGCAAAGTGTGTTCCGCCAGGGCTGGACGACGGATCTCACCCATTTCTTCGTGAGCCATCTGCTGGTGCAGATGCTGACTTTTCTCTCCTTGCTGCCGGCGACGGTGATTTTTGCCTGGCTCACCGGCCCGCAATTGCAAGCGCTGGTGCGCGCGCAGCCGCTGTGGCTGCAATTCATCGAGATCATGATCGTCGCTGATTTGTTCGAATACAGCATTCACCGCCTGTTTCACGTCGTGCCCTGGATGTGGCGGTTCCACGCCGTGCACCATTCGGTCGAGCGCATGGACTGGATCGCCGGTTCGCGCCTGCACTTGCTGGACATCGTGCTGGTGCGCGGCATCACCTTCCTGCCGCTTTATCTGCTGGGTTTCGCGCAGCCGGCGGTTTACGCCTATCTGGTGTTCGTCTCCTTCCACGCGGTGTTTCTGCATGCGAATGTTTCTTTTCGGCTCGGCTGGTTTGAGCACGTCTTCGCCCTGCCGCGCTTTCATCACTGGCACCACAGCTCCGAGCGTGAAGCGCTGGACAAAAATTTCGCGCTGCATTTTCCCTGGCTTGATCAGCTTTTCGGCAGCAAATACCTGCCCGATGACCGCTGGCCGGAACACTACGGCGTCGCGGGTTATCGGCTACCGGAAGGCTGGTGGGCGCAGTTGCTCTGGCCCTTGCAGCGCGCGCAGAAGCCCTTGTCTCAGCAGTAGAAATTTCGATCCGCCGCCTTTTCTAGCCTTTTCCTGATTCCTGCACCATACTGGTGCATATAGGCCCTAATTAATGGCCTAGGAATTGCTTGACTGGCTCAAATGCCCAATCGTCCGCATTCCCCGGAAATCAGCCCGAACCAGCTACTCGATAACCTGGCGACGGCGGTGCTGTTTGTGGACACGGAACTGCGCGTGCAATACCTGAATCCCGCCTGTGAAATGTTGCTCGGCGTGAGCCATCGCCACGTGCAGGGCCAGCCCCTGGAACAGGCCTTGCCGCAGCTCGCGGAACAGGCCGCGCGTGTAGGTGAAGCGCTGGCTGACGGCAGCGCCTATACCGAGCGCGAATTGACACTCCAGCATTTCGGCGAGGACCCGACCACGGTGGACTGCAGCGTTACGCCGGCCACGCTCGGGTCTGCGCGCGGCGCTCTGCTTGAATTCAGCGCGCTGGACCGGCACTTGCGCACCAGCCGCGACGACCAACTGCAGGCTCAGCACGAAGCCAGCCGGCTGGTGGTGCGCGGCCTTGCGCATGAAATCAAAAACCCGCTCGGCGGGTTGCGTGGTGCGGCGCAGTTGCTGGAGCGGGAGCTGGGGGAGCCCGCGCTTAAGGACTACACCCGCATCATCATTCACGAGGCCGACCGCCTGCAGAATCTCGTGAATCGCCTGCTGGGACCTAACAAACCACCGCAAAAGGCGCCGTTGAATATTCACCAGCCGCTGGAGCATGTGCGCCAGCTCATCGAAGTGGATTTGTCCGACGAAATCTCGCTGGTGCGCGATTACGATCCCAGCATCCCGGATCTTACCGCTGACTCCGAGCAGCTTATTCAGGTATTTCTCAACGTATTGCGCAACGCGGTGCACGCCGTTGGCGACTGTGGCCGCATCGTGCTGCGCACGCGTACGCGCCGTCGTTTTCCGCTCGCGGGCCAGAGTCATCGCCTGGTGATCCAGGTGGATGTGGAAGACAACGGACCCGGCGTGCCGCCCGAGCTGGCGGAAAAGATCTTCTACCCGATGATTACCACCCGGCCCCAGGGCACCGGCCTGGGTCTGTCCATCGCGCAGAGTCTGGTGCATGCGCACGGTGGCTTGATCGAATGCAGCAGCCAGCCCGGTGAAACGATTTTTTCCATTTATCTGCCGCTGGGCGCTGACGTATGAAAACCATCAAGGCCTGGGTGGTGGACGACGACCAGAGCATCCGCTGGGTGCTGGAGCGCGCGCTCAAGGCCGCCAAGATCGAGGCACAGAGCTTCGACGGCGGCACCGAGATGCTGGACGCACTCGATGAAGCCACGCCCGATGTGCTGATCACCGATATCCGCATGCCTGGCATTTCCGGATTGGAACTGCTCCACCGGGTGCGCGCCAAGCAGCCGCAGTTGCCGGTCATCATCATGACCGCGCACTCCGATCTCGACAGCGCAGTCGCCGCCTACCAGGGCGGCGCTTTTGAATATCTGGCCAAGCCCTTCGACGTGGATGATGCGGTGGAACTGGTACGGCGGGCGGCACGTCAGCAACCGGCGAAAGCGGCCGGCGCAACCGAGCCGCTGGCGAAAAGTCCGATCGTCGGCGAAGCGCCCGCGATGCAGGAAGTGTTCCGCGCCATCGGCCGGCTGGCGCAATCGCATATCACGGTGATGATTACCGGTGAGAGCGGCACCGGCAAGGAACTGGTCGCACGGGCGCTGCATGAGCACTCGCCGCGCGCGCGCGGGCCATTCATCGCGATCAATACGGCCGCTATTCCGAAGGACTTGATGGAGTCGGAATTTTTCGGCCACGAGCGCGGCGCCTTCACCGGCGCGCAAAACCAGCGCAAGGGCCGCTTCGAGCAAGCCGATGCTGGCACACTGTTTCTCGACGAAATCGGCGATATGCCGCCCGACTTGCAGACGCGCCTGTTGCGCGTGTTATCGGACGGCGAGTTCTACCGCGTCGGCGGCACCGCGCCGATCCGGGTGGATGTGCGCGTGATCGCCGCCACTCATCAGAACCTTGAGACTTCCGTGAGCGCAGGCCGCTTCCGCGAAGACTTATACCATCGCCTGAACGTGATCCGCTTGCGCGTGCCGCCGCTGCGCGAACGGGTGACGGATATACCCATATTGCTGCGGCACTTCATCGTGCAGGCGGCACGCGATCTCAAAACCGAACCCAAGACGCTGCGCGCTGAAGTGATTGAACTGCTGAGTAAGCAGCGCTGGCCCGGCAACGTGCGCGAGTTGGAGAATTTATGCCGCTGGCTGACCGTGATGGCGCCGGGGCAAGAGGTGCACCTGGAGGACTTGCCAGCCGAAATGCGTGCCGGCGACGTTGCCGCAGCGACAGCTCCCGTGGCAGGCGAGCGTACTACGGACGACTGGGTGGGACAGTTGCAACGCTGGGCCGAAGCCGCATTGAACGCTGGTGGCAAAGGCATTTACGACACTGCTTTGCCGCAACTCGAGCGCAGTTTGCTGGAGGCGGCATTGAAGCAGACCCGCGGGCACAAACAGGACGCTGCGGCGCTATTGGGTTGGGGCCGCAATACGCTGACGCGCAAACTGAAAGAGCTGGGTATGAGTGAGGATGATTAGTTGAGAGGCTGACAAACACAAAAAGAACAGCTTAGTCGTCGGGCTCGTAGCCCCCGCCTGAAGATTTTAATCTTCAGGCTCGTAACCTAAGTTCGGCGCGAGCCACTTCTCCGCTTCCTGCAGCGTCCAGCCTTTGCGCTTGGCATAGTCCGCGATCTGGTCTTTGGCGAGACGGCCAACCACGAAGTACTGCGATTGCGGGTGTGAGAAGTACCAGCCGCTTACCGCGGCGCCCGGCCACATAGCATAGCTTTCAGTGAGCTGGATACCGGCGTTTTTCTCCACGTCCAGCAATTTCCACAGCGTGCCCTTCTCCGTGTGCTCAGGACAGGCGGGATAACCCGGTGCGGGACGAATGCCAGAATACTTCTCGTCAATGAGTGCGACGTTATCGAGCCGCTCGTCCGGCACATAAGCCCAGAATTCCTTGCGCACGCGCTGATGCAGCCGCTCGGCGAAGGCTTCAGCCAGGCGGTCGGCCAGGCTTTCCAGCAGGATGGCGTTGTAGTCGTCGTGCTGCTGCTTGAACTCGAGCACCTTTTCCTTGCTGCCGAGGCCGGCGGTGACCGCAAAGCCGCCGACGTAGTCGGCAAGACCTGTGGCCTTGGGCGCTACAAAGTCGGTGAGGCAGCGGTTCGGTACGCCCTCACGGTGCTCGCTCTGCTGGCGCAGATGGTGCAGCCGCGCAATCACCTGCCGGCGCGTTTCGTCCGCGTAAATCTCGACATCGTCGTCGTCCACGGCGTTGGCCGGAAACAAACCGATCACACCGTTGGCGCTGAGCCATTTCTGCTCGATAAGTTGATCCAGCATGGTCTGCGCATCCGCCCATAGCTTGCGTGCGACTTCGGAGGTGGCGGGGTTATTCAACAGATCGGGATACTTGCCCTTCATCTCCCAGGCCTGGAAGAACGGGCCCCAATCAATGAATTCGCGCAGCTCGGCAAGCGGATAGTCCCTGAAAACCTTGGCGTACTTCGGCGCGCCCTCTCCCGGCGCTTCGCGCCATCCTCCCCCAGAGGGGGGGGGTTTTATGTTTCCCTCACCCTCTGGGGGAGGGGTTAGGGGAGAGGGCTCATCTTTTACACGCCAAATCTCCTCCAACACCTCCTCCGTACGCTGCAGCACATCGTGATTCCAGAACCGTAGCGTCCGTATGCCTCGTTCGCCCAGCACCCTGTCGCGCTCGCGGTCGTGTGCGGCGCCCCCATCTTCGTTGTGCTGCCCACCATCCAGCTCGATGGCGAGCTTCAGCTCGTGGCAATAAAAATCGGCCGTGTAGGGAGGCAAGGGATGCTGCCTTCGAAAATTGAGGCCGCCGAAACGCTTCGCACATAGCGCCCCCCAAAGCAACCGTTCGGCGTCAGTGGTTTGCGCACGTAATCCGCGGGCGAATTCGATAGATTCCTTGGGGACCCGCGCGTAAGTGCCCTCTCCCCTAACCCCTCCCCCAAAGGGGGAGGGGAATTCCCGACGATGATGATCGCAATCGGGGGTGCCGCAGACATTCTTCGCCTGCTGCAACAACATCCTCGGACGCGGCGGGCGATAGCCCTTCCATTCGATCGGCGTCTTGTTGGCGCGCGCCTTCTCCAGCGACAGGAACTTCTCCTGCCGGTCCTTGTTGGCGTGCCGCTCGCGGATGCTGTCGTATTCCTTTTCGATCTCAGCCAGCAGCCTGGGCTTCTGCTCGGCGGACAGCAGCGCAGCGGCTACGGGCACCGAGCGCGACGCGTCCTTCACCCAGATCACGGGCCCGTGATACTGCTTGTCTATCTTTACCGCCGTGTGCGCACGTGAAGTCGTGGCGCCGCCGATGAGCAAGGGAATATCGAAGCCCTGCCGCTCCATCTCCTTCGCCATGTTCACCATCTCGTCCAGCGAGGGCGTAATGAGGCCGGACAGGCCGATGATGTCGGCCTTTTCGTTTTTGGCGGTATCGAGAATCTTCTGTGCCGGCACCATCACGCCGAGATCCACGACGTCGTAGTTGTTGCACTGAAGCACCACGCCAACGATGTTCTTGCCGATGTCGTGCACGTCGCCCTTGACCGTGGCCATCACGATCTTGCCCTTGGCCTGCACGGCGTCGCCCGGCTTCTTCTCGGCCTCGATGAACGGGATGAGGTAGGCCACCGCCTTTTTCATCACCCGCGCGGATTTCACCACCTGCGGCAGAAACATCTTGCCGGCGCCGAACAAGTCGCCGACCACATTCATGCCGTCCATCAGCGGGCCTTCAATGACCTCAATCGGCCGCCCACCGCGCGCGGAGATTTCGGCGCGTAACTCCTCGGTGTCGAGTTCCACATGCGCATCATCACCTTTCACCAGCGCGTGTGTGATGCGCTCACCCACCGGCAGCGAGCGCCAGGCTTCATCCTCTACCGCCTGCTTCTGGCCGTCGCCCCTGAACTTATTCGCGATTTCCAGCAGCCGTTCGGTACTTTCGAGGCTGTTCGGGCGGCGATTGAGAATCACATCCTCGATGCGCTCGCGCAGCTCGGGGTCCAACTCGTCGTACACCACCAGCGCGCCGGCATTGACGATGCCCATATCCATACCCGCTCTGACGGCGTGGTAGAGGAATACCGAGTGAATCGCCTCACGCACCGCGTTATTGCCGCGGAACGAAAAGGATACGTTTGATACGCCGCCACTGACCTTGGCGCCGGGCAGGTTTTGCTTGATCCAGCGCGTCGCCTCGATGAAATCCACGCCGTAGTTGGCGTGCTCTTCGATGCCGGTGGCGACCGCGAAGATATTCGGGTCGAAGATGATGTCTTCGGCCGGAAAGCGCACTTGCTCGGTCAAAATCTTATAGGCGCGCGAGCAGATCAGCTTGCGGCGCTCAAGGTTGTCGGCCTGACCCTTTTCATCAAAGGCCATCACGACTACGGCCGCACCGTATTTGCGGCAGAGCCTGGCCTCCTTGATGAACTTCTCCTCGCCTTCCTTCATCGAGATGGAGTTCACAATCGGCTTGCCCTGCACGCACTTGAGACCGGCCTCAATCACCTCCCATTTGGAGGAATCAATCATCACCGGCACGCGCGAGATATCCGGCTCGCTGGCGATCAGTTTGAGGAAGCGCTCCATCGCCGCTTTGCCGTCCAACATGCCCTCGTCCATGTTGACGTCAATGACTTGCGCACCGGCTTCGACCTGCTGGCGCGCGACGGTAAGCGCGGCGTTGTAATCGCCCGCTTTGATCAGGTCGCGGAACTTGGCTGAGCCGGTGACATTGGTGCGCTCGCCGATGTTGACGAACAGTGAGTCCTTGCCAAGGTTCAGCGGCTCCAGGCCGGAGAGGCGCAAGGTCATGGCGTGCAACCCCTCCCCCTACCCCCTCCCGCAAGGGGAGGGGAGAAAAATTTATTCCCCAAAGTCCATTCCCCTCCCCCCTGCGGGGAGGGGTTAGGGGAGGGGGTAAACTTGAATAGAGAAGGTCTGCTGCTCATGCCGCCTCGTGCAACGGCAGCGCGCGCGGCTTCACGTTGCGCACGCGGCGCGCGATCTCGGCGATATGCGGCGGTGTGGTGCCGCAACAGCCGCCAACAATATTGACCAGGCCGCTCCGGGCGAACTCTTCGATGATGCCGCCGGTATCCTCCGGCCGCTCGTCATACTCGCCGAAAGCATTGGGCAGGCCCGCGTTTGGGTAGCAGGAGATATAGCAATCCGCAAGGCGCGCTAGCTCGGCGATGTAAGGCCGCATATCCTTGCCGCCGAGCGCGCAGTTGAGGCCAACCGCCAGCGGCTGAGCATGACGCACCGCATTCCAGAACGCTTCGGTAACCTGGCCCGAGAGCGTGCGCCCGGAAGCGTCCGTGATGGTGCCGGAGATGATGATCGGCCATTCCTCGTTGCGGTCCTCGAACAACGTCAGACAGGCGAAGATCGCCGCCTTGGCATTGAGCGTGTCGAAAATGGTCTCGATCAGCAAAATGTCCGCGCCGCCCTCCACCAAGCCCTTCGCCTGCTCCAGATAGGCCGTCACCAACTCGTCGTAGCTGACATTGCGCTTGCCGGGATCGTTGACGTCCGGACTGATTGAAGCGGTGCGGTTAGTCGGGCCGATCGCGCCCGCGACAAAGCGCGGCTGCTCCGGCGTGGAAACTTCATCACAAGCCTTGCGCGCGAGTTGGGCGGCAGCCAGATTCAGCTCATAAGCCAGCGCCTCCATGCCATAGTCATGCAGCGCGATGGTGGTCGAGTTGAAGGTATTGGTCTCGATCAGATCCGCACCGGCTTCGAGATACTGACGGTGAATGCCGTGGATAATCCCGGGCTGGGTCAGCACCAGCAGGTCGTTATTGCCCTTGACGTCGCTTGGCCAGTCTTTGAAGCGCTCGCCGCGGTAGTGCTGTTCTTCCAGCTTATGACGCTGAATCATGGTGCCCATGGCGCCGTCCAGCACCAGAATGCGCTGAGTCAGCAGGGATTTCAGTTTTTCGGCACGATTGGTCATGGCGCCCTCCGGCTCGGGCCAGTGTAACGAGCCGGTTATTATATCAATTTATACGGATAAGCGGATATCTAGAGACAGGATACTACCAATGCCGCATCGGGTCTGCGCGTGATGAGGGAAGCAACTGGCACCAGGCCGGCGTCCTTGTTCATGTTTGACGACCGGATTGTCTGGGCGTCCGCGGGCTTTGTCGGCGCGGAAACCACACGCCCCGCCTGTGCGCTGCTGATCGGCGCTTATCGCAAGCTGTCGATCACGGCCGCGCGTACCCAGGGGCTCAAGGCGCGCGCAGTGCTGGTTGCACCTTTCGTCGCCCGGAAATTGAACGCGGAGCGGGCCGGTTTTTACAGCCTGAGTCTCGATCCGGCACACAAGGCCTGCCGTTATCTGCGCCAGCAGGTGTTGCAGCGACGGCGCCTGCTGGACCTGAGCGCGCAATTGGGCACTGCCCAAATCAAGGCCGTAACGGCCGCCATCGAGCAGCCGCAGGATTGCACTGCGAGTTTTGAGCTGTCAGAACAACTGCTGCTGCACTTTTTCCCTGGTATTGAAGCGGCCCCGGCGATTGACTCACGCGTGATCGGCGCCGCCGCATGGTTGCGCGAACATCTGCCTACGCGAGTAAACATGAGGCACCTGGCCGAGGCCTGCCATCTGTCCGCTGGGCGGCTGACGCACTTATTCAGCGAGGAGCTGGGCGTCTCGATCCGCAGCTATCTGCGCTGGGTCAAACTCTGCAAAGCGGCGGAATTGTTCGGGCGCAACCAATCCATCGCCGATGTGGCGGCAGCGATTGGCTTTGCCGACTCGGCCCATTTATACCGCGTTTTCAAAACCTACTTTTCCGTAAAACCCTCCCTGCTCGCCGACCGTACGCGCGTCCAGGTGCGGGCCTGCGGCCCCGGGAGATCCCTGGCGGCACTAGCCAAATAGCCGGTATATTCAATCCAGGCTAATTGCGCCCTGCTATAAAGGTTGGTTAGAACAATTAGCGGGCGCGAGACGGGGGCGGTTGTGTTTGGAATTCGAGACAGGCTTTTAGCAAGCCGTATTGCCGTTGCTGCGGTCACGCTGCTCTTAGCTGCTGGTGTCTTGAGCGCCTGTGGCGATTCCGCGCCGCGCGTCGTCGCGCGCGGGGATGGTGGAAGTGGTGCCGCGCCGAGAGTGCCGGCTGTCCAACCCCTGCCCCCGGCACCGAGCAGTTGCCCTGCGGCGGGAAATTTTCTCACCGGCTCGCCAGATATTCTTCCGGAACTGCTGCCTGACCAAAAAACACTGGCTGAGTGGCAGAAATACATGGTGGATCTCGGCCCGCGCTTCACCGGCAGTCCCTCGCATAAAAAATGGCACGAGTTCATGGTCAAAGTACTGGCTGCCTCGGGTCTCAGCGTCGTGCGCGAACCGATTCCGCTGGAATGGTGGGATCACCAGAAATATACGCTCACGCTAATCCAGGATGGGGTCGAGACGGAGATTCCGGTGGCATCTTACTACCCCTATTCGGGGTCTACCCCGGAAGGTGGCATCGTTGCAGAGCTGGCCGACGCCGGCGCCGGCCTGCCGCAGCAGTTCGTCACCGCCAACGTGGCTGGAAAAATCGCCTTCTATGAGGAAGACATGCTGCCGACCACGGCGGCGCTGTTCTTCGCCACCGCGAGTTATCTGCACGACCCGGACATGACGCTGACACCGCTCACCGATTACAAGCGCGCATCGCTGTCGTTTCTGACGCCGCAGGAACAGGCCTCGCTGACGCTGGCGAAAACCGCCGGCGCCGTCGGCGCGATCGTGTCCTACGAAGCATCGTTCGAGAACGCCGAAGGGCAGTACACGCCGTTCCTCACCAACCCCGGGGCCAGTCAAGGGGTGCCGGCGCTGTACGTGGATCGCGCCACCGGCGACAGGATCAAGGCAAAGATTGCACAAGGCGCGAGCGCGCGGCTGGAGTTGGTGGTCGAGAAGCACCCGGATGACGCGACCGATGACATCATCGCGACCCTGCCGGGACTGACCGACGAGGTCATCATCATTAACACGCACACCGACGGTACCAGCGCCGCGCAGGAAAATGGCACGCTCGGTGTGATGGCGCTGGCGCGCTACTTCGCCACGCTGCCGATCGCATGCCGCCAGCGCACGATGGTCATCGCGCTGACTCCGGGCCATTTCCATAGTGGCATCGGCGGGGATACCGAGCGTTTCATCACCAAGCATCCGGAGATCATCGCCAAATCGGTGGGCTCGGTGACGCTGGAGCATCTGGGCCAGACCGAATGGCTGGATGACAGCACCGGCTTTCATCCCACGGGCCTGGTAGAGCCCGGCGTTTTCTTCGGTTCGCAGAACATCGTGCAGGACTTGATGATCAATGCCGTGATCGCTGAAGACCTGCGCCGGGTGTTCGTGGCGCGGCCGTACGGGGGGGTGATCTACTTCGGCGTCGGCAGCCCGCTCAATGCACGCGGCGTGCCCAACGCCGCCTACATCACCGGACCGAACATGATGCTGGCGTTCGGCCAGGGCCAGCATATCGACAAGGTGGACTATGGCCGCATGGCCGCGGAAATCCGCACCGCGACGCGCATCGCGGCTTCAATGGATGCAACCGAAACCCTGATCCTCTGCGCTGGAATGCCGACCAACTCGGGCAACCTGACCGGCTGCTCGACGCAGGGACTATGAATCTGAGAACACTCCTGGGCTTCTGTATCCTCGCCGCCTCGGCGCCGGCGCAGGCCGCCGTGGTCGAGCGCGGCTATCTGCCGCTGAGCGACGGCACCCTGCTCAATTACACCCTGACCCGGCCGGAGGCCACCGGGCGCTATCCCACCGTGCTCAAGTACGGCCCGTATGCGGAGGGAGTGACCAGCGACCCCACCTGGAACGACGCCGGCTACGCCATGCTCGGCGTCAATATCCGCGGCACCGGCTGCTCGTATGGCACGTTTCATGTTGTACGCGGCGACGAGTGGGGCGCGGACGGCGCCGAGGTGGTGGCTTGGGCGGCGAGCCAGCCGTGGTCGGATGGAACCCTCGGCATGATTGGTTATTCGTTCACCGGCACCTCGCAACTGGCGACGGCAGCGTTTGCCGGTGAACATCTGAAGGCGATTGCGCCGGGCGATGTGTTCCCGGATTTCTATCGCGACATCGTCTATCCCGGCGGCGTCATAAACCAGTGGCTGAACGCGTGGATTCTCGTGCGTGCTGTTTTGCTCGGCGCCGACACCCTGGATGAAGCGGTCACTGAGCCGGACTGCACCCTTGGCGTTTTGCAGTCGCAGGTACCGAACGATGCGCAGACGCTGGATTTTGTCATGCATCCGTTCCTCGACGATTACTGGGCAATGCAGCCCGCGACGTTTCTGGATCGCGTCAAAGTGCCGTTGCTGGGCTGCGTCAACTGGCAGGACACCACGGTCTATAGCCGCAGCGCCAGCATGTTTCGTGATCAGCTCAACCCCGAAACCACTTGGATGGTGGGCAGCAACGGCTCACATACCGATTGCCCGATTTCACGTGCGCGGCTGCTGCGCTTCTTTGACCGCTATCTCAAGCAGCAGAACAACAATTGGGAATCCACGCCGCATGTGTTGTTGATTCACGAACTGGCGGGCACCTCGGGCGTACGCGAAACGCTCAACGACGACGCCGGCGCCTGGCAGACCGGCTATGCGCACTGGTCCGACTTTGCGGCCGCCATCGCGCCGCTGACTTTCTATTTGCACAGCGGCGGACAGTTGCAACTGCAGCCCGCAAAAGACGCAGCCAGCGAGAGCTATCGCTATCCGCTGACTAGCCGGAACACCCCGGGCGACTTTGGCGGCACCTCGAATTTCGCCGCCGCGCCAATCCCCGGCGGCGCGCTGGTCTACACGACGCCGGCCTTGACGCAAGACCTTGAATTCGCCGGCAGCGGCAGCGCCAATCTGTGGATTGAATCCACCGCCACCGATGCGGATGTGCAAGTGACGCTGACCGAGGTGCGTCCGGATGGGCAGGAGATGTTCGTGCAAAACGGCTGGCTGAAGTTGTCGCATCGCAAGCTGGATGAAGCGAAATCCACCGCGTTGTGGCCGCTGCACACCGATCGCGCCGAAGACGCTCGAGCCATGCCCGCCGGCGAGGCGGTGCTGGCGCGCGTTGAAGTGCAGCCGTTCAATCATGTGTTTCGCGCCGGTTCCGCCTTGCGCCTGAGCGTGGACGCACCCGGCCACTGGATGACGCCCGTCGCGGCTCCGGCGACCAACACGCTGCACCTGGGCGCTGACCAGGCTTCCGAATTGGTGCTGGGGTGGGTTGCGGCCGGTCGCGCGCAAACACCGTTACCGGCCTGTGGCACTCTTCTCAACCAGCCCTGCCGCGCCAGTACTGCGTCCGTGCCACCGGGCAAACTTGATATCCACAGCGACGATGCCGCAGGCCAGACACCGGAGCGCCGGCTACGATCCCGTGATGGCGGCTGCACGGCGGGCGGCGGACACTACGATCCGCTATGGCTGGCGATGCTGACACTAGCCTTCGCCCGACTCGTCGTCCGCGCTCGACACAGCCGCCGCTAGCTGGCCGCGAGCCGCCGGAAGAAATCGGAGCGGCCTATTGTTGAGTTATCGAGGCTGACAATTCTTTCGCCGGGCAAGCGCGAGATTTCGCGGGATGTCCGGTCAACGAGACTTGGAAGCACCCGCAATAGTGAGTTTTACGCCGGCCCGCTCAACAATCTTTCGATTCGCATCGGAGATGCCGGCGTCGGTCACGACGATGTCAATCTCCTCGAGGTCGCAGACCACGCGACCTGATGATGCTGTGAACTTGGAGCTGTCAACCAGGACAATGATCTGGTCGGCGCGCTCGATCAGATTTCGTTCGACGGTCACCAGAACGACATCCGCCTGCATGACTCCTTCCGGCCCGATCGCTGCCGCGCCCATGAAGAGTTTCGGAGCGTGAAAGCGTGGCATGCACTCTTCGCCTTGCGCAGCGAGGATGATGTTCTGCTCACGGAACACCGTACCCGAAGGCACCAGTATCCGAGTGCCCATCTGGGGCAGCAACGCGCTCACGATGTGGAGGGAATTCGTGAGCACCTGAAGATTGAGGCCGGCCAGGTGCGGGCACATCTGCAGCGTGGTCGATCCTCCATCAATCATGACGGCTTCGCCGGACCGGCATAGGTCCGCGGCTGCCCGCCCGATTGCCTGCTTGGCGGCGCGGTTACGACTGATGTTTTCGTGAAAGGGCACGCCCGACAGGCTCGGTGACGTGGCCGTCGCGTAGGTTGCGCCGTTCGGCAGCCTTGCGCCGCCGCGAACGCGGGTGAGCAGACGCTGATTCGCTAATCGCTCAAGATCACGCCGAAGCGTCGCGGGTGACGCGTCGAGTCCCCGCTCAAGCTCCCGAAACGAGATAAATCCGCGCTCCGACAATAGGCTCAAAATCCGCTGCTCGCGCTCGGTCGCGTGCATTATCGATCGTTTCATTTGTCTCTTGCCGCTATATTGCCGGTTTGCACCGACTGATTCAAGCAAATTCGCTCATCCGCACCGGCGGCTGGCTGCCGATCTGCAGCATTCGCGCCGATAGCGGGTCTTTCATTGCGTGGCCGTATCTGCGCGCTTCGTGGGCACCAGATAGCGCGACAGGAAACCTTGCACCTCAGCGTAGGCGGCCTTTTGCTCGGGCGTGTCCATCATGTATGACTGGAAGACATGCGACATGCCTTCGTAGACGTCGAGCACCGCGTCGCCACCAGCGACTTTGATCGCCTGGTAGAGGCGCACTGAGTCGCTTAGCAGCAGTTCCTTCGTCCCGACCTGGATGAGCACGGGCGGATAGCCTTTCTTGAAGTCACCATAGACCGGCGAAACATAGGGATTCTTCCAATCCGTTCGGTCGGCGTACTGCTCAGCGGCGACTGATAAATCTTCCGTGCCCAACGCGGGATCCGCATAGCGAAGCGTGGTATTGGTGTCTCCGCTTTGGGTCAGGTCCGTCGCCGGGGACAAAAGCACGATGGCGCCAGGCATCTCTAGCCCCTGGTCGCGCAACTTCAAGACGCTCGCCGCGACGATGTTGCCGCCGGCTGAATCACCGAACATGCCGATACTGCTCGCCCGGCGGCCCTCGGCGAGCAACGCCTTGTAGACGGAGATCACCTCGTCAGTGACCAGCGGCCATTTGCCCCGCGGCGCGACGGTGTAATCAACCGAAACGATGCGTTTGCCGGTTGCAATGGCCATCAAGGCATCGCCGCCGACAGAGGAGCGCGCGGAGTCGAGCACGAAGCCGCCGCCATGCACACGGATCAAGACCGTGCCGTCATCCCGGTACCGCGGTGGCCTGGTCTCCACCACGCTTATGCCCCCGAGGCGCATGTCGGCGCTTGTAACGTTCAGTTTTTTGAGCAGCGCGGCGTTTTTCGGCTCGGCACTGGCAATCGCTTCGGCGCGGCGCGCGTCAAACTCGGCAAGCGTCCGTGGTGTCGTCTGTACGGCCCGCCGCATGACCACGAGCGGAATCAGCTTCTCGTAGATCGCGCGCGCCTGCGGGGAAATTGACTGCGGAATAAAATACGAAGACGTTTGCGACGCGCACCCTGCGATGGCGCCAGCGACAGTGACGACTGCAAAGCTTGCGGCAAGGCGACCGTGCTTCCTCACGCTGATTCTCCGTTTCATTTCTCTGAGCGTGACCCCGGCAATCTCGCGCGGAGTCCTCACCGACGATTGCAGTATCAACAGATGCGCTCATATTAGATCATATTCGCGCTTAGCGAGAGTGCTTGTTCGCTTGGCCCACCGGCATGCGTTGTCAGGGATGCCGCGGCGGCAGGCCTGATCGCGCGGGCTTTAGTGCAGGTCTGGGCACGCCTGAGCATGCCTAGAGTTCCACGCTTGACGCAGATCGAAGATGGTGCAATTATGATTGATAGTGATTAAAAGACATTGAATCCGGTACTTGCGCTGGGTCCCACCGATGGGCTTCGAGGAGGAGCGCGTTGAAAATCTCGGTCCCGTCGAAGCGGGCCTGTTTGGCCCCCATTACGCTGGGCTGCGGCCTTGCCGTCGCGGGTTTTCTTTTCTTTGCCGCGGCAGCTTCGGCGCGGGAAACACAAGACGCGGCCGCCCCCGTGGCGCCGCGCAATCTTTCCATATGGCCCGACGGCGCTGCGGCTGGAGCCGGCGGCGTAGAGCAGGACGAGCAGAAATTCACGGCCCCGTTCGGGCACGAGCGTTTTATCCGCAACGTCACCCGGGCATCGGTGGATGTCTATCTGCCGAATCCGTCCGCAGCCAACGGCTCCGCCATGATCGTCTGCCCGGGCGGCGGCTTCCGCTTCCTGACCATGGATGGCGAGGGTGAGCCGGTCGCGCAGTGGTTGAACAGCAAAGGCACTACCGCCTTCATCCTGCACTACCGACTGAAGCCGACGCCGAAATCGGATTTGCTGTTCGTGGCGCAAATGCTATTCGTCCTGCCGTCGCTGCTCAGCGGCAAGGCGATTGGCGATATCAAGCCGCTCGCAACTCCCGCAATCGCGGACGCAACGCAAGCGCTTCGCTTCATTCGCAGCCAGGCCGCGTCATGGCATCTGGACCCGGACCGAATCGGCATGATCGGATTTTCGGCCGGCGGCATGGTGGCGGTCGGGGCGTCGCTCGTTGACGACGCACGGGATCGCCCGGCCTTTACCGCTGCCATTTACAGCGGCCCCCTGGACATCGGGACTGTTCCGGCGGACGCGCCACCGCTGTTTACGGCGGCGGCCGCCGACGATCCGCTCACCGACCTTGCGACCCGGCCGATTGCATCCGCCTGGAAAGCCGGCGGCGCACCCGTAGACCTCCACATCTATGAACACGGAGGCCATGGCTTCGGCGTCGCGACGAAGGGTGCCGACAGCGATCGCTGGCTGGCCGATTTCACTGCCTGGCTCAAACGCAACGCGAGTTCAGGACGTTAAAACGGGGGATGTCGTGATGCGAGCGACTCTGAGGCGCGGCATTGGTCTGCCGATGGCGGTGTTGGCGCTCGGCCTTTATGGGGCGGGCGTCAGCCCGCCCGCGCTGGCGCAACAGGCACCCGACCCGCCGACAGCCGCGGTCGGGTCGCAGAGCGACGCGGTGCCTGGCACAGCAGACAGCAATGCGACGTCAGCGCAGGCGCCTGCCGCAGGTAGCACGCCGCCATCTTCAACCGAGGGCGACAATGGGCCGACGATGAACCGCAGCGATAGCGCACCCGCGGCCGTCGGTCTGGAAGAACTCGACGACATCCTGACCGAAGAGCCGGCTGATCCTGCGACCGCTTCCGCCGCCCAGGGTGAAGGAGCGCCGGCAAAAACCGACAGCGCCACGCCGCCATCGTCAGCCGAGGGCGCCACTGCGCCGACGACGAGCAGCACCAAAAGAGCACCCGTGACCGTCGGACTGGAAGAGATCGTCGTCACCGCCACCAAGCGCGAGCAGTCGTCGCGCGAGATCCCAGCCACGGTGAACGTGCTCTCGGGCGAGGAACTGGAGGCGATTGGCGCACGCGAGCTGGAGGACTATCTCAAGCTGGTGCCCGGCATCGTCATGCAGGAAGGAGACACCAACAACAACCGGGCAATCGCCATCCGCGGCATCTCTCCGCAGCCGAACGCCGGGACGACCACGGTCGGCATGCTGATCAACGACGTCTCGATGTCCGATCCGGTCTCGAGCTTCCTCGTGCCCGACCTCGATCCGTTCGACCTGTACACCGTCGAAGTGCTGAAGGGACCGCAGGGCACCCTGTTCGGCGCGTCCGCACTCAATGGCGCGGTCCGCTACGTGCTCAACAAGCCCGTGCTCGGCGTCACCGAAGGCAAGGGGTTCGCCAACGGGCTGACGATTTCGGAAGGCGGCGCCGGCCTCACCTGGGGCGCGGCGCTCAACGTGCCGGTCACCGATACGGTTGCCTTGCGCGCCGCCGGCGTTTGGCAACAGCGGCCGGGCTTGTACGACGACGTCAACGCCAACGGCAAGAATGAGAAAGACGCGGACAAGGGCGACGTGAAGACGGGTCGCCTGTTGGGTCTGTGGCAACCCACCGACGCACTCTCCATCAACGCCTTCTACCTCAAGCAGCACAACTTCCGCAACAACGCGTCCTTCGCCAACAACTTCGACGGCGAGCTCGTCCGTACTGACACGCCTGGCCCCAGTACCGCGACGCAGGAATTCGAGGTGGCGAATCTCGACCTGCGCTACGACTTCGACTGGTTCACGCTGGTGTCGGAAACCTCGCGCGCCAAGAAATTGTCGGATGCAAACTTCGATGGCAGCTTCGTGGCCGAGGCAGCCGCCACGCGGGGGGTCTACTCGCTGCG
>JBOICV010000112.1:0-2974 GCA_050740255.1 Nevskiales bacterium | reverse complement strand
GCGGCGTCAAGGAAGTCACAGTCAGGGCGCGCAAGGATGACGGTCACGAAACCACTTTTCAGGCGCGCGTGCGTATTGATACACCGAAAGAATGGGACTACTACGAGAATGGCGGCGTATTGCAGTACATGCTGCGCCAGCTCGCCAAGGCAGCCTGATCGTTCGCGTCAAATCAAAAGGCCCCGCATGCGGGGCCTTTTTCTTGCCTGCTTTGAATCCGTCATTCTGAGCAAGGCGAAGAATCTTCTGTCAAGCTGCGGGTGTACCTGAAATAAGACCCTTCGCGAAGTTTATCCTCGTATCGAGTACGGGGCAGGCTCTGAGCTTGTCGAAGGGCGCAGGCTGACAATGTTTTTCCAAACTGAGGCACAACCGACGCTCGTTACAGATTGCCCTGAAGCGTTCTTGCATCAATCTCGGTATCGCGGAGGATTTTGGCAAGCAAGCCGCGCCCGATGGTCTCGCCGGAATGTACTGGAACAACGGTGGCACGACCATCAGGGTGCCGCAGATAGTGGTGACTGCCCTTGGTGCGGAGAACCTCAAAGCCAAGCCGCTTCAAAGCGGCAATGAGCTTCTTGCCAGTAACACTCGGGAGCCGTGTCACGGAGACACGCTTACGCGCTGAACTCCCACAAAATTTAGCTTCTCGAACGGGGCGCTCTGAACTTCTAAGCAAAGCGCAATAGCTTCACGAACACGCGTCATCAGCGTGTCGAGCGAGCGGGCCTGTGTGTGGCAACCAGGTACCGCCGGGACTGAGGCCACGTAGTAGCCATCAACATCTCGCTCAATGACAACATCAAAATCTCTGCTCATGAGGCCATTTTACACCGCTTCAGACTGATGGGTGCCAGTGCCACTGCGCCTGTTCACACTCGAATGGCGCGCGTGATCAGATATTCGCGGCCCCAGCGCACTTTTCCATCGGCGGCGCGGTAGCCACTCAGGAAAGATAGCAATTCGCCGCGAAAAGCCTCCAGCGCGCCACCCTGCAGGCTTGTTGCGGCGCGGAGAGTTGGGCCGTAGCGCGTCGAGAACAGCTCCCAGATGTCCTCGGGTGAAGCGCCAAACTGCGGGCAGTCGCCGGAAACGAACGAGAGGTCGTGGAACGCGCTGCCGAGGAGTTCGCGCACCTTCGCGGGATCGCCCCAGTTGAAGGGGCTCGCGAGACCGGCCGGCGGCGGGACATGCTTGTTGGTAATGCGGAACCAGCCAGCCCGCCTTCGGGCGTCCAGGCGAGGAATACGATCCGGCCGCCCGGACGTGTAACACGCGCAAGTTCTGCCGCAACCTTCGGCTGATCGGGCGCGAACATATGGCCGCAGGTGGAGAGCACCACGTCGAAGCTCGCATCCGCGAAGGGTAGCGCCTCGGCGTCGCCCTCCCGGAACTCGATGTCGCCGAAACCTTCATCCTGGGCCTTGTTGCGCGCGACCGCGAGCAGCTCCGGCGTAAGGTCCACGGCCGTCACTTTGGCGCCGCGCTCGCGCGCCGCAATCGCCGTAATGCCCGTGCCGGTCGCCAAGTCCAGCACGCGTTCACCCGGACGGATCTTGGCGATACGCAGGGTCTGATCGGTCGAGATCGTCAGGCCGTCCGCGATACGGTCGTACTCGCCAAGTGCCCACGTCGCGCGCTGCTTCTGTTTGAGTTCGGTGAAGTCAGTCATGGATCCTCCTGCGTTGTGAAAGGCCACCCACTCCTGCGCAACCTAGCGGCGCCGTCCACCGGAGGCCCGGGTTAGGTGCCGGACCTCGACTAACCGAAAAAGCACGCGTACTTGTCTTCGCGCACAGTCTTGAGAAAGTTATCAAGGGTGCCGGCCGCTCTTGCAGGTTCGTAGGCATGCCACTTCAAGTCTGCTCTCTGCCAATAGACCTTCCATACGCCTTGGCGCTTGTTCCAGGTGGCTTTTGCGATGGCACCCTCCTGCATTTCTTCGGGGCGGCCAAAAGCCGGGCGGATTTCAAACAACTCAACACTCTGTCCGGTAATGCGATAACCGAAATCCAGCTTCGGCCGGATGTGCGGAGGTGGGCGGTTTTTCTCGATCCACGCGTCGAGCGTCCGCTTGTGGCGGGCGAGCTCGATGTCAGTGAACGACATACGTCTGGCGCCTAATGCGATTCGAGTTCAGCGGCACCCCCGGCGCACGGGCCGCGCGTTGCAAAACGGTGACCGCAGGGGCGCGGGCTAGATGTCATAGACTTAACACCAACCGCAGCCCTTCATCAATTCGTTGCATCGTGCTGCCGGGAAGGCTACGAACGCGCTCAGTCAGAAATGAGCGGTCAACAGTTAGGACCTGAGACACATTGACGACCGAGGGCTTGGACAAGCCTGAATCAGATTTGCCGATGCGGACGTTGCCTGGCGCTTCCGCCAATGCAAGGTTGGAAGTGATCACCGCTATTGCGACGGTAGCGATGCGGCTCTCATTGAATGGGTTGGACTGTATGACCAGAACTGGACGCCTCATGCCCGGACCGGAACCTGCTGGTGCCGGCAAAGAGGCCCACCAAATTTCACCACGCCTCATGACTGATGGAGCGCAACTGTGCTTGAGCTAAAGCAGCCTCCACCTGGGACGACTCGGCGCCATACACCGCATTGAGTTTTGCGGTCACGGCGACCGCGCCGCGTGAGCCCAGATATGCAGATAGAGCTTCCGCGTAGAGCTGACTGCGAGATACTTTACGCTGCCGTGCGAGCTGCTCAGCGGCATTAAAGACTTTATTCGGTACTGAAATGGCAACCTTCATACTTTGATAGTATCACCATAGTATGACCGTTACAAGCTTCACAAAATGCCAGTCTGACCCCTATTTCACTATTTCACACGCCTTGGCGCGATGTTTTGGTGGTGATGGAATCCTGCGCCACGGCCCACTACTGGGGACGCGAATGCCAGCGTCTGGGCCTGCAGGTTCGCCTGCTGCCGGCGCAACACGTAGGCGCGTATCGCCGCCGC
>JBOICV010000111.1:0-36398 GCA_050740255.1 Nevskiales bacterium | reverse complement strand
CGATGCGCTGGAAAAAATCGCTGCGCTGAGCTTGCTGCTATGGGGCCTGTGGTTGGGTTTGGCGCGCGGCGGATTCCGCGATACGACCGCGGCGGAGCGCGGTCTATTTGTCTGCTTCGGCCTGATGCTGACGGCTGCGCTGCTGTCATATCTCGTCAACGGCCGACCCGAAACCGCGCTGAAAATGCTGCCGAAGTACGCGCGCCTGCTGTTGTTCATTCCGCTCTACGTTCTGTTCCGCGATGTATTGCAGACGCGCCACTTCTGGCTGGCTTTGGGCGCCGTCGCTGTCGTATTGGGCGGCTGGAATCTGCTGGAAGGCGCCGGCGGCGTCGAGGGTTGCCGCAAGGAGCAGTGCTTCCCCGGCCAGATCAACGGCACCATCGGTCGCACACCCTATGGTTTGATCAGTCTGGCGCTGGCCGGCGTGCTCGCCGCCGGCGCCGGCTATTACCGGCGTCGCTATCCGCAACTGCTGGTGCCGTTGCTTATTGCGGCGATGCTCGTGCTGTACGGTGCGCTGGGTTCGGGCAACCGCACCGCACTGCTGGCGCTGCCTGGTGTGCTGATAATCTGGCTCGGTCTGAGCTGGCGCAACGGCCAGTTGCGCGCGCGGTCGCTTGCCGTGCTGATCATCGCCCTGATCAGCGCTATCGCCTTGGCTTGGCCGGTCATCCAAGCACGGGTGGACAACGCGCAACAGGAAATCGCGGCGTACAACCAAGCAGACGCCGAGAACTCACCATCTTTCGGCAGCCGTCTGCATTGGTGGCGCGGCGCCCTGAACATTTTCCTGGATCATCCGGTGGTCGGCGTCGGTCCGCGGCAATACCGGAGCGCGCTGGCCGAACGCGTGACCGCCGGACTGGAGCCGCCACAGGCCCTACCGCACCATCCCCACAACGAATATCTGTCAGCGGCCGCGGGTCAAGGCGTCATAGGACTGCTGGCCTTGCTGCTACTATGGGGTGGGCCGCTGACCCAGTACTGGCGCGGCTGCGCAAGTACCGCGTCGGAGCGGCAGGAGCTAGGGATGGCTGGCATTCTCATGCTTGGCGCTTTCGCGCAAGGCGCCACGACTGCCGCTATCTTCGATCTAAGTGCGTTCTCCAATTTTTACATCCTGCTCAGCGCGGCGCTGTGCGGCCTGGTGAATTCCAGGGTGAAGTCGTGAGCCGCGGGCGGCAGGCCCTCTGACCCGCCATGCGGATCTGTCATGTGAACCTGGCCCGTGGTTATCGTGGCGGCGAGCGTCAGACGGAATTACTGATCCAGGCGCTGGCCGAGCGCGGCGTGATCCAGACCCTGGTCATGCGGCGCGGTAGTTCGATGGCCGGAAATTTGCGCGGTCTGCGCAATCTCGAGTTGGTCGAGATCGGCCGGCCCTTCATCCGACACATGGCGGCACTGCGTGGCGCCGAACTGGTGCACGCGCATGAGGCCCGGGCCGGGCAGCTCGCGTTTTGCGCAAGACTGTGCGGCGGCACGGGCTATGTCATCACGCGGCATGTTCACGCCGCGCCGAGCGGCAGCCTGCTCAATCGCGCGCTGTATCGCAACGCCAGGGCGGTGTTCGCAGCATCGCGCCATATCGGCGAAGTGCTGCAGGCGCGTTTCCCCAGGCTGCCCGCCAGCGTGGTGCCGGAAGCGCATGCGAATCTGCCGCGCAACGACGAGCAGGTCTCGGTATTGCGCCGCCGCTTCGCGGGCAAATTCGTAGTGGGTCATGCCGGCGCGCTGGTCAACCGGCATAAGGGCCAGCTTTATCTCATTGAAGCCGTGCGGCAGTTGCGCCAGCGCTGCCCCGACTTGCAGTTGGTGCTGCTCGGCGCCGGCAAAGACGAGGCGATGCTGCGCGCCAGCGCGCGCGGGCTCGACAACGTGCTGTTTGCCGGCTTTCAGCACAATGTCGGCGACTGGTTCGCGGCGCTGGATGCCTTCGCGTTTCCCTCGCTGCACGAGGGCCTCGGCTCCGTGCTGCTGGACGCGATGCAGGCCGGCCTGCCGATCGTCGCCTCCGCCGTGGGCGGGATTCCGGAAATAGTGGAGCACGAAGTGAACGGTTTGCTGGTGCCGCCGCGCGACGCGGGCGCGCTGGCGCAGGCCATGCTGCGCTTGTACCAAGAACCGGCGCTGCGCGACCGCTTCAGCGCGGCGGGACGCGTCACGGCGCAGCGTTATTCGCCGGCAGACATGACCGACAGCTATCTGCAGCACTACCGGCTGCTGCTGCAGGACGCATGACGGCCCGCGCTCCGATAGGCGACGCGGGCTCGGCGCTGATGGGCCTGGCGCTCGCGGCGTTTTATGCGGGCTTGCTGCTGAACGGCGGACTGGAGAAAGCCGCAGCGGCAGGCATTCTTGTGATGGGCCTCGTAAGCTGGGTGCGGGACGCGGAAACGCGGCGCGCGCTGGCCGCGCAAACCGGCCTGTTTCTCGCGTTCGCGGCGCTGCCGCTCGCAGCCGCCCTTTCCTGGCTCGTAAACGGTATGCCGGACGATGGCTTGAAGATGCTCGGCAAATACGCGCGCTTTCTGTTGGTGATACCTGCCTATGCGGGGCTGTGGCGCTGGTTGCGTCCGCAGGCGCTGTGGGACGGTCTGCTGCTGGCGGCCGCGATACTGGCGCTGTGGAATGCGGCGGAGGCGCTGCAGCTGGTGGACTTATGTCCGGCTCAGGAGTGTTGGTCGTGGCGCGTGAGTGGCGCCGTCCACCCTATCCAGTACGGCGGCCTGAGCTTCGCGCTTGCGGCCATGCTGCTGGCCGGCATGCCGGTATTCTTCAGCCGCAGCCGCAGGCTCGGGCTGACGGCGGCGGCGGGCGCTACGCTGGTATTGTTCGGCGCGCTGGGCTCAGGCACGCGCATCGTCTATCTCGCGCTGCTGCCGACCCTGCTGTGCTGGGGCCTGTTGTGCGGGTGGCGCGGCGCGGCAATCCGGCGGCAGGCCGCTGGCGCGTTGATCGGCGTCGCCTGCGCGGCGAGCCTGGCCTGGCCGATGATCCACCTGCGTACGGAGCAGGCACTGATGGATTTCGCCGCCTACCAGCGGCAGGACTATGTGAACACGGCGTCCATCGGTGACCGCCTGCTGTATTGGCAGGTGTCCTTGGAAATTCTGGTCGAGTCGCCGTGGACGGGTGTTGGACCCGGCCAGTTTCGCGCGGCGGCGCTGGAGCGGGCCGTGCCAGGCCAGTTTCCGGGCGGTGTGCCGAGCCATCCGCATAGCGAATACTGGTCCGCGGCCAGCACGCGCGGCCTGGTTGGCCTGCTGGCGCTGGTGGCCGCGCTGGCGCTGCCGGGATTGATGTTTCTGCTGAGCTACGGCAGGACCGGCTCGCCCGTCGCCTTGGCCGGCGTGCTGATGGTGCTGGCGATAGCGCAGCTCGCGCTGACCGAGAGCATTTTTCAGTTCTCCAGTTTCAATGCCTTTTACGTGATGACGGTAGCGGTACTTGCGGCGATGCTGGAACGCACGCCGCCGGAGCTGCGCGCGGATGACCCCGCCTACAAAATTGCCGGATAATAGCCGCCATGATCATCGTCACCGGCGCCGCCGGCTTTATCGGCAGCAATCTCGTGAGCGCGCTCAATGCGCGAGGCGCCGACGACATCCTGGCGGTAGACAACCTGCAGGACGGCACGAAATTCCGCAACCTTGCGGATTTGCAGATCGCCGACTATCTGGATCAGGACGATTTTCTGGCCGCGCTTGGTGCGGAGCAGGAGTTCGGCCGCCGCATCCAGGCGGTGTTCCACCAGGGCGCCTGTTCGGTAACCACCGAATGGGACGGCCGCTACATGATGCGCAACAACTTCGAGTATTCGAAGCGCTTGTTGCGCTGGTGCCTGGAGCGCCGTATTCCTTTCATCTACGCCTCCAGCGCCTCCGTCTACGGCCTCGGCCCGGATTACAAGGAAGATCCGGCTGGCGAAAAGCCGATCAATGTTTACGCCTACTCCAAGTTCCTGTTTGACCAGTACGTGCGGCGTCTGGGCAAGCTCAAGAGTCAGGTGGTGGGCCTGCGCTATTTCAATGTCTACGGCCCGCGCGAGCAGCACAAGGGCGGCATGGCCAGCGTGGCCTGGCATTTCGACCGGCAAATCCGCGAAAGCGGCGAGTGCCGCTTATTCCAGGGTTCGAACGGCTATGCCGACGGCGAGCAGCGCCGCGATTTCATCTACATCGGCGATGCGGTGAACGTCAATCTCTGGTTTCTGGATCACCCGCAGGCATCGGGTATTTTCAACTGCGGCACCGGCCGCAGTCAGAGCTTCAACGAGGTGGCGCGCGCGGTCATCGCCTGGCACGGGCGCGGCAAGATTGCGTACATACCTTTCCCGGACAAGCTGAGGGGCAGCTATCAGAGCTATACCCAGGCCGATCTCGCGCAATTGCGCGCGACCGGTTGCGACATCGCTTTCAGCACGGTGGAAGGGGGTGTAAAGCGCTACCTGGACGTGCTGCACGCCAAGCCTAATGGCTGAAAAGTTTCTGGTTGTCGGCCCGAGCTGGGTTGGCGACATGGTGATGGCGCAAAGCCTGTTCAAAACGCTAAAGCAGCAGCATCCAGAGTGTTTGATCGACGTACTCGCACCCGGCTGGTCGTTACCGCTGATTGAGCGCATGCCCGAGGTGCGGCGCGGCATTGAACTACCGATTGCGCATGGCGAGCTGGGTTTGGCCAAACTTTGGCGCCTCGGCCGTTCGCTGTGCGGTGAGCGCTATACGCGGGCGATTGTGTTGCCGCGCAAATTCAAGGCTGCCCTCGTGCCGCTGTTCGCCGGCGTTGCGCATCGCACCGGGTATCGCGGCGAGTTGCGCTACGGCTTGATCAACGATCCGCGGCCGCTGGAGCGCACGGTGCTGCGGCAAACGGTGCAGCGTTTCGTCGCGCTGGGCCTGCCAAATCCGCCAAGCGCAGCACCACCCGTACCGCGGCCGCGGCTGCGCGTGGACGAGGCCAGGCGCGATGCGTTACTCGTTCAACTCGGCCTCAATCTGGACAAACCCGTGATCGCCTTCATGCCCGGCGCCGAGTACGGCCCGGCAAAACAATGGCCCGCCCAGTACTACGCCGAAGCCGCGCGCAGCTTGATGGCAAACGAGCGCCAGGTGTGGCTGTTCGGTTCAAAAAAAGAGGCCGCGCTGGGCGAAGAAATTCGCGCGCTGGCCGGCGGCGGGCCGGTGAACCTGTGCGGGCGCACCACGCTGACGGATGCCGTGGATTTATTTTCAGTCTGCGAAGCCGCGGTCAGCAATGACTCCGGCCTGATGCATGTCGCCGCCGCGGTCGGTGCGCCGCTGGTAGCGATTTACGGCTCTTCCACACCAGACTACACGCCGCCGTTGGGGCGCCAACAAACAGTGCTCTATCTGCGGCTGTCCTGCAGCCCCTGTTTCGAACGAACCTGCCCGCTGTGGCATTACAACTGCCTGCGTCACATCGGCTCGGAACAGGTGCTGACTGCACTCGCAGCGCTTAACCCGGTGGCTTGATTTCCCCGGGTTTACGCAAATCACCCGGTAGCGGTTCCGGGGGCGCCTTGGTGGGGATATCGAAATCCTCCCACAAGTAAGTGTCGTGAATATGCCCCAGTTGCGGCGCCATTTCGTAATAGCGCTTCACTTTGGCCTCACGGCTTTTGCGGTCGCGCAGCAGAAAATCGTAGTGATAGAGGTACATCGAACGTAGCGCGAGACCCCAGCCCATGGTTTCCTTTCTGAACTTCTCGTGCATGCCGCCATCGCTGGAATAGAACCGCAACTCCGGCTTGTTGCGGAATAGGCGATACTGACGGCCGCGGAAATACGGCGCCGCCGCCAGGTACTCAATGCGCCCGGCTTTTTCCACCAGCCAAAGACGCGGGATGGCGTACCAGTTGACCAGCGGCAGATAGGTCAGAAATCTCAACCAGCGCATGGCCCGCCGCCCCAGCAATTCATCGGTGTCGAGCCAGAACAGCCAGGCGCCACGCGCCTGATCCATGGCGTAGTTGCGCTGGCCGGCAAAGTCACCGGTGAACGGCCTTTGCAAAATGCGCACTTTCGGAAAACCGGCCGCGATTTCCAGCGTTTTGTCGCTACTGCCGCCATCCACCACCAGCACTTCATCGCAGACAAAGCACATCTGCTGCAGGATCGGCGCCAGCGTTGACTGGCTGTTCTGGGTCAGAATGAATCCCGAGAGGCGGAGCGAATGGGTCATGCGGTGCTAGCCGGGATGATTTATGGTGAAATACCCGGCTCATTTTAGCCGCAGGCGCGGCTTCAAGACCTCGAAAGGTAGTTTTTTATGACAAATATGGCCGACCGCGACGGCACGATCTGGCTGGACGGCAAGCTGCTGCCCTGGCGCGACGCCAAGGTGCACGTGCTGACCCATACCCTGCACTACGGCATGGGTTGCTTTGAAGGTGTCCGCGCCTACGAAGCGGCCAAGGGCACGGCCATTTTCCGCCTGAAGGAACACACCGAGCGCTTGTTCCGCTCGGCGAAGATTCTGGGCATGTCCATGCCGTACACGCCGGAGCAGGTGAACGAGGCCCACCGCGCGGTGCTGCGCGAGAACAAGCTGGCGTCGGCCTATATGCGGCCGATGGTGTTCCTCAGTTCGGATGGAATGGGGCTGCACGCCAGGAAACTGCATACGCATGTGATGCTGGCGGCCTGGACCTGGGGCAGTTATCTGGGCGAGGAGCAGTTGGAGAAAGGCCTGCGGGTGAAGACCTCCAGCTTCCAGCGCCATCACCCAAATGTCGCCATGTGCCGGGCCAAGGCCAATGGCCAGTATCTGAACTCGATGCTGGCGGTACAGGAAGTCGCGGCCGATGGCTACGACGAGGCCTTGCTGCTCGACACCGAAGGTTATGTGTCGGAGGGCTCGGGCGAGAATATCTTTCTGGTGGTGGACGGCGCGCTGGTGACGCCGGATCTGACCACCGCGCTGGATGGCATCACGCGCCGCACCATCATTCAATTGGCCGGCGAGTCGGGGATTGCGGTGCGCGAGAAACGCATCACGCGCGATGAGGTTTACGTCGCCGACGAGGCCTTCTTCACCGGCACGGCCGCGGAAGTGGTGCCGATACGCGAGCTGGATCGCCGGGTCATCGGCGACGGTGCGCGCGGCCCCATCACGCGCAAGCTGCAAGCACTGTACTTCGATGTCGTGCGCGGTCGTTCGTCCAAGCATCGGGACTGGCTGACGTATATCTAGCACAGCGGCCGGCATAATCTGCTTATGTCCCGCCGCCTGCTGATTGCGACCCGTAAGCTTGCCGGTCTGTCCGGCAAGGTACTGCTGATCCAGCACAACCTGCCGGCCCTGGTCGCCGCGGGCTGGGATGCGCATGTGCTGGCCGAGAAAGCCGAACGCGAGTTGCTGGTATCGCTGGGCGCGCAGCTACATCCAGCACCCCGCGCCTGGTGGCTACGCAGCGCGCGTCTGCGCCGTTTTTCCCGGCGTGCGGAACAGCTGGCACTGAAAGTCCGCGCCGATCTCGTCATTGGTCATGGCGATACGCTGCAGCAAGACGTACTCCACCTGCATCTCTGCCCGCATCGCCAGCACCGCGAGATCACCGGAGAGGAATTGCAGCCGGGCGAGTCACCCCATGCGGACTTCACCGCCGAAATGTTGCGCGCCAGGGGCTTCCGCCGCCTGATCGCGAACTCGAATCTGATGCGTGAGGAGGTAATCCGACGCTATGCGGTGCCGGATAGCAAAATCAGCGTGGTTTACCCCGGTTACGAACCGGCGAGGTTCAAGCCGGGCGCCGAGCCGCCGAGCGGCGAGTTGCGCACCCAATTGCGCGTAAGTCCCGACGGATTATTGGTAGGCCTGATCACCTCGGGCGACTTCCGCACGCGTGCCGCCGATCAATTTCTGCAGGCGGTCGCGCTGCTGCCGCCTGCGCTGCGCGACCGGCTCACGCTGCTGATCGTCGGCAAGGACAGCCGCACTGAGCAGTACCGCCGTCTGAGCGCTCAGCTCAAGCTCGAAGCGCGCACACATTTCCTCTCCCCCCGGCGGGACGTCGAACATATTTACCGTGCGCTGGATTTATACGTGCACCCCGCATATTTCGAGACTTTTGGCATGGGCGTGCTGGAGGCCCTGGCTTGCGCAGTGCCCGTGCTGGCGACGCGTAATACCGGCGTCACGGAGTTATACCCGTCTGCATTGCAGGAATGGCGCTTGTTGCGGCCCGACGCGCAGGAGATCGCCGCGAAGATGCAGATGCTGCTCGAATCCCCGGAGACACGGCGTCAGCTGGCGGCGCAGGCGCGAGCTGCCATTCAGCACCTGACCTGGGCGGAGAACGCCCGCCGGCACCTTGAAATCTATGAGCAGGTGCTGGCGGACAAGCGTGGCTCAGCATGAAGCCGGCGTATTGGCGCGACGGCGGCGTGCGCATCGCCTACGACGCAGATCTGCTGACGGACGTCCTGCCGGCCTTGTTCGAGGTGAATCACTGGCATGCGCAAGGGCGGCTGGTCGGCACGGCGCAAAGCGGCCGCGGCACCACTGTGTTTGTGCGTGCTGCGACGAAACAGGGTGAACAAGACTGGGCACTACGCCACTTCCGGCGCGGCAGTTGGCTGGCGCGCTGGATACCGGATGCCTATCTGTGGTGGGGCCTTAACAATACGCGCGCCTGGCGCGAGTGGCATTTGCTGTTGCGCCTGCAAGAGCTGAACCTGCCCGCGCCGGTACCCGTCGCGTGCCAGGTTGCGCGGCGTGGCTTCTTCTATCACGCAGATCTGGTCACCCGGCGGATTAACGGCGCACGCACGCTTTCCGATGGCTTGTTGGAAGCAGCGTTGCCGGAAACCGGCTGGCGCTCGGTCGGCACGATGCTGCGCCGCTTTCACGATGCGAGCGTATATCACCACGATCTGACCTCGGACAATATTCTGCGCAGCGCCGGCGGCAGTCTGTATCTGCTGGATTTCGATCGCGCGCGCTTGCGTCCGGACGGCGCGTGGAAACGCGCCAATCTGGCACGGCTCAAACGTTCGCTGGACAAGCGCAAACGCCTGGGCCGGGTAAAACATTTCGACGACAGCGATTGGCAGGCCTTGCTCGCGGGTTATGCCGCCGGGGTTTCGTAGGGATCAGGGCCTTGACCGTAGGTTTTGTAGCGACGATGCAGCCAGAAGTATTGAGTGGGCGCTTCGCGTACTACGTTTTCGATCAGAGTGTTGACGCGCTCCGCGTCCTTGCTGTCGTCGCCGCTCGGAAAATTTTGCAACTGCGGCTTGACGATCAGTCGAATTCCGCTGCCGTCGGGCTTGCGCAGCGTAAAAAACGGCACGACTGCGGCGCCGCTCATTTCGGCGATGCGCGCGGTAGCCATATTGGTCATTGCGGGCTGACCAAAAAAAGGTACGAGGCCGGCAAATTTGTTGCGCGCGCTCTGGTCGGGCGCGTACCAGACTATCGCGCCTTGGCGCAGCGCCTTGACCAGGCCGCGCACATCCTGTTTCGGAATCACGTCCTGGCCCACGATGCGTTCGCGGCTGCCGCGCATGACGTAGTCAATCACCGGGTTCGACGGCGGGCGGTACATCGCCGTGAGTTTGATCTTCATCGAACTCATACGCACGCCCAGCTCCAGCGAGGTGAAATGCGCGGACAGCAGTATTACGCCATGCCCGCCCGCGGCCGCGGCTTGCAGGTGCTCCAGCCCCTCGAAGTGCGCCAGTTGCTCGACTTTGGCGTCCGAGCCCCACCAGCAAATCATGGTCTCCACCATGCCGCAGCCGGCGGAACGAAAGCATTCCCGTGCCTGTCGCCGCCGCCCGGCTTCGTCCCACTCGGGAAAGGCCAGCCGCAGATTGGTGTCCACCACGCGCCGGCGCGACGCGATCAGGAGGTAGCTTAAATCGCCCAGCCTGCGCCCCAAGGCCATTTGCAGGCGGTACGGCAGCGCTGCAATCAGCCGGCCCAGCGCCAGGCCCAGCCAGACCGGCCAGTGGCGGGGCGCGAGCAATTCGCGGGGCGGGCCGGCATTCACGCTGGGCATCGGTTTATTATGATGCCTGCAACCGCGGGAAAAACATAAACCATGCTGACGGTTCCCAGCTTTGCCGAGGCGCGAGTGCTCGTGGTGGGCGATGTCATGCTCGACCGCTACTGGCACGGCGATACCGGCCGCATCTCGCCGGAGGCGCCGGTGCCGGTGGTGCGCATCAAAAACGCCGAGGAGCGGGTCGGTGGTGCGGCCAACGTTGCGCTCAACATCGCCGCCGTCGGCAGTGCGGCGACCCTGCTGGGAGTGGTCGGCAGGGATGAGCCGGCACAGCTGCTCAAAAAGCTGTTGAAGCAGCAGCGGGTGCGTTGCGAGTTTGTCCAATCCCAAACCCGCCCGACCATCACCAAGCTGCGCGTGATCAGCCGGCACCAGCAGCTTATCCGGCTGGACTTTGAAGAACCGCTCGGTGAAAAAGGCGCTTTCGACGACCGCGATTTCGCTGCACGCTACGCGGCCCAGCTCAAGCAGGCACGGGTCGTGGTCTTGTCGGATTACGCCAAGGGCACGCTCAAACAAGTCCCCGAACTGATCCGCCGCGCGCGAGCCGCCCAGCGTCCCATTTTGGTGGATCCAAAGGGCCGCGACTTTCAGTCCTATGCCGGGGCCACGCTGCTCACGCCCAATTTATCGGAGCTGGAGGCGGTGGTGGGTGCCTGCACGAATGAACGCGCCATCGTTGAAAAGGGCGAAAACCTGCGCGCGCAATTGAAGCTGGAAGCCCTGCTGATCACGCGCAGTGAACAAGGCATGACTTTGCTGCGAGCCAGACATGCGCCGTTGCATCTGCCCGCGGAAGCGCGCGAAGTCTTCGACGTCACCGGTGCCGGCGACACCGTGATCGGCGTGCTGGGCGCGGCGCTGGCGGCGGGCGCCGATCTCGCGCAGGCGGCGGCGCTGGCCAATCTGGCGGCGGGGGTCGTGGTCGGCAAGCTTGGCACGGCCACCGTTTCGCTGGCGGAGCTGCGCCGTGCAGCGCGCAGCCGCCATCAGGACGAACGCGGCGTGCTCGACCCCGCAACCGTGCTCGAGCATATGCAGGACGCGCGCGCCCACGGCGAAACAGTGGTGATGACCAATGGCTGCTTCGATTTGCTGCATCCCGGCCATGTGCGCTATCTGCAGGCCGCGCGGGAGCTGGGCGACTGGCTGGTGGTGGCGGTCAACGACGATGCTTCCGTGCGGCGCTTGAAAGGCGCGACGCGGCCGGTCAATCCGCTCAGGCACCGCATGGAAGTGCTGGCCGGACTCGGCTGCGTAGACTGGGTCGTGCCCTTTGCGGAAGACACGCCGGAGCGCCTGATCTGCAGACTCAAGCCGGACGTGTTGGTGAAAGGCGGCGACTACAAGGCCGCCGATATTGCTGGCTATGACTGTGTCGCTAAAAATGGCGGCAAGGTCAAGATTCTCAAGTTTCACGACGGCTTTTCAACCACCAGCATGCTGCGCCGGAGCAAGCGCGCAGCACTACACAAGTCGCGGAGCAAGTGAGTGCAGTGGCGCTACAGCCTCAGCGTCTATTGTCTTGTTCCGCTGCTGTTTCTGTATTTCTTCTGGCGCAGCCTGCGTGAACCCGGGTATCGGCAGGGTTGGGACGAACGGCTTGGCTATGGCGCATCCTTGCCTGAGAGCCTCTGGCTGCATGCCGCTTCGGTAGGCGAGGTACAAGCGGCAGCGCCGCTGATACGCGCGCTACGCGAAAAATACCCTGCTCTTCCGGTGCTGGTAACCACCTTCACGCCGGCGGGCGCCGATCAGTTGAGCCGCTTGTTTGGCGGCGAGATCATGCAACGCTTTCTGCCGGTAGATACGCCCGGCGCGGTGGCGCGCTTTCTGGAGGCAACACGGCCGCGGCTGGGCATTATTGTCGAAACCGAGCTTTGGCCCAATCTGCTGCGCGGTTGTGCGGCGCGGGCGATACCAGTGCTGCTGGCCAGCGCACGCCTGAGCGCGCAGTCGGTGACAAATCTGCGCCGGTTTCCGGGAGAACCGATACTGTCGCAGGCGCTGGCTGCGCTGCGTTTTGTGGGTGCGCAAAGCGCCGCCGACGCCGCGCGTTACCGCGAGCTCGGTGTGCGGCCAGAGCAGGTCGAGGTGACCGGCAATATCAAATTCGATTTGCAAATACCGGCAAGGCTGAAAGCCGAAGGCCAGGCGCTGCGCGCCACCTGGCACGCGCTGGAGCGGCCGCTATGGATCGCGGCCAGCACGCATGAGGGCGAGGAGGAGCAGGTGCTGCGAGTGTTCGCCGAGCTGCGCGCGAATATTCCCACGCTACTGCTGGTACTGGTGCCGCGCCACCCGCAACGCTTCGGACGAGTACACGACTTGTGCCGGCGCGAGAGTTTCAGCACGGCCCGGCGCAGCATGCAGGATAAGGTCGAAGACGACACCGACATCGTGCTGGGTGACACGCTGGGCGAGTTGCAAGTGCTGTACGGCGCGGCCGACGTCGCCTTCGTCGGCGGCAGCCTGGTGCCGATCGGTGGCCACAATCTGCTGGAGCCGGCGGCGCTGGACCTGCCGATCGTCGTCGGTCCACACACTGACGCCCAAAGAGAAATGACCGAGTTGCTCAAGGCCGAAGGGGCGTTGACGCAAGTGCAGGACGGGAAAGGATTGTGCAAGGCGGTGAACGAATTATTGACGTCGCCGACACTGCGGGAAAATCACGCCCAAGCCGGTCAGGCGGTGCTGGCGCGCAACCGTGGCGCGCTGGAGCGGACACTGCAACGGATTGAAGCGGTGTTGCCGCCTGGCTCAACCCGCGCTAGTTCCTAGGGGCTGCGGCTGGCGCCAGCATTTGATTGATGCGGGCGAGCGAGGCGGCGTCTGCCTGGCCGCTGACGATCTCCAGCCTGAGCTGATTCAGCAGAAACTCGTAACGCGAGCGCGCATAATCACGGCGGGCGCGATACAGCTCGCGCTGTGCGTCGAGCACATCGGTATTGGTGCGCGTGCCCACCTTGAAACCGGCTTCTATCGCGGCCGATGCTGTTTCATTTGAACTGACCGCTTGCCGGAATGCCGCGGCCTGGGCCACGCTGGAAAGCACCGAGTCGTAGGCGTCGCGCGCCTGCCGCTCCACGTCGCGGCGCACCGCGGTCAGCTCATGCTGGCGCTGCTCCAGCACATGGCCGGCCTGCCGCACTCTCGACTGCGTGCCGCCGCCGGCGAACAAAGGCAGATCGAGGCGCACAGCGATATCGCTTGCTTCGTCCTGCGTGAGACAGCTGGTGTTATCGCGGCGCGAGTCGCAGGTGCCGTAGGAGGCCGTCAAATCCAGCGTCGGATAATGCCCCGCCTGCTGGCGCTTCACTTCTTCTTCCGCCAGCAGCGCTTGCTGCAACACGGCGTTGAGCTGCAAATTGTCGCGCAGGGCCCGGTCTACCCAGGCTTGCGGCTCCTGCGGTTCCGGCGCAGGCAAGGGTATCTCTGCCGCCAGTGAAGCCAGCCGGCCGGGCAGGCGGCTGGTGAGGGCGCGTATCGCCTCCAGGGCGCTGCGCAAGCGCTGGCGGGCGCTGACCTCGGTGGCCAAGGCGAGATCGTAACGGGCCTGCGCTTCCTGCATGTCGGTGATCGGTGCAAAGCCGACCTCAAAGCGCTTGCGCGCCTGATCGAGTTGGCGCGCGAGCGCTTCTTTCTCGGCGCGCGCAAAGCTCAGCTCGTCTTCACCGGCGAGAACATCGAAGTAAGCCTGTGCTGCACGCAGCAACAGGGCTTGCCGGGCTCCGGCCAGCGTCAGATCGCCGGCTCTGAGCTGGGTTTTCGATTGCCGCAACAAACTGAAAGCACCGAAATCCAGGAGCGGCTGATTCAGATTGACGCCGGTGCGCGTGAAATCATTGCTACCGCCGAAGCGAACTCCAGAGCCGGCACCGCTGACTTCGGGGCTGTCCTCGCGCGAACGCTCGGCGTAAGCGCCGAGCTGGGGCAGGATGAGGGCGCGCGCCTGTGGGCGCAGCTCCGCGTTGGCCGAATGCGCCGCCTGAGCGGCGGCCAGCTGGGGATCCTGCTGCAACGCCAGTGCGTAAATCTCAGCGAGGTTTTCGCCGAACGCGACCGCGGTCCACAGCCCAGCCAGCAGGGCGGCGCTCAGCCGGAACAAAGCGAAGGGTTTAGGCATGCGAACACCAGACTATACCGAGTGCGCTGATTTTCCCCGATTGGTCTGAACTGTTATCGTACACGCGAAATTACACTCGAAATCAAGGCTGCAGAATCGCCGCATGCAATTTATCGATCTCAAAGCCCAGTACCAGCGCATTCAGGGACAAGTCCAGCAACGCATTCAGGCCGTGCTTGAGCATGGCCAATATATTCTGGGGCCGGAATCCGAGGAGTTGGAGCAGCGGCTGGCGGCCTACGTCGGCGCCAGACATTGCATCAATATCGCCAGCGGGACCGACGCGCTGCTGATAGCCTTGATGGCCTTGGAGATCAAGGCGGGCGACGAGGTGATCACCTCGCCGTTCAGCTTTTTCGCCACCGCCGAAGTCATCGTGCTGCTCGGCGCCAAGCCGGTGTTCGTCGACATTGACCCGCGCACTTACAACCTCGACCCCAAGCTGATCGAGCGCGCGATCACACCCAGGACCCGTGTCATCATGCCGGTCAGCCTTTACGGCCAGTGTGCTGATTTCGACGCGATCAATGCGATCGCCGCCAGGCACAAGCTGGTGGTGATCGAGGATGGCGCGCAGAGTTTTGGCGCGGCCTACAAAGGGCGCAAGTCCTGTGCGCTTTCCACCATCGGCTGCACCTCCTTCTTTCCGTCCAAGCCACTGGGCTGTTACGGCGATGGCGGCGCCTGCTTCACCGATGACGATGAACTGGCGAAGAAGATACGTTGCATCCGCGCGCATGGCCAGGACCGGCGCTATCACCATCCCATGATCGGCATCAACGGCCGCCTGGATACCCTGCAGTGCGCCATTCTGCTGCCAAAGCTGGAGATTTTTCCGGAGGAAGTCGAGCTGCGCAGCAAAATCGGCGCGCGTTACAGCGAATTGCTCAAGGATGTGTGCGTGACGCCCTACGTTGAACCGCATAACCTCAGCGTTTACGCCCAGTACACCATCCAAGTCGAACAGCGCGCGGCGGTACAGGCCAAGCTGCAGGCCGCGGGTATTCCTACCGCGGTGCATTACCCAGTGCCCTTGCACCAGCAACCGGCGCTCACCGCCTTCGCGGCGCACTGTCCACACTCCGAAGCGGCCGCGGCTCGCGTCATGAGCCTGCCGATGCATCCCTATCTTAAGACCGAGGATCAGGACCGCGTGGTCGCCGCCGTAAAAGCAGCGTTGTAGCTGACGGCTGCGTCGCCCGCGGTACGGCACATGAAGATTCTCACCGTTGTCGGTGCACGGCCGCAGTTCATCAAGGCCTCGGTCGTCACCCAAGCATTGCGTCGCGCCGGCGTCCACGAAGTGCTGGCGCACACCGGCCAGCATTACGATCAGGGCATGAGCGATGTGTTCTTTCAGGAGCTCGCCATCCCGCCGCCGGATATTCATCTGGGTATCGGTTCGGATCGCCATGGCGCGCAGACCGGAAAAATGTTGGCCGCCCTGGAAGAGGTGATGCTGCGCGAGCGTCCCGACCGCGTGCTGGTTTACGGCGACACCAACTCCACCCTGGCTGCTGCGCTGGCCGCGGCCAAACTGCATATTCCGGTAGCGCACATCGAAGCCGGCCTGCGTTCCTTCAATCAGCGCATGCCGGAGGAGATCAACCGCGTGCTGACGGATCATGTTTCGCGCTGGTTGTTTGTCCCCACGACGGCAGCGGTGGCCAATCTGGCGCGGGAAGGCATCAGCGGCGCCAGAGTCCAGCAGTCCGGAGACGTGATGTATGACGTTGCTTTGCACTACGCCCGCGAGGCGGAGCGCCGCAGCGATATTCTCGCCAGACTCGGCCTCAAGCCGGGCCAGTATCTGTTGGCGACCGTGCATCGGGCCGAGAATACGGACGACCGCAGCCGCCTCAGCGCCATTTTTGAGGGTCTCTTATCGGTGGCGGCGGATTTGCCGGTGGTGCTGCCCCTGCATCCGCGCACGCGCAAAGTGCTCGAGCAGAATCGCAGCGAGGCACACATGGGGGGCGCGCTGAAGATGCTCGATCCCGTCGGTTATCTGGACATGCTGATGCTTGAGAAAAATGCGCGGCTGATCGTGACGGATTCGGGCGGGGTGCAGAAAGAGGCGTTTTTCTACCACGTGCCTTGCGTAACGCTGCGCGACGAGACGGAATGGGTGGAACTGGTCGAAGCAAGGTGGAATAGGCTGGCGCCGCCGACGAGTGCGGCCGAGGTAGTGCGTGTGATCCGCCAAAGTTTGGCCGCCGAACCCGGTGCCGCGGTGAAGCCTTATGGCGACGGCCGAGCAGCGGAACGGATTGTGCCGGTCCTGATCCAATGATTCGCTACCGGCTCGGCTGAAGCGCCGTCAGCATGCGAATTCTTCTGGTCAGTTTCTTTTTCCCGCCACATAACCAGATCGGGGCGGTGCGCAACAGCAAGTTTGCGAAGTATCTGCTGCGCGCGGGACATGATGTGCGCGTGCTGTGCGCGCAGAATGCGCCGGTACCGCAAACTCTCGCGCTGGAAATCGCGCCCGAGCGGGTGACTTACTCCAACTGGTACAACGTCAACCGCTTGCCGGAAATGTTATTGGGCGGCCGCCAGAAGGTCGCGACCCAGGGCTATCGCCGGCCTGGCTGGAGCGGCAGGCTGATGGCCAGGCTCGGCAAATTGTATGCCGCTTGTATCAACTTTCCTGATGGACTGATCGGCTGGTACTGGCCGGCCGTGCGCGCCGGCGATCAGTTGCTGCGGCAATGGCGGCCTGATGTCATCGTGGCGACGACGCCGGTGACTGGTTTATTGGTCGGCAGTGCCCTGGCCCGCCGACATGGTATTCCCTGGGTGGGCGATATGCGCGACTTGTGGACCGATAACCCGGTGCAGGCCTCCACCGGGCCGCTGCGCCGCTTTCTGGAGAAACGGCTGGAACAACGCACGCTGGCTTCCGCAGCCGCCCTTGTTGTCGTTGCCGAGCCCTTCGCGGCACTACTCGCACAGCGTTACGGCAAACCCGTCAGAACGATTCGCAACGGCTTCGATGCCGAAGACTTTGCGCGGTTGGATTCGGTGCAACCAAGCGCCGGGTTACCGCTGAACCTGATCTATACCGGCATGGTGTATCCCGAGTATCAACAATCCCGTAGCCTGTTTGAAGCGGTACGGAGTATGCAGGTCAGTCCGGAACAACTCAGGGTGGATTTCTATGGCCGTAATCTGTTCCCGATTCAGGACCTGGCGCGCGAGTACGGTGTCGAGCGCTGGGTCAAGGTGCATGCACCCGTAAGTTATGACGAATCCTTGCGCCTGCAGCGCAAAGCAGACGCGCTGCTATTCTTAACCTGGGCAAATCCAGGCCATGCCGGAATCATGACCGGCAAGATCTACGAGTACCTGGGTGCGCGCCGGCCCTTGCTCCTGATCGGGCCGCAAGCCGACGACGTTGCGCGCATGGTCCAGGCGCGGGGCGCGGGCCGCTTGTATTCATCGTCCGAGGCGATCGCGGCGCAAATCGAAGAATGGATTCGGATCAAGCAGCAAGGCGGGCAGCTTCCGGTTACGCCGGAGCGCGCCGCGGCCGGTATTGACCGGCAAAGCCAGGCTCTGGAGTTGGCGGAATTTCTTCAGGAGTGTGTGCCCCAAACCCTGCCTGGAGCCAAGCCGGGTTGACCGATTGGTGGGCGCTGTAGGGTTCGAACCTACGACCCCTGCCGTGTGAAGGCAGTGCTCTACCGCTGAGCTAAGCGCCCTTCTTTGATCCATCCCGCCGCCTTTCAGCGCCGTCGATGTAGTATGGACTTCAGTCTTTCGGCCACGTAAACAGCCGGAAAAACCGCAGCACTGCCTCCGCCAAAATCAGGCGGCGCATTCTACCGGCCGCCCCCGGTGGGCGCAATGACAGCGGCGCTGTCACTTGCGCCTCTGCTACGCTGCCTGTGACGCCGTGGGACGGAGTCGGTAAAATACCCGCGTTAAAACGCCGGTCTGGCGTCGCGGACGGCCCAAGACCGCGGTTGGCTGGCTTCCTTCGCTGTTGCCGGCACCATATCAGGCTGGATTGGGAGAGGTTTATTTGAGCAAGGACCTAAAGAACCCGTTGCTGGAACGCATTGCTTCGCGCTCGGCGGTGGTGGGCATCGTTGGCCTAGGTTACGTCGGTCTGCCGCTGATCCTGCGCTTTACCGAGGTAGGCTTCCGCACGATCGGTATAGATATAGACGAAGACAAGATCAAAAAGCTCAACGCCGGCGCAAGCTATATCGAGCATATTCCGTCAGGCGCGGTGGCCGCGGCGCGGCGCAAAGGCATGGAAGGCACGACCGATTTCTCGCGGGTCAAGGATGCGGATGCGATCATTATCTGCGTGCCCACGCCGCTCAACAAGTACCGCGAGCCGGACATGAGTTACGTGATCGAAACCACCGAAGCGGTGGTGCCGCATCTGCGGGCCGGACAGATCGTGTCGCTCGAAAGCACGACTTATCCCGGCGCTACGGAGGAGGAGTTGTTTCCCCGCATAGAGGCGCGGGGACTCAAAGTCGGCCGCGACGTGTTTCTGGTGTTCTCGCCCGAGCGCGAGGATCCCGGCAACAAGGACTTCACCACCAAGACCATTCCCAAAGTCTGCGGGGGCCATACGCCGGCTTGCCTGGAAGTCGGCGTGGCACTGTATGCCGCGGCGATTGACCGGGTGGTGTCGGTGTCCTCGACCCGTGCTGCGGAAATGACCAAGCTGCTCGAGAACATCCACCGTACGGTCAATATCGGTCTGGTCAATGAACTCAAGATCGTGGCCGATCGAATGGACATAGACATTCATGAAGTGATTGACGCTGCCGCCACCAAACCCTTCGGTTTCGTGGCCTACTATCCTGGCCCGGGCGTGGGGGGGCACTGCATCCCGATTGACCCCTTTTACCTCACCTGGAAGGCGCGCGAGTACGGCCTGCATACGCGCTTTATCGAACTGGCCGGCGAAATCAACGGCGCGATGCCGGAGTGGGTGGTGCAGAAAACTGCTGACGCCCTGAACGAACACAGCAAGGCGCTCAAAGGCGCCAAGATCCTGGTGCTCGGCATTTCCTACAAGAAAAACGTGGACGATATGCGCGAGTCGCCCTCCGTGTACATCATGGAACTGCTGCGCGACAAAGGGGCGCAGGTCAGCTACTGCGATCCGCACGTCCCCGTATTCCCCAAGATGCGCGAACATCATTTCGAGCTCAGCTCGGTGTCGCTGACGGCTGAGAATCTGCGCGGCGTCGATTGCTGCGTGCTTGCCACGCATCACGACAGCTTCGATTACAAGCTTATTCAGCGGCATGCGCAGCTCATCGTGGACAGCCGCGGCATCTACCGTGATCCGCTCGCCAACGTGCGCAAGGCCTGAGACCGGTTCATGCACTACGCTCCCATTACCGGCCGCAAGATCCGTTTCGCCCTGGTCGGCTGCGGCCGCATCGCCAAGAACCATTTCAGTGCCATCCAGCAGCACGCCCAAGAGGCCGAACTGGTGGCGGTCTGTGACACCCATGCGGGGCGTCTCAACGATGCCGTAAAGACACATGGCGTCAAAGGCTTTCGCGAGCTGGATGAGTTACTCGATGGATCCAATCCGGACATCGTGGTGCTGTCAACGCCGAGCGGTCTGCATGCCGCGCAGGCGATCCGCGCAGCACAGGCGAAAAAGCATGTGATGACCGAGAAACCCATGGCTACGCGCTGGCAGGATGGCGTGGACATGGTGCGGGCTTGCGATGCAGCAGGCGTGCGCCTGTTCGTAGTCAAGCAGAACCGCCGCAACGCCACGGTGCAGCTGCTCAAGAATGCAATAGACCAAGGCCGCCTCGGCCGCATCTACATGGTTCAGGTCAACGTGTTCTGGAGCCGTCCGCAGGATTATTACGATTCCGACGCCTGGCGCGGCACCTGGGAGTTCGACGGCGGCGCGCTGATGAACCAGGCCAGCCACTACGTCGATTTACTCGATTGGCTGATCGGGCCGGTGGACAGTCTGCAAGCGATGACCGCCACGCTGGCACGCAAGATCGAGGTGGAGGACACCGCGGTACTGAATGTGCGCTGGCGCTCCGGTGCGCTCGGGTCGATGAGCGTGACCATGCTCACATACCCGAAGAATTTCGAGGGTTCGATCACCATCATTGGCGAAAAAGGCACCGTGCGCCTGGGCGGCGTCGCGGTCAACGAAATCCTGCACTGGGAATTTGCTGAGCCGCATCCCGACGATGCCAAGATCAAAGAGGCCAGCTATGCGACCACCTCGGTATATGGCCATGGCCACCCGCTGTATTACGCCAACGTGATCCAGACGCTGCGCGGCGAGGCCGAACCCGATACGCACGGTCGCGAAGGTTTACGTTCGCTGGAGCTGCTAATAGCAGCGTATCTCTCCGCACGCGACGGCCGGAAGGTATCGCTGCCGCTGGAATACTGATGGGCATAGCATTTCAGGCGCATGCGACGGCGATCGTCGACGAAGGCGCGCGCATCGGCGAGGGCACGCGTATCTGGCACTTTGCGCATATCTGCGCCGGCGCCGTGATTGGTGCGCGCTGTTCGTTGGGGCAGAACGTTTTTATCGGTAACAAGGCGCTGATCGGCAATAACGTCAAGATTCAGAACAACGTCTCGGTCTATGACAACGTGACGCTGGAAGACGACGTGTTCTGCGGGCCCAGCATGGTGTTCACTAATGTGTACAACCCCCGGTCTGCGGTCAGCCGCAAAAGCGAGTATCGCGATACGCGCGTCAGGCGCGGCGCCACGCTCGGCGCCAACTGCACCATTGTCTGCGGCGTGACCATCGGGGAATATGCCTTCGTCGGTGCGGGCGCGGTGGTGAACCGCGATGTGCCGGACTACGCGCTCATGCTGGGGGTACCGGCGCGTCAGGCTGGCTGGATGAGCCGCTTCGGCGAGCGCTTGCCGATTGCGCCTGGCGCGAAGGGTGAGGCAGTGTGTCCGCACACCGGTGAGGTTTATCGCGTCCAGAACGGGCGCTGTGAGTGCCGGCCGCACAAAAAGACCGGATCAGGGAGTAGATAGTGGAAGCGTTGGCGGGAAAACGAATTTTCATCACCGGCGGCTGCGGTTTCCTCGGCTCGACCCTGGCCAGCCGCCTGTATCAAGACAATGAACTGGTGCTGTTCGACAACCTGCACCGCGACAGCTTGCAGTATCGGCCCGAGCTGAAGGCCTCCAAGAAGGTAAAAATCATTTCCGGTGATGTGCTCGACGCGGTCGCGCTGGAGCAGGCCATGGCCGGCGCCGACATCGTGGTCCACGCCGCCGCTATCGTCGGTGTGGACGCTGTGGTCAACTCGCCCGTCAAGACGCTTGAGGTCAATCTGCTCGGCACCGCCAACATGCTGCGCGCCGCGCACAAGAACGGTGTGCGCCAGCGGGTGCTGGAATTCTCGACCTCCGAGGTATTCGGACCCATGGCCTATCGCTCCGCTGAGAGCGGCCAGATGGTGGCGGGCTCGACCTCCGAAGGCCGCTGGTCCTACGCGGTGGCCAAGCTGGCCGGCGAGCATTTAAGCCGCGCGTATTTCAAGGAATTCAATCTGCCGGTCGTGACGGTGCGGCCGTTCAACATCTATGGCCCCGGTCAGACCAGCAAGGGTGTGATCCAGATCTTCGTGCGGCGCGCGCTGGCGGGCGAGGCGATTCAGATCGATGGCGACGGTTCGCAGATCCGTGCCTGGTGTTTTGTGGACGATCTGGTGGATGGCCTGATGCGCTGCCTGACCAATCCGCGCGCGGTTGGCGAATCTTTCAACATCGGCAACCCACGTGCGGTTACCACCGTGCACAACCTGGCCGAAACCGTGATTCGTGTGCTGAATTCGGAATCCAGGATCGTGTTTGGCAAACCCCTGTCCGCTGATGTGCTGCTGCGCATACCTGAAACGGGTAAAGCCGAGGAATTACTGGGCTTCAGGGCGCAGGTGGGCCTGGAGGAGGGCGTGCGCCGCACCGCCGAGTGGTACGGCAAGCACAGGATTTGATGAGCGAGGAACAGAGACCGGTAATGGAAAAACTCAGCGGCAAGCGCATCTTCATCACCGGCGGTTGTGGCTTCATCGGCTCCACGCTGGCCGGCTTGCTGCATCAGGACAACGAGTTGGTGCTGTTCGACAACATGCACCGCGATACCTTGCAGTACCGCCCCGAACTGAAAGCTTCAAAAAAGGTGAAAATCGTCGAGGGTGACGTGCTCGACGCAAAACAGCTTGAGCAGGCGATGGCCGGCAGCGACGTGGTGGTGCACGCAGCGGCGATTGCGGGGGTTGATACGGTGATCAAGGCGCCGGTCAAAACCATGGAAGTGAATATGCTCGGCACCGCCAATGTGCTGCGCGCCGCGCTCAGCAACAAGGTGCGCGACCGCGTGCTCGAGTTTTCCACCTCGGAAGTTTTCGGCCGCATGGCCTATCGCTCGGCCGAGTCGGATCAGACCGTATCGGGTTCGGCCGGTGAGGCGCGCTGGACTTACGCCGTGAGCAAGCTGGCCGGCGAGCATCTGACCAAGGCCTATCACACGCAGTTCGGTCTGCCGATCGTGACCGTGCGCCCGTTCAACGTGTATGGTCCCGGCCAGACCGGCGAGGGCGCGATTCAAATTTTCATCCGCCGTGCCCTGGCCGGCGAGCCGATTCATATAGACGGCGACGGCAGCCAGATCCGCGCCTGGTGCTATGTGGACGACATGGTGGACGGTTTGATGCGCTGCCTGGTGAACCCGCGTGCGGTGGGCGAATCCTTCAACATCGGCAATTCGCGCGCGGTTACGACGATTTACGGCCTGGCGGAGGCGGTGATCCGCATTCTAGGATCCAAGTCAAAAATCGTATTCGATCCGCCACTGTCGGCGGATATCCAGTTGCGCATTCCGGAAACGCGCAAGGCCCAGGAACTGCTCGGTTTCAAGGCCAAGGTGGAATTGGAGGAGGGTGTCAAGCGCACGGCCGCGTGGTATCGCCAGCACAAGATCGGATGATTAAAGTTTCCGCGCCGGACATCCGCGAGGAGGATCTGGCCCGCGTAGCGGAGGTGATCCGCTCGGGTCAACTGGTGCAGGCCGGCGAGGTCGCGAAGTTCGAGCAGGCGCTGGGCGAGTTTGCCGACCTGCCGCAGGCGGTTGCCGTCTCTTCCTGTACCGCCGCCTTGCATCTCAGTTTGCTGGCGCTGGGTATCGGCCCCGGCGACCAGGTCATCGTGCCGGCCTTCACTTTTCCCGCCAGCGCCAACGTGGTTGAGGTTGTTGGCGCGCGCTGTGTGTTTTGTGAGGTAGACCCGAATACCTACGTGATCACGCCGGCGCTGGTCGAGGATTGCTTGGCGCGCCATCGCGGCAGGCCCATCAAGGCGCTGATGGTGGTGCACGAGTTCGGCCAACCCGCCGCGATGCGCGAGCTGGCGGCACTGGCGGCGCGCGAGAATCTTATCCTGATTGAGGATGCGGCCTGCGCGCTCGGCAGCATCGCCGACGGCAGCCATGTCGGCCATTACAGCCGAGCCGCCTGCTTTTCCTTTCATCCACGCAAAGCCATCACCACCGGCGACGGCGGTGCGGTACTCACCCGTAATCCGGAGCTGGCGGCGACGCTGCGCCGCTTGCGCAACCACGGCATGGAACGCATGCGGGATGGCGAGCTGCGCTTTCCGCTGGCCGGCCTTAACTACCGCATGACCGAATTTCAGGCAGCGCTCGGCGGAGGCCAACTACCCCGCTTCCGCACGGAACTGCAGACGCGCGCGGCCTACGCGCGTGTCTACGACGAGCTTCTCGCCGCGGTGCCGGACCTGCGTCGCCCCGCTTTAGGCGAAGGCCATTCCTGGCAGAGCTATATGGTGGTATTGCCGCCGCGTATTTCGCGCACCGGCGTGATGCAAGAACTCGCACAGCGCCAGATTCAGACCACCATTGGCGCGCAAGCGCTCAATTGTCTGGAATATTTCCAGCAGAGCTACGGTCTGAAGGAACATAGCTTTTCGGTGGCAAGCGAGCTGTATCGGCGGGGCCTGGTGCTACCCATGTACGGCAAACTTGGCGCCGACCAGATTCGCGGTATTGCCGCGGCGCTGTTGGAGGTACTTGCAGTATGACGCAGCCCTTGCTGATTCTGTCGGCCGCGGGTACGGCTGCCGAGTTGCGCGAACGGATCGAAGCTTCAGCGCAGTATTTGTTTCGCGGCTTTCTGGACGACGTCAAGACCGGCCCCGATATTGTCGGTACGCTAGCCGATCAGGCACGTCATGCCGACTGCAAGCTGATGTCGGCGCTTGGCAGTTACCGCGGCATGAGCCGGCGTGCGCGGCTGCTGCGCGACATTCCACCCGAGCGCTTTGCGCGCTTCGTGGACCCGCTCGCGCTGTGTTCGGCATCCGCACAGCTAGGAATAGACGTCGTCGTGTTTCCGTTTTCGGTGATCGCGGCGCGCGCAGTGCTGGGCGCGCACTGCCTGGTCTATCACCATGCGACCGTGTCTCACGACTGTGAGCTGGGTGCGGGCGTCATCATCTCGAACGCCGCCTGCCTCTCCGGCCACGTGCGAGTCGGCAGCCATGCCTACGTCGGCGCCGGCGCGGTGATCCGCGAAAACGTCCGCATCGGCAGCCACACGATTATCGCCGCCAATGCGACGGTATCCAACGATGTTCCCGACCAGGTGATTTATCTCAGCAAGGATCGCATTGAGTCCAACCACTACCACACGCCATGACGATTGCGATCATTGATCTCGCCATCGGCAACTACGGTTCGATCCTCAATATCCTGAGCAAGCTCAAAACCCGCGCGGTGCTGACCCAGGATCCCGCCGAGATTCTGCGGGCGGACAAAGTCATTCTGGCAGGAGTCGGCGCTTTTGACCCGGCGGTGCGCGCGATTCGGGAGCGCGGGCTCGATCCGGTAATCCGCGAAGCGGCTCGAACCAGGCCGCTGCTCGGCATTTGCCTGGGTATGCAGTTGCTGGCGAATGCCAGCGAAGAGGGCAGCTTGCCGGGGCTGGGTCTTATTCCCGGCAAAGTGGTGCGCTTCTCGACGGCCGGCGGCGGCGAGTCCATCCGTGTGCCGCACATGGGCTGGAACCGGCTCAAGCTTGTGCGTGCGTCGCCGCTGACCGCAGCATTGCCGGAGCGTGCGCGCTTTTACTTTATGCACTCCTATTATTACGTCTGTGAGAATCCGGCCGACGTGGTGGCGCAGGCCACTTATGGAGTGGACTTCACCGCCATGATTCAGCACGGCAAGGTCATGGGCGCGCAATTCCATCCGGAGAAAAGCCACCGCTATGGTTTATCCGTCTTCCGGCAGTTTGCCCAGCTATGAGCGAGCCGCGCGTATTACCCTGCTTGCTGTTGATGGACGGCGGTCTGCACAAGACCGTGCGCTTTCGCAAGCCGAACTATGTCGGCGATCCGGTCAACGTGATTTCAATCTTCAATCAGTTTGAGGTGGACGAGATCGTCCTGCTTGACATCACGGCCAGCCTGGAACAGCGCGGACCGGCGTTTGAATCCTTGGCGCGCGTTGCCAACGAGTGCATGATTCCGCTGGCTTATGGCGGCGGCATCCGCTCGGTGGCGGACATCGAGCGCATTTTCAAAATCGGGGCGGAGAAGGTGGTGCTGAACAGCGCGCTGGCGGGTAATCACGATCTGATTCGTGCGGGTGCCGACCGGTTCGGCTCGCAGGCGATCGTCGTCAGCGTGGACGCGCGCCCGCGCCGTTTTGGCCGCAAAGGCTATGTGGCGATGAGCCATCACGCGACACGGGTGCTGGCCGAAAACGCCATCGAGTATGCGCAAAAGGTGGAGCAGGCTGGGGCCGGCGAGATTCTGCTGAATGCGGTGCATCGCGACGGCATGATGGAAGGCTATGACCTGGACTTGATCCGCCAGGTGGTGAGGGCGGTCCGTATCCCGGTCATAGCCTGCGGCGGCGCGGGGGATAAAACGGACCTCTATCAGCCGATTCTGCAGGCGCATGCCTCGGCCGCCGCTGCAGGCAGTATCTTTGTTTACCAAAACCGCGAGCGCGGGGTGTTGATCAACTTCCCTGAGCGCGGCGAGATCGAGATGGCACTGGAGCTTAACTGATGCTTCTTCAGCAAACCGAATTGGCGCACAAGGTCGATAAAAGCGGTGTGACCATCTGCTCGCGTTGTGTCTATGACTCCGCCGTGCCCGGCATCTTCTTCGACGCGCACGGGGTATGCAACTACTGCCAGCTTCACGACCAGATGGAACAGGAGTATCCCACCGGCGAGGAAGGCCAGCGGCGTCTGCGCGCGATGGCTGACGAGATTCGCGCGGCCGGCCGCCGCAAGAAGTACGACTGCGTAGTCGGCGTCAGCGGCGGCTGCGACTCCTCCTATCTGGTGGTGAATCTGGTCGAGCTGGGTCTGCGCCCGTTGGCCGTGCACTTCGACAACACCTGGAACTCGCCGATCGCCACCCGCAACATCTACAACGTGCTGGAGAAGCTCGGTGTGGATTTGTACACGCTGGTGGTCAACAACGAGGAATACGATGATATCTATCGGTCCTTCTTCAAGGCGGGCGTGAAGGATCTGGACACGCCGACCGACATCGCCCTGGCGGCAACCCTGTACCGGGCGGCCGAACGGCAAGGCGTGAACTACATCATCGAGGGTCATTCCTTTCGCACCGAAGGTATCGGTCCGCTGGGCTGGTTCTATATCGACGGCAAGTATGTGGATACCGTGCACCAGCAGTTCGGCACAAAGAAGATGAGAACCTTCCCGAATATGCGGCTCTACGACTTCCTGAAGTGGACCGCCTTCAAGCAGATCAAGCGCGTGCGGCCCTTGTATTACGTGAACTATCACAAGGCCGATGCCCAGAAACTGATGAGCGAGAAGTATGGCTGGAGCTGGTACGGCGGACATCATCTGGAAAATCGTTTTACCGCCTTTCTGCATTCCTATTTCCTGCCGCGGCGCTTCAATATGGACACGCGCCTGCTCGGGCATGCGGCTCTGTGCCGCTCCAGCCAGTTGACGCGCGAGCAGGCGCTGGCCGAGCTGGGCAAGCCTCAGCCTTACGATCCCGAACTGGTCGAGATGCTGAAGAAGCGCCTGGGCTTCTCCGAGGAGGAGTTCGAGCAGCTGATGCAATTACCGCGCAAGACCTTCCAGGACTATCGCACCTATAAGCAGACCTTCGAACGTCTGCGGCCGCTATTCTGGGTGTTGTACAAAACCGGTCGCGTGCCCAAGAGTTTTTATATCAAGTTCTGCCGGCCCTGGGGCGAAGACATCGCCCGTCAGGGCTGAGCACGCGCCGGACGCCTGTTGGTGGCGCGCGCCAAACCGCGCATCTTCCTCGGTCTGGTCGAGGTCGCCGGCTACTACGGCAATCTGGCGCGTGGTCTGCGCGAGCTCGGCCTTGAGGCTGACTTCGTCTCCTTCACCGAGAATAAATTCGCTTATCCCGGCGCAAGCGATATCGGCCCAGGCCTGCAATCGATTCGCCGCCTGCGCGGGCGGCTGGCAGACAGCGCTCAACCGTTGTCGCGGCGTCTCGCCTGCTACGGGTTTGGCTATCTGGTGTTGGTGCTGATTTACTTTCTATGGGCGGCGGTGCGCTATGACGTGTTCATTTTCGGTTTTCGTACGCATTTCCTGCCGGGTATGCTCGATCTGCCGCTACTGAGGCTTTGCGGCAAGAGAATCATTTTCGTTTTTCACGGCTCGGACAGCCGACCACCTTATCTGAGCGGAAATTATTTTGAGGCTTCGCCACAAACCCTGCTGCGTCTGACGCGACGCATGCGGCGCGAGATTGGCTGTATCAACCGGTACGCGCAGCACATCGTGGATCATCCGCCGACAACCCACTTCCACCGGCGACCCGTTGTACGCTGGCTTGCCATGGGCATTCCATTTTCTGCGCCGCAGATTGAAGCAAGGCCGGCGGCTGTTGCGGCAGGACGTTCGCTGGTGGCAGTGCATGCGCCGTCCAGGCCGCGCGAGAAGGGCAGCCAAACCATACGTGCGGCGGTGCAGGCGCTGCAGCTAGCGGGGGCACCGCTGGAGCTGGTCGAGCTCATCAACCGACCCAATAGGGAAGTGCTGGAAACGCTCGCCGGCTGCGACTTCGTGATTGACGAGCTGTATTCCGATACCGCGATGGCGGGTTTGGCTACCGAGGCGGCCTGGTTCGGGCGGCCCAGCGTGGTCGGTGGCTATGAGATTCAGGATTTGCTGGACGCAATGGCGCTGGATGAAGTACCGCCGGCACAGGTCGTGCGGCCGGAACGCCTGCGCGAGGGAATACAGTCGCTCATGGCCGAGCTGCAGCGCGGGCGAGACCCGGGCCGGCAGGCGCAAGCATTTGTGCGTGGCCGTTGGACGCCGGTTGAGGTTGCGCGCCGTTACCTGCGTCTCATCACCGATGGCCCGCCGGCGGAGTGGCTGTGGGATCCTGCGCAGACCTCGTTCGTGCATGGTTGGGGTTTGCACGCAGAGCAGCGCGACGAGCTGCTGCGGCGTTACGTGCGGGCTTGCGGCTCCAGTGCGCTTGGCCTGACCGACAAGCCAGCGTTGGAACGCAAGTTGCTTGAGATTGCAGGCGCGGGCTGAGTATGTTGCGAAGCTTTTTACGCGACTCCGCAGTCTACGTCTTGCCGACCATACTCTCGCGCGGTATCGGTCTTATCCTGCTGCCCTTGTATACCCACTTTCTGAGCCCGGCGGAATACGGCTTGCTGGAGTTGTTGCTGGCGATTACCGCCTTGACCAATCTGGTGCTGCCGCTCGAGATTAACCAGGCGGTGATGCGTTTCCTGCCGGAGACCGATCCGGGCGGGGCGCGTGTAAGGCTGGTTTCAACCGCGTTCTGGTTCGTGGTCGGCGTCTACACCGCCCTCGTGCTGATTTGCTGGGCGCTGCCCGAGTTGGCACGGCTGACGCTTTTCGCCGGCAATGGTGATAGCGCCTGGGTACGACTTGCGGTCGTGTCCATGATGTCCGGCACCTTGTTGTACACACTGCAGATACAGTTGCGTGCCTGCCAGCAGGCGCGAGCCTACGCGCTGGTGAGCGCGATGGCCGTCACGCTTACGGCCGCGGCGGTCAGCGGCGTGCTCCTGTTCACCTCGTGGCGGGTCCATGGCGTAGTCGCGGCACAAATTCTGGGTGCGCTCGGCGCCGTGGGTCTGGCCCTGCTGCTGGTGCGCCGCACTACGCCCGTCCGGACGCAGTTCGACCCGATGCTGCTGCGGCGCATGCTCGGGTTTTCCGCGCCGCTGGTGCTGTCAAGCATTGCGGTATACGTCACGCTTTATCTCGATCGCTGGCTGATTCAGGCGCTACTCGGCATGGACGAGCTCGGCCTGTATGGCATCGCCATGCGTCTTGCGAGCGTGGTCGGCTTGATGATTTATCCCTTTCAGATGGCGCTGACGCCGCTGGTGTACGCGCATCACGCGGAGCCGGACACGCCGGTCCATCTGGCGCGCCTGTTCGAAGCGTTCTGGGCAGTATGCCTGTGCATTGTCGCGGCCGTAGGCCTGTTCGCGCCCGAGATTTTCCGGCTGCTGGCTTCAAGGGAGTTCGCCGCGGCGGCGCCGCTCGCGGGCTGGATGTGCCTGACCACGCTGATGGTAAACACGTATATCTTCTTTCCGGGCTTATGGCTCAGCAAGCGCACGGGTGTCATCACTGCAGTCAACGTCGCGGCGGCCGCCAGCAATATTGCACTGAACCTGCTGCTAATCCCGCTACTGGGATTAAAAGGCGTCGCCGTCGCGACCGCCGCCTCCGGGCTCGTGATGCTGGTGCTATTCGCCTGGCTGGGTGCACGGCACTACCCGATACCGATTGTGCCGCCGCGTGCCGGTGCGGCTTTGGGCGTGGTCTTGGTGCTGCAGACGTTCATCTATCTCGACGCCGTACCACCCTTGCTCGTCCGTCTGCTGCTTGCCGTCGCCATTATGCCGCTCATTCTGTTTGCGCTCTGGTCTCCGCTTCAGTTGCGCGCTTACTATGCGCAAGCGAAGACCTTGTTAAGCAAAGCCCCGTCATGACAGCGAGGCAGTAGTGACGTATCAACGGGATGCCGAGTGATAAAATTCGCCCGCTGATAGTGCCTACCAACCCGTCCCCCGGTGAGGGTTCTTGATCTTGCAGAAGATTTGCTTTGTCACCACCACGCTCTATATTGCTCGTCCCTTTTTATTCGATCACATCCGGGCGCTGAGCAAGCACTACGAAGTTCACTTGCTGGTCAATCTGCAGGATCAGTACCAGGGCAGGGTGGATGATTTCAAAGCCCGCGTGCGGCATTTGCCGATGGGCCGGGGCCTCAGCGTGGGCGCGGCTCTGAGAAGTCTGATGGTGCTGATCCCCTTGTTTGTGCGTGAGCGTTTTGCGCTGGTGCATTCCTACGCGCCGATGGCCGGAATGGTCACGATGCTGGCGGGCTGGCTCACACGTCGTCCGGTACGCATACACACCTTCGCCGGCCAGGTGTGGTTCACGCAACGGGGCGTGGCGCGCGCGGTGTTGAAAGGGGCGGATTGCTTGATTGCGCATCTGGCTACGCATGTGCTGGCGGACAGCCCGTCGCAGCGCGAGATGCTGATCGCGGAAGGCATCGTCAGAGCAGACAAAATCAGCGTGCTTGGCGGCGGCTCGATACCCGGCGTGGACACCGCCCGGTTTGCTCCATCCGGCGAACAACGAAATCATGTGCGCGACGAGCTGCGCATTCCGCGCGACGCCGTGGTGTTCCTGTATGTCGGCCGCCTTAAGCGTGAAAAAGGGGTGTTGGACCTGGCGGCTGCTTTCGCCGATGTCGCTGCCGATTGGCCGCAGGCGGTGCTGTTGATCGTCGGACCGGACGAAGACGGGCTGGAACACGAAATCCACCGGCGCTGCGGTGCCCATGCGGCGCGGCTGCACCGGGCCGGTTTCACCCAGGAGCCGGATAAATACATGAAGGCCGCCGACGTCCTGTGCCTGCCGAGTTATCGTGAGGGTTTCGGCATCGTGATCATCGAGGGCGCTGCCTGTGAGTTGCCGGCGCTGGCTTCGCGCATTGTCGGTATTACGGATGCCGTGGCGGAAGGCGAGGGCGGGCTGCTGCACGCGCCGGGCGATGTCGCCGGCATCGCGCAAATCATGCGCCGTTATCTGGAGCAACCCGAACAGCGCAGAGACCTGGGCCGCGCAGCACGCGAGCGGGTGCTGCGCGAATTCTCGGCAGAGAGAATCCAGTCCGAGCAGATGGCGTGCTACGCCAAGGCGCTCGCGGCACTGAGTACGGCGAGCTGACATGCGCGTATTGGTGACCGGCGCCAATGGGATTATCGGCACGCGCTTCTGTACGCACCTGAAGCGCGCCGGTCACCATGTCACCGCTGCGGTGCGCAGTGCGGAGCGCGCGCGCGGCGTGGACGCCGATGCGTTCGCCATGGTCGGCGATCTCGCTGACTATGCCGGCTGGCCGGCAGCCTTGACCGGCATGGATGCGGTAGTGCATCTGGCGGCACGGGTACATCAGATGCAGGAGCCGGTGGCCGATCCGCTGCCGCTTTATCTGCGCGCGAACACACAGGTGACGGAAGCACTGGCCCAAGCTGCGCTCGCCGCGGGCGTACAACGCTTCGTTTACATAAGCACCGCGCAGGTTAACGGCCTGAACAGTGGTGAACGCCCCATGCGCGAGGACGATCCGCCGAAGTTGCCGACGCCGTATGCGGTCAGTAAATGGCAGGCGGAACAGTCGGTCTGGCGCCTGCTGCGCGGCCGCGTGGAAGCGGTGGTGCTACGTCCGCCGCTGGTATATGCGCCGCGTGCGGTCGGCAATCTGCTGCGCCTGATGCGCCTGGTGGAGCGCGGCTGGCCGCTGCCGTTCGCCTCCATCACCGCCAAACGCAGTCTGGTCGGCCTGGACAATCTCGCCGACGCGCTGACGCAATGCGTCACGCATCCACGCGCTGCCGGCCAGACGTTTTTCGTGACCGATGGCGAGGACTTGCCGGTGCCGCAAATCATCCGCCTGATTGCGGCGGGTTTGCAGCGGCCGGCGCGCTTGCTGCCGTTTCCACCCGCTTTGCTCATGGCGCTCGCACGCATCGCCGGCGTACAGGAACAGATGACGCGCCTGTGCGGGGGGATGCAGGTCGATTCGAGCAGCATCCGCAACACGCTGGACTGGCGGCCTTCGCGCAGCCCACAGGAAAGCATCCGCGAAATGACCGACTGGTACCGAAGCTCGCGGGCCGGGAGCGGCGCATGAACCTGCAGCTTTCCCTCGACGCGGGGTTGGTGATATGGAGTTTCAGCTTCGCCTGGTGGATGACGCGGCAGCTCACGCTGCCGGGGTCGCGCCTGGTGGTACTCGACCTGCCGAACGAACGATCCATGCATGCCCGGCCGATCCCGCGTGGCGGCGGCCTGGCAGTCGTCACCGCCAGCGGCGTGGCGGCGCTGATTACCGGCTGGCGCTACGGTTTCAATCCCGGCTGGCTATGGCCGAGCGTGGGGCTGGCCGCGATTCTGCTCGTGTCTTATCTCGATGATCGCCATACGCTGCGTAATAGCCCGCGCTTTGTGGTGCACTGCCTGGCGGCCGCCGCCGCGGTTTACGGCGGGCTGGCTTTGCCATCGCTGCTGCTGCCGGGCCTGGATCTCGCGCTGCCTTCGTTCCTGCTCGCGGCACTGAGCGGCTTGTACATTGTGTGGATGATCAATATGTACAACTTCATGGACGGCCTGGATGGTTTCTGCGGCGGCATGAGCGTGTTTGGCTTCGGTGGCCTGGCGCTGCTGGCCTCGCTGCAGGGCGCCTGGCCGTTTGCACTGATCTGTCTGTTGGTTACCGTTGCCGCCGGCGGTTTTCTGGTACATAACTTTCCGCCGGCGACGATTTTCATGGGCGATTCGGGCTCGTCCACGCTCGGTGGCGTGGCCGCCGTGTTAAGCCTCTGGGCGGATCGCCATGCCGACATCCCGCTGTGGCTGTCGCTGCTGGTGTTTTCACCCTTCGTCGTGGACGCCACGGTCACGCTACTGCGGCGGATGTTGTTGCGAGAACGCTTCTGGGAACCGCACCGCAGTCACTATTACCAGAAGCTGGTCGGGATGGGCTGGAGTCACCGCCGCACCGTGCTGAGCGAATATGTGCTGATGGCCGCTTGCGTCGTCTCCGCGCTACTCGCCCTGCGCACCAGCGCGCTGCATCAGTTACTGATTCTGGCGGTCTGGCTGTTGATTTACGCCGTGATCATCACCGGCATTCACCGCGCCGAACGGCGCCGTGCCCCACCGGCATAGTCAAGCTTCAGCACGCAACACCTTGGGCAGCCAGGCGCGAAAAGCCTGAATTTCACGCCGGCCCGCATCGCCGGGGCGGTAGAGCAGGTAGTAACTCTCGGGCACTTTCACTTCAATCGGCCAGGCTTTGACCAGTCGTCCACTGCGCAGCCATGGCGCAATCATCGGCAAGAGCCCGACCGCCACCCCGGCGCCTTCTTCGGCGGCACGCAGGATGGCGAAATAACTGTCCAGCCACAGATCCTGCTTGGGTGTGCCGAGTTTAAGTTTTGCCGCCTGGGCCCACTGCGGCCAGGAGTTCGGCATCGGCAAAGAGTGAATCAGCACCACGCCGGATAAATCTTCGGGTGTTTTCGGCAAGCCTTTTTTCTTCAACGCCGGCGAGCATACCGGCGCGGCGGTCATGTCCAGCAGTTTCTCCGCAATCACGCCGGGCCACTGACCCTGACCGAAGCGCAGCGCCATATCCACATCCTCATGAATCAAATCGACGCTGCGCAGCCCCGTCTCGATGCGCAGATAAACATCTGGATGCTGCTTCTGGAACGAGGGCAGGGCCGGCACAATCATTTCGCTGGCGATAAACGGCCCCATGCTGATCCTGAGTTCGACCCGGCCGAAACGCTGGGCGATCTGCGCGCTACCCTCGCGCAGCCGGGCCAGGCTTTGGGTCGTGACCTGCAGGTAGGCGCGGCCGCCTTCGGTCAGCTCGAGCGCCCGGTTCAGGCGCTTGAACAGCGCGAAGCCGAGGAAGTCCTCCAGTGCCTTGATCTGATGGCTGACGGCGGATGGCGTGAGGTGCAACACTTCGGCCGCGCGCTTGAAGCTGAGATGCTGGGCGGCGACTTCGAAGGCCTGTAGTGAATGTAGCGGCGGCAGCCGGCGCGCCCTCATGCCCGGCACCGCAGATCAAAAGCATGCATGCGCCGCAGTATAAGCGGCAGCGTGTCGCGTCGGCGGCTTACTCGACCGCGAACTGCAGCGCCATCAGCGCATTGCTTGCCGCGATCGGATTATTGCCGCTTTCGCGATAGACCTTCCGCCACTGATCGAAGCCCGCCATGTGGCCCGTCTGCCAGGGATGAAAGCCCGGCAGGTAGTACCTGAGGTAATGCGGCAGCAGCCGGATCATGATGCCGCCAGGGCCGTACAGCCACCACAGGCCCTTGAGCCAGACCTTCACGCGTGAGCGGACGCCATCCGTCTTGAACATGTGGTTCATGATCAGGAAGGTGAAAAACGGGAAGAATATCGTCTCGAAAATCATGCCGAAGATGCGGGTGAAATAGTCGACCCTGGCAACCCGCTTCATCACATCAAAAGCCACTGCCTTGTGCTCTATTTCCTCGATGGCATGCCAGAAGTAGAGCGCGCGCATGCGTGAATCCACAGGCGTAAAAAGTTCACGGTTGCCGAGAAAGGCATGCGCCATGATCGCGGTCAAATGCTCCGCAGCGGCCGTTATCGCCAGGGTCAGCTTTTTCGGCATCCATTTGCGCCACCAGCCGATGACCTTGCGATTGCGCTCCTCGATGTAGTCCACGCGGATGCCCTGCTGCGCCAGTCGGGCGTTGAACCGGTTGTGCTGCATGCCGTGCTGGCCTTCCTGGTAGATGAAGTCCGTGACCTGCTGTTTCAGTTCCGGGTCGGTCACCTGGTCGCGGTAGTCGCGCACGCATTCGATGAAGAAACGCTCGCCTTCCGGAAAGAGCGTGGACATCGAATCGAAGAAGCGCGTCTTGAACGGATCACCCGCGAACCAGAAGCGCGGAATATCCCCATCGAAGCCAAAATCGAGATTGCTGCGGGGGACGACCTGATGCCCGGCAGGGGTGCGCTCGATGCCTTTGCGCATGCGGTTTCTGGTGAAAAACCTAGTGCGCGACAACGAGCGCGTCGCCTGCCGCAATGGCGTTGCCACCCGATTGCTCGAAGGCATGCGTCCAGCGTTGATAAATCTCCATGTCGCCGAACTTCCAGGGATGAAAGCCCGGCAGGAAGTAGGCGAGATAGTGCGGCATCAGACGAATGTAAAGTCCGAAGGGTCCATACAGCCACCACAGGCCTTTGAGCCAGACCCAGGCGCGATTTTTCACGCCATCCACCTTGAACATCTTGTTCATGATCATGAACACGTGGAAGGGGAAGGAAAAAGTCGTGAACATGAAGCTGAAAATGCGCGTGAAGTAGCTTGCCCTGGCGACCTTTTTCATTACGTCATAGGCGACGGCCTTGTGCTCGATCTCCTCGACCGCATGCCAGGCGTACATCGCGCGGATTCGGGGATCGGCTTTTTCCATGATGCCGCTGGCGAAGAAGCCGTGTGCCATCAGCGCGGTCAGGTGTTCGGCCGCCGCAGTCTGGCCCAGCGTGAATTTCCGCGAAAAGCGCGTGCGGAACACTTCAAACATGAGGTGTTTCTGGAATTCCAGCAGCCCGTCAACGTCTATGCCCTGTTCCTTCAGCCGGTTGTTGAACTGCGTGTGCACCATGCCGTGCTGGCCTTCCTGGTAGATGAAATCCTTGACCTGTGCTGCCAGTGCCGGATCGGTGATCTGGTCGCGGAAATCGCGCACGCAGTGGATGAAAAATTTCTCGCCCTCGGGAAAGGTGAGCGACATCGCATCGAAGAAGCGCGTCTTGAACGGATCTCCGCCCAGCCAGTATTTCGGGATGTCGCTGTCCAGGCCGAAATCCGGCCCTTTGCGCGGGACTATATTCTGTGCCGTATGCATGTTTCGCAGTTCCTGCTGTCACTAATGGGAACAATGTAGTTAGCATGGGACCGGCCGGCTATGACCGGCAGCGACCCGAGGGAACATTTCACGACAGGGTAGCACGCCCGCCTAAAAAAGCCGCGACCGAGTGGTGTCTCAGTTTGCCGTCACACCGGCGCAGGCCTGTGTCCATGGCCTTGAAAAGACTGGATTCCGGCCTCCGCCGGAATGAC
>JBOICV010000110.1:0-63874 GCA_050740255.1 Nevskiales bacterium | reverse complement strand
CGGCAATAGTCGCGGCTAAAGCCGCTCCTACACAATAAAAAGCGAGCGCCTAGTAGAGGCGCGTACGGCGAATCGCTTCGCGTGAGACTTTCTTGTACTGCCGCTTGACCGCAGCGGCGCGCTTGCGCTTGTTGATGACGCTTGGCTTTTCGAAGAATTCACGCTTGCGCAGTTCCGGCAGCACGCCGGCTTTCTCGCAACTGCGCTTGAAACGGCGCAGGGCTACTTCGAACGGCTCGTTGTCCTTGACTTTGACGCTAGGCATGTCGCCTCATCTCTCAAAACAAAAATACGGGCCGAAGCCCGCGGAAAGGGCCGGAATTCTACCGGCTCGTCCTGCACATTGCAAAGAAGAGTTGAAGGTGATGATGTCCCAGTTTGCCGTCACACCGGCCCTTCGACTTTGCTCAGGATAAACTCCGGCCGGTGTCCATGAGCTTGAAAAGACTGGATTCCGGCCTCCGCCGGAATGACGAACTCGGGGAATCCAGCGGCAAACTGAGACACTACCTTGAAGGTCGGCGCCTCCTGTGCCGGTAAAATGACGCGGTCATGATCAGCACCTGCGTATTGGGCATCGAGACTTCCTGCGACGAAACCGGGGTCGCGATCTACGATAGCGAGCGCGGCCTGCTGGTTGACTTGCTGCATAGCCAGATCGAAACCCATGCGGCGCACGGTGGCGTGGTGCCGGAGCTAGCCTCGCGCGATCACATCCGCAAGCTCGCCCCCATGGTGCGCGACGCATTGGCCCAGACGGGGCTTGAGGGCTCGCAACTGGACGGCGTGGCCTATACCGCCGGGCCGGGGCTGCTCGGCGCCCTGTTGGTCGGCGCCAGTGTGGCCTGTGGGCTGGCCGCGGGTTGGCGGCGGCCGGTGATTCCGGTGCACCACATGGAAGGCCATTTGCTGGCGCCGATGCTCGAGTCGCGCCGGCCCGATTTTCCCTTCATCGCACTGCTCGTGTCCGGCGGTCACACCCTGCTAGTGGAGGTGCGCGGGGTCGGCCTCTACCGGATTCTCGGCGAGACCCTGGACGATGCGGCCGGCGAAGCTTTCGACAAGACCGCCAAGCTGCTTGGTCTGGGTTACCCCGGTGGCGCCGCGCTGGCGAAACTGGCGGAACAAGGCCGGCCCGGACGCTTCAAACTGCCACGGCCGCTGGCCGGGCGCGATACGCTGGATTTCAGCTTCAGCGGCCTGAAAACCGCGGCCTTGCTGGCCTTGAGAAAAGCCGGCGATGACCCGCAGACCCGCGCCGATTTCGCCCGCGATTTCGAGGACACGGTGGTCGAAAGCCTGACGCAGAAATCGGCGCTGGCGCTGGCGCGCACCGGCGCCAACAACCTGGTGGTCGCGGGTGGCGTGGGCGCCAACCGCCGCTTGCGCGAGCGGCTGGCGCGGCTGCCCGGCATTGAGCTGTACTATCCGCGACCGGAGTTCTGCACCGACAATGCCGCAATGATTGCTTATGTGGGTAGCCTACGCCTGGCGGAAGGCCAGCAGCCGCCGTTGACGATCGCGGCCCGCGCCCGCTGGCCGCTGGACGAGTTGCGGCCGGTCGCCGCGTAGGAAACCTCTACGTTATGGATACGCTGTTCCTGCACGACCTGCGCGCCGAGACCGTGATCGGCGTGAATCAATGGGAACGCCGCATCCGGCAGACGCTCAGCCTCGATCTGGAGGTGGATTACGACGCCCGGCCAGCGGCGGCGCAGGACAATCTGGCGGACGCGCTCGACTACTGGAAGCTCGCCAAGCGCGTCATCGCATTGGTCGAGGCCAGCGAGTACCAGCTCGTCGAGACCCTGGCCGATGCGGTGGCTAAACTGCTGGTGACTGAGTGCCGCGCCAGCCGTGTCCGGCTCTCGATCAGCAAGCCGGGCATTCTGCAGAAACAGGCGCGGGTCGGGGTGCGTATCGAACGCAGCGCGAAGGACTACACATGAGCGAAGCCTATGTCGCAGTGGGCAGCAATCAGAATGCGCCGGCCAATATCCGCGAGGCCTTGCAGCATTTGCGCACCCGTTACGGTGAACTGCGTGTCTCTGCCGCCTACGAGTCAGCGGATACCAACGGCGGTGCGGCGCCCTATGTGAATCTGGTGGTCTCCTTCGAATCCATTCTGCCGGCTGGCCAACTCCTGGCCGAGCTGCGCGATGTCGAGCGAATCTGCGGCCGCGACCGCAGCATCCAGACCGCTAGCTGTCCGCTGGATCTGGATTTGCTCCTGGTCGGCAATGCGGTCGTGGAAGATGGTCCGCTGAAGCTGCCGCATCCTGAGCTGGTGCGACGGCCTTATATGTTGCGTCCGCTGGTGGATCTGGCGGCAACCATGACGCATCCGAGCCTGGGTTTAACATTTGAAGATCTTTGGGACAAGCTCGGCGGCCAACACCGCAGTCTGCACCGCTTTCCCTACCCGCTCGGCTAAGCCTAAACGTCTTCGGTCGGCCGGACGCCTATGCTTAGTCCGCCATCGATAGCGATCACCTGCCCCGTGATGTAGGCGGCATCGGGACTCACCAGAAAACGAACCGCTCGCGCGATCTCTTCAGGCTCACCCAGGCGCGCCAGTGGAATCTCGCCGATCAACTTGCCTTGGGTGACGGCGTCGGGCGCTTTACCTTCGGCCCACAAGATCGTTCCCGGCGCCACCGCGTTCACCCGCACATCGGGAGCGAGCTCCAGGGCCAGCGCGCGAGTCAGCGTGACGAGTCCCGCCTTCGCGGCGCAATACAAGGAATAGCCATGCAGCGGATGGTCGCGATGGGTGTCCACCAGGTTCACGATGCAACCGCGATTGCGCCGGAGCTCCGTCGCCGCCGCCTGACTCAGAAACAAGGGCGCTTTGAGATTGCTGCCGGCCAGATCGTCCCACGCGGCCTCATCAATTTTGCCCAGGGGCGTCGCATAAAAAGTCGAGGCGTTGTTGACCAATGCGTCGAGGCGGCCCCAATGTCCGAGCGTCTCCTCGATTACCTTCGGCAAATGGGCGATGTCCAGCAAATTGGCGCGCAGCGTACAGGCTGAATCGGCGCGTAACGCATTCAAGTTGTCCGCCAGCTTGCGCGCAGCGGCGCCAGAGCTGCGGTAGTGAACCACCACGTTCATGCCGGCCGCGTGCAGCTCGCGCGCGATAGCGGCGCCGATGCGCCGCGCGGCGCCCGTTATCAGCGCAACTCCGCGCTGAGGTGTCGATCGGGATGGGCTATCATGTGCCGCCATTTGCCCTCTTCATCTTATTTAGCTGCTCGCGCTAGATAGTAGCGCGCGGCGGCAAACTCATCATGGATTGGATACAAGCCGTTGTCCTTGGCCTGGTGCAGGGCCTGACCGAATTTCTGCCGATCTCCAGTTCCGCGCACCTCATTCTGGTGCCCAAGCTGTTCGGCTGGCAGGACCAGTCGCTGGCCTTCGACGTCGCGTTGCACTTCGGCACCCTGCTGGCGGTGATCGGCTATTTTCACCGCGACATCCATCTTATGACCGTGGCCTGGGTCCGTTCGCTGACCAACGGCGAGCCGTCCGGCGATGCGCGCCTCGCCTGGGGCGTGCTGCTCGCGACGATCCCCGCCGGCGTGAGCGGTTTTCTGCTGGAGGAGTATGTCGAAGCCGGCCAGCCGGATGATCCCCGGCTGATCGCCGCGGCCCTGATCGGCTTCGGCTTATTGCTGTGGTGGGCGCAAGTGCGCGCGCGGCAGAACCGCATGGAGAACGCGCTGCGCTGGCATGAATATCTTTTAATCGGCGTGGCGCAGGCGGTTGCTTTGATTCCGGGCTCGTCGCGCTCCGGTGTCACCATGACTGCGGGACTTATGCTCGGACTTTCCCGCACCGGCGCCGCACGCTTCTCGTTTCTGATGGCCTTGCCGGTAATCGTGCTGGCCACGCTATACGAGTTTCAGCAAGTAGCGACGGCGCCTGAGCCCGCGCCCTGGGCCGCCATCGCCGCCGGCACAGCGGCGGCCGCCGTCAGCGGCTTTCTCTGCATTCACTATCTTCTGAAAATGATCACTACGGTTGGGTTTCTGCCGTTTGTGATTTACCGCCTTGCGCTGGGCGGCTTGTTGCTGGCGATATATCTATAGGTTTGTGAACTAGCGCGGGCTTTCGTAGAACACGTAATTGGTGCCGTAGTCGCTGATCTCGAAGTAAACCTTTTTCTCTCCCGCGTCTTTCTGCAGGTTCAGGTTTTCGTCCAGCACGCCGTAACCGAAGCGATACGGCCGCGCCTGGCCGTCGTCGGTGCCGTAGGCGGTGCTGAGCTTGTCGATGTGGATGAAACGCCGCACCAGCTTGTCGCCGGCGTACATCTCCAGCACGCCATTGGTGCCGGTCCAGTTCTGCACGGAGCGGCCGATCTGGTTTTGCGTCTCCTGCGTGCAGGCGGAGAAAAACAGAATGGCAATCAGCCAGTAGTAGCGCATGGTTATCCCCTTAGAAATAGGTCAGGCTGCGGGCTTGGGTGCTTTCCCACGCCAATCGGTCAGTACGCGAATGCGTTGCTCACGCAGGGCGCTGCCCACGGCTGCGCTCTTCAATCCGGACTTTACGATCTCGTCAACCGCTACGCCTTGCGCCGCCGCCAGCGCGCCCCGTAGATACGGCGCCTGCGGATAGTCGCGCTGCTCCAGCCCGGTACGGCCGCGCGCATCGCTTTCGCAGGCCTGCAGAAACTGCTCGAAGCGTTCCGGCCGGCGGAAAGCATCGAGTGACTCCAGCAGTTCCAGCAAAGTATCCGGCCGCAGCTCGCGCGCGATGTGCACATGCAGATGATAACGGCAGGCCAGCACCGCCAGCTCGCGGCAATCGGTCGGCACCCGCAGCCGGGCGGAGCACTGTTCGACCAGCGGCACGCCGTTGTGCTCGTGGCCGTGGTGCTTGGGCAGCAGGTGCTTGGGGGTTAGCCCTTTGCCGAAGTCGTGACATAGCACGGCGTAACGGACGGCCAGCGGCGCCAGGATTTTGGCGGAATAATTGAGCGCCAGCAGCGTATGTATCCCGCTGTCTATTTCCGGATGATGCTGCGGCGGTTGCGGCACGCCGAACAGCGCATCCAGTTCCGGAAATAATTTCGCCGTCGCCCCACATTCACGCAGCAACTCGAAGAAGGCCGCGGGATCGGCCTCCATCAGGGCGCGGCAAGTTTCCTGCCAGACGCGCTCAGACACGAGCTGATCCACCTCGCCGCTAGCCACCAATTCGCGCAATAGCGCCAGCGTTTCATCGGCCACCCGAAAACCCAGCGGCTTGAAGCGCGCATAAAAACGCGCCACGCGCAGCACCCGCACCGGATCTTCGGCAAACGCCGGCGATACGTGGCGCAGGATTTTCTGCTCGAGATCGCTGCGGCCACCGTGCGGATCCACCAGTTTTCCCTGCTCGTCCTCGGCCATCGCGTTGATGCTGAGATCGCGGCGGATCAAATCATCCTCCAGCCTTACCTCGGGGCCGGTGTAGAAAATGAAGCCGTGATAGCCGCGACCGGATTTGCGCTCGGTACGCGCCAAAGCATATTCGGCCTTGGTTTGCGGATGCAGAAAGACCGGAAAGTCCTTGCCGACCGGCTTGAACCCAAGCGCCAGCATTTGCTCGGGCGTGGTGCCGACCACCACGTAGTCGCGCTCTTTGACCGGCAGACCCAGTAGTTTGTCGCGCACCGCACCACCAACCAGGTAAGTTTTCATGCGAGGTAGGTCGCAACAGCCTTATTCATCGGCGTCGGCTCAACACCCAGAGCGCCAAGGCCCGCTAGTTTGCCGCTACAGACGCTGTCCTGCCTGGTCGAAAGATAGTTATCGCGCGAAAAGGGTTTGCCCGGCAGGTACTCCATGATCTCGGCCTGCAGTCGCGACAGGCGATCGGATAACGGAATGATTTTGCGCTTTAGCCGGGCCGTGTGCGCGGTCAACTCCACAATCTCCTGCAGCGTAAACAAGTCCGCGCCGCACAGCTCGTAGTACTGACCGTGGCTGCGCGCGTCGTCCAGGCTGCGCGCAAAAGCTTCCACCACATCGCCGACATAGACCGGCGCAAAGCGCGCCTGTGGGCAAGCTAGCGGAAATACGAATGGCGTGATTTTCAGCAGTGCCTGAAACCGGCAGGTCAGGCCATCGCCGGGGCCGAAAATCACCGAAGGCTTGAAGATGGTCCAGGCTAGCGCATTGCCCAATACCTGCGTCAGCGCATCATTGCCCATGCTTTTGGTTTGCAGATACAGGCTGGGCGCGTCCGGCGCAGCGCCGAGCGCGCTCATATGCAGTAGGCGCGTGACGCCTGCGGCCTGCGCCGCCCGTGCAATGCCGGCCGGCAACGCCGCATGTACGCGCTGGAACTCGCTGCCGTCATGGCCGCGCTCGTTGAGAATACCGATCAGGTTGATGACCGTGTCGCAGCCGGCGAATTGCTGTTCGAGCAGGGCCTGGTTGTAGACATCGATCACCACCGCCTCCGCCGAAATCTGCCGGAACAGCCGGGCGCTGGTGCGCTCGCTGCGGGTCAGGATTTTCAGGCGATGTCCGTCGAGCCGCAGGCGCGCAAGCAGATGGCGGCCGACAAAACCGCTGCCGCCGAGTATGCAGATATGCCGCGCGCTCATGGTCACATCTTACTGCCGGGCCGCACTAGTCCGGCAGTTGATCCTGCGGCGGAATGGTGCCGAGGCGCTGTGTGAGGCGGCTGGTTTTACCCGTCAGCCGCCATTCGAAGGTGGTGGCGTATTCGAGCACGCTCTTAACGTATTTGTGGGTCTCGTTATAGGGAATGATCTCAACCCATAGCTCGCCTTCAGTGGGCGTTTGTGGCAACCAGCGCAGCACGGGATTGGGTCCGGCGTTATAGGCGGCGGTCGCGAGCGCCGCATTGCCGCCGAACTTGTCCCGCATTTCCTCGAGATAAGCGGTGCCCAGGCGGATGTTCGGCTCGGCTAGCTTGAGCGTTTCGATACCGTCCCAGGCGATACCCAGCCGGCGCGCGCTGCGCTGGCCGGTCGCTGGCAGGAGTTGCATGAGTCCCCAGGCATTGGCGGGCGAGCGCGCATCACGCATGAATAGCGACTCCGTGCGCATTAACCCGTATACCCAGGCCGGATCGAGCCGGCGGGTGCGCGCGAGGTTCTCGATGGAATCGCGATAAGGCAGCGGGAAGCGCAGGTCTAAATCGTCCCAGTTGCCGGCGGACTGCAGCGACAGAATCGCGCTCGAGTGCCAGCCCCAGTGATGCGCAAGCAAAGCGGCCTGTTCGAGTTCGGCGGGTTGCAGCCGTTTGACGAGCTGTTGCCATTCGGCACGGGCTTCGGACGGGTAGTCCAGCAACCACAGCTCACGCGCACGCCGGGCGGCTAAGTCCTGCGCAATGCGGCTTTGCGCCTCGCTATCGTCAGCGGAGGAGCGATGATTGAGCCGATACGGCCTATGCAGACGGTCAGCCGCCAGATAGCCGTAGTAACTGCGCCTCTGCGCCAGTTCGGCCAGGACGTGTTCGGCTGCTGTCTTTCTGCGCCTGCCGCCAAGTTCCAGTGCCGCGCGCGCATCCCAGTAACGCCAGCGTTCGTCCTCGCGTTCCGCTGGCGGCATGAGCGCGATCCAGCTCCGCACCGCCTGCCAGTCGCGTGCAAACAGCGCCGTGCGCACCCGCCAGTCGCGCAGCTTGGCGTCGAGCTGGGCCGTGCCGGCGCGGGTGAACCAGTCGAAAGACTCTGGTTCGCGCGACAGCATATAGCTATAGCCGATATAGGCCGCCGCCTGCGCTGACTCCGCCGCTGTGAATGCGCCGCTTTGCGCAAGCTGCGGCTGCAACTCGGCCGCCGCGTCCGGATCACGGCGCGCCAACCGCTGCAGGGCCTGCAAGAGCGCGGATGAATCGAATTCCGGATCAGGCTGTTCCGCCAGACGTTCCAATTCCGCTTCGGGCTCGCGCATGAGCCTGAGCCAGCGCTCGGTACGTGCCTGTGCCGCGCCGCTTTGCCATTGGGCCAGCGACTGCACCAAATCGAGCTCGCCGGCGTTTTGCGCGAGCTGCGTGCGCTCCTCCAGCAGCGCCGGCGTCAGTTCACCCGACTCCTTCAGCCACTCGAAAACGGGCTGGCAATCCGCCGGAAGCGGCTTGGCGGAACGCCACAGCTCGCGCGCTTCCTCCGCACGCCCCTCCTCGATGCCCAGCGCAAGCTTGGCGTGCAGGCGGCGGCAACGCAGCGTGAGGTTCTGTGTATCGTCCGGAATATTGGCCAGGAGCGTGGCCCAGTTTTCCTGCCTCGCCAGACTATCCAGCCAGCGGCTGCGCAGTGCTGGCGTAGCGCCCAACCGCGGATTGCGCGCGAGAAATTCGGCGATCTGCTGATCGGTTTCGAGGCCCGGCTCACGTTCATTCAGCCAGCTGAGTCGGGCAGCGATCAGGTAAGGAAAAAGCACATACTGCGACAAGCCTGCGAAGTCAGCCTCAGCGGCTTTCCCTTCAGAGGCTGCTTCATATAAGCGCTTGAATTCCGCGCGCTCAAGGCCGCTCGCGTCTTGCGCATTGATAGATACGGCGACGCCGAGTAGGAACAGGAAAAACAGCGCGCGAAACCTGGCCGATAGCTGCATAAGACGCGCAAGTGTAATGCAGCGCATGCGGGCTAGGTATGCGCCGCGTAGAATGCGCCCACCATGCTCACCACGCTCGCCATTTATCTTGTGACCGGCGCGGTGGCCGGGTTGATGGCCGGGCTGTTCGGCGTCGGCGGCGGCATGATCATGGTGCCGGCGCTGGCCTTCGTGCTGCCGGCGCAAGGCACTGATACCGCGATCACGATGCAAGTCGCCATCGGAACTTCTTTGGCGGTGATTTCCGCGACCTCGATCTCCTCCATGCGGCGGCACCACCAGCATCAAGCGGTGTTGTGGCCGGTGTTTCGCGCGATGGCGGCAGGCCTCGCGATCGGCGCGGTGGCAGGCGCGTTTCTGGCCGACGTGTTGCCGAGCCGCGCGCTGGCGCAAATCGTCGGCGTCGGCGCGCTGCTGACCGCTTTGCAAATGTGGCTGGATCTCAAACCCCAGGGCCACACCGCCCTGCCCGGAACGCCGGCATTGGCAACAGCGGGCGGCGTGATTGGCACGCTGTCCTCCTTGATCGGCATTGGCGGCGGCTCGCTCACCGTGCCCTTTCTCTGCTGGTGTTCGGTGCCCGTCCGCCAGGCGGTGGGTACCGCGGCCGCCTGCGGCGTGCCCATCGCCTGGGCTGGCGCGATAGGTTTTTTGCTCGCGGGATTAGGCGAGCCGGGGCGGCCCGACTGGAGTTTGGGCTATGTGTCCGTGCCCGGCTTTCTCGGCATCGCCGTGGCCAGCGTCTTCACCGCGCCGCAGGGCGCCAGTCTCGCGCACCGCCTGTCGCCGAAGCTGCTCAAGCGCAGTTTCGCCTTGCTGTTGACGCTGATCGGCTTGCAGATGTTGTTTGGCTAAGCGTTCCTACTGCACATGTTCTTACTACAAATGGGCGACTCGTGAGCGGCGCGAGACCGTATAATTTGCGCCCTCGCGTTTTCCGCTAATGAAATGAGGTTCCGATGAGTCATCTGGTCCGGCCGCATGGCGGCGGCACGTTGAAGCCCCTTCTGCTGGAAGGCGCCGCGCTCGCGGCGGAACGCCAGCGCGCCGCGGGTTTGCCGAAGGTGAACATCGCCTCGCGCGAAGCCGGCGACCTGATCATGCTCGGTATCGGCGGCTTCACCCCGCTGGATGGCTTTATGGGCAATGCTGACTGGCAGTCGGTTTGCGACGAGATGAAGTTGGCGAACAGTTTGTTCTGGCCGATTCCGATCACTTTGTCCACCGACAAGGCCACGGCGGACACGATCAAAGCGGGCAACGACGTCGCGCTATTTGATCCGAAGCGCAATGAAATTCTCGGCACCATGAAGGTGACCGAGACATATTCGATTGATAAAGCGCACGAGTGCCAGTCGGTATTCAAGACCACTGATCCCAAACACCCGGGCGTGAAGATGGTGATGGATCAGGGCGAGGTCAACCTCGCCGGCCCGGTGAAAGTGCTGTCGCAGGGCGGCTTCCCCGAGAAGTACGGCGCGCTGTACATGACGCCGGCGCAGACCCGCGCCGAATTCGAAAAGAAAGGCTGGAAGACCATCGCCGCGTTCCAGACGCGTAACCCGATGCACCGCGCGCACGAGTACCTGGCCAAGGTCGCCATCGAAGTCTGCGATGGCGTGATGATTCACTCCCTGCTCGGCGAGCTGAAACCCGGCGACATTCCGGCCGAAGTGCGCACGCCCGCAATCGCCGCGCTGATCGAGCATTACTTCGTCAAGAACACCGTGATCCAGTCCGGCTATCCGCTGGACATGCGCTATGCCGGCCCGCGCGAGGCGCTGCTGCATGCGCTGTTCCGCCAGAACTACGGCTGCTCGCACCTGATCGTCGGCCGCGACCACGCCGGCGTCGGTACTTACTACGGCCCCTTCGACGCGCACAAAATCTTCGACACGATTCCAGCGAACGCGCTGGAGACCAAGCCGCTCAAATTCGACATGACCTTCTGGTCCTACAAGGTGGGCGGTATGGCTTCGAGCCGCACCTGCCCGGGCACCGACCAGGACCGCCTGTCGCTGTCCGGCACGCGCCTGCGCGAGATGCTCAGCAAGGGCGAGGAAGTGCCAGCGGAGTTCTCGCGGCCGGAAGTGCTGGAAATCCTGCGCGCCTATTACAAGGGCCTGTCCTGAGCCTGTCCTGAGCCTGTCGAAGCCTGTCCTGAGCCTGTCGAAGGGGGGCTTGGATGAGAACAAGTAAACGCCGGCTCGACCGGTGGGCACCCTGACGGGAAACCCCTACAGACGACGGTAAGTTACCCCTACTTTGCCGGGGGGCCGGAAGTTCTATACTCTAGCCGAGCGGTGGGGGATTCAGCTTGAGACGACGCGGCGTCGTGACATTATTGTGCGGGCTCGGTCTGCTAATTGCGGGCAGTTCTTCCTTTGCCGCTGACGATGGCATCGTCCACGTTTATCGCGACCCCAGCGGCACCCGGCTGTTCTCCGATCGTAAGGGCTTTAGCGCGGATTACGTCTATATCGGCAAATACGGCCGACCGACCGCGGTGCTGTCCTGCCAGGGCCTGACGCCCGCCAAGCTCGACGCGCGCGGCCAGCGGTACCAAGCCATGATTGACGAATACGCCCGGGTCTATGACGTGGATGCCGCGCTGGTCAAGGCGGTGATGCGGGTGGAATCCTGTTTCGACCTCAAGGCGCGCTCGAAAGTGGGCGCGCGCGGGCTGATGCAGTTAATGCCCGCGACCGCGGCCGAGCTCGGCGTCAGCGACAGCTTCAACGCGGACCAGAACATCCGCGGCGGGGTGCAATATCTGAGCATGATGCTCAAGCGCTTCAACAGCAATTTGAAGCTCGCGCTCGCGGCCTATAACGCCGGCCCCGGCGCGGTGGAACGCCACCGTGGCATTCCACCGTTCCGCGAGACCCAGGCTTACGTCAAGCGGGTCATGACGCATTACAAGCAGTACACCGCCTCGCTCTAAAACCGAACCTCAACCGGCCGCGGCTCGCTTAAAGCCGCGCTTGGGTCTGAGGATGGCTTGCTCCAGTTCCTCCAGTGCTTCGCCGGTATAAACCGCGATGCGTTGCATGTGCGGCAAGGTGTCGCGGCAGCCGGTGTAGCCGAAATTGAGCGTGCCGGCGTAAGACAGGCAGGTGATGTTCAGCGCGCCACCGTGGGCAATCAATGACACCGGATACATCGCCTCCAGGCGCGCGCCGTTGAAGTACAGCGCCTCGTTCGGGCCGGGCACGTTGGAAATGGTGATGTTGAACACCGGCCGCGTGCGTCCGCCCAGGCCGGTCAACAGCGACAGGGTGTAGGGCGCCATCACCACCAGCGTGTACTGCATCAAAGCGGCTTTCGGCAGGCTTTGCAGATGCTCCTTGCCGCGCGCGGTGGACGCCTTGATGATTTCCAGTCGCTTGACCGGATCGGCTACGTCGGTTGCCAGATTGGCCATGATGAAGCTAATCGCATTGCCAGTGGCCTGGTCGTCCGCCGGGCGCACATTCACCGGAATGCCGGCGGAGAGCGGCTTGTCGGGTAGCTGATTCGCCTCTTTGAGAAAACGCCGCAACGCCGTGGCGCACAGATACAGCACGACGTCGTTCAGCGAGCACTCGGCGGCTTTGGATAGCGCTTTTATCCGCGCCAGCTCGTATTGCTGGGTGGCGAAACGGCGCGGCGCGGTCACGCGGCCATTGATCACGGAATTGGGCGCGGCGAAGGGGCCGGTCAAGGCATCGCTGTCGCTGCGCGCGGCCTTGACCAGGCGCCGCAGCGCGCCGATCAGCTCCGCAGTCGAGCGGGCCTGATGACGCAATCCGTCCATCACGATTTGATAGGGGCTGGCGGCGGTGGCAGCTTCGCCCTCTTCGCGCGGCGCCCGCACCTGCGGCTGCACCATCCAGGGCGCCGGCTGGTCGCGCGCCTCGGGATCGGACGAGAGGATGCGCTGCAACAGCCGCACGCCGCTCACGCCATCAATCAGCGAGTGGTGCATCTTGGTGTACAGCGCGAAGCGGTTGTCTTCCAGGCCTTCGATCAGGTGACATTCCCAGGGCGGGCGATTGAGGTCCAGTTGATGGCTGTGCAGGCGCGACACCAGAATGCCCAGCTCGCGCTCGCCGCCCGGCTTGGGCAGGGCTGAATGCCGGAAGTGATAGTCAATATCCACGTCATTGTCTTCGACCCACTTCGGCAGATAGCGCCCCACCGAGCCGCCGCGCAGTTTCAGATTCCAGGGTGAGGCAAAATCGCCCGCGGACTTCAGATTCGCCACCATCTTGTTGAGGTAATCGTCCGGCGCGTTTTTCGGCAAGGACAGAATCTGCAGATTGCCCACGTGCATCGGCGTTTCGCGCGACTCCACCAGCAGCCACGACGCGTCCAGCGGGTTCAGCCGTTTGGTCTTCATGTTCTTGCCTTTGTCGCCGTCCAGGGCGGCTGGTGACGATACTACTGAATCCGCACCAGCACCAAGTTACCCGCCATCCGGTGGTGTCTCAGTTTGCCACCTAACTTCCGAGCTCGTCATTCCGGCGGGGCCTGCCCCGGCGTGCTTTAGGCCGGGGGCCGGAATCCAGTCTTTTCAACCCCATGGACACCGGCCGGAGTTTATCCTGAGCAAAGTCGAAGCCTGTCCTGAGCCCGTCGAAGGGGGCCGGTGTGACGGCAAACTGAGACACTACCCGCCGTCCGGGCAGTGACTAAGTTTCGACTCCGGCAGGCGACCTGGCCCAATAATGAGATTGCTTCGCCCTGCGGGCTTGCAATGACAGCCCCTTCGACGTGGCTCAGAGCCTGCCCCGGACTCGATCCGGGGACAGGTTTGTCATCGCGAGGGCTCCTTCGGCAAGCTCAGGACAGGCTCGGCCCGTGGCGATCTCGCTTGCTATGCAATCTGAGACACCGCAGATCCCAAGATGGATGCGCGGATTCTGCCGGCCATTGGCATACTATGCGCCCCGCTTAGCCCTGCCCCGTTATGAGCAACTCCGAACTCGAGCTGTTCCGCGACAACGTCGTCCGCTTTTTGAAGGAAAACGCCGAGCCGCACTACGACGCCTGGGAGCGGGCCGGCATCATTCCGCGCGAGTTTTACCTGCGCATGGGCGAGGCGGGACTGCTGTGCGTGGATCAGCCGGAGGAATACGGCGGCAGCGGTGCGCCGTTTGAATTTTCGGCTTTGATCGTGGAGGAGGCCGCGCGTCTGGGCTTTCTCGCACTCGCTTCCAATCTGACGGTGCATTCGGATATCGCGGCGCCCTACATCCTGCATCTCGGCGCGGAGGCGCAGAAGCAGAAGTATTTGCCGAAGATGATTTCGGGCGAGTGCATCGGCGCCATCGGCATGACCGAGCCCGGCGCGGGTTCGGATCTGCAGGGCATCAAGACCACCGCCATCGCCGACGGTGATCATTACATCCTCAACGGCTCCAAGACTTTTATCACCAACGGTCAGAATGCCGGCGTGGTGGTGCTCGCGACCAAGACCGATCCCAGGGCCGGCGCCAAGGGCACGACGCTCTTCACCGTGGATAGTTCGCTGCCGGGTTTCAAGCGCGGCCGTAATCTCGAGAAAATCGGCCTGCTCTCGGCCGACACCTCCGAGTTATTCTTCGACGGTGTGCGGGTACCGGCGGATGAAGTGCTGGGCCGCGTGGGCGGCGGCTTCGGTCATTTGATTGATGAACTGCCGCGCGAGCGTCTGGTGCTGGCGGTCTCCGCCATCGGCCATGCGCAGGGCGCGCTGGAGAAGACCATCGAGTACGTCACCACCCGCAAGGCCTTCGGCCAGCCCATCGCCAGTTTCCAGAACACCCGTTTCGAACTGGCCAAGATCAAGACCGAAATCGAAGTGCATCGCGCCTTTGTCGAGAAGTGCAATCGCCAGTACGCGCAAGGCAAGCTCGACGTGCCGACCGCCGCGATGGCGAAACTGGCCACGACCGAAATGGAAGGCCGCGTCACCGACGCCTGCCTGCAACTATTCGGTGGTTACGGCTATATGTCCGAGTATCCGATCAGCCGCTACTTTGCGGACGCGCGGATTCAGCGTATTTATGGCGGCACGTCGGAAATCATGAAGGAGGTCATTGCGCGTTCGTTGGTCGGGCGCGGCTGATTTTGTAGGAGGGGCCTTAGCCCCGACAGGGTTCGCGGCTGAAGCCGCTCCTACAACGTGTCAGACCAAAGCGAGATTGCGTCTTTTGTAGGAGGGGCCCTTCGACAGGGCTCAGGACAGGCTTTAGCCCCGACCAGATTCGCCCCTCACCCCGACCCTCTCCCCGCTTGCGGGGAGAGGGCTAGAGCCTGCCCCGGACTTGATCCGGGGGTGAGGGGCGCTCTTTAAGCCGCGTCGCGCCCGGCGGCAGATTCCCCAGCAAGGTCTCGCGCAATAGCGCAATCGCGCGCGGGCGCGGGAAGGACTTGCGCCAGGCCAGCGCGATGCGTCGCCGCGGCGCCTCGCCGGAAAAAGAGCGCACCACCAGCAACGGATCGTGATGGGCCGCGATCGCGCTTTGCGGCAACACCGTGATACCCAGTCCGCTCGCCACCATATGACGGATGGTTTCCAGGCTGCCGCCGGCCAGCGCCCGCCGGCCTTCCAACTCCACTTCGCGGCACTGCGGGCAGGCCGCCAGCACCTGATCACGGAAACAGTTGCCGGGGCCGAGCAGTAACACTTCGGTACCGGCAAGATCGGCCGCAGGAATCGTTTTACGCTTGGCCCAGGCATGAGTCTTGGGCATGGCGACCACAAAAGGTTCATCGTAGAGCGGCGCCGTCTCGACGCCGCTGGCATCGAAGGGCAGGGCCACAACGATAGCGTCCAGTTCATTTTCCTTGAGCTTGCGCGCCAGCGCCGCAGTAAAGTTTTCCTCGATCACCAAGGGCATTTGCGGGGCCTGTTCGTGCAAGGCAGGCACCAGATGGGGAAACAGATAGGGCCCGACAGTGTAGATCGCGCCCACGCGCAAGCTGCCGGCCAGATCATCTTTGCCCTGCTTGGCGATGGTCTTGATCTGCTCGGCCTCGTCCAGCACGCGCCGCGCCTGCTCGACAATGCGCATGCCCACCGGCGTCGGCCGCGCCTCGCCGCGGATACGCTCGAACAACATGACACCAAGTTGCTTTTCGAGCTTTTTGATGGCCACCGACAGCGTTGGCTGGGATACAAAACAACGCTGCGCCGCACGGCCGAAATGCCGCTCGGTATCGAGCGCGATCACGTAGCGCAGTTCAGTGAGCGTCATGCAATCCCCCCGCGTGTCACGCGGCCCCCTTTACGAAAGGGGGCGGATTCCCCTCTTTTAAAAAGGGGGGCAGAGGGGATTTCAGCGCGCCTTTCATACCCACTCCCGCGCGCGCAAGAAATCGGTGTAAAGCTTTTCCTCTGCGCTCCCTGCTTCCGGCTGGTAGCCATAGCGCCAGGTTACCAGCGGCGGCAACGACATCAGAATGGACTCGGTGCGTCCCGCGGATTGCAAACCGAACAGGGTGCCGCGGTCGTAGACCATATTGAATTCCACATAGCGGCCGCGCCGATAGAGCTGCCAGTCACGCTCGCGTGCGCCATAGGGCATATCCTTGCGCCGATCGAGTATGGGCAGATAAGCCTTGAGAAAATGGTCGCCGACACTTTGCATCAGCGCACAGCAGCGGCCAAAGCCGCCTTCATTAATATCGTCGAAGAACACCCCGCCAATGCCGCGCGGCTCCTGGCGATGCTTCAGATAGAAATACTCATCGCACCATTGCTTGAAGCGCGGGTGCAGTTCGGCGCCGCAGGCGGCGCGCGCCGTCGCGTGCCAGTGCCGCGCGTCTTCCGCGAAGCCGTAGTAAGGCGTCAGATCGAAACCGCCGCCGAACCACCAGACCGGCGGCTCGCCCGTCTTCTCGGCGATCAGGAAACGCACATTCATGTGCGCGGTCGGGGCGTAAGGATTGAGCGGGTGCAGCACCACGGAGACACCCATTGCGCGCCAAGCGCGGCCGGCAAGTTCTGGCCGTTGTGCGCTGGCCGCCGCTGGCAATTGATCGCCGTGCACCAGCGAAAAGCCGACGCCCGCGCGCTCGAACACCGCGCCGTCGGCCAGTATCCGGGTGTCGCCGCCGCCGCGCATGCCGGCGGCCTCGGGTCGTTGCCAGGGGTCGGCAAGGAAATGCTGTTGCGGCTCGTAACCCGCTAGCTCCGTGCAGATTCTATTCTGCAGTTCACGCAGATAGCGCTCGACCGCGGCGGCATCCACTGCTTCTTTCATGACAACCAGTCTAGCGGCGCACAACCCGTTCCGTCCGCGCATCGCGGATTGCCGTCGGCCGGGTCAGTCCGCCAGTCGCGCCCGGCAGTAATGCCTCGAGCCGATCCCCGAAATAGGCGCGCACCTGCCGGGCGTTACGCGCCGGGCGGCGATCTGCCGGGTTGGCGCTGGTGGAGACGAGCGGCCGGCCAAAACTCGCGCACAGTGCTCGCGCCAAGGGATGTGCGGTAACCCGCACGGCCACGCTGTCGCGGCCGCCGCTGATCCAGTACGGCAGCGATGGGGCTGCCGGCAGCAGCCAGGTTACCGCGCCGGGCCAGGTCGCCTGCACCCGCCGCTTTAGCGATGGGTTCAGAGGCCGCAGAAATGGGCTTAGCGCAGCCAGCTCGTGCGCGATAAGAATCACGCCTTTGTCTATGGACCGGTGTTTAATTTGCAATAGCCGCGTGATGGCTGCGCCATTGAGCGGATCGCAGCCCAGTCCCCAGACGGCTTCGGTCGGATAGGCGATCACACCACCGGCGCGCAACGCACGCAAGGCGTGGCGCAGATGATGTGGGGTCATGCCGTCATGCAGCAGCGGCGTTGCGGCGCAGCAGCAGCGCCAAGACGCAACCGGTCACCTCAACCGCGAGAAAGCCGAGAATCAGCGGGCTTGGCACGCCCTCCACCGCCATGCTGAGCAGCCGTCCCAGCGCGAGCCCGCCCATGATGAGGGCCGCGATCGTCAACGCGGTCATCTGTCGTGCGGAATTGCGGAACGCCGCGATCAGATAGAGACCAATCACCAGGTTCATCCCGCCATAAACGGCGCGCATCTCGCTGCGACTGCTGAGGTCGGCGAGCGTCAAACCCATCGGCGCGACGGTTCCGGTGGGGTCATACAAGCCCATCAGCCCGATCCCGGCGAACACCAGTCCTGTCAACAGCAAAAACCAGGGTGCGAAACGGCTCATCATGTCAGCCTCCCTTGAGCTGCGCTTGCAGCGCGGCGTCCTTGGCCAGCACTTGCGCGCGGTTCGTGTCCCGCTCAGTGCGGATTTTCTGCGCCAATGCCGGATCGCTCAGCGCCAGGATTTGCGCAGCGAGATAGGCGGCGTTCCTGGCGCCCGCCTTGCCGACCGCCACCGTCGCCACCGGCACACCACCCGGCATTTGCACCGTGGACAGCAGCGAGTCGAGGCCGTCGAGAATGCCGCCCGCGAGCGGCACGCCGATTACGGGTTTGAGTGTCAGCGCCGCGATGGTGCCCGCCAGATGCGCCGCCATGCCCGCGGCGGCGATGAATACCGCACAACCGCGCTGGTCGGCATCTTTGACGTAGGCCTGCGTTTCGTCCGGCGTGCGATGCGCCGAGTGCACTCTCATCTCATAGCGGATGCCGAGTGATTTGAGCGTATCCGCCGATGCTTGCAGCACCGGCAGATCGGAGTCCGAACCCATCAGAATCGCCACGAAGACCTTGCTCATGCCCGCTCCTTTATCTTTTCCTTGACCCTCAGTTTCGCTTTCTTGCTGCCCTTATTCGCGCCGGTGGATTTGGCCGCTTTCGGTTTATTTTTCGCCACATTTTCCGCCTTTTCCTTGGGCGATGCGGCAGCCTCAGCCGCTGGCGCCGCCTGCTTGCGGCCGAATCTGCGACCTTTCTCCGGCGCAGCGGCAATAATGGCCTGGCATTCTGCGAGCGTGAGCGACTTGGGGTCGCGCTCCTTCGGTATCTTGCCGTTCTTCTTGCCGTCGGTGATGTAAGGCCCGTAGCGGCCGTTCAACACCTGGATGTCCGTGTCGTCGAAAGTCCTGATGATACGGTTGGCATCCGCGGCCAGCTTCTCCGCGATGACCTCGAGCGCGCGTTCAAGCGTCACGGTGTAAGGGTCATCGGTTTTCAGCGAGACGAACTTCTTGCCGTACTTGATGTAGGGCCCGAAGCGGCCGACGCTGGCCTCGACTATATCGCCCTCCGGCGTCGCACCCAGCTTGCGCGGCAACTGGAACAAGACCAGCGCTTCCTCGAGCGAAATGGTTTCCAGCAACTGGCCCTTACGCAGGCTGGCGAATTTGGGCTTGTCGGCGTCGTCCTTGCTGCCGATTTGCGCGAAGGGCCCGTAACGGCCGAGACGCACGGTCACCGGCTTGCCGCTCTTCGGATCGGTGCCGAGCGGCCGCGACAGGTTCACTTCCTCGCGCGGGATATCGGCTTTGGCGGCGACCGTGCTCTTGAACGGCCCCCAGAACTCCTCCAGCACCGGCACCCAGTCTTTTTCGCCGCGCGAGATTTCGTCGAGTTCGTCCTCGAAATGCGCGGTGAACTTGTAGTCCACGTACTGGGTGAAGTGCTGGGTGAGAAAGCGGTTGACGATGCGCCCGGTGTCGGTGGGTTTGAAGCGGCGCTGGTCCAGTATCGCGTATTCGCGGTATTGCAGCGTGGAGATAATGCTAGCGTAAGTGGAAGGCCGGCCGATGTCGTATTCCTCCAGCGTCTTCACCAGGGTCGCTTCGGTGTAACGCGGCGGCGGTTCGGTGAAGTGCTGCTCGGGCTTGATCGCCAGCAATTTCACGCTATCGCCCTGCTCCAGCGGCGGCAGGGTCTTCGACTCATCATCTTGCTCGTCATCACGGCCTTCCTGATACACCGCCAGATATCCGGGCTCAATCAGCGTGGAGCCGGTCGCGCGCAGGCGGTGACCGGCGGCTTCGGCGCCCGCAGCCATGTCGGCGGTCACCGTGTCGTACAAGGCCGGCTGCATCTGGCAGGCGACCGTACGCTTCCAGATCAGGTCATACAGCTTGAACTGCTCCGGCGAAAGCCGCGCGCGCAGCGAGTCCGGTTCGCGCAGCGCCGAGGTCGGGCGCACCGCCTCATGCGCCTCCTGCGCGTTCACCGACTTGGCTTTGTAGCTGCGTGGCTCGTCCGGCACGCTGGCCTTGCCATAGCGCTGGCCGATGAAGCCGCGGATTTCCGCGATCGCCTCGGCGGCCAGACTGACCGAGTCGGTGCGCATATAGCTGATCAGGCCGACGGTCTCGCCGCCGATATCAATGCCTTCGTAAAGCTGCTGCGCGGTACGCATGGTGCGCGAGGCGCCAAATCCCAGTTTACGGTTGGCCTCTTGTTGCAGCGTCGAGGTGGTGAACGGCGGCGCCGGAAAGCGGCGGCGTTGCTTCCTCTCGACCGACGCGACGGTGAGCTTGCCCTGCGCTGCGGCGAGCAAAGTTTTTTCAACCGTCTTCGCCCGCGCTTCATCGGTAATGAAGAACTGCTCGACTTTCTCGCCCGCAAACTGATTCAGCCGGGCGCCGAAGCCCTGCGCGCTTTTTTCGCAGTCGGCTTCGATGCTCCAGTATTCACGCGGAATGAACTTCTCGATTTCCTCCTCGCGCTCCACGATCAGCCGCAAGGCGGGCGACTGCACCCGGCCGGCCGATAGGCCGGGCCGCACTTTGCGCCACAACAGCGGCGAGAGATTGAAGCCGACCAGGTGATCGAGCGCGCGGCGCGCCTGCTGCGCATTGACCAGGTCGCTGGCAATCGGGCGCGGCTGACGCATGGCCGCGGCGATGGCGCTCTTGGTGATTTCGTAAAACACCACGCGATGCACCGCTTTGCCCTTCAGCGCGCCGCGCTCTTTCAGGATTTCGTGCAGATGCCAGGAGATCGCCTCACCTTCGCGGTCAGGGTCGGTGGCCAGATACAGCGCCTCGGCCTTTTTCAGCGCACCGGCAATGGCGCTAACGTGTCGCTCATTCTTCTCGATCAGCGCGTACTTCATGGCGAAGCCGTCGTCCGGATCGACCGCGCCGTCCTTGGCGATGAGGTCGCGCACATGGCCGTAAGACGCCATGACCGCGTAGTCCGTGCCGAGATATTTGTTAATCGTCTTGGCTTTGGCCGGCGACTCGACGATGACGAGGTACTTACTCATTAAAGAACGGCCCGTTCTCGCAATCGAGAGCTAGGAGCCGTTGCGAACGTTGTGAGCGTGACGAGGACGAGGCGCGGGTGGCCGAGAAACCGGAGTTGACACGATAGTCAATGAGGATTTCGAGGGCGCCTGCAACAAAGTCATCGTTACGCGCAGCAGTTCTCAACGGTTCCTAGTGCAGCCTGTTCGCTTCGTAGCTGTACAACATCTCCTCTAGCTCCGCGCCCGCCGCCTGATCCGCCGGCTGGTTGAACAACACCATCAGCACGATCCATTTGAGGTCGTCCAGATCGATATTGGCCTGATCGGAACTTTTGGCGGCCAAGGCCATCAGCCGTTCGATCACACGTTCGCGGTTGGCGGGGGAGAGTATGCCCAGATGCTCCAGGTGCAGCAGAAAACCCTGGCACTCCGAAGGGATGACCGCGCTCTCCTCCCGGGCATACAGCCGCATGGCGCCGTCGGTTGGCGCCGGCAGCGGCAACTCGCGCTGCAGCCGCAGGCCTTCCAGCCAGTCGAAGGCATGCTCGATCTCGCGCTGCGGAAAACCTGCGGCGTTGAGTTCGTCCTTGAGGGTGGCGTGATTGGTGCCATCCTCGAGTTCGCCTTCGAGGTAGTGTTCAAACAAGTACAGCAGGACGTCTAATACATTTTCCATTGTCAGATCTCGCTGGAATCAGCGGTTCCGTACATAGGCGCCGCCCGGCGCGACGGCCACCTGTCCCTGCAGTTCGAGTATCAGCAGCATGGAAGAAACCGCCGCGATGGTCAAACCGGTGGCCTCGACCAGTTGATCCACGCGCTGCGGCTCATGTCCCAGTGCGGTCAACAAACGGCTGTAGTCGACGTCAGCTTCAGCCCGGCCGGCCTTCTGTGCGGGGCGCGCATTATCCACAGATGGGGGGCCGGGGACAAACGCCGGCCCTAGCGCACTGCCCAGTTCCTCGAAAATATCCTGGCCCGACTCCACCAGCTTGGCGCCTTCACGGATCAGACGATGACAGCCTTTCGCTAAGGGATTATGAATGGAGCCGGGAATGGCAAAAACTTCGCGGCCCTGCTCCAGCGCCAGCCGCGCGGTGATTAAAGAGCCGCTTTTGAGCGCGGCTTCGACCACCAGCACACCCAGGCTTAAGCCGCTGATCAGACGGTTGCGGCGCGGAAAGTGCTCGGCCAGCGCCGGCGTGCCGGGCGGAAACTCGCTCACCAGCGCGCCGCTGTCGGCGATGCGCGCGGCGAGATTTTTGTGCCGCGCAGGATACACCTGATCCGGCCCGGTACCGAGCACGGCCACGGTCAGGCTATTGGCGGCGAGTGCGCCCTCGTGCGCAGCGGCGTCGATTCCCAAGGCCAGGCCGCTGGTGATGACTAAACCGTTGCGGCCCAGATATTCGGCGAACTCGCGCGCGTGTTCGATGCCGCCAGTGGTGGGATTACGGCTGCCGACGATGCCCAACTGCGGCAGCGACAGCACTTCGGTATCGCCCACCACGTACAGCGCAAGCGGCGCGTCGCTTATGGTTTTAAGCCGCGCCGGGTAACGCGCATCGTCCAGCGGGATGAAGTGATGCCGTGGCTGCTCCAGCCAGGCGAGGTCTTGCTCCACGCCCGGCCAATCCGGCGTCGCCAGGGCCGCACAAACGGCATCGCTGGCGCCGGCCGCACGCCAGGCCGCCCGGCCCGCCGCGAATACCGATTCAGCCTGGGGACCACAGTGTGCGAGCAGCGCACGGCCGAGCGCAGGCCCGACACCGGCGGCGCGCAGCAGCGCCAGCCAGTGACGGTGTTCACTCATGAATCGCTGCGTCTCGGTGTACGTGCGAAGTCGGCCATGCGGACCGGACGCCGCGCTTCCATGACCAGCGCATAGCTGATGGTCGGATAAGCCTTGAACACCATCATGTAGCCGGCGCGCTCCTGCGGTAACACGATCGGCTTGGAAGCCTCCTTCGGCATGCAGCAAGGCGCGCGTGGCCCGACGCCGCGTTCCTGCAGGCTGGGCTTTGCGAAGGGATCGGGCGTGGTTCTTGCCTTGTTGTAGATATCGAGCACGTGGCCGATTTCCAGGCCATCTTTGGAACCGCGGTTGAGCGTCACGATCTGGTAGCGGCCGGTCTGCACCAGGCCGTCGAAGATGGAGACGATGCGGGCCTGGATCTCGGTGGTCGGCGGATGCGGATAAAACGTCGCGGGCGGCGGATCTTGTTCCACCGGCAGCAGGCGGTCGCCTTTGCGAATCTCGCGCGAGGACTGCAGCGGCAGCATGGTGGTGAGGTCTTCCTGGTCTTCGCGCTCGATGCGCGCGACCGCAACCGGGATGACTTCCTGGCCGATGTCTTTCTGCGTATCGGGATCCTGATAAATCTTGCCCAGATTGACCACGCGGTAAAGCTCATCGGCCTGGCGTCGCGGGTGTTTGGCGTAAAAGGGATCGCCGGCGCCGCCAAGGATATGCTCGTCAGTGAAATCCAGTACATACGGCGCCATCTTGAGCGTTTCCTCGTCGACCACGCGCGGGCCGTTCAGGAACACGCGGATCAAGTCGAGCGGGATCGCGGGAATCGCGCGGCCCCTGGGTTCGGCACGGACCCGCGGCTGACGCCGGTCGCTCGTGCCCGACGGCGGTGTGCGCGACAGCATCGGCCGCCCGTCCTTATATACGAGGTAGAGCGTCTCGCCCGGATAAATCAGGTGCGGGTTCTCGATCTCGGGGTTCGCGCTCCACAGCTCCGGCCACAGGAAGGGGTCTTTCAGAAAATACGAGGAGATGTCCCACAGCGTGTCGCCCTTCTTGACGGTGTAGCTCAGCGGCGCGTCCTCGCGGATGCCAGGCAGCGCATTTTCGCTCTGGGCGCCGGCGTAAGCCGACACCAGCAGCAGTACGGCGCATAGCGTGCGCAGGCCCCGTTGCAGCACCCCGGTATAATTTGCCATCCCGCGCCCTCCCGGCGTCGCGATGACTACAGATTAAGCCAAAGGGCCGGCAATGGCGATACTTATCATCCTGCAGCACCCCGATCCCCGCTTGCGCCAGGTGGCCAAACCGGTCGTGCGCATGGATAAAGCCGCACTGAAACTGATTGATGACATGTTCGAAACGATGTACGCCGCGCCGGGCGTGGGCTTGGCGGCGACCCAGGTTGGCGTGGCGCGACGCGTCGCGGTGATGGATTGCTCGCAGGACAAAGCGCTGCCGGAGCCGCGTGTGCTGATCAACCCCGAGATCCTGGAGCAGAGTGAACCGGAAGTGGTCACCGAGGGTTGCCTGTCGGTGCCGGAATATCAGGACAAGCTGGCGCGCTTCACGAAGCTGCGGCTGCGCGCGCTGGACCGTGACGGCAAGCCGTATGAGCTGGAGGCCGAGGGTTTGCTGGCGCAGTGCATCCAGCATGAGGTGGATCACCTGAACGGCAAGCTCTACATAGACTACCTGTCGGCGCTCAAGCGCACGCGCATTACCAAGAAGCTGAAGAAAGCCGCGGGACGAGAGGCAGAGGCATAGGCGCGATCACGTCCTTCTACAGGACAGGCCCTCCCACCTCCCGATGAAACTCGTCTTCGCCGGCACCCCGGATTTCGCCCTGCCCGCGCTGGCCATCTGCGCGGCGGCGCCGCACGAAATGCTTGCGGTCTACACACAGCCCGATCGGCCGGCCGGCCGCGGTCGCCGCTTGACGGCCAGTCCGGTCAAGCGGCGCGCGCTGGAACTCGCTGTACCCGTGCATCAGTCGCCGACGCTGAAATCGCCGGAAGCGCAAGCGCAGTTGCGCGCGCTGGCGCCCGAGTTGATCGTGGTGGTCGCCTATGGCCTGATGCTGCCGCAGGCCGTGCTCGATATTCCCAAACACGGTTGCGTCAACGTGCATGCGTCGCTGCTGCCGCGCTGGCGCGGCGCGGCACCGATCGCGCGCGCGATTCTGGCCGGCGATAGCGAAACCGGCATCAGCATCATGCAAATGGACGCGGGTCTGGATACCGGTCCGATCTTGTTGACGCGCACTTGCGCGATTCGGGTGGACGACAGCGCCGCCACGCTGCACGACCGGCTCGCCGCGCTGGGCGCGGAAGCTTTGACCGAAGCACTGACACACATCGCCAGCGGCAGATCAAAGTCCCGTCCGCAGCCGGAATCAGGCGCGAGCTATGCGCACAAGCTCGATAAGCGCGAGGCCCAGCTCGACTGGACTCGGACTGCGGAACAACTTGCGCGCCAGGTACGCGCTTTCAATCCCACGCCCATCGCCAGCGCTGGATTGAACGGTGAAACCCTGCGCGTCTGGCAGGCACAGGCCATCACGGGCAGCGCCGCAGCGACGCCCGGTAGCGTAATTCGGGCTGGCGCCGCCGGTATTGAGGTCGCGACCGGCGACGGGGTGTTGCGTATCACGCAACTGCAATGGCCGGGCGGACGCGTGTTGAGCGCCGCCGAGGCGGCAAACGGAAGAGCACTTGTCGGCCAGCGCTTCAACTGATTCCGGCGCGATCACGCGCGCGCTCGCGGCGCGTGCGATTACGCAGGTGCTGGCGGGCACCAGTCTGACTCAGGCGCTTGCCGTCGGCCGGCAAGGACTTGATGAAGCGGACAGCGCACTGCTACAGCAAATAGCCTATGGCGTCTTGCGTGATTGGCGCCTGCTGGAACACGTCGCGGGTCGTCTCACCCGCGAGCCGCCGCGGCCGGAACTGCTGGCGAGCCTACTGGCCGTCGGCATTTACCAACTGCGCAGCCTGCGCGTGCCGGCCTATGCCGCGGTGTCGAGTACGGTTGCGGCTACCGACGAACTCAAACTGCAGGCGGCGCGCGGGCTGGTCAATGCGGTGCTGCGCCGTTATCAGCGCGAGCACTCAGCACTCGAAGCGGCCCTGCCGGATTCACCCGCGCTGCGTTTCTCTCATCCCGACTGGCTGGCCGAACAACTGCGCAGCGACTGGCCGCGGAACTCGACGGAAATACTTGCGGCCAACAATGAGCCTGCGCCGATGTGGCTGCGCGTCAATATGCAAGGTATTAGCCGCGACGCCTATCTCGAACAACTCCGCAGCGCCGGGCATGAGGCGCAAGCCTGCGAGCACGCGCAGGCGGCTTTGAAATTGGCGCAGGCCGCTGCCGTCACCGACTTGCCGGGTTTTGCCGAGGGACTGGTGTCGGTGCAGGATGCCGCCGCGCAACTCGCCGTGCAATTGCTGGATGCGGGTAAAGGAATGAGGGTTTTGGATGCCTGCGCCGCCCCCGGCGGCAAGGCCGCGCATCTGCTGGAGCGCGACCCCGACCTGGAACTGCTGGCGTTGGATGTGGACGCGACGCGGCTGCAGCGCGTGCAGGAGACTTTCACGCGACTGGGTTTGCGTGGGCAAATTCTGTGTGGCGACGCCGTCGAACCGCGGGGCTGGTGGGATGGAAAACTGTTCGACCGGATTCTGCTGGACGCGCCCTGCTCCGGCACCGGCGTGATCCGCCGGCATCCCGATATCAAGTGGCTGCGCCGCGCACGTGATATTCCCAAGCTGGCCGGGCGCCAGCTCGGCATGCTGCGTGCGCTATGGCCCCTGCTTGAACCCGGTGGCCGCTTGCTATACGCGGTGTGTTCGAGCTTGACGGCCGAGGGCGATGCGGTGATCGCGCAGTTTCTGGCCAACACCCCGGATGTGCGTGCCAAGGAGTTGGAACTGGCCTGCGGCGAGCGCACTCAGCACGGGCGCCGGATCGCGCCCGGCGACGCGGGCATGGACGGTTTTTACTACGCTTCGCTGCAAAAGGCCGGTGGATAAATGCACGCTCTTTTTTGCGCCTTGTCAAGCCGCAAAAACCACTCCGTCTTGCCAGCATCGGACCGCAGTCGTACTGTGTCGCGTCTATGAAAATAATATTGTTGGGGGCGGGCCAGGTTGGCTCGACTCTGGCCGAAAATCTGGCGCGTGAGGCGCACGACGTGACGGTGGTGGACGTCAATGCCGACCTCCTCGCCGAACTGCAGGATCACCTCGATATCCGCACCGTGCACGGCTACGCCGCGCACCCGGACGTGCTGCGCCGCGCCGGCGCCGAGGACGCGGACATGCTTATCGCTGTGACCGAAAGCGATGAAGTCAACATGATCGCCTGCCAGATCGCCTACATCCTGTTCCACACGCCGACCAAGATCGCGCGTGTGCGCGCCAACGAGTATCAGCGCGAGGAAAAACTATTCGGCCCGGACGCGGTGCCGGTGGACTTGCGCATCAGTCCCGAACAACTGGTGACCGATTACATCCGCCGGCTGATTCAATATCCGGGCGCGCTGCAGGTGGTGGATTTCGCCGACGGCCGCGTGCGCCTGGTCGGCGTAAAGGCCTACTACGGCGGCCCGCTGGTGGGCCGTGAACTGTCCAGCATCCGCGACCACATGCCGGGCGTGGACATGCGCGTGGCGGCGATTTACCGCCGCGGCAAACCGATTCTGCCGGAGGGCGACACCGTGGTGGAAGCGGAAGACGAGGTGTTCTTCGTCGCCGCCAAGCAGGACATCAAGAAGGTAATCTCCGAGCTGCGCCGGCTGGACCGGCCGGTGCGCCGCGTTATTCTGGCCGGCGGCGGCAACATCGGTCTGCGCCTAGCCACCGCGCTGGAGGATTACACCCAGGTCAAGATCATCGAGCACAACCGCGAGCGGGCGCGCTATCTGTCCGAGCAGGTGAAGAGCGCCATCGTGCTGGTCGGCGATGCCGCCAACGAGGGCTTGCTGGTGGAAGAGAACATCGAGCAGGTGGACGTGTTCTGCGCGGTGACCAATGACGATGAAGCCAACATCCTGTCCTCGATGCTGGCCAAGCGCCTGGGCGCGCGCAAGGTGATGGCGCTGATCAATCGCCTTGCCTATGTGGATCTGGTCGAAGGCGGCGCGATTGACATTGCGATCTCGCCGCAGCAGTCCACCGTCAGTGCGCTGCTGGCGCATGTGCGCCGCGGCGATGTGGTTCGGGCGCATGCGCTGCGCCGCGGCGGCGCCGAGGCGATTGAGGCCATTGCCCACGGCGACCCGCGTTCTTCGCGCGTGGTCGGCCGCATGCTGTCCGAGATCAAGTTGCCGCCGGGCACTACCATTGGCGCGATCGTGCGCGGCGAGGAAGTGATCATCGCGCACCACGACGTGGTGGTGGAGTCGGGCGATCACGTCATCATGTTCATCGTCGACAAGAAGCGTACGAAAGATGTGGAGCGGCTGTTCCAGGTCGGACTGACTTTCGTTTAATGCGCGAATTCGCCAACGTCCAGCGCATCCTCGGGATTCTGGTCTTCCTGTTCAGCGTCACGCTGCTGCCGCCGATCGGCGTGGCGCTGTACTACGCCGACGGCGCGTTGCTGGCGTTTGTCGAGGGTTACATCACCGCGCTGGTGGTGGGTTTGTTCCTGTGGTTTCCGGTGCGCAGCGCGCGACGCGAGCTGCGGCTGCGCGACGGTTGCCTGATCGTGGTGCTGTTCTGGCTGACGCTGTCCCTGTTCGGCGCCCTGCCCCTGTACTTCGCAAACGAGGCCTGGCACACGTTCACCGACGCGATGTTCGAGTCCATGTCGGGGCTCACGACCACCGGCTCCACCGCGGTGGTCGGCCTGGATGACATGCCGCACGCGATTCTGTACTACCGCACTCAGCTGCAGTGGGTCGGCGGCATGGGCATCATCGTGCTGGCGGTGGCGGTGCTGCCGATGCTGGGCGTAGGCGGCATGCAGCTTTATCGTGCGGAAACGCCGGGGCCGATGAAGGAAGACAAGCTCACGCCGCGCATCACCGGCACCGCGCGCGCCTTATGGCTGGTCTACGTCTCGCTCACGGTGCTGTGTGCGCTGGCCTACTGGCTGGCCGGCATGGGGCCGTTCGACGCCATCACGCACGCGTTTTCCACCATGGCGACCGGTGGCTTTTCAAATTATGACGCCAGCCTTGCGCACTTCGACAGCGTGTCCATCGAAACCGTGGCGATGGTCTTCATGGTCGTAGCCGGCGCGAATTTCTCGCTGCATTTTCTGGCCTGGCACCGCGGTTCGGCGCGCGTCTACGTGCAGGACCCGGAGTTCATGGTTTATCTCGGCCTGCTGATGGTGCTGGTGCTGTCGTTCGCGGGTATGTTGTATCTGAACCAGACTTACCCGGACTTTTGGAGCTGCCTGCGTTTCGGCGGCTTTCAGATTATCGCCTTCGGTACCAGCAGCGGCTTCACCACGGCCGAATACTGGCTGTGGCCGGGCGCACTACCCGTGATGCTGATCATCAGTTCGGCGGTCTGCGGCAGCGCCGGCTCCACGGCCGGCGGCATCAAGGTGATCCGCGTGCTGCTGCTGGTGAAATACGCCTATCGCGAGCTGCTGCGCATGATCCACCCTTACGCGGAAATCCCGGTCAAGGTGGGCGGCCGCGCGGTCGGCGCGCACGTGCTGGATGCGGTGTCCGGCTTTTTCGCGGTCTATGCCGCGCTGTTCATGCTGATGAGCTTTATCCTGATGACTATGGGTCTGGACCTGGTCACGGCGTTCTCGGCGGTGTCGGCCACAATCAACAACATGGGCCCGGGTCTCGGCGAGGTCACCTCCAACTTTGCCACCATCGGCGCCGCGCCGAAGTGGGTTTGCATCTTCTCCATGCTGGTGGGACGCCTGGAAATTTTCACGTTGCTGGCGGTGCTCACGCCGGCGTTCTGGCGCCGGTAGATCGTAGCCTGGATGAAGCGAAGCGAAATCCGGGTTGAACGGTTAACCCCGGATTCCGGTGCTTCGCACCTTCATCCGGGCTACCAGCTTCAAGCGCTGGTGTTGCTGCTACGCGGCAAGGTCAGCCGATAACCGCGCCCGCGCAGGGTTTCGATCGGGTTGAGCTTGCCGTCCGGATCGAGCTTGGTGCGCAAGCGCTTGATGAAAACTTCGATCACATTGCTGTCACGATCCTGGTCTTCGGCGTAAATATGTTCGGCCAGTTGGGTTTTGGACAGCACTTCGCCCGCGCGCAACATCAGGCATTCCAGCAGGCGATATTCGTAGGCCGTCAGATTTACCGCTCCCCCGTTTAGCGACACGGACTGTGAAGTGGGAATCAAGCTTATCGGGCCGCAGATCATTTCGCCCTGCGTCCAGCCGCCCTTGCGGCGGATCAAGGCGCGCACGCGAGCGATGAGTTCCTCAGGCTGGAAGGGCTTGGTGAGATAGTCGTCGGCGCCCGCCTCCAGCCCTTCGACTTTCTCCTGCCAGCGCCCGCGCGCGGTCAAGATCAGGATGGGTATGTCCTTGCCTAGTTTGCGCACGCGGCGGATCAGTTCGACCCCATCCAACTTGGGCAGACCCAGATCCACGACGGCGATGTCCAGCGGCAGCTCACTCGCCTGGAACAAACCCTCTTCGCCGTCGGCCGCTGCGTCCACCGCAAAACCGGCGGCTTTGAGCAGGCTCAAAAGCTGGTTGCGCAGCTCCGGTTGATCTTCGACGACCAGCGCTCTCACTCGTCCTCCGCCGGGACACGGATCACGCGCAGGCGGCCGCGCTCATCCAGCACATTTACCGAATAGCCTTCATCCCCCGGTTGCCGCCGCACGCCGAGTACGCGGCCAGGGTTGCGCCGTTGCGCGCGCTGCGCGGCTTCACTGGGTGAGATCGTTCGGCCGTATCCACTGTGGCCGTGGTTCGCACGGTCCTCGCGTTCGCCGTCACCGCCGCGCTGTTCAAACCCTCGATCACCGCGGTTTTCTCGCTCTGGGCCACGACGCTCTTCGCGCCGACTGTCCTGCCGTCCCCGCTCCCCGTTTTCCTTCTTCACCAACAAAATGAAAGGGTCGGAACCGTTCGCACCCTCATGCCGCGCGGGCTCCGCCCCGGCCGGCGCGGCCAACGCGACGGCAAACAGCGCGATGCACAGCAAAGAAATCGCACGCATGGGGGTCATGACTTTTAGTATAGGCCGCGGGGGTAAGGCTCAGTTCACCGGCGTGACTGAAACCCGCACCGGAATGCGCTCGCCCGGGTCATAGGGCATGCGCGTGGTGTAGGTCTGCCCGTCGTAACGATAGGTCACGTCGTAGCCGTCTATCCGCTCCTCGGTGCGCGTTTCATGCACCGTGCGGCATTGGTTCACATACTCGGTTTCATTCACCACGCGCGTGTCGCGGGCGGCGCTATTGGCGCCGATGGCGGCGCCGGCCAGACCGCCGGCTGCAGTCAGATAGTCGCCGTCGCGGTGACGCCGTCCAAGGCCATAGCCGAGACCCGCGCCGATCAACGCACCGACCACGGTGCGCGCGGTGGTGCCCGGGCCCTCCACGTGTCTGCGTTGGGTGGTCACCGGTTCCTGCCAGCACTCTTGGCGCGGGGTGGAAATATCGCGGCGCACGCGAATCGGCTCCACGCGCGTTACTTTGGCGTAGGTCTGGTGTTCGTAGGAATCGGGATAGTCGGAATAGTCGGTGTAAGCGCCGGCTCCCGGCACGGCGAGTGCCGTACTCAAGCCAGCAATGATTGCGTACTTGTACATGACAGCCTCCTGTGTGCGGCACATCCCTGGTGGGATGGCTACACGGTAAAGGAGGCCGGCTGAATGGCCGCTGAACGTGGTTTAGGAGTTACGACAAGGCCTACGACATCCGCCTAGGCAGCAGGCCGCTCCCACAAATGCGCGCCGTACTTGCGGTAGCCGCGCACGTTGTTGAGCCGCGCGTCGTCGGCGCCTTCCGCAGCGACCAGTTCACCTTGCAGTAGCGGCTGCAGATAAGGCAGCAAGGCCGCGCCGCCGCCACCGGTGACGACGATGCGGTCAATATCCCAGTCGTCCGACCACAGACGGTTCACGTCCGACGCGATGGTTGAGGCGAGCTGGCCGTAAGCCAGTTCGGTGATGCGGCGCAGGCCGTAGTTCTTGCCGTGAATCTTGATCGCGCTCTGCTCGATGGCTTCGTACAGGCGGTACAGCTCCACATTGATGCCGCTTTTTTCCTGCAAGCCGTGCGCGATCACCTTATAAGCCTGCGACATGCCGGCGTCGGAAGTCTGGCTGCCGCGCTCGGAATACTGCGTGCGGTCGCAGACCGTGTAGTCCGCGGTGCGGAAACCGACGTCAATCACGCCGATTTTCTGCTCCGCATAAGTGCGGTCGCTGATGCGGCCGATATCGTTGAGCATGAGATTGAACACGCTGCCGAAAGGCTGCGGAATCACGCGCACCTTGTCGATGAACACGGTGCAATCGGTGCGTTCGTTGCCGGCCGCGATGAGCGTGATCTGGTGCTGACCTTCCAGCAGACCAGTGAGCTCGTCCTTGTGGCGGCGGTAGTAATTGATCGGCAGGCCGGTGACAAGGCGGATGGGCTCGCCGGGTTTGGCCAGATTGGCGATGGCGGTGAGCGCGAGCGTTTTGGCAAAGCGGGCGATGAGCTGCGCCTGATCCAGAGTATAGGAGCGCACGCTGGACTGCTTTTCGGCCAGCTCGCCGATGAAATAGGTCTTGTCGTCCAGCGCGACGTGCAGCGTTGGCCCTTCGCCGTTGGCGGCCTTTAGCAGGTGCTCTTGGAATTGCATGTCGGTGGCCTCACCGATCACCGACTTGAAGATGCGTACATCGCGGCCATTGGTGGCTTTGGTAAAGCCGAAACCGATGTCCACGCCGAGAATTTCCATTGTTAATCCTTGATGTTAGCCACTGCGCCCCAGCGCCGCGGGTATTTTATAGGGAAATGGAGGTAAACCGCCCGTATCGCCCCGGCTGCGTATAATGACCAAGGAGCCTCCGCCAGTCCTGCATGTACGCCCAGTATTTCGGCCTCCGGGATAATCCGTTTTCGATCACCCCGGACCCCACCTATGTGTTCATGAGCCCTCGTCACGAGGAGGCGCTCGGCCACCTGCTGTACGGCACCGGCGAAGACGGCGGCTTTGTGCAGCTTACCGGCGAAGTCGGCACCGGCAAGACCACGCTGATCCGCACCCTGCTCAAGCAGGACATTCCGAAAGTGGATGTCGCGCTGATTCTCAACCCGCGCCTGACCGCGGTCGAATTCATGCAGTCGGTTTGCGACGAGCTGCGCATCGAGTATCCCAAAGACGTCACCACGCTCAAGCCGCTGGTGGATGCACTCAACGCGCATCTGCTCAAGACGCACGCCGCGGGCCGGCGCACGGTGCTGATTATTGATGAGGCGCAAAACCTTTCGCGCGATCTCTTGGAGCAGGTGCGGCTGCTCACCAATCTGGAAACCGAACGGGACAAACTGCTGCGCATCATGCTGATCGGCCAGCCCGAGCTGCGCGCCCTGCTGGCGCGCGAGGATCTGCGTCAGCTCGCGCAACGCATCACTGCACGCTATCACCTGCTGCCGCTTGACCGGGCACAGACCGCGGCCTACATCACGCACCGCATCCAGGTTGCGGGCGGACATCCGGATTTGTTTGAGCCGTCCGCCGTGCGCGCGATTTACGGCCACACCCTGGGCGTGCCGCGCCTGATCAATGTGATATGCGACCGCGCGCTGCTCGGTACATACACCCAGAACAAGCGCCAAGTGGACCGCGAGACCGTCGCTCGCGCCGCGAAAGAAGTGATGGACAAGACTTCGCGTCTGCGCAGCTTCGGGGGCGAGTATCAGGCCTGGTTCTGGGGCGCGGCGGGGTTCGCCGCGGTCATCGTGGGCACTGTGGTATTCGCGCTGCAGCGCTATAGCGGGCCGCCGGCCGTCGCGCCGCCGCCACCCGTGGTGGTGGCTGCGCCCGCACCGCCGCCTGAGCCAATACCGTCACCACCGCCCGCGCCTGTGCTATTCGCCAGCACCGAGCTCGCCTTGCCGGCGCTGGCGGCGCGATGGCAATTGCCGCCTGAAAAAGCGGGCAGTTGCGCTGCGCTGCGCAAACAAGGACTGCGCTGTCTGGAAGGCCGCGGCGGCTGGACCGAGATTCGCGGATACAACCTCCCGGTCGTGCTCAAATTCAAGGAGGGCGCCGCGGTGTTGCGCGCGCTGGATGGCGACCAGGCGCAAATCGAAGCGGCCAGCGGCGTGATCACGCAACGCTTGACCGAGCTCGACGCGGCCTGGGACGGCGACTATCTGCTGCTGTGGCGCTCGCCGATCAGCACCGAAGTGATAGGCCCCGGCGCCGGCACTAACGAGATCCGCTGGTTGTACGCGCGCCTGAAAGCAGCCACCGGCGAAGATCCTTTCTTCGCCGATCCGCCGGTGATTTACGGCGAAAAAATGGGCGACTGGGTCAAGCGCTTTCAGTTATCGCGCGGTCTTTCGGCGGACGGTGTGGTCGGTGCGCGCACGCTCTTGCGTCTCGCCGCTTATGAGCAGGCGGCCGGCACGCCCTCGCTGACCGGCCAAGAGGCGCGCTGATGTCCTTCATCCTCGACGCCTTACGCAAAGCCGAGCGCGAGCGCAATCTGGGCCAGGTGCCGGCTTTGCGCATCTCGGCAGCGCCAACATATTCGGCGCCGCGCGGTTTGCTGCCATGGTGGACAGTGGCAATCGCCGCGGTCGTGGTGCTCGGCGTGGGCTTGTTTTGGTGGTGGCGCACGCAAGCGGATGCCGAGCCCGCCACGCTGGCGGCCGCACCGGCTGTTACCCCGCAGGCACCCACAGCAGCGCCCATCGAACCACCACCGACGCCGTTACCAACCCAGCGTGTAGAAGTGCAAACGCCGCAGGGGCCCGTCGAAGTGGAGATACCGAAGCCGGCGACGCCACCCGCGCAGCCCCCGGTCAGCGAGATTAGCGAGCAGCCTTTGGCGCCGGAAAGCACGCCACCGGCGCCGGTAGAAGAAGTAGCACCCGAAGATCTGCCGGCCCTAGAGCAAATGCCGGGAGAAGAAGCTCCGATTGAGGAAATCGGCCCAAGCACACCTGAGCTTCCGCCCGAAGAGCCGCTGGTGCAGGACTTGCCGTCCTACAACGGCCTGCCGGAAAACATCCGCGCCGGCATCGCCCAGCTCGATATGAATGCGCACGTCTACAGCAGTACGCCGGGCCGCGGCTTTGTGATGATCAACGGCAAGAAATATCGCCAGGGCGACCAGTTGGCCGAAGGGCCGGAGGTGGTGCAAATCCTGCCCGACAGCGTGGTCTTGCGTTACCGCGGCACGGATTTCCTGCTGCCGGTGCCGCGATGAAGATTTATACCCGTGGCGGTGACGGCGGCAGCACACAGCTGCTCAGCGTCGGGCGGGTGGCCAAAGATCATCCGCGGCTCGCCGCCTACGGCGAAATCGACGAGTTGAACAGCCTGCTGGGCGTCGCGCGTGCGGTTGGACTCGCGGCGCCGCTGCCAGAATGGCTGCTGGCGCTGCAGCAGCAGTTGTTCGTACTCGGCTCCGAGATCGCGGTGCCGAAGCCGGAAGCGATCAATATGAGCATTCCGCGCGTGATCGCGGAACAGGTCACAGCCTTGGAAAAACAGATTGACGAGCTGGATACGAAGCTGCCGCGGCTGAAAAACTTCATCCTGCCCGGTGGCACACCCGGCGCGGCGCAACTGCATCTGGCGCGCTGCGTGTGCCGGCGTGCCGAGCGTAGCCTGCAAAGCTTGCATCAGGCCGAGAGCTTGCGGGCGGAGGTATTGGCCTATATCAACCGGCTGAGCGATCTGCTTTTCACGATGGCGCGCTACGAGAATGCGCAGCGCGGCGTCGAAGACGTGATCTGGCGCAGTTAGGCAAGCCTGATTAACCCAGCCCTACAAAATCGCGGCCAGGCCCGCTCCTACAAAATCATGCCCCTGTAGGAGCGCGCCTTGCGCGCGATGGGCTTGATCAGAGGTTCCTTAATGCGCGTCCTGCTCTTTACGGGACGGCGCCGGCACCCATTCCACCACCCCTTCGATCGAAACCGGCTGCTGATCAATCAACACCGGAATTTTCCAGCGGTGCAGCTCGCGGCGTTGCCCGGCGCGCATCACCTCTCCTGACGGGCGCCGCTGCGGACTGCCCGCACGCGGCTCCAGCCAGGAATAGCGTGTCGCTCGACCGACCAGCGTCCATAGCACTTCACTGGTTGCCGCCTCAGCTTGCGCGGAAGCGGTATTGAAACTGCGGCCACTTGCGCGCCAACTGGGGCTGCGCAGATTGGCGTAAATACGATCCTGCTTGAAACGCAGCATGGGCTCGCCGCCTGCGCCGATCACCGTAACGGAGCGCGCGCTGTTGTTCTCCAGCAGCAGTGCCGGTGGCGCTCCGGGCACCAGCCGCACCCGCAGGCCGGGTGTGAGTTCCGGCGCGGAGGTCAGGCGTGATTCAAAACCGCCGGGCAATGGCGGCTCGTACACAAACTCGCCGCTCAGCTCTGTGTGCACGTCACCGTAGCGCACCGGAATGCGCCAGACCCCCAGCGTCTTGCTTTCCACGGCCTTGCGCTGGGCATCGGTCAGTTGGATTTGCTCAGCGCGCAATCTCGGATCGAACCAGCCCCAGCTCGATGCGTGCCGCACCTGCACCCAGCGCGGTTTGGCTGCACCGTCCGCGATTGCTAGCGGCGCCGGCACGCCGCCCGGCACGAAGCTCTGATACCAGGCGAGCGCCGCCATGTCGGCCCGCACTCCATCCGGCCCGATTCTCAGAAAAGACCGGCCTTGCGCGTCCAGAATTTCGAGGGCTGTGCCGGTGGGATTCTCGATCACTAATTGTGCCGCCAGCGTTTCATGCAATTGCACGCGCAGCGCCGCCAGAGTTTCGGGCAGCGGGTTCAGCGTGGTCCGCACGGCACTGGCCGTGGGGGCGTGGGCCAATACTGGCGTTATGGCCAGCGCCAACCCGCAGGCGCCGGCCCAGGCGAGCCGCAGCATTACTCTTTTATGGCGTTGCGCTACAGGCGATATCCGCGCCATTCACCATGACCGGCATCGAGACGGACGGCACCAGTTGCTCACCCTGGCGCCGATTGATAAACAGCATATAAGGTCCCGGCGGCACCACGGCTTTCTCCGCCGGCAGGCGCAGACCCAGGCTAGCACCCGCACGACGCAGAATCGGCAGCTCAACGCTGCGCTGATCGCCGTCCACCAGATGCGTGAGCGAAGTGCGGCGGATCAGTACCGCTGACTCGATTTTGCTGGCGTCGCTGGTGCTGACGTTGAAGCTCTGGCCGGGCGTCAGCCTGGCAGGGACACCGGCAATGCTTGGCCGGTCCATGAAAATATACGGCGGGCTGTAAATCTCAAAACTCGGATCGCGACCCATATTCGGCGACAGGCCGGGCAGGTCAATTGAGAATCCGTAGGCGGTATTGATGGGTGCATGACCGCCGATCAGCACACGGCCATCAGGCAGGAGCAAGGCGGTGTTGTGATAAGTGCGCGGCTGGCCTTGCGTCGCCATCTGCCGAAAAGTACCGCTCTCGGGGTCGAACAACTCGCTGACCAGAATGGGCGCGCCGGTGCCGGGCAGCACCACTTCGTCGCGATCGGCGCCGGAGAACACCATCGCCTGCCCGGTCGGCAGCAGCAGCGCGGTACCGAACCAGCGCGGCGTCGCCAGCGAACCGACCATTTGCGATTCGTAACGCAGGCTGTCGTCGTCATTGATCAGCACCGTGTCCACGCGCGCCAATGCGGTGGTGATATAGGAGCCGGGGCTGTTGACCGTAACCGCACCAAATACACCGCCGGCGGTCAGGAATTGCGCGCGATCGTAACGGCCGGTTTCGGGATGCGGCTTGAGCGGCAGCATCAAGGAAGTGGTCGAACCGCGAAAGCCGGCGCCGATGAGACTCAGGATCGCGCTCTGTGGATCCCCGCTGAAGCTTTCCGCGAAGGGCGCGAGCAGGGCCGTTGGGTCTTCCGTCAGCGTGCCGACCAGACCTTCCAGCGTATGCGGCAAGTCCTCCGCCTGGCTGCCGCTGGTGGGATTCAGCAGCGTACCGAGCCGCTCCAGCCCCACTTCGTTCAGGCGCAGGGGTAAACCGGCATAGGCCAGATCGGTCCAGCTCTTGGTGGCCGGATCATAGGCCGCGACGATATTCCACAAAGCCTGGTCGTAGGCCTGACCGAAAGGATTAAAGGCTTGCCCCGCACCGTTGAACAGCACCTGTCCGTTCGGCAGCAGGTGCAGGCGCGGATAAAGCGGTAGCGAACGTTCAGCCAAGCCGCCGTTCTCCGTCCAAGTACCGCAGCCGAGATCGTAAGTCTCGGTCTGCACCACGTTGCGGCCGGAAGTCTCGGGCCGCTCCGGATAAATCGGCTTCAATAATTTAGTCACGCCGCCGGCAACCAGCACGTCGCCGTTCGGCAGCGTGACCAGACTCGGATACCAGCGGCCGTAATGCATATCGCCGGTCTTGCTCCAGGAATTGTCCTGCGGGTTGAACACGCGTGCGTTGCGCAAGCCTTCCAATTCCGACACGCCATAAAGGAAGGGTGTGCTGATCCCCGGCTCAAAGTAATAATCGGTGCCACCAACCGCAAGTATGCGGCCGTCGGCGAGCTGCTCCAGGTCGGCGCAGAACAGTGCGCCATCGTTGTTGGTGCTGTGATTGGCGGTGTCAATCGTGCCCTCGGGCAGCAGCGTCGTGTGGTCGTAGCCGTCAGGATTGGCACCGCCATCTATCGGGCTGGGCCGGATCCAGCTCGCGCGATTGCTGCCGAAACTCATCACGCGCGTCTGGTCATTGGTGACCACCGAGCCGGCTTCGAAGAAGATGCTGAACTCGGCGTCCTCGGTACCTTCCAGCGCGTTGAAATACAAGATGCGGCCATCGTGGAGCAAGGCGACGCTGGCGCCGGCGGGTTTGCATTCGGTGGGGCGGCCGTCGGCCGCGCGCAGGCAGCGGTCATCCTGCGGAATTGGTCGCAGCGGATTGGGCGGCGTGCCGGTTTGCTGTTTGGCGGCAGCACGCATCTGACTGGGACCCAGCGGCTCCGAAAACGGCGCGGAAAAACCGCCCTTGGTCATACATTCATCGCCGCTGCATTGCGCCTGGCCGACGCTGGTCGTGGGCGAATTGCCGCTGCCGCTGGCACGGGCAGAGCGGTTGCTGTCGCTGGAACAGCCGGCGAGCATGAGATAGAAACCCAAGGCGCAAAGCCTGGCCAACTGTGTGCGCGTGTTCATGACATTCCCCCGAATGCTGACCGCTCGTTTAGTTCTTAACGTTAGCAGATTCCCAAGCGGATGCGCGCCGCGCTGCAGCGCAGGAATGTTACCTAGACGGCGGGCGCGGCGCCTGGTTCAGCGGCACCACCACCAGACCCTGCCCGGTCTGGGCGTAATGCGCCTCAATGCCGTAGCTTTCGGCCAGATGCGCAGGAGTAAGCACTTCCGCTGGCGTACCCACGGCCAACACTCGTCCCTGGTGCAGCAGCAGCAAGCGATCGCAATAGCGCGCGGCCAGACTCAAGTCGTGCAGCACCACCAGCACGCCGGCGCCTTGCGCCGCGCGCTCGCGCAGGATGCCCATCACCTTGAGCTGATGCGCCGGGTCGAGGCCCGCGGTAGGTTCGTCCGCGAGCAAAACTTCCGGCGTGGAAGCCAGCGCCCGGGCCAGCAAGGCGCGGGCGCGTTCGCCGCCCGACAGCGAAGTAATCGGCTGCTGAGCCAGTTGCTGCACGCCGGCATCGCGCAGCGCCTGCTCAATGGCGGCGCGATCGGCGTCCGGCACTCGCGCCCAGGGCGCGCGAAACGGCAAGCGACCGAGCGCGACCAGATCAGCCACCGCCAGCGGCCAGTGACATTCGCGGCCTTGTGCGAGATAAGCCAGCCGCCGCGCACGTTGCCGTGGCGAAATCCCTGCCAGCGGCGCTCGCCCCAGGCGAATCTCGCCGCGCGCACTCGGAATCAGTCCCGCCAGAGCGCGCAGCAGTGTGGTTTTGCCGGCGCCGTTCGGGCCCAGCAGGCCTAGCACCTCACCCGCGGCAAGACGCAGCGAAACACCGTGCAGAATTTCGCGTGGGCCGAGATCTACGGCGAGCGCCTTGGCTTCAAGCAAGACGGTCATGTCAGTTGCCGCCGCGTTTGCCACAGCAGATGCAAAAAGAAAGGTCCGCCGATCAAGGCGGTGACCACGCCCAGTTTCAGTTCCAGCTCGGTGGGCAGCAGCCGCACGGCGATGTCCGCGGCGAGCAGCAGCGCCGCGCCCGCCAGTGCACTCGCGGCCAGCAGCGCGCCAGGCCGCTGCCCGACCCATGGTCGCAGCAAATGCGGCACGACCAGGCCGACGAAACCGATCGCGCCGCTTACTGCCACCGCGGCGCCAACCGCCAATGCGGTACCGCCAATCACCTGCCAGCGCACCGTCGCGAGCCGAAAGCCAAGGCTGGCGGCGCTGTCCTCGCCCAGACTCAAGGCATCCAGCGCCCGTGCACTGCTGAATAACAGCGCCGTTCCCGCCAGCACAAACGGCAGCGCCAGCCAGAAGTGGTCGAGACTGCGATCCGCCAGTGAGCCCAGCAGCCAGAACACGATCTCCAGAATCGCGTAGGGATTCGGCGCGAAATTGAGCACCAGCGCAGTGAGCGCTCCCGCAAAGCTGTTGATCGCCACGCCAGTCAGGATGAGCGTGAGCATGCTCGAATCGTGGCCCGCGAGCAGATAAATCAACAGCACGCCGAGTCCCGCGCCGAGCAAACCGCCCAGCGGCAGCGCCAAAGCGAAACTCGCGTACAAGCCGGTGTAGAGCGCCAGCACGGCGCCGAAAGACGCGGTCGCCGAAATACCGATCAGGCCGGCATCCGCCAGCGGGTTACGCAGAAAGCCCTGCAGCGCGGCACCCGACAACCCCAAAGCCGCTCCGAGCAGCAGGCCGAGCAGCGCCCGCGGCAAGCGTATTTCAATAAGAATGAGCCGCAGCGTTTCAGCTTGCGCGCCTTCGCCCCCCAATTCCGACCAGGGCAAGGCGGCGCGGCCAAGCGCAAGCGAGGCGCAAAACAAACCCACCACCAGCAATGTGAGCAGCGCGTACAGCGGCAGAGGGCGATGGCTCATCGCGCCGCGCTCTGTTGCGCCCGCGCCAACGCCAGCCGCTCCACTGCTTCAATCAGCTCCGGTCCGCCGCAGCTCCAATAGCGTCCTGGCAATTCCACAATCCTTGCCCGCTGACCGAGCCGGCGCAGCACGGGATGCGTCAAGCTCATGCCGGCCAGCGTCTGCACGTGCGGCGCATCGCCAGCGAGCACCAGCACCTGCGGACTGGCGCGCGCCAGTTCCTCCAGCGGCAAAGTCGCCAGCGAAGTCAGCGCCAGCTCCGCTGCGAGATTTCTGAAGCCGACGCTGCGCAGCAAATCGTCCAGCAGACTGCCACGCCCCTGCGTGATGCCATTCGGGCCGTAGACTGCGGCCAACGGTGCGCTTAATACTTTCCCTCTCCCCGCAGGCGGGGAGAGGGCTGGGGTGAGGGGCGAAGAAGAGACTGCTTCTAATCTTGCGCGCGCCTGCACCACCATTGCTTCCGCCTTCTGCTCGGCCCCCAGTGCCGCGCCCACTCGCTGCCACTGCGCCAAGGCCTCTTCGATAGATGTGGGCAGATCAACCGTGACGGTGGGAATGGCCAGCCGTTTCAGCCAGTGCAGTACACGCGGATCACTATAACGATGCGCGAGTACCAAATCCGGCTGTGCGAGCAGTATCTCCTCGATCTGCGAATCGTTAACGGGCAAACCCTGGGCCAGCTCCTGTACCGGTGACAACGGCGACGTGGCGGCGAGAAAACTGACCGAGGCGATGCGCTCGCGGGGCACGAGATGCAGCAGCAGCACGTCCGCGCAAAGATTGAGCGACATGATTCGCTGCGGCACAGGCTGCGATGCCGATGCGGATGCCGACGAAACCAGCGCTGCCGTCAGCACTACTCCCACCGACTTCTGCCAGTTCACGCATTCCATCATCAGGCCTTGGCAAGGTATACGTAAGCCTCTCCCTATGGGAGAGGCCGCGCATAGCGCGGGTGAGGGCGCCCTCACCCCGCCCTCTCCCCAAGAGAGAGGGAAGCTATCTATCAATAGCGGTAGGCCACGCCGACGTAGCCACTGCGCCCGGCGACGCCAAAGCCGTGGATTTCCTCGTACTGCTCGTCATCCAGATTCTCCACCCGCGCGGTGACGCGCCAACTTGGGGTGACGTCGTAGTGCAGCGCCGCATCCAGCACCGTGTAGCTGTCGAGCGTGGTGCGAGCAAAGCTGCCGGAATCAATATCAGCGCGCTCGCCCACGTAGCGGCCGCTCAGACGCACCCCGGCGCTGCGCAGGAAACGCCAATCCAGAAAGAGCGCGGCCTTCTTGCGTGGCCGCCGCAGCAACTCCAGATCGGTGGTCTGGTCCTCCGCCCGCACGCGCGTGTAGTTCAGGCCAAAGGAAAAAACCTCAAGCGGCGTAACGCGCGTCTCGAGTTCGTAGCCGCGCGTCTCGGCGCGGTCAATATTGACGAACGGGCAGGTGAAGGTGACCGGATCGAAGATGCAATTGATCAAGTCATCAATGTCATTTTTGAAGTAGGTTGCGGACGCCTGCCACTTGCCGTCAAACCACCCCTGATCCACACCGAAATCCCAGCCTTTACTCGTTTCTGGCCTGAGGTTCGGATTGGCGGTGCCAAAACTATTGTCGAACAGCTCGAACAACGACGGCGTTTTGAAGCCGGTGCCGTAGCTGGCGCGTAACTTTGTACCGCTGCCGGCGATGCGCCACGCCGGCGTCACGCGCCAGGTGGTTTTGCTACCGAATTCCTCGTGGTCGTCTTCGCGCAAGCCCAGCGTCACCGAAAATGGCCCCGCTGGATTGAGCTGATTCTGAAAGTACCAGGCATTGGTGCGCGCGGAAGCGTTGTCGAGACCTGCGGTGCGCGCCTTTTCCTCTTCCGTTTCCAGGCCGACGGTGACCAGATGCAGCGGATGGAAGGCGAGATTGTGCTGCCAGTCGAATTTGACCTTGCGCCCGTCAAAGCGGTCTTTATCCACTGTCGTACTGGCCGGTTCCGGGCCGCTGAAGGTGCTGCGCTCATAGTCGGTGTAGCTGACGCCGAAATGCTGCACCCAGCGTCCGTCCCAGGCACGATATTTACCCTGAGCGCGCGCCAGCCAGAACGCGGTTTCCAGACGTGAGTCGCTGTCGTCTGTGAAGCTGCAGACAAACGTAACGGGATCGCAGACGGTTTCGTCAAACTCCGTGTCGCCATCGACATGACGCAGGTTCAGGTCCAGCTCGGCCTGCGGACTGAAGGCGTAGCCGAGATAGCCCGCCAGCGTGGTGTTTTCATATGCATCCTCCTCGCGATTGCCGCGCTCCTCGTTCGCCGCCGAAAAGCCCTCCGTATCCTGCCGCGCGAGGCTAGCGCCGTAACGCCAACCGCCGCTGCGATGGTGCACACCGCCGCGCGCGTTGTAAGTCTTGTATTTGCCGCCCTCCAATTGCAGGCCACCGCCGCGCGTGTTGCGCCGCGTGATGATGTGTATCACACCGCCCAGAGCATCCGAGCCGTAAAGCGTGCTTTGCGGGCCACGCACGATTTCGATGCGCTCGATATCGTCCACCAGCACACTGGCGAAATCGAACTGGCCGGTCGGGTTGCTGGGGTCACTGGCTTCGACGCCATCAATCAGCACCAGCGTGTGATTGGATTCCGTGCCGCGGGTAAATACCGAGGTTTGCCCGCCAGGCGGCCCGGCGCGCACGATGTCCACCCCCGGCACGCTGCGCAGCAACTCGGCCACTGTTGCCGCCTGCCGCTGCTCGATTTCTTCACGCGTGATGACCGTCACGCTGCTGGCCACGGCTTCGGCCCTGGCCTCGGTGCGGGTCGCGGTGATGACGATAGGCCCGAGATCAATCGCGGGTTCGGTTGAAGTTTCAGCGGCAAATAACGGAAAAGCGGCTGCGCTCAGCAGGCCGCCGATGATGAAGCAACGCATGTTGATGTCTCCCCTGGCCGCGCGCACCCGCGCAGCGTTTAACTCTGGCAATGGGAGAACGAAGACTGAGCAAGCTCACTCAGCCCGAGCCGCCCGCCGCAGCGCCAGTCCTTGCGCTTGCGGCCGGTCTCCGGGCTTGCGAGCTGCTCCAGATGAAGACCTGGAGCCGGCCTCCCCGCCTTCCCGCGAATAAATCGCAGTGGCTAATTGAAGAGACTTTGCTCGCTTACCGTTGCGGGGGCAGCGCCGGCTTCACACCGGCTTCCCGTTTAACCCTGGCTTGCACCAGGGCACCAACAAGCGTGGGGTGCATTGTCCGCTACGTGCGGTGTGGGTTCAAGCGACAGTGGTTGCACCAGCCTGATTGGCTTAGGCTGGGAGCGTCACTGGCGCCGTTCCGCGAGAATTCCGATGGAGAATGAGATAGCAGACGCGGTCGTCGCACTGATCGCGATGGGCATGGGCCTCGCCTTCTTCCTGGCAGACCGCAAGGCGCCCACCAGCCGCGCACTCGCGCTGTTTCTGGCCGCGCTCGGGCTGGCGATCGCGTCCACCGTGGTGTTCGATACCCGCTATACCCCGAAGACCCTGCCGCAGTGGGCGCCGGTGCTGGATTCGGTGTTCGTTACGACGGCCTTCATCGCCGGATTCGAATGGGGCCTGCGCGTCTCCCGCACCGTGCTGGCGACCGATTCCCAGCGTGCCTTGGGCACGGGCCTGGTGCGCACTGCCCAGGCGCTGGTCGTGGTATTCCTCATTCTCTCGCTGTTGTTCCCGGACCTGCATGCGCAAAAGTTCGAGGGCGGTGCCGCGGGCGCCGACCTGAGCCATCCGGGCTTCTATCTGTTTGCGACGCCGCTCGCGCTGGCGGCATTGCTGATAGTGACGGCGACGGTGTTGCTGGTGCGCCAGCGTCCGGATCGCAGCGAGGGCGCGCGTCTGGTGAGCCTGACCTGCGCGATGCCGTTCCTGGCGGCCGGGCTCGTGCTACCGGACCTCTGGGTGCCCGTGAGCATGGCGCTGGGTGAGGTGATCTTTCTCATTGGCGCGATCCAATATCACGTAATGCAGGGTGAACGCGGTCAATTCCTGTCCCGCTTTACCTCGCCGCAGGTGGCGCAGATGGTGCGCGAGCGCGGCCTCAAGAACGCCATGCGGACGGACCGCCTGCAACTCAGCGTGGTGTGCTGCGACATTCGGGGCTTTACCGCTTACGCGCGCGCGGTATCGCCCGACCGCGTGATCCAGGTCCTGCGCGAGTATTACCGCGAAGTGGGCGAAGTGGTCGCACGCTTTGACGGCACCATCAAAGACCAGGCCGGCGACGGGATATTGATTTTGGTGGGAGCGCCGATCCCCTACGCCGATCACGCGCGCCGCGCGGTCGAGATGGCGCGGATCATCCGTGATCGGGTACGCGTAATCCTCGCGCGGCACGGCGATCAACAGCTGCGGCTCGGCATTGGCATCGGCGTGGCCAGCGGCGAGGTGGCGGTGGGAGTGATCGGCGAAGCCTCGCGCCTCGAGTACACCGCCGTCGGCTCCGCGGTGAATCTCGCCTCACGGCTGTGCGGGGAGGCGGCCGACGGCGAGATTCGGATTGACTACCGCACGATTGAACTCAGCGGCGAAGCTGAACAGGTGCGCGCGATGGAGCCCTTGCTACTTAAGGGCTTTGCGCAGCCCGTTCCCAACTATGTGATGTAAGAAGTAATGGAGCGGATTACGGCCAAAGGCCTCATCCGCCCTACGCGCTAGCCGCCCTCAGGGTATAGCGAAAAGTTGTGAGTGACCGCGCACCACCAGGCTGTTCAAAGTGGAAAACTGCAATTGCTGAAACGTGAGGTCGTTGAACATCAGCGTGCAGATATTGCCGCCGATATTCAGCAGAGTCTCGACGCAATTGGCGTAATGATGATGGCCGCCCAGCAGGTGCCCCAGCTCGTGCGCCAGGGTCTTGGCGGCCAGTTCCGTGCCCGCGTTGAACAGCACCAGATTCAGCGGATTGTCGGCGAGGTTTTCGCCCACCGCGAAGGCGCGATTGGCGAAGGCGACGCCGCCGATGCAGTCGGCCAGCCCGGCCACGGCGTTGCCGACGGGCGCGGCGGCGATGTCCTTGCTGGTCAGCACGTAAACCATATCAATCCCCGCCGGGCGCGCGCCGCCGTAATGATCGCGAGCCTGATTGACCAGGCCCACAGCGTCCGTACCGCTGAAGCTTACTGTCTCGTAACTGGCGTTGAAGCTGAGTAGCTGCGACGAATAAGCCTGTTGCGCGGCGGCCACGAGCTGCGCGGCGCGGGCTTGCGGCACGCCGTCGAGCAGCACGCGCAAGTCCAAGGTCACCGGTGCGCTGCTCAGCGCTATGGCGCCGGGTATCAACTGCGTACATTCCGGAATATCCGGCAGGTCCACCGCCTGCGCCGCGGCATTGAGCGGAATGACCAGACCGCAGAGCGCGGCGAGCGAAACCAACGCCGTCAGAATACGCTTATGCATGATGCCCCCTTCTTGTCGTTGTCACGATGGGCTCGGATTCTGGACCCACTTTTGGCCTATTTCAACTTCGGCAGCGCCGCCGATTCTTGACACAGACCTCGCCACCCGTCACGCAGGGCGCGGACGGGCTGCATCCCTTAACCCACGCAGGCATTGAAAGATCCAGAAAATATCCAGCCCCAGCACGATCGGCAGAAAGCCCAGGCTAAAGCGATAGCCGACCGCGAGCAGTGGATCGGGCGTGAGCACAAACAGGTTGTAAATCATCAGCCCGCCAATTACAAACCATAGCGGTACGCGCCACAGCACCAGCACAGCCAGGCGCAGTTTTTGCGCCTGCCGTTCCAGTTGCAGATTCTTCTTTAGCGCTGCCCAACCCGCCAAACCCGAAGTCACCGGCATCATTTCGGTGGTGAACAGCAGCAGCAACAGCGCGTGGCCGATCATATAGTGATTCACAACCGCTATACCGGCAAGACCCAATGCATGGTGGATGACAAGATCGGGCCGCGGCTTTGCTCTCGCGCGCCACCAGCCCCAGGCCAGCAGAATGAAATCGGCAATGAAGTGGCCGAAGATGAACTGCACCAGCAAGCCGGCGAGAACATCACCCGCGTGGCGGCCCATGAAGCCGGCGGGCGCCAGCTCCCACCAGTGGAATAAGGCATAAAATCCTATCGCCGACAGCATTACCGAGGCGATGCCGCGCCCCAGCTTAAAAACAACTAAGAAGCTGTCCTGCGTTTGCCGCTCTATGGCGGCGTGCAACAGCAGAAAGAGTATCGCCGAGGCGGCGGCGAGAAACATGGCCGACGGCTTCGCTTAGGCCAGAATGCCGCCGATAACCGCACCGAGCAGCAAGGGACCGATGCCGCTCAGCGCCAACACGGTCGCACCCATGCCGAAGATGACTCCGACGACGGGCAGGCCGGTGAGGCTGGTGCCGAGGAAGAACAAGGCCACTCCGAGCAGCAGGCTGGGCAGAAAAGCCGCCACCAGCGCCGCGCCGACACCGCCCGCGCGCTTGCCGCCGACAACGCCTGCAATCAGCGGCCCGGCGAAGGGTAGCCAGAACAACAGGAGTGAAATCACCGCCATCCATATCGCACCCATCAAGATGCTGCCCTTGTCTTCCGCCACGTTACTGCTCCTATTGATATCTGCGTAAATGCTGGCCGCAGTGCCGCCGGCTTGCGGAAATCCCCCGCTCGGCGCTCGCGCGCTTCGCTGCCCCCTTTACAAAAGGGGGCGGCCGTTCGCCGCGGGCGGCGGACGGCGGGGGCTTTGCTCGAGCACCTGCGGCAATGATTATGCAGGGGAAATTATTTGACGGTCAGTACCAGCTTACCGCGGGTGCGGAAGCTGCGGCTTTTGCGATGAGCTTCGATGGCATCCTTGAGCGGAAAGGTCTGATCGATCTGCGAGCGCAGTTTTCCATGATTCATGAGCGCGGCCATTTCGGCGAGATCGGCGCCGGCGGCTTCGCACATGATCACGCTGGCGCGCTGGCCGCGTTGGCTCAGGCGGTGGCGCAGTGAGGTGGTCAACCATTCCACCGCCGTGCGCCCGTTCGGAATCGTGGTGATATAAACGCCGTTCGGGTTTAGAACTTTCGCGCAAGTCGCCAGCGATTCGCGGCCAATGGTGTCGTAGACGATGTCGCAGTCGCGCAGACGCTCATTGAATTTCTCTTTCTTATAGTCGATCACCTCGTGCGCACCGAGCGACTTCACGAATTCGACGTTGGCGGTACTGCACACGCCGATGACATGTGCGCCAAAATGCCGCGCGATCTGCACTGCATAGTGACCGACGCCACCGGAGGCACCGACGACGACGACCTTGTCGCCTTGTTTCATCTTGCCGTTCTTCAGCAGCGCCTGCCACGAAGTGAGACCGGCGCAGGGCACGGCGGCGGCCTGAGCATGGGTGACGTTGTTCGGTTTGCGTGCAAGGCAGACCTCTTTTACGGCCACATACTCGGCATAGCCGCCCATGCGGCCGAGCATGCTCTGCATGGCAAACACCTCATCGCCTTGCCTGAAGCCCTGCACATCCTTGCCGGTCGCGACGATGACCCCGGAAACATCGCTGCCGGGAATGATCGGAAAGCCGCCGAGGAGGTGGCGGAACTGATAGCGGCCCTCGCGCAACAACCAGTCGCGTGGATTGACCGCTACAGCGTGAACTTCAATCAGCACCTGATCGGCGCGTGGCTCCGGCCGTGGACGCTCGCTGTATTGCAGCACTTCCGGCGGCCCGTAATGCTCAAAAAAAACGGCTTTCATGCATCGCTCCGGGTCGGACCGCAATTATCCTAGAGCTATTGAGGATTGCGCGTGACCAACACCCGCGTCAGTCCAAAATCCCCCGCCGTCCACCGCAAGCGCTGGCCGGCTGCCCCCTTTCATAAAGGGGGCGGCGAGGGGCGACAGCACCGAGCGGGGGATTTCATAAGCCGCAGAAAATCAGTTAGCCATTTAGGCAAGCACAATACGATATTATGGCCGCCCATTTTTTTGCTCCCCGGATTTTTTCCATGCAGATCGCCGAACGCCGCGTGGCCTACTTTCACTACACCCTGAGCAACGCTGACGGTGAGGTGCTCGACAGCTCTGACGGCAGCGAGCCGCTCGCTTACTTGCATGGCCGCGGAAATCTGATTTCTGGCATGGAGAAAGCGCTGAGCGGCAAGAAAGCCGGCGACAAATTCCAGATTACGCTACCACCGGAAGACGGCTACGGCCTGCGTGACGGGAATCTGGTGCAGATGGTGCCGAAATCGGCTTTTGGCGGCGCCGAGCCCAAGCCCGGCATGCGCTTCCAGGCCGAAAGCGACAAGGGTCCGACGATGGTCGTCGTCACCAAGGTCGAGGGCGATCTAGTCACGGTGGACGGCAATCACGAACTGGCTGGCGTCACGCTGAACTTCGCGGTGGAAATTACCAAGGTGCGCGATGCCACGCTGGAAGAACTTGCACACGGTCATGTGCATGGCCGCGGTGGCCATCACCAGCACTGAACCTGGTGGGGGTGCCGCGGGTCTGAGGGCAACAACCTGGAGAGACGCTGCGATGGCCTACCAATATTTCGGCGCTGCTGCACTCGCAACGCTCGCGTTTGTGGCGCAGACGTCAGTCGCCGGACTCGATCAAGCGCTTGCCGCAAGTCACCGCTCAGCGGAATTTGTGGCGCGTGATGCCTACCGCCATCCCAATTCCACGCTGGAATTCTTCGGTTTGAAGCCGGAGCTTACGGTGCTGGAAGTCTGGCCCGCTCCGGGCTACTACACAGAGATTCTCGCGCCTTACCTGCGTGAACGCGGCCGCTACTACGCGGCCGGTTTCGCGCTGAGCCAGGAGATTACGCCGCAGTGGCGGCGAGAGGTACAACAGGAATTCGTCGCCAAACTGCGGGCCGCGCCGCAGCTTTACGACCAGGCCGTCGTCACCGAGCTGGGGCCCGGCGCAGCCTGGCAGCCCGCGCCTGCTGGCGTTGTCGATCTGGCGCTCACCTTTCGCAACGTACACAACTGGATGAAGGGTGATTACGAAGGCGAGGTATTCGCGGCTCTGTTCAAGGTGCTCAAGCCCGGTTGCGCATTAGGCGTTGTTGAGCATCGTGCCAAACCGGGCACGCCACGGGAAAAGATGATCGACAGCGGCTATGTGACAGAAGCTTATGTGATCGAGCTGGCCGAGCGCGCCGGTTTCCAGCTAGTAGCACGGTCGGAGATCAACGCGAACACCAAGGACTCCAGAAATCATCCGGCCGGAGTGTGGACGCTGCCACCCACGCTCCGCCTGGGCGACAAGGACCGCGCCAAATATCTTGCGATCGGCGAATCCGACCGGATGACGCTGAAATTCCTGAAACCGGTTTACGCCGACAAGTAGCGCACGCCGGTCAGTTTCTCCGACAAGGTCCACAAACCTTGCGCGCTGTCCTCATTGCGCGAAGCGCGATTGGAGCCAACCTTCTTCGGATGCCCGCGCAACTGGCGCCAACCATCCGGGCCGATGTAATCGCTGCCCTGCAGGTCAGGCATGCTGCAGGCGTAAATCTGTGGGAAGGCACCCATCTCGGCCGATTGTGCCAGCAGGCCATTGCCGATTTGCATGGTCAGGCGGCCAAACGCGGATTTCTCCATCGCCGGGCCGGCGAAGCCAAGATTGGTCGAGGAATAACCCGGATGTGCCGCCACGCTGATGGCGCCGACGCCAGCTTTCGTCAGCCTTCGTTGTAGCTCGTAAGTGAACAGCAGGTTGGCCAGCTTGCTCTTGCCATAGGCGTCCCATTTCTTGTAGCGCTTGCGTTCCCAGTTAAGGTCTTCCAAGTCCAGGCCCAAGGTCCAGCGATGCGCCATGCTCGCTATGTTGACAACACGCGACCCTGGTGTGGAACGCAACATGTCGAGCAGTAGCCCGGTTAGGGCGAAATGACCAAGATGGTTGGTGCCGATCTGCATCTCGAAACCTTGCTTGGTGCGCGCCAGTGGCAAAGCCATGACACCGGCGTTATTGCAGAGGATGTCGAGCCGCCGGTGCTTGGCTTTGAAAGCTTCCGCGAATGTGCGGACTGAATCCAGATCGGACAAATCCAGCGGCATGAATTCGACCACGGCGCCGGGCACTGCGGCCCGGATGTCACGCAGTGCGGTCTCGGTTTTTTCGCGGCTGCGGCAGGCCAGCACCACTTGCGCGCCTTTGCGCGCCAGTTCACGCGCCGTATAAAAGCCCAAGCCACTGTTGGCGCCAGTGACCAGCGCCAGTTTCCCTTTCAAATCCGGCATGTCAGCCGGCGTCCACTTGCTCATACATCCCCCTTGCTCGATTTTCCGCGGCCATGCTGCGCCAAACGCCGGTTTTGTGCCAGTGCTTGCCGGGCGCTCTCAATCCCGACATGCTGCCGCTCCAATGAACAATCTCGTCATCAAGGCGGGCCCGGTCGCGTACGAAAAAATCCGGCGCGATGGTTTGCAGCCCGACATGATCAGCCACCTGGTAGGCGCGGCCGGCGGGCCGAAATGGCTGGTGCTCAACCGGCTGGACCGTTATCTCTTCGGCGAATGGTTCCGCGGACGCAGCAAGCCCTTGGTGGCGGTGGGCTCTTCCGTGGGTAGTTGGCGGCTCGCCTGCGCGGCGCAACGTGATCCGCTGGCCGCCATCCAGCGCTTTGAAGACGCCTACCTTGCGCAACGCTACGCGCTAAAGCCCACGCCGGCAGAAATTACGGCCGAGGCGCGCCGCATGCTCGGCGTGATATTGGGCGCCGGCGGCGCACAGGAAGTGATCAATCACCCGTGGCTGCGGCTGCACATTATTGCGGCGCGCGCACGGCTCGGCACCGGCAGCAGCTCGCCGCTGACGCAGAAGGCCGCAATGCTGGCCGCCATCGCCGCCAATACGCTGCATCGCCGCGGCCTGGCGCTGTTCTTCGAGCGTGTGGTCTTTCATACGCCACCTGAGCCGCGGCTGCAATTGCGGGCGGACGGGTTCCGCACTCATCAGGTTCTGTTGCACGAGGCGAATCTCAGCAATGCCTTGCTGGCCAGCGCCGCAATTCCGATGGTGATGCAAGCGCTGCGCGAAGTCGGCGGCGCGCCGGCGGGTGCACTACTCGACGGCGGCATGGTGGACTACCACATGGATTTGCCCTTGCAGCCGCCCGCTGGCATCGTGTTGCTGCCGCACTTCAGCGAAACCGTGACGCCGGGTTGGCTCGACAAGTTCCTGCCCTGGCGCAAACCCGGCAATCTCACTCACACGGTGTTGATTGCGCCCTCGCGCGAATTCATTGCCCGGCTGCCGAATGGCAAAATCCCGGACCGTAACGACTTTTACCGCTACTCGGGCCGGGACGAAGAACGCGAACGCGACTGGCGGCGCACCGTAAATGAGTGTCAGCGCCTGGCCGACGAATTCATTTATATAATGGACCGGGACCGGTTGCCGCAGGTATTGAAAACCTGGAACTAAATTCTTTATGCCGGCGGATGCGCCCAGCCAGCCTGGCCTTGCTGCTGTTCGCGGGCAGCGCGGCGGCGTGGGAGCGCAACGACCCGCTCGACACGCGGGCCAAGCTGCCGCCCGCTGTTTTCGACTCAAGCGCCTGCAAGCAAGCGGTGGGGGATGCGCCACTCACGCTGGCGGATGTGGTCGGCGTGGCGTTGTGCCGGCATCCGCAGACGCGCGAAAGTTATGCGGCGATCGAGCAACAGGCTGCGCAGCTCGGTGTGGCGCGCGGCGCATATCTGCCGACGCTCGACGCAAGCCTGGGCTATAGCCGCAACTACCAGGACGATGCGCAGAACAGCGAATTCGTCACGGTTCGCGCCGGCGACTACAACCAGAGTTCCGCCAGCTTGACGCTGAGTTATCTGCTATTCGATTTCGGCGCGCGTTCCGCCAATCGCGGCCGCGCGCAGGCGCTGCTGGACGCCGCACTGGCCAGCGGTGATCGCGCTGTACAGGAGTTGCTGTTCAGCGCGGTGCAAGCCTATTACCAGGTGCGCGCCACCGAGGCTCAGCTCTCCGCGGCGCGCGAAGCTGAAACCACCAGTGCGTCCAGCCTGGATGCAAGCACCACCCGGCACGAAGTCGGCGTCTCGACGCCGGCCGATGTATTGCAGGCCCGCACTGCTCATTCGCAGGCAGTGCTGACCCGCATCCGGGCGCAAGGCGATTTGAGAATCGCGCAAGGCCAGCTTGCAAACGTGATGGCCTTGGATGCGAGCCAGACGATACGCTTGGCAGCCGGCTCGGATTCGGTACCCACCGCCGGCCTGGCTGTGCAGGCGGGCAGTCTGATTGAGGCGGCGCGCCGCCGCCGTCCGGATCTGCTCGCCGCCGCCGCGCAGCAACAGGCCGCGCAGGCCGACATCGCCGCGGCGCGCGCCAGCGGCCGGCCGAGCTTTCGCTTCGACGCCACCGGCACCGAGACCCATTTCGGCGGATTCGGCAACAATACCCAGTCCGCGCTTGGCTTGAACCTCAATATCCCGGTTTTTACCGGCTTCACCACCACTTATCGCGTGCGGGGCGCCGAGGCCCAGCTCAAGACGGCGCAGGCCCAGTACGATGCCTTGCATCAACAAATCGCGCTCGACGTGTGGACCGCCTATCAGCAGTTGCAGACCGCGATTCAAGCGGTACAGAGCACCGGTGATTTGCTCGCCAGCGCCAAGGCATCGCAGGAAGCCGCGCTCGGCCGTTACAAGGCCGGCGTGGGCAGCGTACTCGATTTGCTCAACGCGCAATCCGCACTGGCCGATGCGCGCCAGCAACAGGTGCGCGCCGCGTTTGATCTGGACCTCGCCCGCACCAGCCTGGCGCTGGCGCTCGGTGTGCTCGATGCCGATTTGGCGACGGCTGGATTGAACATGAACGAACTACAACCGGGGCCGGCACCGTGAGCGGAATCCGCAGTTGGATAATCATGACCGTGCTCGCCGGGCTGGGGCTCGGCGCAACCGCTTATGTGCTCGGCCGCAACGGCGACGGCGGTTTGCAAGAGCAGTACCGCTTCGAGCCGGTTACCCGCGGCCCGCTGGTCCAGGCGGTGTCCGCCAACGGCAGCCTGAATCCGGTCAAGCTGGTCAGCGTCGGCACGCAGGTCTCCGGCACCGTGCGAAAGCTGTATGTGGACTTCAACGACAAGGTGCAGAAAGACCAGATACTGCTCGAACTCGATGACTCCATTCTGTCGGCGAGCGTGCGCCAGAGCCATGCCAACGTCAGCAACGCGCAGGCCTCGCTGTCGCTGGCACAGGCGAACGTCGAACGCATACGCGGCTTGTACGCCAAAGAATACGTCTCGCGCCAGGAACTGGACCAGGCCGAGCAGGTATTGCACTCGTCGCAGGCCCAGGTGGATGTGGCGCGTGCGCAGCTCGACCGCGACCAGGCCAATCTGGCGAACACCGTCATCCGCTCGCCGGTGGACGGCGTGGTGGTGAACCGCGCGATAGATGTGGGACAAACAGTCGCGGCCAGCTTTCAGACCCCGACCTTGATTCAGATCGCGCAGGACTTGACCAAGATGCAGATCAACTCCAGCTTCGCGGAAGCGGATATCGGGCTGATCCGCGAGGGCCAGCAGGTCCGCTTCAAAGTGGACGCCTATCCGGAGCGCGAATTCGAAGGTGCGGTGCGGCAGATCCGCCTCAACGCGACCACCGTGCAGAACGTGGTGACCTACGACGTGGTGGTCGCGGTGGACAACACCGAGTTGATACTGCTGCCAGGCATGACTGCGTACGTGAACGTGGTCGTCACGCGTATTGCGGACGCGCTGCTGGTGCCGAATAACGCGCTGCGCTTTCGCCCGAAGGATATGCCAGCCGCCAAAGCCGAAGGCGATGGGGTATTGGTGTACGTGTTGCGCGGCGAGCAACTGGTGCCGGTCGAGGTGAAAACCGGCGCCTATGACGGACAGCACACGCAGGTGCTGGGTGGCGATTTGCGCGAAAGCGAACAGGCCGCGATTGGCGAGCGGAATCCCGACCCCGCCGCGACCGGCCTGGGCGGCGGCCGGCGCTTCCGTGGCTTCTGACATGCCGCTGCTTAGAACCCAGCGGCTAAACAAGACCTATCAAACGCCGGCGGGTCCAGTGCCGGTGCTGCGTGAGTTGGATTTCCGGCTGGAGAGCGGCGAGTATGCAGCGATCATGGGACCCTCCGGTTCGGGAAAATCCACCTTCATGAATATTCTCGGCTGCCTGGACGTGCCCAGCGACGGCCAGTATTTCTTCGAAGGCCGCGAAGTGGGCCGGCTGTATCCGGACGCGCTGGCCGCGCTGCGGCGCGATCATATCGGCTTCGTTTTCCAGGGCTTTAACTTACTGCAGCGGATGACGCTGGAGGACAACGTCGCCCTGCCGCTGGTATATCGCGGCATGGGTCAACAGGAGCGCCGCCGGCGCGCGCGCCAACTGCTGGAGCGGATGGGTTTACAGCCGCAAGCTCAATCCCTGCCGACGCAGGTATCCGGCGGGCAACAACAACGCGCCGCGATTGCCCGCGCCTTGATCAATAATCCCAAGCTTGTTCTCGCCGACGAGCCCACCGGCAATCTCGACAGCCACACCAGTGAGGAAATCATGCAGATTTTCGCGGGCCTGAACCGCGAAGGCGTCACGCTGATTCTGGTCACGCATGAAGCGGACATCGCCGCGCATGCGCGCCGGCAGGTGCGCTTTCACGACGGCGTGATCGTGCATGACGGCCCGACTCATTAGGAAATCGCGAGCATGATTTTCGCTGCACTGTTCGGCCAGGCTTGGCACGCCATCGGCGCCAATCGCCTGCGTACGCTGCTGACCATGCTGGGCATGGTGATCGGCGTGGGCGCGGTGATTCTGATGCTGGCCATCGGTCAAGGCGCCAGCCGCATGGTCACTGGCAGTATCGAAGCGATCGGCAGCAATCTGCTGATTGTCATGTCCGGCGGCGGCCGCAGCAGTGGCGCGCGCACCGCCGTCGGCAATCTGCCGACTTTGACAGTGGACGACGCCGCGGCCATCGCCAAGCAGCCGGGCGTCGCCGCGATGGCGCCCATCAGCACCGGCAGTGCGCAGGTGGTCTATGGCTCGGCGAACTGGAACACTTTGGTCTACGGCACCACGCCGGCCTATCTCACCGTGCGGGAATGGTCGCTGCTGGACGGGGTGGCGTTTACCGACTCGGATGTGCGCTCGGTCACCCGGGTCGCTTTGATCGGCCAGACCGTGGTCGACAATTTATTCGGCGGCCAAAACCCAGTGGGCCGGACGCTGCGCATTCAAAAAAGTCCTTTTCTGGTCATCGGCGTGCTGGCGTCGAAAGGCCAGAGCCTGGACGGCCGCGATCAGGACGACACCGTGATTATTCCACTCACCACCGCGCAGCGTCAGTTGTTCGGCGAGGAGTTCGTCGGCAGTCTGCGCATGGTCATAGTGCAGGCGGACAGCGCCGACGCCATGCCGGTGCTGGAGCGCGAGATCGCGCAACTGCTGCGCAAACGTCATCGCCTGGCGCAGGAAGCGGAAGACGACTTCGCGGTGCGCAATCTCACTGCGCTGGCGGCCACGGCGCTCGAAACCACCAAGATCATGACCTGGCTGCTCGGAGCAATTGCGTCAGTGTCGTTGCTGGTCGGCGGCATCGGCATCATGAATATCATGCTGGTGTCGGTAACCGAACGCACCGCGGAAATCGGCGTGCGCATGGCGGTCGGCGCGCGCCGCCGCGACATCCTTGCGCAATTTCTGATCGAGGCCCTCCTCGTGGCCGTGGCAGGCTGCCTGATCGGCCTCGTGCTCGGCATCGGCTGCGCCGCGCTTGCCGAGCACGCCAGCGGCATGGACACCGTCGTTACCGGCGGCGCCTTGCTGCTGTCTTTCTCGGTAGCCGCGGTGGTTGGCGTGGTGTTCGGCTTTTATCCCGCCTGGCGCGCAGCCCAGTTGAATCCGATCGAAGCTTTGCGTTACGGCTAAGGCTGTTTTTCAATCGCGAAAGCCGGGATTGACCCGATCAAGCTTGCGCAGCAAACCCGGCCAGGCCAGCAAGCCACCCATACCGCGCGTCACCTGCGCGGCAGCCGCCATTACGCCGTCGAGGACGGGTTTCGCGACTGGAATCAGTTCACTGCCGCCCGCCTGCGCCCGTACCTGAATCATGCAGGCTGCTTCGAATACGTACATGAACAGAAAGGCGTCGGCCGGCGTTGCGCCCACCGTCAGCAGCCCGTGATTGCGCAACATCAGGAAATTCTTCGCGCCGAGATCACGCACCAGCCGCGGCTGCTCGTCCTCGCGCAGCGCAATGCCCTCGTAGTCGTGATAGGCCAGCGAGGACAGCACCAAAGTAGACTGCTGCGAGATCGGCAACAGGCCATTCTTCTGCGCCGACACGGCGACCCCATTGAGTGAGTGCACGTGCATCACGCATTGCGCATCTTCGCGTGCGGCGTGGATGCAGCTATGAATGGTGAAGCCGGCCGGATTGATCTCATAGGGTGAGTCCATCAGTTTGCGGCCCTGCAAATCCACTTTCACGAGGCTTGAGGCCGTGATCTCCTCAAACAGAAAACCATAGGGATTTATCAAGAAGTGGTGCTCGGGCCCCGACACACGCGCAGAGATGTGCGTGAACACGAGATCGTCCCAGCCGAACAGCGCGACCAGGCGATAGGCGGCAGCCAAATTGACCCGCGCCTCCCATTCCTCGGACGACACCTGCTGCTGTACTTTCGATGCTGCTCTAATGGCTCTTGTGCTCATGGCTACCTCATTCCCCTTAGCGTATCGGACCCCAGTCCTTCAACTGCTGAATCAGCCGCAGGTCTTGCCACAATATAAAGGGCGCGACCTTTAGCGCCTTGCCTACATCGCTTTCCGCCAGATCAATATTGCTGGCGATGCGCAGATGTCCTTGCACGTGTTCGGTGCGGCCGCTCTGGTCGCGTTTAAGCCGCTGTTTCTTGCGCAGCTTGTACAGGTAGTCGCCGGCTTTAGCCGGCTGAAAATAGGCCTCGTACAAGCGGTCGTTGAAAAATTCGAGCCGGAGTTTGCCCACACTGCCAAGATGTTTGAACTCAGCGAGCTCCAGTGTGTCCAGCCGATGCGGCGGATAGTTGCGGCGGGACCTGCGCTCCTGAGTAGTGAGTTCGCCGCTGTAACCGGATTTCTGCAAGATTTCCGTCACCGCCTCGACGCTGTCGTAACTGCGCTGCGTCATCAGCGTGACGCGTTGGGTTTCCACCTGCGTGTAGCGCGCCATCGGATCGGGCGGCGGCACGGTTTCCGCTGGGCTGGCCGGAGGCGCAGCTTCGGCCTCAACTACCGGCGGCACCGGCGGCTTGGCTTTCGCGGCGACGGCGGGCGCGGGCTCGGCAGGTGGCGCAGGCGGCGGTGCGACTTCCTCGGGCCCCGCGGCGGACGCGGGTGGCGCCTGCTCAGTACTCGCGGCCCTGGGAGTTTCCGTCGCCCGACGGTCGCGCCAGTCATCAAACTTCGCGTAAGCAAAAAGCAGAATCGCGAAGACCAGCATCCAGCGCAGTGGTTTATGTCTTTTCCACCACTCCGGGGGTTCCAGCCAGTTTCGGGCCATGCAGCATGATGGCCGATTCTCTTCCGAGTGCAAAGAGACCGGTTAGCCGGCCTGCGGCATTCTTGTCGTCAGCTTCTCGGTGACCGCGGTAATGATGGCGTGGGAATTGGTGACCATGGTTTCCAGCGACTCGCGGTAGCCGCTCAGATACCAGCCGGTGCCGAGGTGGATGGCCGCGCCTATTACCGCGGTCGAGATCAGGCCGGCATCGAGTCCATCCTGCCGCTCCAGCCGAAAGTTCGCCTGAATAATCCCGCGGACCAATTGGGCGAAATCCAGTACGCCGCGCTGGTAAAGGCGGTTCATATCCTGGGTGGTGCCGTAAATTTCGATCAACAGGATGCGCGCCAGCAGCGGTTCACGCTGCAGGATGTTGTAGTAGGCGCGCAGCAAAGTCTCGGCCATCGCCTCGACATTCCTCGGCGCCCCGGCCAGCGCCTGCACCATCGTGTCGCGCAGGCGTTCGAGCTGGTGATCGTAGGCCGCGCCGAATAAAGCGTTCAGATTCTCGAACGATTCATAGAAATAACGCTCGGTGAGCCTTGCCGTGCTGCAAATCTGCTTGACCGTGGCCGCGTGAAAGCCTTGTGAGCCAAATATGTGAATGCCGGCTTCGATCAATTTTGCTCGACGTTCCGCGCGGCGCTGGATGGGGCTAATCCCGCGGTATTTGCGGCCTTCCGCCGACCCCGTTCTGGCTGCCATAAGTACATATTGACATGAGAGATTGTCAGATGTAAAGTGACATGGTTCGTTGTCAGTTGTTGCCCTAGTGCCGGGGCGCGCTGTCATTCCAGCGAATGCACCGGGTGTTCCAAGCTGCCACTGTATTGAGGAGCCGAGTCAACATGATTTCGAGAAAGGATGAAGCTATGCAGGGTTTAACGCCGAAAACGAATACGCAGATTGCCATCATCGGCACCGGATTCTCCGGGCTGGGTATGGCTATCCAACTGAAAAAGGCCGGCATCCACGACTTCGTGGTGCTGGAAAAAAATACCGACGTCGGCGGCACCTGGTGGGAAAACCACTACCCCGGCTGCGCCTGCGACGTCCAATCGCACCTCTACTCCTTCTCCTTCGAGCCCAACCCGAAATGGTCGCGCATGTTTTCTCCGCAGAAGGAGATCCAGGCTTATTTGCGCCATTCGGCGGAGAAGCACGAGCTGCTGGCGCATGTGCGTTTCAACACCATCGTTATCGGTGCGACCTTCGATGAGAGCAGCGGCCAGTGGCAGTTGCGCACTACCGACGCGCACGCATTGAAAGACTATATGCAGCAGCGTGACATCAAGCCGGGTGATGCACTGAACTTGCAGGACCCAGCGCTGCCGCCGACCCAGACGCTCAAAGCACAGGTAGTCGTATCCGGCATGGGCGGACTCAGCACGCCGTCTTATCCCAAACTCAAGGGCCTGGAGACCTTCGAGGGCCTGAGCTTCCACTCCCAGGACTGGAACCACGACTACGACCTCGGCGGCAAGCGCGTGGCGGTGCTCGGCACCGGCGCCAGCTCCATCCAGTTTGTGCCGCAAATCCAGCCCAAGGTCGCCAAGCTCGATCTTTACCAGCGCACGCCGCCCTGGATTGTACCCAAGCCCGACCGGGCCATCTCAGCTTTCGAGCATTGGCTGTTCAAGTGGCTGCCGTTCACCCAGAAACTATTTCGCGGCGCGCTCTACACCCAGCTCGAAGCACGCGCGCTGGCCTTCGTGGTCAATCCGAAGCTGATGAAACTCTTGCAGTACGTGGCGCTGGGTCATCTCCGCAAGCAAATCAGGAATCCCGAGCTGCGCAAGAAAGTCACGCCCAATTACGTCATGGGCTGTAAGCGCGTGCTGATTTCGGACGACTATTATCCAGCGCTGGCGCAGTCGAATGTGGACGTGATTACCAATGGTATTCGCGAAGTGCGCGCGCGCAGCGTGGTGACGGACGACGGCGTCGAACGCCCGGTGGACGCCATCATTTTCGGCACCGGCTTCCGCGCCACCGACCCGCTGCCGCGCGGCGTGATTTACGGCCGCAACGGGCAGGACATTCTGGATGCCTGGAAAGAAGGCCCCGAAGCCTTCCGCGGCACAACTGTGTCTGGCTTCCCGAATCTATTCCTGCTGATGGGGCCGAATACGGGACTGGGCCACAACTCGATGGTCTACATGATCGAGTCGCAGATCGCCTATGTCATGGGCGCACTGCGCACCTTGCGCGAGAAGAGCCTCAAGTTTGTGGACGTAAAGCCCGCGGCGCAGGCGAGTTACAACCGCAAGCTGCAGGAGCATGCCAAAGAAGCCATCTGGTCGGTGGGCGGATGCCGCAGTTGGTATCTGCTGCCGAACGGCAAGAACGTAACCTTGTGGCCGGGCTTCACCTGGCAGTTCCGCCGCTCCACGCGACGCTTCGATGCCGCCGCCTACGAGCTTCATCCCGAGGTCGCTGTCGCAACGGCCCAAGATCTGGCGCAGGAAGCCGCCTAGACGCAGCCGGGCTAAGATTGACGGGATAGCTTGGGACTCTGGAGGAGAGCCATGCGCTGCGCCCTGATGGTATTGGCCGCCACCGGCCTATTGCTGGTCGGCTGCAAGAGTGACTCGGACGACGGCTTCTCGCCTGGCTCCTCCAGCGGCGGTGGTGCCCGTGCTACAGCGGTTGCGCCACAAGCGGCGACGGGCGCCGAGTGCGCCGGCGTTCACGGCGATCCGCCGCGCCCAGCCGGCCCCTCGTTAGTCGGGACGCTGGCCAATCTGTATCCGGTGGAATTGCTCTGCCCGCTGCGCGGTGGCGAGTTGCTGACCTGGACCGACCCTCTGGGTACGCCGCGCGAAGCCTGCCTGCACACACCGGCCAACGCTTCAGCACAGACGCCGCTGCCCTTGCTGACGTTTCTGGGCGGCTCGCTATTCCCCGGCGATCCGCAGACGATAATCAACGGCATGGAATTCCTGATCGGCACGGCGGATTTGAGCGGCGATCCCGCGCGGCCCGGCTTCAGTTTTCTGGTGATCGAAGGGCGCGACAAGCAACATTTCTATCCATTCCCTGACGATCACGCCTGGGGTTTCGACAACTGGTACCGCAACTTCGACCGCAAAGATCCGGCGCTGAACGTGGACGTTGCAACCATCGATCATTTCATCCACGAAGTGCAGGCGCGCGGCGTTGTGGACGCACAGCGTCTGTACCTGTCGGGCCACTCAAACGGCGCGGCCATGGCAATTATTTACGGTCTCAACACACCGGGTATCGCGGCGATGTCGGTTTATTCCAGCCCGGATCCCTTCCGCGATATTGGCGACCCCTGCCCGCAGGCGCCGTTCGGCAATAACCTGCGGCCGGTGATGACGATTCACAACGATTGTGACATCGGCGGCATCTGCCAGACCGGCAGCGAAAACTTCAGCGCGACCATGGCGCAGTCAATGCCGCAGGTGGAATACGAGCGAGTGCTCATTGATCTGCAGCAGGGCGAGGCGACGCAATGCGACGCGAGCTGCAGCTACGACGGCGATCCCACCCAATTGCTTACCCTCGGCAGCTTGCGCCATCTGCTCTGGCCGACGCAGTGGACTGGGCGCATGCTCGAATTCATGCGCGACCGGCCTTTGCCCAACTAGTAAGCTGTCATTCTGAGCACCGTCGCCTTTAGCCCCGGCGAAAACCGGGGGAAGAATCTCGCGCGCAATCAAGGCGCAGATTCTTCGTCGCCGGAGCCTGTCCTGAGCGAAGTCGAAGGACTCCTCAGAATGACAAGAAAACATATAACCTCATAGGGAGTTCACGTGAAGTCTTTTGAAAACAAAGTCGCCGCCATCACCGGCGCCGGTTCCGGCATGGGGCGCGAACTGGCGCTGGAGCTGGCGCAGCGCAAATGCCATCTGGCACTGTCGGATGTCAACGAGCAGGGTCTGCTGGAAACGGCTGAGAAAGCGCGCGCGCTGGGCGTCAAAGTCACCGCGCAAAAGCTGGACGTCGCCAACCGCGCGGCGATGTATAGCTGGGCGGATCAAGTCGTAAAGGATCATGGCAAGGTCAATCTGATTTTCAACAATGCCGGCGTGGCGCTGGGCGCCACGGTCGAGGGCATGCGCTACGAAGACTTCGAGTGGCTGTTCAATATCAACTTCTGGGGCGTGGTCTACGGCACCAAGGCTTTTCTGCCGCATCTCAAAACAGCTGGTGAAGGCCACATCATCAACACTTCCAGCGTGTTCGGGCTCGTGGGCATTCCGTCACAGTCGGCTTACAACGCGGCCAAGTTCGCGGTCCGCGGTTTCACCGAGTCGTTGCGGCAGGAATTGGACATGATGAATTGCGGCTTGTCCGCCACCTCGGTGCATCCCGGCGGAATCAAGACCAATATCGCCAAAGCCGCGCGCCTCGACTCAAGCGTGAGCAGCCTCGGTGTTGAGGCAGATCCGGCAACCGCCAGCGCAAAATTCGAGAAGAACTTCATCACCACCGCCAACAGCGCCGCACGAACGATCATCCGCGCCGTGGAGAAGAACAAGCGCCGTGTATTGGTCGGCCCGGATGCTTATGTGATTGACTGGCTGGTGCGCCTGCTGCCGGCCCTGTACCAGCGCATTACCGTCTTCTTCGCCAAGCTTTCGATGTAACGCTTCGCCGTCGCGCCCCCTCACTGTGGCGCTCGCGCCAATGACTGCCGGCGCGGAACTGTTACAGTGAGCACTGGTACATTTAAACGAGAAGGTTTATGGACCACACCGGGAATGTTCAGGCCGTTGCAGCATCGGCTGAGCCGCCGCTGCCCGTGCGACGCGACCTGCAGTTCAAGCTGCCAGCCGAGAAGATCGCTGCCTGGAACAAGGGCAACGTGCATCTCTCGCAGTTCATGAATACGCTTTCGCTGTTCTTTCCGGTCGGCGAGCGCTTCTTTATTGACAGCGTGCGCAATTACCGCGACCGCATCACCGATCCGGAGCTGCAAAAAGCCGTGACGGCCTTCATTGGCCAGGAAGCAATGCACGGGCGCGAGCACCAGGAATACAACGAAGCGATGTTCGCCAGGGTGCCGCCGACGATCTGGATGGAGCGAGTGGTCGGCCGCTTGCTGAAGTGGTTGCAGAAATACACACCCAGGTCATGGCAGCTTTCGGCCACCATCGCGCTGGAGCACTTCACCGCGATCATGGCTGACGGCTTGCTGAAAGAGCCGCGCATTCTGGAGGGCGCCGAGCCAAAGTTCGCCGCGCTATGGAACTGGCATGCGCTGGAAGAGACCGAGCACAAGGCCGTCGCTTACGACGTATGGGTCACGGTGCGCGGCAAGACTCCGCTGGCCTACATTGAACGCGTTGGTGGCCTGATCATGGCGACGATTATTTTCTGGTCGATCGCGCTGCCCTTTTATCTGCGCATCGTGGGCCACGAGCGCAAGTTGAGCGACTGGCGCGGCTGGCTCGCGCTGGGGCATTACACCTTCGGCAAAGTCGGCTTCGTCCGCAAGCTCATCCTGCCCTGGCTCGATTATTTCCGGCCCGGCTTTCACCCCTGGGATCACGACAACCGCCACTATCTGACGCGCATCGATGCGATAGTGGCCCAAACACAGAAGTAACCGCTCCTGCGGGCAGACTGACACCAATTAGGGGTCAGGCTATGCTTGTGCGGCCTTTTTTTGCAGGTCGCGAGCGAATGAGCGTCATTGCCACTCCCAAGGTCGCCCCCAAAGTAGCAATTGTCGGCGCCGGCTTCGGCGG
>JBOICV010000109.1:0-1124 GCA_050740255.1 Nevskiales bacterium | reverse complement strand
GGATAGGCCGGCGCATCCGGATAGATGCCCTGGCGCGCGAGGATGTCGGCGAAGTTGACGCCGCTGGCTTTCACCGCAATGGCGACTTCGCCGCGCCCCGGCTTGGGCGCTTCCACTTCACGAATCTTCAGGGCGTCGTAGCCGCCCGGCTTGTCAATGTAGATCGCTCGCATGGGTGTCTCCGTCTTAGTTGCCACAAGCGGCCAGCAGCACGGCCGCCAAACTGCGTCCAAGCCGACCAGATGCACGCGAGGTCTTATGCACCGATATCCACCGCATGGGTGCCGGAATCCAGATGCACGGTCAGCGCGCGGCCGCTCAGAATCCGCTGAGTATCCCTGCCGTCCACCCGCACGATGACGCCGTTGGGCCAAGCTGAGTCGGACAACAAGGTCAAATCCTGCGCCACGTCAGTCGTCACATCGCCATGCAGCAATCCGGCGGTCACGATGCCCATGCGCTGCAGATCGAATGTTGCGCTGGACAAGCCAGTCGTCGTGGATGCAAAGCCATTGCTGCCGGCCTTGGGCGGCAGAGCCATCGGCACGTCGCTGACCGTGACATTCAGCGGAACCCAGCCGCTCTGGTAGTCGGTGATGCTGTGGCCGGTGAGATCGCGGTATTCAAGCCAACTGACGTAAACATTATTGAGCGTCTGCGTGTTGGTGAAATAGCCGGTGAGGCGGCTCGCCTTGGTCGGCAGCTTGCCAGAGAGCGGCAAGGCAAACGCGTCTATCGTGCCGGACGCCGCGCCTTGCGCAAGCGCGAGGCCGCTGACCCAGTAGTTGTGGTCATGCACGAGGCCGAGCGCCGGCACTTCATGTGCGGCCTTCATCGTGTAAGTAATGTGCGCGGGGTTCGGGTCGCGCTTGCGGTCGCGCAGCAGGCCGGTGGTGATCGGCCAGGCCTCGGCCACCAGACTGAAACTGTGCGCGCGGCCCAGATACTCCATGTAGAAATGCTCGTAGCCCAGCGCCGCGAGATTATCCGCCGCGCCGCGGCCGTCCACGGCCGCCGTCGAGTCCAGACCAGTGTCGCCGTTGATGAAGATGAAATAGACGTTGCGGATGTTCTCGATGATTTCCGGAGGGCCCGCCGCGCTTGCCGCATACGCCGCCATCAAC
>JBOICV010000108.1:0-2320 GCA_050740255.1 Nevskiales bacterium | reverse complement strand
GCGTTGGCCCCGCGTGCGGCCAGGTTTTCTTGCTGCTGCAAAATCTGATTAGCAGCATTGGCAGTAATCAGGCCGCGAGAAATCAGCCCGCTAAGACCGGAAACTAACTGCCCTTCCACCTGTCCCTGAATTGCAAGCGCTTGCTGTAATGCGCTGGCCGCCTGTCCAGCCGCTAATGTGATGGCGTCCAGATAGCCCGGTGTGCTAGCCAGCGCCGAATTCAGCCCACCCGTCGCAATCGCCGTCTGCCCCTCCGCCGTGGAGAGGAACTGCACGCCAGAGGCGGCCCGCTGCAATATGCCTTCCAGCGCCGCCATTTGCGCAGTCTGCTCGTCGGTAACACTGCCGGTGGTGGCGATCTCCAGTTTGAGCGAGATGAGTTGCTTTTGCAACTGGTCGATGCCTGGCGCCTGACCGCCCAGTTCGCCGGCGCTGGCGATCATCTGGTCAAGCTGACTGAAGGTGTCGATCAGGTCTTGTGCAGCTTGTTTGGTCGCCTCTATCGCACCTGCGCCCGGCGTGGCGGTGGTGATGCCCAGCGCCTGCTGCTCGGCCATCGCTGCGCTGATCTGGCGAATGCGCTCTACCTGCTCATCGGAGACGCTACCCCAGACGACAATCGAGCGCACAATATCGGCTATCTCGCCCTGATACTGCTCTGCCGCCGGCGTACCCTTCGCCAGCCCCTCGCCCAACTGTTTGACGACCTCAATCGTCTTTTGGACAGCCGCCTCATTCGCGTCGAACGACTGTTGGACGCCGGGAATGAAGGTGAGCAGAGAGCGGTTCTCGGCATTCTGAATGTCGGATAGCGTCTGGGTGAGCGCCCCTTGCATGGCGCCCAAGTTTTGCGCACCGTTGACAATGACATTCAGTTGATTGAGGCCACCGGCCAGCCCGCCAAGAAATTGGTCGGCCAGGTTGCCCGCCGCTCCCTCCGCTAGTCCGGTGCGCAGTTCGGCCCATGCCGTGCGCAACTGCTGGGCGCCGGATACAGTCTGGGCCAGTGTTTCGGCCAGTGGAGCAAAACGTTCATTGACGAGCTGCACAGTAGCAGCCGCCTTCAATTGAGCGTCTGACAGTTCCGGGAATACCGCCGCCAACTCCTTCATTTTCTGCTTGACATCGTCGGCAGTAACGCCCAGCTGATCGGCGCGTTGGAATGCGGCGCTATTGGCAAAAAGGGTTAGTTGAGAGATAGCATCGCCAGATTCGCGGATAGAGGCGGAGATGCGGGGTACGATGGCGGCAAAGGTAGAGATGTCTCTGAGGCTGATGGCGGCGCTGGGCAGCTTTTGGGTCAGAATAGTGACGGCAGCGCCCGCCGCTTCTAGTGAATTGGTCGCACCGGGCGCGACGGATTGAATTTGCACAATGGCTCCCACTGCCTTTGCGCCGCCACCCGCCAACAGGGTCAGCGCCGCATTGGTAGAAATCGCCTGTGTGCGCAGATCGGACAATTCGCCGGCCTGCTGGGTGATCTGCCGGGCGCCCCGGATCGATAGATAGCCCACCAGCCCACCCAGCAGCCCACTCGCCAGACCGCCTGTAGCGCCACCTCCAGCCCCACCAGCAGGTAAGCGAGCCGATCCGATACTCTGTACATCTTTTGCTGCCCGCTGCGCCTGAGTCGCCACCTGCTGCATTTCGGCTTGCAGCGCATGGGTGCGGGCGATGGCCGTATCGAACGCCCGTGGGTCGAGTAGATCGATACGGACGGATTGCAGTTCACGACGAAAAACGGCCCCCAACTGCTGGGCCGATGTCTTAGCCTGTGCTATATTGAAATGGACTGAGTATAAAAGCTCTTTGTCCGCCATAGGAGATAACGAATGGACGCCTACACGATTTTTCCGATCCTCGCCATCATCATTATGATTGTCCTGTTCTTCGTGCTGCGCTCTCTAGTCCTCTGGTACTGGCGTATCGACAAGGCGATTGCCTTGCTTGAATTGCAGGCCAGCCAGCAGAAAGAGATCATCCATCTATTGCAGCAGATCAGCGCCCTACCGTCTGCGCCTCTATCTGGTCAATCACAAAATCCAGTACAGCAACGATCCTTTCCACCGCCGCCCCACTGATCGGCTGCACGGGTCGGGCCGGCACCCTGTCCTCCCCGAATTCGTGCTTGGCGGCGATGGCGCTGCGTGTGCCCACCCGGATCACCCAGCCGCCCGCCTCGCTCTGGAATAGCTCTACATGGTCGGCGGCCCCGCGCTGCGTCCAACTGGCCCTCGTGCGCCCGGTCTGCATCAAAATCGGGTGCGCGCCGGCATAACCACGCTGTTGACGCAACCGGATAGTGAGCGGAGCCAGGGGT
>JBOICV010000107.1:0-1285 GCA_050740255.1 Nevskiales bacterium | reverse complement strand
CTCCTGCCCGCCCTGTCTTTGTTATCGAGGGCGAAGCGTAAGGGGTGGGTCAGTTTTCGTTGCAAACTACCCCCAAAAGTGGGTCAGAATTGGATGCACGCGGACACTAAACCTCTGGGGAATCATCTCTTTTTAGGCGTTATGTGTGTTGACAGGGGTGTGGGCGACCTATAAAATCCCGCGTCTCATTACGGCAGGTTCGGGTGACCGGACCTGTCGTTTCTGCTTCTAGAGCAGTGATTTAGCCGACTTTTTTCAGAGGTTATCGCGTGGCCACCGTTAATCAGCTCGTGCGCAAGGGTCGTTCGACCCGAGCCGAGAAAACCAAGGTACCGGCGCTGCAAAACTCGCCGCAGAAGCGTGGCGTGTGCACGCGTGTGTACACCACCACGCCGAAAAAGCCGAACTCGGCGCTGCGCAAGGTCGCCAAAGTACGCCTGACCAACGGTTACGAAGTTATTTCCTATATCGGCGGCGAAGGCCATAACCTGCAAGAGCACTCGGTCGTGCTGATTCGCGGCGGCCGCGTCAAGGACCTGCCGGGCGTGCGTTACCACACCGTCCGCGGTTCGCTTGACTGTTCTGGCATCGAGAAGCGACGCCAGGGCCGTTCCAAGTACGGCGCCAAGCGCCCGAAAGCTAACTAATAAGAATAAGAGAAAGCCACCATGTCCCGCCGCAAAAACGCCGAACCCCGCAAAGTCCTGCCGGACCCCAAGTACAAGTCCGAGCAGTTGACCAAGTTCATCAATATGGTGATGGAGAGTGGCAAGAAAGCCATCGCCGAAAAAATCGTCTATGGCGCGCTGGATGAAATCGGCACCAAGAAGGGCGCAGAGCAGGCGCTGGGCGTGCTGGAAGGCGCGCTGGACAATGTGCGCCCGAGCGTGGAAGTGAAATCACGCCGCGTCGGCGGCGCTACTTATCAGGTGCCGGTCGAAGTGCGCCAGGTGCGCCGCAACACGCTGGCGATGCGTTGGCTGATTGAGGCTGCGCGCTCGCGCGGCGAGCACGGCATGGACAAGCGTCTGGCCGGCGAGCTGCTGGATGCTTCCGAGCATCGCGGCGCCGCGGTCAAGAAGCGCGAAGACACCCACAAGATGGCCGATGCTAATAAAGCATTCGCCCATTTCCGCTGGTAAGGGGAGATTGGGGAATTGGCCATGCCGCGCACCACGCCTATCGAACGCTACCGCAACATCGGGATCTCCGCGCATATTGACGCGGGCAAGACCACCACGACCGAGCGCGTGCTGTTCTACACTGGCGTCAACCACAAGATGGG
>JBOICV010000106.1:0-72172 GCA_050740255.1 Nevskiales bacterium | reverse complement strand
CCCTCACCCCAACCCTCTCCCAGGGGGAGAGGGAGCTTGAGTGGTATGCAACTTCTGCGCGGCCTTGTCCCAACCCTCGCTCAGCAACAGCGGCAGCACTTCGAGCGAGCGCCATACCGCGTCGTCCAGCAGGATTTTCTGCTCTGCAGTCGGGCGGGATAAGGCATAGCCGATCACCTTGTCCTTTACGCCGGGGTGACCGATGCCGAGCCGCAGCCGGCAATAGTCCTCGCCGATTTTCTCGCTGACGTCGCGCAGGCCATTGTGTCCGGCGTGGCCGCCGCCGCGCTTAAGTCGCGCCGCGCCGACCGGCAGGTCCAGCTCATCGTGCACCACCAGCAGCTCGGCTGGCATGAGTTTGTAAAAACCCATCAGCGCCTGCACCGCTTGGCCGCTGAGATTCATGAAGGTGCCGGGCTTGAGTACCAGCAGTTCCTGATCCGCGACTCGCAGTTTGACGGCCTCGCCGTGGAATTTTGGTTCGGGACGGAAGGCGACGCCCTGGCTTGCCGCCAGAGCGTCCACCCACCAGAAACCGATGTTATGCCGCTGCTGCGCGTGCACCGGCCCCGGATTGCCGAGGCCGATGACGGCGCGCAGCGGATACCCAGCCGGCACGGCGTGAAACTCGCAGGACTAGGTGAGAGAAACCTACTTCTTCTCGTCCTTCTTGCCTTCGTCTTTCTTGGCTTCGGGCTTGGCCGCGGCCTCGCCCGGTTTGGCGCCTTCCACCGGCGCTGCACCCTCGGCGCCCTCGACCGGCGCCGCTTCCGCCGCCGGTGTCGGCTCCTCTTCCACCACCGCACGCGGAATATGGAGGGAGATGGCGACCGGGTCGTCGCCCTGCGCCAGTCCCATAACCTTGACGCCTTCCGGAATCTTGATCTGCGACAGATGCACGACTTCGTCTACCTTCATGGCGGAGACATCCACTTCGATGAACTCCGGCAAATCCTTCGGCAAGCACTCGATTTCCACGTCTATCAGCTGGTGCTGGAACACGCCGCCTTCCTTGACGCCCGGCGCCACTTCCTCGCCCTTGTAGTGCAGCGGCACATGCATGCGGATGGCTTCATTCGCCAGCACGCGCTGCAAATCCAGATGCAGGATGACCGGTCTGGCCGGATGGCGCTGCAAATCCTTGAGCACGGCCTGCTGCTCATCGCCAGCGACCTTGACGGTGATGATGTGCGAGTAAAACGCCTCGTTTTCGAGACGGTGGGCCAGCTCGGTGTGCGAGACCTGCAGCATGGCCGGCTCCTGGTGGCCGCCGTACAGCACGGCCGGGACCTTGCCCGCGCGACGCAGGCGGCGGCTCGCACCCTTGCCCTGATCTGCGCGAATTTCGGCGTTGATAACGTAATCAGCTTTCATAATAAACTCCTGCTGCAATGACGCCGCTCCGCGACCAGAGCGACGTTGACGCCGCCAGCACCATGCCGGCGGCTAAAATCTAATCCACGTATAACGAACTGACCGACTCTTCGTTGCTGACGCGGCGAATCGTTTCCGCCAACAGGCCCGCAATCGAAAGCTGGCGGATTTTCGGAGAGGCGGCGGCATCGGCCTTCAACGGGATGGTGTCGGTCACGACCAGTTCATCCAGCTTCGAGTCCATGATGTTCCTCACTGCATTACCCGACAGCACCGCGTGCGTCACATAGGCGCGCACCGACAGCGCCCCTTCTTCCTTCAACGCGTTCGCCGCCTGGCCCAGCGTTCCAGCGGTGTCCACCATGTCGTCCACGATGACGCAGTGCCGGTTCTTCACGTCGCCGATGATGTTCATGATCTTCGCTTCATTCGGCTTGGGCCGGCGTTTGTCGATGATCGCCAGGTCGGCACTGTCCAGCAGCTTGGCCAGCGCGCGCGCGCGCACCACACCGCCGACATCCGGCGAAACCACGATCAATGAGCCGTCCTTCATGGCTTTTTCCATGACCCGGTAGACGTCGCCCAGCAGAATCGGCGAGGCGTAGACGTTGTCCACCGGCACATCGAAAAAACCCTGAATCTGGTCGGCGTGCAAATCCACGGTAAGCACGCGATGCGCCCCGCATTCGCCGATCATGTCCGCCACCACCTTGGCCGAAATCGGCACGCGGGTGGAACGTGGCCGGCGATCCTGGCGCGCATAGCCGAAATACGGAATCACCGCGGTGATGCGTCCGGCCGAGGAGCGTTTGAACGCGTCCAGCATCATCAACAGCTCCATCACGCTGTCGTTGGTGGGTGCACAGGTCGGCTGGATCACGAACACGTCCCTGCCGCGGACGTTTTCCATCACCTCGACCATCACCTCACCGTCCGAAAAACGGCCTACCAGGGCCTTCCCCAGCGGCATCTTCAGGCGGCTGGCGATGTCCTGTGCCAAGGCCGGATTGGCGTTGCCGGTAAACACCATCAGTCTCGTTTCAGCCATCGCAGAGCCCGGACGAAGCCGCGCCGGCGGTCAGGCCGGCGCAAGGGGCGCGTATTGTACCGGAATCCGCATCGAATCAGTGAGATGCAGGGGCGCCCGTTCACCGTAATTCCGGCCAAGCCGGCGCGAGCCGGAATCCAGCGGTATTTGACTGGGCCCCCGCTTTCGCGGGGGCACTTGATTTTCTAAGGCGCGCTCCGCGCGCCAAGAAAATCTAAGTGGCTGGGGCGCTAGGATTCGAACCTAGGAATGGCGGGATCAAAACCCGCTGCCTTACCACTTGGCTACGCCCCATCCGCAAAGGGGGTGCATTCTAAAGTGACGGGGTCTGGCTCGCCAGCATTGCGTGCAGCGGCGAGCGGTTCAGGCCACGGGCGACGAAGTGACGCCAGCCCTTGGGTATCTGTACTGCCAGCGCTTGCGCCGCGCTGGCTGAATCGAAAGCGGCAAAAACCGAGCTGCCGGTGCCGGTGAGCCGCGCCGCGGCGCGCCGATCAAGCCAGTCGAAAGCGGCCGCAACTTGCGGATAACGCCGGCGCACTACCGGCCAGCAGTCGTTAGCCACCCGTCCGGCCTGAAAATCATCCCAGTTTACGGAGGCATGGTTACGGTCAAGCGCGGGATCGTTGAACACCTCGCGCGTACTGACCGCGCATTCAGGCGTGATGACCAGATACCACATTTCCGGTGGCGTTACCGGCCGCAGGATTTCACCCACACCCTCGGCCCAGGCTGCCTGGCCGTGCACGAAGACCGGGACGTCTGCGCCCAGATCAAGACCCAGCCTGGCTAAACGCTCCAGTGACCAAGCCAGGCGCCAATGCCGGTTGAGCGCCAGCAATACCGTTGCGGCATTGCTGCTGCCGCCGCCCAGACCGCCGCCCAGGGGCAGACGCTTGTCGAGTGCGATATCAATGCCGAGCGTGCAGCCGGAGGCGGCCTGTAGTGCGCGCGCGGCGTGCAGACATAAATCATCTTCAACGGACAAGGCGGCTGGGCCTCGGGTGCGGCAAATCAAACCGTCATCGCGCAGGCTGAATTGCAGCTCATCGCCAAAATCCAGAAACTGAAACACGGTTTGCAGCCTGTGATAGCCATCCGGGCGGCGGCCGGTGATGTGCAGAAACAGATTGAGCTTGGCGGGTGCGGGCCAAACTTCCGCCGGGAGCATTTTTAGAACTTCCAGCTATCAATGACCACGCGAAGACTGATTTCGCCGTTAGTCAGCAGCAGGCGCCGCGGCACCTCCACCGCGGGTGCGCCTTGATACTCCGGGTAGTCCACGCGCCAGCCGTGCTGCTCCAATCGGGCGAGCCGGCCGCGGGCATCCAGTTCGGTGCGGGCGCGGGTTGTGGGATCGGGCAAGCCCAGTGCCCACCAGCGCAGGCCGCGCACCGGCAGCGGCCAGCCCACGCGTTCGCGAAACACCGCCTCGGGATCGTCAGTGGTAAAGCGTTCGTTACCGGTCTGCACCTCGACCCGGCTCAGGGTGCCGCGGGCGCGCACACCGCCGACGCCCAGCGGACCGCTGACGCGCAAATCCAGATATTCGCCCTGCTGCTGCCACCACAGACTGCCGCTCCAACCGCGGCCTTCGGCTGCCATACGCGCCTGCACCGTCCAGACCTTGATGTAGTTCAGCGCGGCCTGCCGATCGCGCCAGGCCGCTTCGGGATTGTCTACGGCTTGTACGGGTGGCGACGGCGTCGAGGCTGGCGGCACCAGCACACAAGCTGAGGCTAAGCTTAATAGGGCCAGCAGGGCCACTATGCCCAGACGACGGGTCATTCGCCGGCGTGTAATCAGCGTGTCAGCCGGGTAACGGTTTCGCGCAATACCGGATGCTCCGGGGCTTCCGCCATGGCCTGGCGCCAGACCACCTGGGCTTCGTTGCGCTCGCCGAGTTTCCACAACACCTCGCCCAGATGCGCGGCCACTTCCGGATCCGGTAATTTTTTGTAGGCGATGCGCAGGAAATGCAAGGCACTGTCGAGATTGCCGAGCCGGTACTGAATCCAGCCCATGCTGTCGTTGATCGCCGGGTCTTCAGGATTCTGCGCGTAAGCGCTCTCGATGTACTTCCTGGCCTCGCCGTAGCGCTCGGAGTAATTGCTGAGGATATAGCCCAGCGCGTTCAGCGCACGCGCGTCGTTCGGATCGAGTTGCAGCAGACGGCGCAGATCCTGCTCCGCCATCGCCACCCGGCCCAGCCGCTCGGACACCAGCGAGCGCCCGTAAATGAGTTCGGGCTCGTCCGGATGCTTCTTCAGCGCCGCGTCGTATACGGCGGAGGCCTCGGTGTACTCACCGGCCTCGTATAGCAGCCCGGCTTCAGTGAACCAGGTTTGCGCCGCGGCGTCGGGATTTTTCTCGCGATAACGCTTCAGCAGGCTGCGCGCGCGCGGCAACTGGCCGAGCTTGTACAGCATATAGGCGCGGCGCTGGGTGGCCGGGAAAACCTGCGCGCCGTCCACCACCTTGGCATACCAGAGCAGCGCGGCCTCGTAGTCGCCCCGCTCCTCATCAATGATGCCGAGGTAGTACGCGGCCTCATCGCGCCGTTCCGGATCGCGCTCGTAAAGCTGCTTGTAATAGTCATAGGCGCCGGCCTTGTTGCCGGAGCTGAGCGACATCAAAGCCAATGCCTGCAGCGCATCCGCTTGCCCGGGCGAAAGTTCCAGCACCCGCTGAAACTGCTCGCGTGCGGCGCTCTCGCGCTCGGCTTCGAGCAGTAGCCGCGCATAAGTCAGATGCAGCGCAGCGCGTTCCTCATCGCTGCCGGACGCCTGGAGAATGGTCTGTTCCGCTTCGTCGAGCCGATTCAAGCGTACCAGGGCACTGGTTTTGATTACCAATGCATCCTGCCAGCCGGACCTTAGCGCCAGCGCCCGATCCAGCGCCACGACCGCCTCCTCGGTGCGCTCCAGCCGCAGCGCCAACAGCCCCACGGCGTAGTGCGCCTCCGGCAGTTGCGGATAGCGCGCCGCCACTTCCCGGAGAATGCCAAAGCCGGGACGGGCGCTTTCGCTGCCGGCGCCCAACACCCGCACGATCTGGCGGAAAGCCTCCGCTTCACCCTGGGGATTGAGCCGGATCAGTGTGTTGGCATGATCACGCGCATCGCTCAGGCGGCCGGCCGCGAGCGACAGGCCGAGCGCGATTTCGCGCGCTTCCAGTGCTGCGGGCGCCCGCTTGATCCAGGCATCGGCCGCGCGCAGCGCCAGCGCTTCGTCCTCGGCGAATAAGGCCACCCGCGTGGCGCGCTCAGCCAGTGCCGGATCGTCGCTCAACTCGACGGCTTTGAAATACTCCTCCGCCGCGGTTTTGGTGTCGCCGCGCTGACCCGCCAGCTCGGCGGCCAGCACGTGAAATTGAATCTGGGCCAGCCTCGGGTCGACCGGCGCCTGGCTTTCTTCCGCGCGCGCGAGCAGGCTGAATCCCCCGAGCAGGAATATCACCGCCAGCCAGCGGACGGCGCCTTGGGGGTGCAAGCAACGCATGATGTCCTTCCGTGAGAAAGCCAATTAATTGTCCACTATACCGAGCGCCAGCCCAATCAGAAAGCGGCGCGAAAAACGATCAAACCGGCGCCGCCTTGATTCTCGGCAGCTTGCCGAGAGCGCTGCGCATCACGGACAATTTCAAGTTTGGCTTCATCCACCCCACCGCATGCCGCTTTTTGTTCTGGGCCTGAACCACAAAACTGCGCCGCTGGCGGTGCGGGAAGCGGCTGCGTTCACCGACGCCGAGCTGCCAGCCGCGCTGGCGGCACTGCGGGCACAGGTGCAGGAGGCGGCGATCGTGTCCACCTGCAACCGCACCGAAATCTATGCCGCGGCGCCGGCCAGCGCGCAGCAGGCGGTGACCGGGTGGTGGACCGCGGCGCGGCGCCTCGAACCGGCACAACTGGCGGGGCACTCGTATTGCCACCGCGAGCGCGACTGCGTACGCCACGCCATGCGGGTCGCGGCGGGGCTCGACTCGATGATTCTGGGCGAACCGCAAATACTGGGCCAGATGAAGCAGGCGTTTCAGGACGCACAAGCGGCCGGTAGCGTTGGGCCCTTACTGTCGCGCCTGTTCGAGCATGCCTTCTCGCTGGCCAAGCTGGTCCGTAGCGAGACTGAGATCGGTGCGCATCCGGTGTCGGTCGCTTTTGCGGGGGTGACGCTGGCGCGTCGCATCTTCGCCGACTTCGCGCGCCATACCGCGCTCTTGATCGGCGCCGGCGAGATGATGCAGTTGGCCGCGCGCCATCTCGCGCAGCAGGGCATCGGCCGCATGATTTTTGCCAATCGCACGCTGGCGCATGCGCAAAAACTCGCCGCGCAGTATCACGCTTACGCCATTCCTCTGGAAGATTTGCCGGCGCATCTGGGGGAAGCGGATCTGCTGCTGTCCTGCACCGCCAGCCCGGAACCGGTGGTCACACTGGCTCAGGTAACCCAGGCCCTGGCCGGCCGCCGGCACAAGCCGGTGTTCATGCTGGATCTGGCCGTGCCGCGCGACATCGAAGCTGCCGTCGGCAAGCTGGAAGATATATACCTGTATACGGTGGATGATCTCAAAGACGTGATTCAGGATAATTTGCGTTCGCGCGAAGCCGCGGCGCGCGACGCCGAGGGCATGATCGAGGCGCGCAGCGAAGCCTTCATGCGCTGGCTCGAAGCGCGCGACGCGGCCGGCACGATTGCGCAATTGCGCGGTCGCGCCGAAGCCCAGGCCGAAGAGGTGCTGGCGCGCGCGCGCCGCATGCTCGCACAGGGCGCCACGGCGGACGAAGCGCTGGCCTTTCTGGCACAGGGATTGACCAATAAGCTGCTGCATCAACCGAGCACCGCGCTACGGCAAGCCGAAGCCGCGCAGCAGACCGCCTTGCTCGATGCCGCCCAGCGGCTCTTCGGCCTGAACTCGGGCGACCACGACGAGGACGGCGAATAATGCAGGCCTCGCTGCAGCGCAAACTCGAAGAGCTGGCCGAACGCCATGAAGACATCGGCCGGCAACTGGCCGAGCCGGAAGTCATCTCCGTGCAGGACAAGTTCCGGCGTCTGTCGCAGGAGTATTCGCAATTGACGCCGCTGGCCGAGGCTTATGCGCGCTACCGCAAGCTGCAGACCGAGGCGGCCGGCCTGCAAAAACTCGCCGAGGAGCCCGATCCGGAACTGCGCGCCATGGCGCAGGCGGAGTTGCCGGCGCTCAAGCTCGGGCTGGAGCAGTTGGCGGCCGACTTGCGCCTGCATCTGATTCCGCGCGATCCGCGCGACGATAAAAATATCTTTCTGGAAATCCGCGCCGGCACCGGCGGCGATGAGGCCGCCATCTTCGCCGGCGACTTGTTCCGCATGTACGCGCGCTACGCCGAGACGCGCCGCTGGAAAATCGAAATCCTCGGCGAGAGCGCGGGCGAGCACGGCGGCTACAAGGAAATCATCGCGCGCGTGCAAGGCGCGGGCGCGTATTCGCGGCTCAAGTTCGAGTCCGGCGGGCATCGCGTGCAGCGGGTGCCAACGACCGAGGCGCAGGGCCGCATCCACACCTCGGCCGCGACCGTGGCGGTGCTGGCCGAGCTGGAGGAAGTGGAGATAGACATCAACCCGGCCGATTTGCGGGTGGATACCTTCCGTTCCAGCGGGGCCGGCGGCCAGCACGTCAACAAAACCGAATCCGCGATCCGCATCACGCACCTGCCGAGCGGCATCGTGGTGGAGTGCCAGGATGAGCGCTCGCAGCACAAGAACCGCGCGCGCGCCATGAGCCTGCTGGCCGCGCGCCTGCGCGCTTCGCAGGAAGAGAAGCAACGCAGCGAGCAGGCGGCAACGCGCAAACTGCTGGTCGGTTCGGGCGACCGCTCGGAGCGCATCCGCACCTACAACTTCCCGCAGAACCGCGTCACCGACCACCGGATCAATCTCACGCTGTACAACCTGGCCCAGGTCATCGAGGGCGCTTTGGACGACGTGATCGAGCCTTTGATTCATGAGTATCAGGCGGATCAGCTTGCAGCCTTGGGTGTATGACACCGGTCCGCGGCAGATGACCCTGGCAGAGGCGCTCAGCGCTGCGGTCGAGCGTCTGCGTCCGCACTCCGATTCGGCCCGCCTTGACGCCGAGTTGCTGCTGGCGCATTGCGTGCAGCAGCCGCGCAGCCGGCTGCTGAGCCATGGTGAAAACAAGCTGGCCGACGACGCCCTGACTCGCTTTCAGGGTTTGGTTACACGCCGTGAAATGGGTGAGCCGCTGGCTTATCTGCTCAAGCAGCGCGAATTCTGGTCGCTGGAACTGGAAGTGACTCCCGCCGTATTGATCCCGCGGCCGGAAACAGAAACACTGGTGGAGGCCGCGCTGGCGCGCATTCCTGCCGGCGCGCGCTGGCGCATCGCCGATCTCGGTACCGGCAGCGGCGCGATCGCCCTGGCCATCGCGCGCGAAAGGCCGGCTTGCGTGGTGCTCGCCACCGACAGCTCCGAAGCCGCGCTGGCGGTTGCAGCTCGCAATGCGCAGCGGCATCAGCTCGGCAATGTGGAATTCCGGCGGGGACGCTGGTACGCGGCTTTATCCGGCGAAAAGCTGGAACTGGTTCTGTCCAACCCGCCTTATGTGGCGGCGCAAGACCCGCATCTCGCCGCCTTGGCCTTTGAGCCGCGCCGCGCATTGATCGCGGGTGATAACGGACTGGCCGATTTGCGCTTCATCGTTCAGCACGCGCCGCTACATCTCAAGCCCGGCGGCTGGCTGCTGCTGGAACACGGCGCAACGCAGGATCAAGCAGTGCGTGAATTACTGAAATTTTCCGGTTTTGCCTCTGTCGAAACCCTGGCCGATCTTGCAGATTTGCCACGTGTAACGCTGGGCCAGTTGAACTAATGATCCTTTCCCAAGTGGCTAACGAATTTTCTGCAGCTCCTGAAATCCCCCTCTCGGCGTTACCACGCCTCGCTGCCCCCTTTACAAAAGGGGGCGATCCGATCCCCCGCGAGGCGCGATCGCGCCTCGCTGCCCCCTTTATTAAAGGGGGCGGACGGTCACCGCTTGCGGTGGACGGCGGGGGATTTGGGATTGGCGCGAGTGCGAGTCAATTGCGCAATTCTCAGTACCACTTATGACAACACTGCAGCGTTACAGCCGCCATCTGGTGCTGCCGCAGATTGATGTCGCCGGTCAGCAAACCCTGCTCGATTCACATGCCTTGATCGTGGGCGCCGGCGGCTTGGGCTCCGCGGCTGCGCTCTATCTCGCCGCGGCCGGCGTCGGACGCCTGACGATTGCCGATAGCGATGTATTGGAATTATCTAATTTGCAGCGGCAAATCCTGCATCGCAGCGCCGATCTGGGCAGAGCCAAAGCGGAATCGGCCCGCGACACGCTGCATGCGCTCAATCCCGAGGTGCAGGTGGAAGCACTAAGTGAGCGGCTCGAAGGCCTGCGCCTGCAGAAGTACGTCAACGCGGCGGATGTGGTGCTCGATGGCAGCGATAATTTTCCGACCCGCTTCGCGGTCAACGCCGCCTGCGTCGCGGCGCGCAAGCCGCTGGTATCGGGTGCGGCAATCCGCTTCGAGGCGCAGCTCGCGGTATTCACGCCGGGGCGCAACGACTCGCCCTGCTATCGCTGTCTTTATCGGGAGAACGGCGAAGCACAGGAAAGCTGCGAGAACAGCGGTATTCTCGGCCCCCTGGTCGGCGTCATCGGCAGCCTGCAGGCGCTGGAGGCGATCAAGCTCCTGCTGGGCATCGGCAGCCCCTCGTCTGGGCGGCTGCTGGTACTTGACGCGCTAAGCTTGAATTTCAGAGAACTCAAGCTGAGGCGTGATCCCGACTGTCCCGTCTGCAACAACCCATGACCGATCCCGGTTTGACCATCCCGCGCCGCCTCGTGCAGCAAGTCTTTCACCATGCCCAGACAGCGCCCGGTGGCGCCGCCAGCGGGCTGATTGGTGCAAGCGCAGAGGGCGGACTGAAGCCCTATCCCTTGCTGGCGGGCGAGAATCGGCAATCGGTGCTGGAGAAATTGCGCGCGCGCCGCGAGCGCTTGTTTGCGATTTACTACGTGCATCCGCGAGGCCCGGGCGAGCCTTTGCCGGAAGAGCAGGCGCCGGACGCAGAGAGTTATATCTTCATCATCGCCCTGGACACGCGCGGCGTGCTGCAATTGCGCGCCTGGCGCGGCGCGCGGGAGTTGCCGGCGAAGATTATCGAGGACTGAGGGCGGCGAGAAAGGCGCGGTAGTAGGACCACAGTTCCTGCGGCGTCTCCAGATGCGGAAAATGGCCCGATCGGTCACACAATTCAATCCGTACATTGGGCAGTAGTTCGCGCACCTTTGCCACCATGTTCAAGCCGCATACCGGATCCTGGGTGCCGTTGAAATGGCTTACGGGAATTTGCGCTTCGCGCGTCGCATTGAGCCAGCGGCCGCGGTGCTTGCGGCGGTCGGCAATGAAGTGCACCAGTTTGTCCGCGATACGCAAACCGCCGTTCATGGTGCCAAGCTGCCAGTAGCTGGCCAGCTCCTCTGCGCTCGGCCGATTGTCGCGGCCGAACAACACCATCAGACTTTGCGCGAAGCCGGCTTCGTTGAACAAGCGTGCGAAATCGCGTCCCTTCTGCTCCAGCAGCAGGCGTAGCTCGACGCGCAACTCGGAGGCCTCCGGCACGATGCCGGAGTTCAGAAAGCAGACCGAGCGGATCTCCAAGCCGTTTTCACCATAGCGCTGGCGCTCCTGCAGGCGCGCCAATAACTCCTGCGTGACCGTCGCGCCAAAATTGTGCGCCAGCAGGTGCACCCGGTTGACGCCCAGATGCAGCAGCAAGTCTTCGCACAAATCGGCGTAATCGAAGATGCCGTAGTGGTAGTGGAATGGTTTAGCGGAGAAGCCCAGACCAATCATGTCCGGGGCGATCGCCCGATAGTTACGCGTCAGCTCGGGCCAGAGCTTGCGCCAGTCCCAGCTTGAGGTCGGAAACCCGTGCAGGCAGAGCACCGCGTCGCCCTCACCGTCGTCGCGGTAGAAGATGTCGTTGTCCCAACACGAATAGCTATGCCCACCGGCCTGCCATTCTGCCGCCGCGCCGAGCTTGGGGTCAGTCATAAGTGGCCCGGATTATGCCGTAGGTGCGGCGAATTCGAGGTAAGCCGCCAGCACCGCCTGTGGCGCCTCGACCTGCGGATAGTGGCCGATGGTGGGCAGCATAACCGTATCGGGATTCGGCACCAGCTCCCGGTAGCGCGCCACCATATGCGCGCCGGAAACCGGATCCACCGCGCCGTCAATCACGCGCAGGGGAATTTTGGCCGAGCACAAGGCGCCCACCCAGCGCTCCCGGTGCTCACGCCGCTCGGCCATGTAGCGGATCAGCTTGTGCATGAGGCGCTGGCCGCCGTTGTGGCTCAGCAGCTGCCAGAAGGCCGCCAGCTCAGCCGGCGAAGGCTGGGTCTGCGGCCCGAAAACGGCGCTGAAGCTACGATCAAAGCTGCGCCGGTTCATCAGCCGCGAAATCAGCGGACCGATCGGGCTTTGCAGCAGTTTCTGCACGAAGCGCGGACGATGCGTCTCCGGAAACAGGCCGCCATTCAGAAAACAAACTGAGCGCAGTCGTAAACCAAGTTGACCCGACCGCGAGCGCTCGTTGTGCCGCGCCAGCAGCTCTTGCGCCACGGTGTCGCCGTAGTCATGAGCGAGCACCAGAACTTCCGTTACACCGAGATGGGCCAGTAAACCCTCGAATAAATCCGCCTGATCCAGAATGCTGTACTGGTAGTCGCGCGGTTTCGCCGAGAAGCCAAAGCCGATCATGTCCGGCGCGATCACGCGGTAGCGCCGGGTCAGCTCCGGCCAGAGCGGCGCCCAGTCCCAGCTCGCCGTCGGGAAGCCATGAATGCAGACCAGTGGCGCGCCCTGCCCTTCGTCCACGTAAAAAATGCCGTGCCCGCGGTGCAGATATTCGCGGCCGCGCTTGCGCCAGTCCTCGAGCGAAATCCCCATCAGCCGTCTGTAAGCCGTCGGTAACTGCGGGTTAGAATGCCGCGTCCTTAGCTCGTACACAAACTATGCGCCTTTCGCAGTTCCCCCTGTTTACCGCCAAAGAGACGCCGGCCGACGCCGAGATCGTCAGTCACCAGCTGATGCTGCGCGCCGGCCTGATTCGCAAACTTGCCGCGGGACTTTACACCTGGCTGCCGCTCGGCCTGCGCGTGCTGCAGAAAGTGGCAGCCATCGTGCGCGAGGAGTTGAACCGCGCTGGCTGCGTGGAGGTATCCCTGCCCTGCATTCAACCCGCCGAGTTGTGGCAAACCTCCGGACGCTGGGAGGCCATGGGCCCGGAAATGCTGCGCTTGAAGGATCGGCATGAACGCGACTTCTGCTACGCGCCGACCGCCGAGGAAGTCATCACCAATCTGGTGAAGGACGAGTACCGCAGCTATAAGCAGTTGCCGGTGAATTTCTACCAAATCGGCAGCAAGTTCCGCGACGAGCGCCGGCCCCGCTTCGGCGTGATGCGCGCCCGCGAATTCCTGATGAAGGACGGCTACTCCTTCCATATGGATACGGCCGATCTGGATCGCGAGTATCTGAATATGCGCCAGGCGTATTCGCGCATCTTCGAGCGCGTCGGCCTCGAGTTTCGCATCGTGCAGGCGGACTCCGGCAATATCGGCGGCTCGGCTTCCGAAGAATTCCACGTGCTGGCGAGTTCCGGTGAGGACTTGCTGGCGATTGCGAGCAATGGCAGCTATGCGGCCAATCTCGAAGCGGCGGTGGCGGCGGCGCCTGCTGCGCGATCGGCAGCGAAGGAGCCGCTGAAGAAAGCGCATACGCCAGGAACCATCACTTGCGCGGATGTCGCACAGTTTCTGAAGTTGCCGCTCGAGCGCACGGTCAAGAGCGTCGCGGTGGAAGCCAATGGCCGGCACTACCTGTTGTTACTACGCGGTGATCACGAAGCCAACCTCGTCAAGATCGGCAAGCTCCCAGGCCTTGCCGGGTACCGCCTGGCCACTGAAGCGGAATTGGTGAGCGTGTTCAAGAGTGTGGCCGGCTACATCGGCCCGATCGGCTTGGGCCAGGACGTCAGCATCATCGCCGATCAGACGGTCGCGGCGATGAGCGATTTTGTCTGCGGCGCAAACGAGCCGGACCATCATTTAATGGGCATTAACTGGGGTCGTGATCTGCCCGAGCCCGCGGTCGTCGCCGATATCCGCAACGTGGTGGATGGCGAAGCGGCGCCGAATGCGGAAGGCAACTACCAACTGGTGCGCGGCATCGAGGTCGGCCATATCTTCAAGCTGGGCCGCAAGTACAGCACCAGCATGGGTGTGTCGGTGCTGGACGCCGGCGGCAAGGAACAGACCCCGGAGATGGGCACTTACGGCATCGGCGTGTCGCGCATCGTCGGCGCGGCGATCGAGCAAAGCCACGACGACAACGGCATCATCTGGCCGGAGGCAATCGCACCCTTCCGCGTGATTCTCACTCCGATCAACTACGAGAAATCCGCGCGGGTAAAGGACGCAGCGGATGCTTTGTATACGGGGCTGCTGAAAGCCGGCGTTGAAGTATTGCTGGATGACCGCGGCCTGCGGCCCGGTCCAATGTTTGCGGACGCCGATCTGATTGGCATTCCACATCGCATCGTCATTGGCGAGCGCGGACTGGACAAGGGCATGCTGGAATACAAGTCACGCGCAGGCGCGGCGCGCGAAATCGAGCATCGCCTCGAAGCCGCAACCGCGGCCATGGATCACGGTTGAAAACTCATACCGTTCGTGCTGAGCCCTTCGACAAACTCAGGATAAACTTCAGCCCCGTTCGTCCTGAGCGTAGCCGCGTAGCGGCGAAGTCGAAGGATGATTATTCAACAGCATCCTAAATGAACGCCGAAATCCTGGTTCTGTACTACTCGCGTTACGGCGCGGTGCGCGAGATGGCGCAACATATCGCGCGCGGTGTTGATGGCGTTGCCGGCCTGGCCGCGCGGCTGCGCACCGTGCCACCGGTGGCACCGGAAACCGAAAAGACCAAGGCGCCGGTGCCGGATGAGGGCGCGCCCTACGTCACGCTCGACGACCTGAAGGAATGCGCGGGACTGATCCTCGGCAGCCCGACCCGCTTCGGCAATATGGCCGCGCCGCTCAAGTATTTTATCGACAGCACTTCCAGCTTGTGGTTGTCCGGCGCATTGGCCGGCAAGCCCGCGGCGGTGTTCACCTCCACTGCTTCCATGCACGGCGGCCAGGAGGCGACGCTGCTCTCGATGATGTTGCCGCTACTGCATCACGGCATGCTGCTGGTCGGCCTGCCCTACACCGAATCCAATCTCATCACGACGCGCAGCGGCGGCACGCCGTACGGGCCGAGTCATCTCGCCGGCCCGGATAGCAAAGCACCGCTTACCGAAGAAGAAAAGCAGCTATGTCGTGCGCTCGGCCGAAGAGTTGCTGAGTTCGCCGGCAAGCTACGGTTGACATGAAGTTCGGCTTGTTGCGCGCTCTGGCGCTGGCAGCTTGTGCTGTATTGGCGCTCGGCTTGGTGTCGATGTTGCACGATTCGCCGCTGTGGTTAGGTCTGTTGCTGGTTCCGATAATCCTTACACTGCCCGGATTGTTTCGCGGCCAACGTTATATTTTTGCAGTGTGCAGCCTGCTTAGCCTTGCTTACATCGGACTGGGCATTACCGAAACGATTGCGGCGCCAACGCTGGGAACTTACGCGGTACTTAACTCGGCGGGCGCCTGGTTCCTGCTTAGCGTGCTCTACGTGCGGCGCACCCGGGCCTTGTAGGAGCGGGCGCGAAACCGGGTAATCGCGGCCCTTCGACAAGCTCAGGAGCCCGCTCCTACACCGCAGGAACCGAGGCTTGTAAAGCCTCGCGCACCATCGGAATAGTGAGCCGACGGCGCTGTGCCAGCGAGGCGGTATCGAGCTGATCGAGCAGCTCCAGCAGAGAAGGCAGATCGCGCGCGGTGCGGCGCAACAGATATTGCGCGACGTCCTCTTCCAGCTCCAGACCACGCGCCCGTGCGCGTCGCTGAAGCGCCTGCTGTTTATCAGCCTCGCTCAGCGGTTTGAGCGCATAAACCCCACCCCAACCCAGGCGCGAGCTGAGATCGCGCAGAGTTAAACCCAACTCACCGGGCGGATTTCGCCCCGCGAGCACAAGGCAGCGGCCGCCGCTGCGGGCCGCGTCGCATAAAGCCATCAGCGCGACTTCAGCTTCGCGCTGACCGGCGATGCTCTCGCAATCATCCACACAGATCACATCGATCTCGGCCATACCTTGCAAGAACATCGGCACATCTTGCAGCTCGCGCAGCGGCAAATAGGCTGTCGTGCGGCCCACGGCATCGGCCGCGCGACACAGCGCCTGCAGCAAATGACTTTTGCCGCTGCCGCCGGCGCCATGCATATATATCTGGGCAGGAAAACGTTGCAGCTGAGCGGCCAGCTCCGCGTTGGCGCCGGCCACAAAGCTGGCAAAACTCGCTGTGTCGCGCAGCTTGATGCCGAGCGGCAGTTGCAGCTTATGGGCAGGCACCGAGATCAGGGTTCCAGATCAACGGGCGGTGTTTTCGGCGCAGGCTCAGTGGGCAGCTTATCGCCGTTCGGCGGGGCCGCCGTTTGATACAGCTCGCTTCCTACCCACTGCCGCCGCGCGTAACGCAATAGTACTGCGAGTACCGCGGCGACCGGTAAAGCCAGCAGCACGCCGAGAAAACCGAACAAGGCACCGCCAGCCAGTACCGCAAAAATCACCGCGACCGGATGCAGGCCGATACGATCGCCGACCAAGAGCGGCGTGAGGATGAAGCTTTCCAGCACCTGGCCGACGCCGAAAATCAGCAGGATCCAGACCAGCGGCAACAGTTCCTGAGTCTGGACGACGATGGCGATACCGGCGGCGATGATGCCGACGATGAAGCCGAGATAAGGCACAAAACTGATCAGGCCGGCGGCGATGCCGATCAACAGCGCCAGGTCCAGCCCCACCAGGCTGAGCGTGATGCTGTAGTAAATGCTCAGGGCGAGCATCACCAGCATCTGGCCGCGCAGAAAAGCGGACAAGACTGTATCGGCCTCGCGCGCCAGCGTGGTGACGGTGGGCAGCGACTTGCGCGGCAACAAATCCCGGATATGCATGACCAATATGTCCCAATCGCGCAATAGATAGAACGTCACCACGGGCACCAGCAGGACGTTCCCCACCAGCGCAATCAGTGCGAGGCCCGGCTTGGACAAAGCGCCGAACAGCGTCTTCGCCACGCCGCCGGCCTGCGCCCAGTGTTCCGCTATCATCGCCCGCAATTGCTCCAGATTGAGTTCCGGGCCGAGCGGCAGATAGGGCGCAAGCCAAGGCTGCAGCTTGCTGTAAATCCAGCTCAGATAGGCGGGCAGATTCTGCACCAAGCGCAGCAACTGCTCCTGTAATAATGGCAGGATCAAGAGCAGCGCGATCAGGCCGGCCAGCGCCAACACCAAAAATACGACGATGACGCCGGCCGTGCGCGACAGTTTCTGGCGCTGCAACCAGTCCACGAGCGGATCGCCCAAATAAGCCAGCCCCGCGGCCAGCACAAACGGCAGGAGAATGGGCTGCAGGAAATACAGCAGGGCCAGCAGCAGCGCCGCGGCCACCAGACTCAAGATTTGCGTGCGTGTGCTCATGCTGTCCTTCTATGGTGTTTCGGACGGCTGCGCAAGACGGTAACTCAGGCGCAGCTCACCGGACCAGCTCGCGCCGAAGTCCGCGCCCGCCGGGGTGGGATCGGGCGTTATCAGTTTGCCAAGTTGCAACGCGCGCTCCAGCGAGGTCGCATCACCCTTGGTATGCACCCGGAACAACAGGCTCTGGCCGGACACGCCCTGTAATTCAGCCTTGTCCACCACCGTCAGCGAGGCCAGATACTTCTGCACCCGTGCGTAATCGGCCAAGCCGCGCACGCCGCTCACACGCAGGCTGACGAAACTGTCCTGCCCAGGCTGGTTCTTGACCGAGTAATGGGCCGCGAGCGTATCGGCGGCAGTGTGCGCGCCGTTGACCAGCACTTCCGCCAGCGAGGCCGCGTAGTGCTCCCAATCGGCCAGCACCCGGCCGGATTGAACCAGCGACCAACCAGCGCCCCAGGTATCGCCAACATGGGTGATGCGTCCGCGCAACAGGGCGTTCCCTCCCGTGACGCGGAACTGGTTTGCCAGCGCATCGGGCGCGGTATTCCACAAGGCCTCGGGCGCCGCACCGGGATCGCCGGGCAGAACGACACTCAGACCGCGCTGTAGCGCGACGTCCACCAGCGCGGCGACCTCCGCTGCTGGCGTGGTTTCCGCAGTCAGCAGGCGCATATTGCCCTCGCGCAGCAGCAGTGCCGCCACGACCTGCGGCCTGACCCCGCTCCAGATCGGCAGGCCGCCACGGCGCAATTCCTTGTTAATCGCGTTTTCGTCGAAACGGCCATGCAATACCAGTTCTTCGGGTGGTGGCTGCGCGGGCGCCTCGTCGGGCGGGGTGGTGACCTCACCCTCGGGCGGCAACGGCGGTGGCGCCAGCCGGTGGAAATAGTCGTATTCCTGCAACAGACTGACCGCGCGCGCGATCAGATTCTTGCCGGGAACGCTATTCGGCGCCTGCCGGTCGCCGCTCACGCGCACCAGCACCTCGGCCAAGGCGTCCCCGAGCACAGCGTCGCGCGTCGCCTTGACCTGATCCGGCACCACGCGCTCAAAGCTATAGGGGTCGGTCTCGACCTGGGCGTAAGCGAGCAGCGGCAGCAAGGCCAGCGCGGCGGCCAGCGATCGGTGTAGCGGAAAATTCAACACGGCGCGAGGTGACGGAAACGGTGCTGTAAAATAGCACAGCCCTCGCGTGTCAAACTCTCTCCATGACCAGCAAGCCTTCCCTCACCTACCGTGACGCCGGCGTGGATATCGACGAAGGTGACGCCTTAGTCGAGGACATCGGCCCGGCGGTCGAAGCCACCCGGCGACCCGAAGTACTGGGCGGCCTTGGCGGTTTTGGCGCCTTGTTCGAGCTGCCGCCCGGCAAATACCAGCATCCGGTACTCGTCTCCGGCACTGACGGCGTCGGCACCAAGCTCAAGCTGGCGATTGATCTGCGCAAGTACGACACGGTCGGCATAGACCTGGTTGCGATGTGCGTGAACGACATCCTGGTGCAAGGCGCAGAACCCCTGTTCTTTCTGGATTATTACGCCACCGGCAAGCTGGACCGCCGCGCCGCGGCACAGGTGATCAAGGGCATCGCGGTGGGCTGCCAGCAGGCCGGTTGCGCGCTGGTCGGCGGCGAGACCGCGGAAATGCCCGGCATGTATGCCAAGGGCGATTTCGATCTGGCCGGCTTTGCAGTGGGCGTGGTCGAGAAACAACGGCTTCTGGATGGGCGCAAGGTCGCCATAGGCGACGCGGTTATCGGGCTGGCCTCCAGCGGACCGCATTCCAATGGCTACTCGCTGATTCGCAAAATTATTGAAGTCGGTGGCCACTCCCTCGACGCCGCATTTGGTGATTCGACCCTGGGCCTGAGTTTGCTCACGCCAACCCGGATCTACGTCAAGCCGCTGCTTGACCTGTTGCGAACCCAGCCGGTGCATGCCTTGGCGCATATCACCGGCGGTGGCCTGGTGGAAAACATTCCGCGCGTGCTGCCCAAGGGTTGTGATGTGACCCTCGAAGCCGGCAACTGGCCACGCCTGCCGATCTTCAAGTGGATGCAACAGGAAGGCGGCGTGCCGGAAAGCGAGATGCTGCGCACCTTTAATTGCGGCGTCGGCATGGTCGTCATCGCGCCCGCGGCGGCCGCGGATAGCGTGATCACAGCGCTTAACGCCACCGGCGAAAAGGCGTATCGCATCGGCAAGGTGATTGCGCAACGCGGTAGCGAACCCGCCGTGCATGTCAGTTAATAGTTGCTTCAATAGTTTATGAAGCAGCTTCCAAGCTTGGCGGTGCTGATATCCGGCAAAGGCCGCAACCTGCAAGCCATCCTCGACGCCTGCCGCGACGGCCGCATCGCGGCCGAACCTGCACTCATTGTCAGCAGCCGACCCGGTGCGCCGGGCCTGGAACTCGCCCAAGCCTTCGGCGTGCCGACGGCCGTGCTCGACCCTGTGCAATACCAAAGTCGGGAAGACTACGACGCCGCGCTGGTGACGCTGTTGGAGCGCGCGCAAGCCGACTTAATCGCGCTGGCCGGTTTCATGCGCATTCTTACGCCCGATTTCGTACGGCGCTACTCGGGTCGCCTGTTCAACATCCACCCCTCCCTGCTGCCAAGATATCGCGGTCTCGGTACCCATGCGAAGGTATTGGCGGCCGGTGATCTGCGCCACGGCGCCAGCGTGCACTACGTGACGGACGAACTCGATGGCGGGCCAGTGGTCTTACAGGGCAGCAGCGATGTGGTGTCCGGAGATACGGTCGAGAAGCTGGCTGAACGCGTCATGTGCGAGGTAGAGATCCGGATTTATCCGCGCGTGCTGGCCTGGGCCGCCGCCGGCAGACTGAAGCTGCAAGCTGGCAAAGTGGTGCTGGATGGACGCGCGCTGGACGCGCCGCTGCAACTCGAGGAAATGGATGAGCACTAAGCCGTTACTGTTTTTTATCGCGAGCGCATTGCTGCTGAGCAGCTTCGGCGCGCACGCCGATGTGCTATCGCCGTACAAGGCCGTGTACGAACTCAGCCGCGGCAAAATGATGCTCGGCGATACGACGTTTACGCTGAGTCTTGACGGCGACGCCTGCTATCGCCTGCGCGGCGTGGCTGAACCGATGGGCCTGGCCGCGCTCCTCGCCGGCAAAACCACCGAGGAAAGCCGTTTCTGCGAGAGCAATGGCCGGCTGCGCTCGCAGTCCTATCGGCGCGAACAGGAAAACGGCGACAAGGACGACAGCTATTCCTTGCGCTTCGACTGGGGCAACCGGATGGTAACCACCAACGGCGGCGATCCGCGCGAACTGCCGGCCGACGGCCTTGACCGCGGCTTGATGGAAGTCATGCTGCGTCAGTTGTTGATGCAGACCAATGGGAAATTGCCGAAGGCTCCCTATGTGTTCCTGCTCGTCGAGGACGACGAGGTCACCCCCTATAGCCTGCAGGTTACCGGCCGCGAAGACGTCAGCACACCCGTGGGGCGTTTCGACACCGTACGCGTCGAACGCGTCAATCCCGGCAAGCGTGAGATGCGGCTGTGGCTGGCGCCGGAACTGGACTACCTGCCGGTAAAACTCGAGCGCCAGAAGAAAGGCGATCCTGCCATAAGCATGATTCTGCGCGAGTTGCCGCTGAGTCCCAATAACGAATAATTTTCCTTACTCCCTCTCCCCGTTTACGGGGAGAGGCCAGGTGAGGGGCAGAAAATCACCCCATCAGCTCCCGCCACGCCCGTAGTTTCTTCTCGAAACTCATGGCTGCATGCGCCGGACTGGTCGAGGGCAGTTTGTGGTAGATCAAACCGCGCCAAGCGAGCGGCAGCCCGGGGAGCACATAACGCCGGTAAGCCGCCTCCGCTTTCGCGCCGTTGAAATATATCGCCCGCAGTTGCGAATGCCGCGCGTAGAAGCCGGCGAAATCGTTGGGCACGATTGACGCCTCGATGATGTCGGAATCGAGACTGCTCTCGCGCCTGCACGACCGCAGCACGTCCCACAGCGCTATTCCGCTCTGCTTCAGTTTTGCGAGCCTTGCCGTATAAGGCAGCTCCGGGCCGGCGCCGATGAGTTCGCCAAGAATTCGCCAGAAAGCATTGTGGGGATGGGCGTAATACTGTTCCCGCCGCAGCGACTCGTGGCCCGGCATGCTGCCCAGAATCAGAATGCGCGCATCGGGTAATGCAACCGGCGCAAAGCTGCAAACCTCGCCGCCCTTACCCCGGACTTTCCTCGGCAGAGCCCGTGCTGGCCGGCGCGACCGACTCAGCGACAGCCTAGTCGGCACCTTTTTTGGGATAGTCGTAGTAGGCACTTTCCGCTTTGCCGTGGGCGACGTCGCGCCAGTGCTTGGCTTGGAACTTGAAGCCCACGATCGCGCAGGTGGGCAGTTCATCCATGCCTTTCGGCGAAAGCCGGTCGGCCAGTTCAGAAAAGCCCGGGTTATGTCCTACCAGCATCACGCGCTCGCAGTCCTGCGGCTGCGATGCCACCACGTCCAGCAAGGTTTTGATGCCGGCTTCGTAAATGCGCGGCTCAATCGCCAGCAAATGCACCGGAAAATCCAGGGCGTCTGCAATGGCGTAGGCGGTATCGTAAGCGCGGCGTGCCGGGCTGGTGACGATACGATCCAGCTTGACCTTTCGCTTCGCCAGTCGCTGGCCCATCTCCGGCGCGGCCTTCTTGCCGCGATCATTCAGCGGTCGTTCGAAATCGGTAAGATCCGGGCTATCCCAGCTCGATTTTGCGTGGCGCACCAGCCAGAGCTGCTTCATTCAAACTGGCACAGATAGGCCGCGTCCTGCTCGATTCTGAGCTGGAATTTGGCTTTGGCGGGGACAGTGAATGTCTGCCCGGCTTTCCATTCGCGATACTCGGTCTCTCCGGGCAGCTTGATCTGCCATTTGCCGGCGATCAAGGTGATGCGCTCGACCGTCGAGGTGCCGAACTCATACTCGCCGGCCAACATCACACCGACGGTGGAGTTCAGTCCGCCCGCGGTAAAGGAAATGGATTTCACATTCCCGTCGAAGTATTCATTGACCTTGAGCATTATTTGTCCAGACTGGTCCTGCTAGGGGGCAGTAATACTATTGCAAAGTGACAGTTTTATGAGGGCTGTCGCCGCTCTCAATTGCCCCGGCTGAAAGGTACATGCCAGTGGGTACCGGTGAAGTACAGCAGGAGTTTCTGCAGCCCGCCAGCCGGTTTCGGTATGCACGTTGGGGGGTGCGTGCCGGTATGCAGTCTTGAGGGAATTTCACCGTCCGCCCACAGGGGTGCCCAGCAGCCGTGCTGCTCGAGCACTTTTTGTACTGGTGGCTGAGCGTCAGCCGGCAAGGCCTTGAAATGCTGCTGCAAGCGCTCACGACACCAGACCCGGTATTGCACCGTCGGTAAGCGCCGATAATCCACGCCTTGCACCGAGTAATCGAAGCGCGGCTGCCGTGCCCGCCAGGCGCAGGCATTGGCGTGCAGATAAGGCAGATAGCTTTCCCCGATATCGCGCAGGATGGGGATCCAAGCCTCCGGCAGACTGCCTGGCGCGACCCACTCGCCCGTCGAGATCGAGTGACGCGCATTCCACAAGCGCGCCACCCACTCGTTCACCGCCGGCGCACGCTCCTGCATGATCTGCGCCGGCGTCGGGTCCTGGCTGAAGTGGCGGAACATTGAAGCGAAGAAGCCGAAGTCAGCAAGACTGGGCTTACCGCCCAGCAGAAAGTTCTGTCGTTCGAAGATGGCCTGCAGGCGATCCAGGGTGTGCAGATAGATGTTCTCAACATGCGCTCGCGTCGCGGCACTCACACCATCGCCTTTGACGTAGATTCGCATTTGCCGCTGGCGAATATTGAGTGCGGTGATGGCTTTGGGCAGCGGCATGTCGGACAGAAAGCTGTACGCGAAGCGCCAGCTCAACGCTTTCGCGTCCGTGGGGTAGCTCCAGCGATAGTGCAGCGCCGGGCGCCAGAGCCATTCGTCGGCGTAATCTTCCAACAGGCGGGAAAAGAAATTCTGCAACGGGTCCGTGGGCAGAACAGCGCCATCTGGGAAGCGCCGTTCGAACCAATCAATCATCGGTGTACTGTCCTGCAACCACTCGCCCTCCGGCGTGCGCACCACCGGCACCTTCATCAGTCCGGTGTTCGGATAGAGGATGTTAACCATCTCCACCCATTTCAGTTCCACGCAGCGATGCGGAACCTCCTTGTAGCGCAGATAGGCCTGCATCTTCCCGCTGAAGTAGGAGATGTACATCAGATACAGCGTGTATTCGGCGCCAGCGGTCTGCGTGACGTTCACCTTAGCTCTGCTTGTTACCATGCTGGCGATGACGCTCGGATGCAGCGGCGCGCGTATCGTTCATCTCAGGGCTGCGGCCAGGCGGACGCGCAGGTGCGCTCGCCAGAACGGTACCCGCGAGCAGCAATCCCAAGCCGGCCAGTGCGAGACGGCTCGCCTGTTTCGCTCGCTTTTTGCGCCGTTTGTTGCCCATTCCGCATTCTCATTGGGAGGATGCTCTTTAGGCTAAGCATGTACGGGTGTTGAATCTTGACCGTGCCGGACATTTCTTGGGCGTCGGCGGTCAGACCACACTCAGGCAGCAAGCCCGCGGAACTCGCCGGGGGCCACACCCGTCCAGCGCTTGAACGCGCGCGTGAAGCTGCTTTGATCGGAGAAGCCCAGGCGGAAGGTCACCTCACACACTGACGCGCGCCCTTCGCGCAGATACTGTTGCGCCAATTCGCGGCGGGTTTCTTCCAGAATCTGCTGATAGCTGGTGTCCTCGTCCTTCAGCCTGCGCTGCAAAGTCTTCTCGGACAGATGCAGTGAGCTGGCGATCTCGCCGCGGGAAGGCTCGCCGGCTGCCAGGCGCGAAATCAGTTCGGCGCGCACCTTTTCCGCGACCCGGGCACCATCGAAGCGCGCCAGATATTCCATCACCACCTGATCGTTCTGCCGCGCCAGTCCCGGATTGGCCATCGGCAGCGGCCGCCGCGCCAGTTCGGTCGAGATCATGAATGAATTTTCAGACGCGCCGAACTCGATCGGTGTCATGAAAAACGCGCGAAATTCGAGATCCATCTCTGGCGTTGCGCGACGGCAGAATTTGATGTGCAGCGGCTGCACCGTGCCGCCCGTCAACAGATGCCCCATCTTCAGCGTCGCCGCCATGAACAAATCTATGGCTTCGTCCACCGGCGGAATGTCATCGCGGAAACGCACGCCCTGTTTGACGCCGTCGGGAGTTTCTTCCACGGTCACGTCCACCGCGTTGCTCACGATGCGCGAGAAGCGCGCGCCGCGGCGCAGCGCATCTTCCAGCGACTGACTCGCCAGCACCGCCAGGCCGAGACTGTGAAAGGTCGCAGGCTGCACATACTCGGCTGCACGCAAGCCGAAGCAAGGATCGCCCGTAGCCTGCACCGCCAGCTTCCACAACTTCACCATGCGGCTAACCGGATAGCGACCGTTGGCGTCGCGCAGAATTGCCGGGTCGAGCCCCGCCTCTGCGAACAGACTCACGCTTTTAATGCCGCGCACCTCCAGGGCTTGCGCAATGCAGATGGCCCAGGTATTCAGCGTGGTGGCTTCTCTAGCCATGAGTGGGCCTATCGTTCGACATTGGGAGCGCCGTTGCGCGCAGCTCGGGGCTGTCCCGAGGCGACTACAACTTGTCCTCCAAAGCAAAGACTATCAGACCGGGGCGTCCTAGCGTGATGTTCGCTGCACCAGCCCACTCAAATTCATCACTCCGGAAGCTTGCACATGGCCAATAAGCCCTACGTTCTTTACGCCTGGCATCTGTCCTACTTCAGCGGCAAGACTCGCTGCTATCTGCGCTACAAGGGCATCCCCTACGTCGAGAAGCCGATTGACCTCTACAGCTTCTCGGTGCGCATCAAGAAGAAAACCGGCGCGGCGGTGATGCCGGTGGTGGTTACGCCCGAGGGTGAGTGGTTGCAGGACACCAGCGCGATCATGGACGAACTGGAGCAGCGTTTCCCGAACGGATCCGTGATTCCCGCCACACCCGTGCAACGCTTCGCCAGCTATGTGATGGAGCTATGGGGCGACGAATGGTGGATTCCCATCGCCATGCACACGCGCTGGAGCTACCCGGAAAACTATGCGCTGTTCGAACGCGAGGGCGGCGATCATCTGCTGCCGGGATTTCCGCGCTTTCTGAAGAATCGTGTTGTCGCCACGGCCGCCAACCAGATGCGCCAGCACAAGCCGAATGTCGGCATCGTGCCGGAGCAGTTCGCGATCATGGAAACGTGGGCGCACAACATGCTGGACCTGCTCGACCAGCATTTCGCACAAGTCCCGTTCCTGTTTGGCGACAAACCCTCACTCGGCGATTTCGGGTTGGTAGGAACCATGTACGGCCATCTCGGCCGCGATCCCTGGCCGAAAAAGCACATGGTGGATCCGCGCCGGCATCTGCGTGCCTGGATTGACCGGATGGCGGAACCAGCGCAACCCTGCTCCGGCACCTTCCTGCCGGGCGATCGCATTCCCGAATCGCTGATACCCGTGTTTCAGGCGATCTTCCGCGAGTTCATCCCGATGCTCGAAGGCATCATCGGCAAAGTGCGCGCCTATCTGCCCAAGCACCCGGACGACGGCCGCCCGATTCCGCGCGGGCTCGGCTTCATCGAATTTCCGATGGGGGAAAAGCGCTTTCGCCGCGCGGCGCTGCCCTACACGCTGTGGATGGCGCAACGCGCGCTGGATGTGTACAAGCAAATGAATCCACAGGAACAGGCGGCGGTGAGATCCTGGCTCAAGGCACTCGGCGGTGAACGACTGCTGGCACTTGAGATTCCGCGCCTCAAGCGGATGGCGCTGCGCGTCGCACCGGAGAAGTCCGCCGCCTGAGTGCGGATCCCTGTCCCGCTGCGCACATAATCTGTCCGGTACGGCAAAGATTCCCAAGTCGTCTGCACCTAGCGTATCCCTCGGACAAACGGGGGCTCGCGATGCGCAAGATTCTGGGAGCTGGATTGGCAATGCTGGTGTGCGGCCACGCCCAGTTATTGCACGCGCAGAATCTCGAGTGGTCAGCCGGCGACCTGAAACTCAATCTCACTGGCCTGGTGACGGTGGGCGCGGCCTGGCGCATGCAGGAGCCCAATATCGACCTGCTGGGCAAACTCAACGTACCCGGCCAGCAAGACCTGTGCACCGCCGACGACTGCATGTCGCTCGCGGGTGACCCTGCGCCCAACCAGCGACTGGTCAATGCGCGCGGCTCGCTCAGCGGGGCGAATGGTGACAACGGCAACATGAACTACCAGCGCGGCGACGTGATCGCGGCGACCAGCAAACTGACACCGACCCTGGGGCTTGAGTACGGCAAGTTCTCGGCCAAACTGCGTGGCATTTTCTTCTACGATCCGATAAACAACGATTTTGACGAGACACACAACAACACCAGATTCCAGCCGGCCGAGACCCGCCGGCCTGGCCGCATCGCGGAACAGTTCGGCGAGGGCGCCAAGTTGCGCGAAGCCTATGTCTCGACCATCGTCCCCATCGCCGACACCGACGTGACGGTGACGCTGGGCAACCAGCTCATCAACTGGGGTGAATCCAGCCTGACCTTGTTCAACACCCTCAACGTCATCAATCCGCCCGATGCGAGTGTCGCGCGCATGCCTGGGTTCCAACTCAGCGAGGCGCTGCGGCCGGAACCCATGATCAGCCTGGGCGCGGAATTGAGCGAAAAAATTTCGGTTGAAGGTTTCTACCAGTACGGCTGGGCACCCGTCATTCCGGATCCCGCCGGCAGCTTTTTCTCGATCAACGACGTCGCCGGCGGCGGTGAATACTTCATTCTGGGACTGGGCAACTTTGCCGAAGATCCTGACCGCCAGTTCCAGCCCGCCGGCCTGGCCAGCACGATCAGCCAGTCCACCCGCACCGCCCTCGTACTCGACCGGAAGTTTGGTTATCCCACGGATGGCGGTCAGTACGGCGCACAGCTCAAGTATTACGCCGAGAACCTGAATAACGGCACCGAGCTGGGTTTCTACGCGCTCAACTACCACAGCCGTCTGCCCTATCTGAGCGCCATTACCGCGGATGCGTCCTGCACCCGCGACGCCGCGGTCAATACCTTTGTCGCGGCCTTCGTGGCCTGCGCAGGTTTCAACAGCGCGATAAATCCGCTCGGACGCGAACCGCTGCCGGTGGATACGCTCCGCCCCTTCCTCGATTATCCGGAAGACATCCAGATGTATGGCGTCAGTTTCAACACCAGCATCAGCGACTGGGCCGTGGCCGGTGAATATGCCTATCGCCCCAACATGCCATTACAGGTGCATCTCACCGACGTGATTTTCGCAGGCCTGTCACCGGCCTTCCCAAGCGAGGATATCCCGGTACCCGCCGACGTCGGACTGATCGGCCTCGACGCGCCGTTCACGATTCCCGGCGAGGGACACGCGGCGCCGGACTTCCTCAGCGCTTATCGCGGCGTAAAGATTCAGCCGAACCAGCTTCTGCGTGGATACGAACGCCTGCCCGTCGGTCAATTGGTTCTCAGTGGACTACGCACCTTCGGCGCGTCCAATCCGCTGCGCGCCGATCAGATCATCCTGCTAGTCGAGGCAGGGGTGACGCATGTTGAGGATCTGCCGCCGCTGAACGTGCTGCAGTTCGAGGGTACGGGTGAGCGCACCCATCTGAGCCCCGGCGCCGACGGCACCGGCGCGCCCAACGGCCAGCCCGATTCAGGCCGCATCAATCCCACGCAACAGACACAGGGTTTCGCGACCGATACGTCCTGGGGTTATCGCTCACTGGTTCGATTCACCTACAACGACGTGTACCGCGGCATCAATCTGTACCCAACCTTCGTGCTGTTCCACGACATCAGCGGCATTTCGCCCAGCACGATTGACAACTATGTGAAGGACCGCAAGATCCTGGTCGGCGTGCTCGAAGCCGAGTTCACGCCCGATCTCGTAGCCGGCATCCAGTACATGCTATTCACCGGGGCCGGCAAGAACAATCTGCGCAGCGACCGCGATAATCTGTCCCTCAACCTGCGCTACTCATTCTGACGTTTGCAACGCCTGCAGACCCAGACTGTTAACCGTAGTTGACAAATAGATGCTGTCAACTACAATTAACACATGTTTGAGATCATCCAGAGCGCCACTTTTAATGCCTGGTTCAGATCGCTCCGTGACCGACAGGCCAGCCGTCGGATTCAAGCCCGGATTGACCGACTGGAAATGGGCAACCCTGGTCAGCACCGCGCCCTCACGGGAGGCGTGTGCGAGATGAAGATTGATTATGGCCCCGGCTACCGGGTGTATTACACGATGCGCAAGCGAGTGCTGGTGATCTTGCTCTGCGGCGGCGACAAGGGCGCGCAGAATGCCGACATCGCCAGGGCGCTGCGCATCGCCAAAGACTGGCAGGAGTGACTTATGGCCCGCAAACGTGAAACCTTTACCCGCTGGGATTCGGCGGAACACCTGAAGACCGAGGAAGACATCGCGGCTTATCTGGAGGCCGTCATGGAAGAAGGCGGCGACGATTCCGAGTTCATTGCCCACGCACTGGGTGTGATCGCCCGCGCACGCAACATGAGCCAGCTCGCGCGCGATACTGGTATTTCACGCGAGGGACTGTACAAGGCGCTGTCTGGCGCTGGCAATCCGAGCTTCGCTACGGTGATGAAGGTGGCGAGCGCACTGGGCTTGCGCGTGACGGTGCAGGCTAGCTGATACCGAGGACCCAAACCGACCGCAGCCCAATCTACTCGTAATGCGTCCACAGGCGGAGCACCTTTACCACTTTCTCGGCCTTGTATACCTGATAGACGAGACGGTGCTGGATATTGATACGCCGGGAATATGCGCCCGCCAGGTCTCCCACCAGTTTCTCGTAAGGCGGCCGATTGGCGAAGGGATCGCGCTCGATCACGTCGAGCAGGGCTTGCGCCTTGGCCTTGAGGCCGGCGGCCTTGAGTTTTTTGGCATCCTTCTGCGCTTGCTTGGTGTAAGCCAGCCGCCAGCTCACCAATCAAGCGCCTTGGCAGCCTTGCTGAGCGGCTCCTTCATCCCTCGCTTGATCGAAGCACGCATGCCCGGAATCGCCAGCAGGTAAAGCGTTTCCTGAATAGCTGCCCAATCTTCCTCGGACACCAGCACGCCGCTATTACGCTTGCCGGTGATGCGGACAGGCTTGTGCGTCTCGGCCGCCTCATCGAGCAGGCGGTATAAATTGGCGCGGGCTTCGCTGGCAGTCAGTGTGGTCATCCGTTGACCTCCAAATTCATATCGTACGTTATAACGTACGTATTAGCAACCTTGGAACGGTCCGCATCTGGGGTTATGACCGCTCACTCAAGCGGCCCTCAACATAAACTCCACCTTCACCGCATCGTAGGGAAACTCAACGCCCGCACCCGTCCGAGTGAGGACCCCTGCCTCAACCAGGGCAGTGATATCGCCATGCACTGCCTTCACGTCGCGTTCGACGCGCCGGGCCGCTTCGCGAATGGATACGGACCCCACCCCGCACAGTGCCTTGAGTAGTTCCCAGCGCTTCAAGGTGAGCACCTGCCAGAGCAACTCAGGTGCCGCAAAACCAATATGCGCGCGCCTCTCCGCCTTGCGCGACTTCATGGCCTTAGTGGCGTCTGCAAGACTGTCTTGCAGCGAACGTACCTCAAGAACGACTGTTTTCATGATTCCACCTCGTTACATCTGCGAAGAAATCGGCCATCAGCTTGTCGGGACCAGCGAATGCGTAGACCATTTCCGCTTTGCCATAATGCCGATGATCGCCCTTTCCAGATTCGTTGTCATACCGAAGGACGCAATCGGTGCCAACAACGTAGGCGAGCCGGTACTTGAAAGAGTGAACCGACCCCGCAAGCCGCCTAGGCAACGCCCAGATAACAATCTCGGCAAAGGCATCAGGCGCAAGAACAACTCGGCGATGGACAAGTTCAGCACCCCTCATGTTGGAGATTATTCCAACACAGCGCGCCGTTGTCAATGCCTCCAACACTCAGGGGCGTTCTGACGCTCGCAACTTTGGCACACCGGGCTTGCGGGCAAGAGCCCCCTTTTCAACGAAGCTGCATTCAACGCAGGCCGCAGTCTTTATGACGGCAGCATAGATGGTGCTCAATTCCGCGCGGTGGTCAAGAGCTTCCAGGTCAAGACTTGGCGGCGCCTATGCAAACACTGGCTGACACTCAGCGATGCGGATCGGAAGCCGCTGGAGTTGCTGCTACCGACGATGCACGGATTAGGCACTCTCTCCACTGCATAAGTAAGCTGACCGGGTTGGCCGGCCGGGTCCAGCCCTGAGAGGAAGTTCGGGTTTCTACAAAGCGGTCATCGAAGAACGGCAATAGCAGACGGTCGCGTAGTGGGGTGAAAAGCTCCTGGTAAGTGGCGTCTCCTGTCCTAACTGACCCCCTGTAATTTCATACAGGTGTGAGGGACAAAGGACCTGATCTGATACCCGTCCAAAGTGAGATTGGGAGCAGCCAATGTGACACCCTCGACCGACGTTTCTCAACGCGACAGTTGTACTTGGTTCATTTGGGCACGGAACGCTTGCTGGGCGACCGGTATCAGGTGCTGATGATGCGACAGGTATACAACCTGTGTTTTCGTTGCGAGCGTCGCCAAAGCTGCAAATCCAGCAGCAGCCCGCTCGTCATCAATATTCACGAATAGGTCATCAGCGATGAAGGGCAAAGCCTTCCCAGCCCGCAAGTGCAGCTCTACGGCAGCAAGCCTCAGCGCAAGATACAGGGAGTCACGCGTTCCAGCGCTCATGCCATCGACGGCTATTAGTTTGCCGCTGGGGCGTTTGCCCAGCAATGCTGGAGGTTCGTGATCGAAGTCCACCAGCAGGCCAGCAAATGAGCCGCACGTCAGCGCACCGAAGTAGTGACCAGCCGCTTCCAGCAACGGGCCTTGCTTGTCTTGGCGGTAGCGTTCCAAGCCCCAACGCAACAATCGCTCCGCTGTTTTGATTTTTACGTAGCGCTCGACTACTTGAGTCAATTCTGCCAGTGCTTCCTGGCGTTGAGCTTCAGCATTCGCTGCTTGTTGCTGACCAGCGCATGCGTCCAACAATTGCTGCGTCGAGGACACTGCTCTTATACAGCCGTCGCGTCGCTCGACTGCTGCTGATCGCTGAACGACCAAGGTTTCGAGCCGCCCCGGGATAGTAATTAAATCCTCTCCAGCAACCTCCTGTTCAAGCTGTTCGAGCGCCAGCCCATCCCCTTTCTCCGCCAGAATCTGGTCGAGACTCGCAATTTGGGCATCGAGTTGACGGCATCGCTCAGAACGACGAATCGCCTCGCGCAGGTCTGCAATTGTTTTTGTCGCCGACTGCTTGAAAAGCGGTGCGAGACCAGCTTCCGCTTTCAGGTGTTTCGCGTTGGCGGCAGTTAGTTCCTGGTTAGCTTTTTCTAGGGCTTGTTGATCTTTATCGTGGTCACGCTGCACTAGCTCAGCGCCATGCAGGCGCTCCTCTAGCCGTCGAGAAATCTCCAGCGGCTCGGCGGTCGCAAGCTGAGGCTCCAGTTTCTTGGCGATTTCGCGCGCCTGATTTTCGAAAGAATCCAGGTCTGTGCGCATGGCGCCTATGCGGTCCACTTCAATCTGGCGAATTTCGCGTAGCGTCGTATCGATCCTATGAATCATATCCAGGGCGGTTGACGCCGTGGTGACGCTCAATGCTGGATCTAGGCCGGCGGAGGTCAAAGTGCGCTGCCAGCTTAGTTCCCACTGCTTCAGAGCGTTGGTTGCGGCGGTCAGATCGTCACGCAGACGGGGCTGGGCAGCACGTGCCTTTCGCAACGCTTCGACCAGCTGAAGGCGATGCGTGTTCGTAGTGTCGGCTTCCTTGATCGCTTTCTCAGCCCATTCAACAAGCTCCACCAATGAGAGCTGTGCGATGTCCTTTGTTTCGAGGCCCGCCAGATTTGCGGCGCGAAGTAAGCGCATGCGAGCTTGCTCCGCATGGCTTGTGAGAGTTGCCTGCTGCGACTCTGCCTCGGCCTTTTGTTCCACTGCCTGCAGCGCGGCTTCCCGGCGTTCTAACCAACCCGAATAGACCTGAGACTTCATACCTTGGAGGCCCAATGTCGCCATCGCGCCTGTCCATTCGGATTCCAGCTCTTTGGCACTTGCATCCAAGCGTTGAAGTTCTGTCTCGCGCGACTGGATTTTTTTCTCTGTCCGTTGTGTGCCAGCGTTGGCTGACTCCAGCGTAGTAACGGCACTGGCATCCGCATAACGACGGTCGGCAAATTCATCGGCATGCACAACAGCGTGTTCATACTTTGAAGCGGCGCCCTTAGGAGTAATTTCACCGTCGCGGATGCGAGTCCAAAGACCATCGCGCTCATCGCGAACGCCCTGCAATGCCTCGCTCGTAACTGGGTGCTGCTCCTTTTCGATTTTCGCAGCAGTGTTTCTGTGGTCGGAGAGCTCATCCCGCAGTTCCTGCAGAGACGTCTTATGCGCTTCCCGTTTTTGTTCGATCGCAAGCGCACGATCGCGTACGTCGCGAACGGCGGCTATATCAAGTACCGGCAGAGCACGCAGCGTCTGAATATCCCCGTACCAAGGGTTGAGCGCCGCATTCGCTTGCGACAGGCGTCGCGCTGCCTGGCTGATTTGCGCATCCAACCTGATAAGTTCGTCAGCGTTGCCGGAAGACACAGCAGCAGATTTCAAAGCTGCGCGCAGTTCCGTTGGGATCGTCACTTCGGGCGCTGCCGCCAGAGCAACTTTGTCATCCTCGATTTCTCGTTCCTGTACGGTCAACGCTTTTTTGCAAAGATCAACGGTAGTCACGAGCGAACCCTGACGCTCGATCAATGCTCGAAGTTCTGCGCGAAAGGCGGAGCTTGGCAGTTTCGACTGGAGCGTTTCTAAATCATCGGCCGACCAACCTAGCTGTCTTGCATCGTCCTCCAAGGTCTGGCGACGAGCGGCAACAATGTTCTGCAGCTTACTGATGTCGGATTCGTGCTTGTGGATGAAGCCACGAAACTCCGTCAGCTCCCCAATTTCATCCTTAAACGCCAGGGTCACATCATCAACGGATGTGGTGCTGAGGCGTTCGGTTATCGTGACTGTCTCCGCCTCCAGGCGCTGGCGCTCATGCTCCGCAAGCGTGATGACCTTCTCGGCTTGATCGAATACTTGGGCAGAGTCTGTGGGAAGCAAAGGAGCCTCTTTCAAGGACTCCCGTTCCTGGCGAGCTGAGTTAAGCGCGCGCAAGTCGCTTGAAACGCGACGCACGCGTTCGAGCCGCGTGCGTTTCAGGTCCAACTGCTCGACTTCCGTTGTTGATCCTGTAAGAGTTTCCTGTGCGGTTTGCAGGGTTGTTTGGCGTTCCTTCCAGTCGGATGGTCGAAGGCTTGCGTCGTGCAATGCTCGCTCAGTCGCTTCTAGCCGATCATTCAACCGATAAAAAGCGCGGGTTGCGGAATGCCGTTTGCTGAAAAGCTCATCGGCCTCTTTTTCTAACTCCGCACGGAACGGCCCGAAGCTCGCCAAGCCTGCGGCCGACTCGAATAGCATGCGCCCGACATCATCTTTGGCCTGGAGGATGTCGGATCCACCTTCGTCCAGTCGTCGGTGATCCAACCCGAACATGCGCTCATAAAAACTGCGGTCTGCTCCACCGAGAAACGGCGTCAGCAAATCATCCGGCAACGGATTGTCCGCAGCATCGCGCAGTGGCTGCCGGTTACGCTTGGTTCTGTGAAATTCGCATCGTTTACCGCCCTCTTCGATAACCGCTGCCAAACGCATAGTTTGGTATGCGTGCAGGAAGCCATACGGCGACTGTCCGCTGATGCCGAAAAGAAGGTCCGCCAAGGCATCGCGCATAGTGGACTTTCCGGCTTCGTTCGGGCCAAGAACGAAATGAAAATCTGGAACACCCGACGGGAATTCAATCGCCTGGGCGGTGAATTTTCCGTACGCCAAGAGATCGAGCCGCTGTAGGCGCATGATTCAGTCCCGTCTCAGGTGCCTGGACGCGATAGCCGCGCGATCAGTCCGGGGGAGACCGATTGGACGACCTCCGCTATGCGGCCCTCCTTGATGGCACGCAGCGGTGCTATTTCGTCAGCAACTCCCCGCGGCGCTTTCCCCAAGATGTCAGCGAGGTCTTGCTTCAAATCGGCTACGAACTGAGGATCGTCCGCAGCCTTGCCCATCAGCGTCTGCAGGTCGGCCAAAGCATCTTCGCGTGCCTGAGTGTGTTCCACGTCCGCGGGCGGCTGGGTGACCATCACCACTTTCTCCACCCAGATGGCATCTGTTCCTAAGGCCACAGCTTGAGCAAGCACATGGGCGCGCAATTCGTGCTCGCGACCGAACAGCTCGCCGTGGGCAGGGGTACGCCCAGTGAGTTGCAAGCGCACAGCGAGTGGCTTTCCATCGCGCTCGTTTTGCACCGCATCCGCGAGTCGTTGCCCCACGAGATTCACCACGTCGTCAAAACTGCTGGCACCGTCGATCGGCACGTCGAGATGTTGCCAGCGAAGCACATCCACGAAGAAGCGCTCGACGGATGTCCTGCCCTCATCCACCGTTACAAGCACGGCGCCGCGCGCGCCCTGCTCGCGGATGTGGCGTCCCTGTAGGTTTCCCGGATATACGATCCAAGGGGCTTCACAATGCACCGCGAACTCATGAACGTGCCCCAATGCCCAATAGTCGTAGCGGAGACCTTTTAGCTCATCCAACGTACAAGGTGCATAGCGCGCATGTTGAGCATGTCCCTCCAGTGCCGTGTGAAGTACGCCGATATTGAAATAGCCCGGCACTGCGCTCGGATACTCCTTTGCGAGATTATCGGTTGTGTCGCGCCGGCGGAAACTCTGGCCATGCAACGCGACTTTCAAGCTCTCAATTAGATGGGTTTCGGGCTTGAGGTGCGAAAACGGGATGACATTGTCTGGTAGCTGAAGGCGCTTGGTGATTTCGCTCGCAGCATCATGGTTTCCAAACAGGACGTAAGCAGGGATATTCGCCCGCTTTAACCGCCCCATTTGCTGGGCGAAGAAGATTCCAGTGTTGAAATCGCGCCAGTCGCCGTCGTATAGGTCGCCCGCGATGACGAGGATCTGGACTTGCTCGTCAATCGCGTGGTCAATGAGATTAACGAACGCAGCTCGTGTGGCTCCTCTCAATGTTTCAGTTGGTGCACCCTCGTATGCAGACAGTCCAACTAAAGGACTGTCCAGATGCACATCCGCCGTGTGGATGAACCGAATCATTGTTGCGGAATCCCTTGTTTTCGCTAGACCGCCATAACTCCCTCGCGATCGTCATTGTGCCACCAGATCAGAAATTCAGGGTTCCGATTGGCAGTTCCAAGATACCCAACGGGGATAAGATCGCTTCATAGAAAGCCAAAGGGAGGATTCCTACAATGAAGCTTGCGCGCCTTCGTATCCGCAATTTCAGGTGCTACAAGGCAGAAATCGCATTCGACTTTGACGATATGACAGCGTTCGTGGGCAAGAACGATGTCGGCAAATCGACCGTCATGGACGCCTTGGATATTTTCATGAATGAAGGCGCACCCGACAAAAACGATGCCGCCAAGGGCGGTGATGGGAAGGACCTAACCATCATCTGCGAATTTACGAATCTGCCCGGTGATGCCGTCATTGACGAGGATTTCGCGACAACTTTTCAGGCGGAGCAGTTGCTCAATGGACAAGGGCGCTTGGAGATTCATAAGACGTATAGCGGGCACACGGCGACACCCAAATGCACAAGCATCGCTGCATTCGCAATACATCCTTCCGCTGATGGAGTCGCCGACCTTTTGCAGCTCAAGAATGCCGATCTCAAAAAGCGAGCGAAGGACCTTAAGGTTGATCTAACTGGTGTTGACCAGAAGGTGAATGCTCAACTTCGCGAGAAGATTCGCCAATCAGTTGGCGACCTCAAATTGAGCCCTGCCTTTGTTACTTTGAATGATGAAAATGCGAAGAAGGCATGGGAGGGCATCAAGGCGTATGTTCCCGCATTTGCGCTCTTCAAATCCGACCGGGCCAGCACTGATCAGGATCCTGAAGCCCAAGACCCCCTCAAGGTAGCCGTCAAAGAAGCGATCAAGCAGAAGGAGGCCGAATTAAACGCGATCACGGCCCACGTTGAGTCCGAGGTAAAAAAGATTGCTGAAAAAACTCTCGAAAAGCTCAAGGAGATGGACCCTTCATTGGCGCAGCAGCTGAACCCTCAATTCACCCCTCCAAAATGGGAGTCGCTATTCAAGGCAAGCATTACTGGCGATGAGGACATTCCAATAAACAAGCGAGGCAGCGGAGTAAAGCGCCTCATCCTGCTGAACTTCTTTCGGGCGAAAGCGGAACAGCAAGCAAAAGCGAAAGACAATGCGCCCATCATTTACGCAATAGAAGAACCCGAGACGAGTCAGCACCCCCACAATCAGCGACTACTTGTTTCCGCGCTATTGGACTTGGCCGCTGACAGCCAGGTCATCATCACAACACACACGCCAATGTTGGCGCGGACTCTGCCAGACGGCTGCCTCCGATATATCCATCAAAACGCTGACAAGACCCGTGAAACATTGGTGGGCGGCGGTACGACCAACAGGCTCTTCGCAAAGACGCTCGGCGTACTTCCGGACAACTCGATCAAACTATTTATTGGCGTCGAGGGAAGGCACGATATTTTCTTTTTGAAGAGTATCGCAAAGATTCTGAAAGCCGCTGGCGGCGATGTTCTCGATCTCGAACAAATGGAGTTGGATGGCGAGTTGATTTTCTTCCCGCTCGGGGGATCCTCTCTTGCGCTATGGACCTCACGTTTGGAACCGTTGTCACGTCCAGAATTCCATCTTTACGATAGGGACCATCAGCCTCCTACAGCAGCAAAATATCAGGCACAGGCCGACGAAGTGAATCAGCGCGATAGGTGCAAGGCGGTTATTACTGCCAAGAAGGAGATGGAAAACTACCTTCAGTACGCGGCGATCAACGAAGCCTACGCGAAGCACGGAATTGACCTGGGACTTACAGTTAATTTTGCGGACTTTGATGACGTGCCAGTGGCCGTGGCTAAGCGAGTGCATGCCGCGTCGGGAAGTCTGCACGCTTGGGCGGCCCTGAGCCAGGATAAGCGCGAGGGAAAGGTCTCACGCGCCAAGGCTCAGTTGAACAACGTGGCGGCATCGTTGATGACAAAGCACCGTCTAGACGAAATTGATTCAAACGGCGATGTCGTTGGCTGGTTTGCCGAGATGAAGATGCTGACGAATACTTAAGGGTCTCTATTGGCGAGGCCCCCGAAAGGAAGCATTTTCGGCGTCCGCTTTTGTCCGAATTAGGCGCGTGCTCCGTCCGTCCGGAGTTGACACACAACCGTCTTTTGGCAACAGACCCGCGACGACTCGAAACGATCAGACCGGGCGATCGCTATGTCCACAATCCGGAATGACGGCCTAGCCCTCCGCTGGTGCATTTGCAGCAAAGAGCGCCATGTGATCGGCCATTGCCTTTTTGAAAGCGGGGCGCGCCTCGCAGCGCAGGCGGTAGGCATCAAGGATCGGCATCTGCGAAATCAAATCGGTGTGGCGGAGAATTTGCAATACAGTGGTCATTAGCAGGTCAGCCGCTGTAAACCGGTCCTCCAGATAATCGCGTCCGTCCAGCCAGTCAGACAAGGCCTTCAACCGCGCGTTTACCATATTGACCGCAGCCGGCCGGCGCTGCTTTGCCCATTCCTGTCCTGCATTGAACAGGTCAATCTCCGCCAGGTTCTGGACGTGCGGCTCGATCGAGTTCAGTGCGGCGAACATCCAGGTCGTCATGCGCGCCCGTCCCATGGGATCGGACGGCATCAAGGATTCTGAGTGCTCGGCGATATGCAGGACGATGGCGCCGGATTCGAATAGTGCCAGCCCGTCTTCCTCATAGGTGGGCACCTGCCCGAAGGGCTGTAGTTCGCGATAGCTTTCTGAGCCTTGGTCCTCGGACCCGATCAGCCGCAGCTCATAGCCGAGGCCGGCCTCTTCCAGTGCCCAGCGCACCCTGAACTCGCGCACCAAGCCTTGCGCAAAGGGCGGCACCCAGCGAAACGCGCTCAGCTTGATGGCGGTTGGGACTGCGCTTGGCCCGCTCCGGGAACTGTTGGTGTAGGGGTGGTTCATTTGGGCCTCGTTGAATGGGCAAACCTATCGGCAAGACGATCGAGCACCGTGCTCCAGCCACTGTGATGCTCACGCGCCGCTTCACTCGAGGCCAGGAGCCTATGGTGGAGCTTCAGTTCAGTTTGAGTTTCGCCGAGCGGGCTCAGTTCGATGGTGACAATGCTGCGCTGCTGAGCGGTCGCGTTGGAGACCCAGCTGAACTCGATCAGCCGCGGCCGCTCCAGTCGCAGGTATTCGCCGTGGTGCGGGTAGGTCTCGGTCTCGCCGAACATGTCAATCTGGAATCGTCCGCCGACGCGCGGATCGAGCTTCGCCTCGGTGCGTCCGCCAGCGGACGGAATCATCCATTCCGCCACGCTTTCCGGATCCAGCCAGGCGTCGTAGACCTCATCCGGACTGGCGTCGAGCCTGCGGGTAATGTGAACTTCATTTGCCATGTCGTACTCCTTTCTTATGAGCCAGGAACTGTTCCAACGCGTCCAGCCGCCGCTCCCAGAAACCGCGGTAAAAATCGAGCCACTCTGCGGCCGTACGCAGCGGCTCCGGATTGAGACTGATGTAGTGGACCCGCCACTCAATGCGGCGGCGCACGAGTTTGGCCTTTTCGAGCACTTTGAGATGCTTCGAGACCGCGTTGAGCGACATGTCGTAGGCGTCGGCAATGTCTCCCACGGTCGCCTCCCCTAGTGCAAGGCGTGCGAGGACGTCCCGACGCGTGGGATGCGCAAGAGCGGCGAAGGTGGTGCTATTTAAATCAACCATTAGGTTGAATGATAGCCGAGCATGTTTCAGATTGCAACAGCTCTACCTGGGCCAGTGTTGGTTTAGGAGGTGAGGTGCGCTTCCTACACGCTGTCCTTGGGTGACCATTGAATGGCCGCCAAGGACAAGACCGGGGCTGGAACAGCCCTTAGGGTAGGACCATGAGCAATTTGCTGAAAAAAGCGCTGATCCCGCGAACCGTCGTGGCCTTGTCGGAGCTGCGCTGGCCCGGCCGGCTGCGCGCTCAGGTCAGACGGGCGCTCGGCGGGCGCGGGCGCATCGAGCTGTATTTCGCGTTTGACGACCCCTATAGCGCAATCGCCCTGCCACCGCTGCTCGCCATCACACAACGCCACGAGGTTGAGTTGGTGTTGTACCCACTGGTCGAGCGCGGCATTGAGGGCGATCCGGCGTTGTCGCAACGGCGGCAGCAGGCGATCGTGGACAGTTCCCGGCTGGCGCGGCGGCAGGGTTTGACGCTCGGGCGGCGCAACGTACTCGATCCGGCCGCGCCGGCCTTCCTGGTAGCCTGGCTGGAATCCGCTCGCGGCAGCGAAGGCATCAATTCATTTGCCGCTGCGGCCTTGCAGCAGTTGTGGTTCGGAACTACCGGCGCGGTGAATAAGGAAGACTACGCAGCGCTGTTCGAGCGTCATCTGGGCCGCAAACCTCCTACCGACCTTGCGATCAACCAGCACGCCGCGCGCGACAACCTGCAGCGGCTGCAACGCAAAGGGCATTGGGAATCGCCCGCGGCCTGGGTAGATGGCGAGTGGTTTTTTGCGCACGAGCGCTTCGAACAGATCGAAGCGCGCCTGAACTACCTGGGATGGTGATGCATGAGCAAGCCCCAGGTTGAGTTTTTCTTTTCCTTCCGCAGCCCTTACTCCTATCTCGCGACGCCGCGCGCCTTTGACCTGCCACAGCGCTACGACATCGAGCTGGTCTATCGCGGCGTACGGCCGATGGCGATGCGCGGACAGCCGCTACCACTGGCGAAGCAGCTCTACATCCTGCGCGACGCCGCGCGCGACGCCCGCCGCCTCGGCATGCCGTTCGGAAAAATCCATGACCCGCTCGGTGAAGGGGTGTGGCGCTGCCTGTGCGTCGCGGAACATGCACAGAAAATCGGAAGGCTCGGCGAGTTCGTGCGCGCCGCGAGCCGCGGCATCTGGGCCGAAGGCGCGGAGGTGCTGCGCGACGACGTCTTGCGCGGCTTATGCGAAGGCAACGGTCTGACCTGGAGCGACTGCGTCGCCGCCATCGCCAATCCGGACTATCGCGAGCAAGTCGAGCAGAACACCGCGCGGCTGGCCAGCCTGGGTCAGTGGGGTGTACCGACCTTTGTGTTCAACGCTGAGGCTCACTGGGGCCAGGACCGCATTGTGGATCTGGAGCAGGCCTTGCGTGATGCCGGGCTTGCGCGTCGGAATTAACTGGAGAACGTATGAAGAAGCTGCTGGTGGGCGCAATGGCAGTCGCGGTGGGATTCGGATTGCTGCTTGCAGTCATGACCAGCGAGCGCGGCATCAATTGGCGCGTTGACAAGATGCTGACGCGTGCGGATCAGTCGCTGCTGATCGATGGGCAGTTGCATGTGTTTCTCTGCGGCACAGCGGCGGCGCTCCCGGACGAAAACCGCGCCGGCCCTTGTACCGCAGTGCTGGCCAATGGCGAATTTCTTTTGATTGACGCCGGGCCGGGCTCGTGGCGCAACGTGGACCTGATGAACCTGCCGGTCTCGCAGTTGTCGGGCATCCTCGTCACGCATTTCCATTCCGACCATATCGGCGAGATCGGCGAAGCGATCACCCAGAGCTGGATCGCCGGACGCAAGCAAGCACTCGATATCTACGGGCCGCCCGGAATTGAACAGATTGTGGAGGGCTTCCGCAGGGTCTACGCACAGGACGTCACCTACCGCGTCGCGCACCATGCCGAGGAATACATGCCCAGGGCTGGCAGTGCGGCAGTGGCCCATGCCTTTGCGATGCCGACGGGCGACACCGCCGTGCCCGTATTCGAGCGTAACGGTGTGAAAGTCAGTGCTTTCCGTGTGCAGCACGCACCCGTGCATCCGGCTGTTGGTTACCGGATCGAATACGCCGGCCGCGTGGTCGTGGTCAGCGGTGACACCACCAAGACTTCCGCCACTATCCAGAACGCGAAGGGCGCCGACCTGCTGCTGCACGAAGCCCTGGCAGTGCATCTGACCGACCGCGCCTCCGCGCGTGCGCGCGAGACGGGCTTTGCGCGTTTCGCCAAGCTTGCCGCCGATGTGCGCGACTATCACACCACCCCCGTGCAGGCCGCGGAAGTCGCCGCTCAGGCAGGGGTGAGGCAACTCGTGTTGACGCATGTCTTTCCGCCGCTGCCGAACGCCATCGCGCGGCGCATCTTCATGAAAGCTACGGCCGCGGCATTTGACGGCAAGATCGTACTGGGCGAAGACCGCATGCGCTTTGATCTGGCTCCGGTTATGAAGAATTGAAACTGAGTTGTCTAGTTCAGGGTGGCAGGAAGGAGGAACCATCATGGCGAGGATGAGATCTGTCGTTCGCGCGGCATTGCACGAGCCCATCACAGCTTTCCTGCTGCTGGGAGTTGCGATCTTTGGGGTGGATCGCATCGTGAACGGTGCGGTTGGCGCCGGAGATGACGCTGCAGCCCACATCGTGGTGACGGCTTCTCAGCAGGCCGCGCTGCGCGACGCCATTCGCGCCGAACAGGGTCGCGAGCCGCGGGCTGATGAAGTGCAGGCCCGCCTCGACCGCTGGATTGACGAACAGGTGCTCTACCGCGAAGCACTGGCACTGGGTCTGGACCGACGGGATCTCATCGTGCACCGGCAGCTCACGCAGAAAATGCGCTTGCTGCTCGATAGCGCGCAGCCGCTGACCGACCCCTCCGAGGCAGACTTGCAGGCTTGGCTGGACCAGCATCCGGAGCGCTACGGACACGGGCCGGCCCTGAGCTTCGAGCATGTCTTCCTGAGCCGTGGCCGGCATGGCTCCGCACTACCCAACGAAGCGCGCCGTATCGGAGCAAGGCTTGCGCAAGCGCCGCAGCAATTCGTCGGACTGGGAGATGCATTCCTGACCGGTCAGATCGTGGTTGATGCCGAGAATACGCAACTGCGACGCGATTTCGGCCCTGATTTCGCGGAGTCGCTCGCCAAGCTTCCACAGGGCCAGTGGTCCGGCCCGGTAGCGTCCAGCTTCGGCCTGCATTTAGTGCGCATCACCCGCCGTGCCGCATTTCGCCCAGGCGTATTGAGCGCGGTCGCCGAGCGCGTGCGACGGGATTACCAGACCGCGCAACGCGAGGTCTTGATCAAGCAGGCGCTGGAACGCCTGCGTGCGCAGTACAGGATCGAGATCGTGGGCGCATCCGGATGACTAGAGCTTGGTGCTACCCGTTCATCCTGGCCGGGTTGGCACTAGCGTTGCCGGCTGCCGCGCACGAGCTGCAGACCGTCGCCTTGCATCTGGACGAAGGCGCCGGCGGTGTGGTGGTGGCGACACTGAAAACACCGCTGACGCGTGATGGCCGCGCAACTGCAGTGGTGCCCCGCTTTGATCCGGCGTGCACGGTGCTTGGAGAATCGCGGGTGCAACGCGAGCCGCGCCGCATCGTGCGCGAATGGCGCCTGCACTGCGCCAACGGGCTGGCCGGGAAACAGTTCCGGTTCGAGGGGCTGGATCCACGCACGCCGGAGGGCCTGATTTCGGCACGCTTCTCCAGCGGCGCGACGCAAATCATTGCTCTGGATCGCCACGACCCCGCGGTTGTGCTTGAGCAGCGCACGCATCCGGAAGCAACGCCGCGCCTCACGGCCTATCTACCCATCGGCATCGAACACATCCTGCTCGGCCCCGATCACCTGCTGTTCGTGCTGGGATTGATGCTGGTCGTCCGCAAGTCAGGCAAGGGCTTACGCATGCTGGTGGCTGCGCTGACCGCGTTCACGGTGGCGCACAGTCTCACGCTCGCGCTGGCGATGTTGGGGATCTGGGGTCTGCCGCCTAAGCCTGTAGAACTCCTGATTGCGTTAAGCATCGCACTGCTTGCGGTGGAACTGGCCAGTCATGAGCCACGCCTTGCATGCGGACTGCGCGCCAGCCTGACGCTGCGTAAACCCTGGCTAGTGGCTTTTGTCTTCGGATTGCTGCACGGATTCGGTTTCGCCGGCGCGTTAAGTGAAATCGGTCTGCCGAACCAGGCGCGTGGCTGGGCCTTGTTCCTGTTCAACCTCGGTGTCGAGATCGGGCAACTGATTTTTGTCGGCGCGATCTTGCTGGCCTTGGCAGCCTTGCGCCGCTTGAGCGGCCGGGAAAGCTCTGCAAGCTGGAACGCTGTTGCTGTGACACTGCTTGGCGGCATCGCGGTGTACTGGACGCTGGATCGCAGCGTGCTGTGGTCCGCCACGCTGTGGCAGGGGATTTGAAATGCAGCGACGACCGCTATTGATTCTCGGTGCATGTCTGCTCTCGGCCTGCGGCGGCGGGAGTGGCGGCAGCAATGGCAACGGCGAGCCGCCGTTCGCACCGCCACCGGATACCGGGCCCGTCGCCGGGCGCTGCGTGGATTACCGAGAAGGACGCAAGAACGCCTACTTCGGCGACCTGCACACGCACACGTCATATTCGCTCGACGCCTATTTCTTCAATGCCGCCAATGACCCGCGCGCCGCGCACCGCTTCGCCAAGGGTGAGGTGGGTGGCCTGCCAGGTCTGGGCAGCAATGATCCGTACACCCAGCAACGCGAGGTCAGCATCGGCCGGCCGCTCGATTTCAACGCGGTGACCGACCATGCCGAATTCCTCGGGGGCTTCATCAACACCTGCGCCTTGACCCCGCTAACGCAGCAGTTGTGCGATCAGGCGATCGGTCAGGGCATCCGCGACAACATCGTGCCGATCGCGCAGGGCGAGACACCTTTGCAACAGCAGTTGTTGCAGTCCCTCTTGGCGCAAAGCCCCACCAACATCACGGCGTGGTTGACCACCAAACAGATCAACGAAGAGGAAAACGAACCCTGCACCTTCACCACCTTGCACGGTTATGAGTACAGCTCCAATGAACAATCGCAGATGTTCCATCGCAATGTCATCTTCAAGGGCGACAGCAGCCACACGCCGTTGGTGGTGTTCCCTTCGGTGCGTCCGGATACCGCGCTGAATCCGCAGAATGGCAACGACGACTACGACCTTTTCGATCATCTCAATCTGTTCTGTAAATCCATTCCGGGTTGCGACGTACTGACCATTCCGCACAACGCAAACCTGTCCGATGGCCGCATGTGGCTGCCGATGGAGCCGGGCACAGGCGTACCAGTGGGGCGCAAGATTGAATCCACGGATATCTACTTCCCGATGACGCCGGCGGACGCGCGGTTGCGCCGCAGCCTCGACCGTGCAGTGGAAATCACGCAACACAAGGGCCAATCCGAATGCGCGGTGGGTCTTGAAGGCAGCTATCTGGACGGCGAGGAATCGTCCTGCGATTTCGAGATCAACAAGAGCGTCTGCCGCGGCCAGCCGGATGACCCTGCAAGCTGCGCGCAGTTCTGCAAGGGTGATCCCCTGACCGATCCCAACTTCTGCAGCCACCGCTCGGCCGGCAACAACGTGGTGGATAGCTGCGTGACCACGGGCCCCGACGGGCGGTCACGCCCGGCCAGTGATCCCGAGGCGGCAGGCACCGGCAACTGCACGCATGCGCTGGACTACTATCGCAACGCGATGGCGGAAGGGCTGGCGATCAAGCAGACGCTCGGCGTCAACCCCTACAAGGCGAATATCGTCGCCGCAAGTGACACGCACAACGGCATTTCCGGAAGTGTAGGGGAAAGAAACTTTGTCGGGCACGGCGGTGTGCTGGACGACGAGCCCAAAGAGCTGCTCGGCTTCTGGGCCTGCGACAGCGGCGATCCGGCCGATCCCGCCAATTGCAGCAATCGCCGCTTTCTCGATTTCGCGCGGACGCTGAACCCCGGCGGCTTGGCCGGTGTGTGGGCACCCGAGAACACCCGCGACGGAATCTGGGATGCGCTGCATCGCGGCGAAAGCTGGGGTACCTCCGGTCCGCGCATGAAGATTCGCACGGTCGGCGGCTGGGAATTGCCCGCGAACATCTGCGGGCAGCTGGCAGCGGGTGTGAACCCGGTAGGTACTGGCGCTATTCCCGGTGCACTAATGGGCGGCGATATGCCCCCGCCCACCCCGAATCAAGCTGGCCGGTCGCCGCAAATCGCGGTATGGGCCCAGCAGGATCCAGAAAATTATCCGCTGCAGCAGATCGACATCGTCAAGGGTTGGGTCGATGTGCAGGGCAAGCCGCGCGTGAAGGTGTTCGAGCGCGTAGCACGCACGCGCGACCGAATAGAACGTCCGTCCATAGATGATTGCAGCGTGCGCGTGGGCACGCATCCGGAACAGCTCTGCACCGTGTGGACCGATCCGGAGTTCAACGCGGCGCAGGATGCCTATTACTACGCGCGTGTACTTGAGGTGCCGTCCTGCCGCTGGTCGGCCTGGCAGTGCAATGTCGAGAAGAAAGTGGACTGCAGCAGGCTCGACCCCACCAACGGGATGTTCAGCGAAGCAAGCGGCTTCAAAGGCTACGAAGGTTGCTGCGTTATCGACGGTGCGCCCGGTTCGTTTCGAGGGCGCAATACTTTCCTGACGATCGAGGAGCGCGCCTGGGCCTCGCCAATCTGGTATGAAGTGAGCCATGCCCGGTAGCTTTGGTTCGTTACGGACGTTGTCGTTTCCAAGTCAGAATTTCCTTTTCACGACCTTTAAGGAGTACTTCATGTTGAACAATCGTAGTTTCTGGATCGCGCAGTTATTCGGCTTAAGCCTGCTTTATATCGTCGCGCTGGGTCTCGCCTGGCAGGGTCAGACCTCGCACTGGATTGTGCTGCTCGCGGTCATCATCCTGATTGCACATGTGCTCGAGATTCCGCTGGCCTTTCGCGTGCTGAAGCCCCGTAATCCTGAGCCCGTGCGCGTACTCGTTCTGACGCTGATTTTCGGTTTGCTGTGGTGGGTACCCGCAAAGCGCGGTCTGTTTACGGTGCGTTGAGATGGAGAGCTTTAGAGAAAAAGTTGCCTTGATCACAGGCGCCAACAGCGGCATTGGTGAGGCGATCGCGCTGGCGCTTGCACGGGAGGGCGCGCGGCTGATTCTGACCGCACGTGATGCCCAACGTCTGGAAACGGTGCGCGCCCAGTGCGCAGTGCTGGGCGCGGAGACTTTGACTTTCAGCGCGGATGTTACCGACGAAACACAGGTGCAGGCGCTCGCGGATTTCGCTCATGGCCGCGTCCCCGCTGTGGACCTCCTCATCAATAACGCCGGTGTTGTCATGGCCGGCCTCGTGACCGAAGTGCCTGCCGAGGACTGGCGGCGGCTGCATGACATCAACGTGATGGGAGTAGTACACAGCTGTCGCGCGTTTCTGCCGAAAATGACCGCACGAAAACAAGGTGGGCATGTAGTCAATATTGCTTCCGTGGCCGGCTTTGCCGGTCAGCGCGGCATGAGCACCTACTGCGCCAGCAAGTTTGCCGTCATGGGATTATCGGAGTGTCTCCGTGCCGAGATGCACCGGCACGGCATCGGCGTCACCGTCGTATGCCCGGGCTACGTCCGGACACCGATTGAAGGCAAGGTGAAAGTCGTCGGCAGGATGAACACCCCGAAGGTTCTGCAGAACGTCCAAAGGGACTTCAAGCGCGGCCTGAAACCCGAAACGGTCGCCGCTCGCACGCTGACCGGTATCCGGCGAAATCAGGCCATCGTCAGAATTGGCCGCGAAGCGTTCCTGGCGCACACGCTCAAACGCTGGGCGCCGGGTCTGCTGGAGCGTTATCAGAGGGGCTGAATCCGGCCCAGTAAATAAAACGCACCTGTCAAGTCTTGGGCAAACTCACACCCTTCTGCCCCATGTACTTGCCGCCCCTGTCCATGTACGTCGAGCCGCGCAGCGGCACCTTGTCCTCTCTCCCTTGAAGGAGAGAGAAGAGTGAGGGGGGAATGTGAAATTTACGTCTTCGGCAACGTAACACCACGTTGCCCCATGTATTTGCCACCGCGGTCCCGATAACTGGTTTCGCAGACCTCGTCGGACTCGAGGAACAGCATCTGGGCCACACCCTCATTCGCGTAAATCTTGGCTGGCAGCGGTGTGGTGTTCGAGAATTCAAGCGTGACATGGCCTTCCCACTCCGGCTCCAGCGGCGTCACGTTGACGATGATGCCACAGCGCGCGTAGGTGCTCTTGCCGAGGCAGATGGTCAGGATATTGCGCGGGATGCGAAAGAACTCCACGGTGCGCGCCAGCGCAAAGGAATTGGGCGGAATCACGCAGCAGTCGCCCTTGAAATCCACGAAGCTTTTAGCATCGAAAGCCTTGGGATCGACAATCGTGGAATTGATGTTGGTGAAAATCTTGAATTCGTCCGCGCAGCGCACGTCGTAGCCATAACTCGATACGCCGTAGCTCACGATCTTGTGGCCGTTGGCCAGCCGCACCTGCTCGGCTGAGAAGGGCTCGATCATACCTTGCGTGGCCATGCGGCGAATCCATTTGTCGGCTTTGATGCTCATGTGGTTTCCGTTCAGCTTTCTTCAATCGTAATTTTAGGGAAAGCGGCAGCGCCCTGAGTCGCCTGCATTCTGTCTACAACGCGCCGCGCGATCTCGCGGAAAGCCTGGGCGGCGCGGCTGTCGGGATCGGCGACGACCGTCGGCCGGCCTTTGTCGCCACGCTCTCGAATGCTCAGATCCAGAGGCAGGCGGCCAAGCACGGGCACCCCTTCCTGCGCGGCCAGCTTGTCGGCGCCACCGGCGCCAAAAACATCTTCCTCGTGTCCGCATTTCGAGCAGACGTGGGTACTCATATTCTCGATCACGCCGAGCACCGGCACGCTGACTTTCTGAAACATCTTCAGCCCCTTGCGCGCGACGGTTTGTGCAATCTCCTGCGGCGTCGTCACAATCACCGCGCCAGACAGCGGAATGCGCTGCACCAGTGAGAGCTGCACATCACCGGTGCCGGGCGGCAAGTCAATGACGAGAAAATCCAGACCGTCCCAGGCAGTATCAAACAAAAGCTGATGCAAGGCCTGCGTCACCATCGGTCCACGCCAAATCATCGGCGCGTCTTCCTCGATCAGATAGCCAACCGACATGGTCTGCAAGCCATGGGCCATCACTGGCTGGCCGCGCTTGCCATCGAGCGAAGCTGGCTTCGCGTTGCGAACGCCCAGCATCAGCGGCTGGCTGGGCCCGTAGATATCGGCGTCGAGCACACCGGTCTTGTAACCCTCGGCTTGCAAGGCCAGCGCCAGATTGGCGGTAACCGTGGACTTGCCCACCCCGCCCTTGCCGCTCGCAACCGCGATGAGGTGTTTTACGCCCGGAAGACCCGGACGTGGGGTTGTAGGCATTAATCGGCGCTCGTTTTCGGAGCGCCGATTTTATCCCATGTCTTGCTAACGGCGGTCCTGGCCACCTCCACGATCTCCGCCACGATTACCTCGGCCACCGTGATCGCCTCTACCGCCGCGGTCACCTCTGCCGTCATGCTCTCGCCTGCCGCCGTGATTGCCTCGACCATCGCGATCACCCCGGCCGTGGTGATTGCCACGACCATCGTGGTCGCGCCGGTCATGATCGCGCCGCCCGTCCCAACCGTGCCGGCGATCCCGATTACGGCGACCATCACCCCAGTGCCGATCATGATCACGGGGCCGATTGAAGTGGTGGCCGGGTCGGGATGAGTGCTGATAGTAATGATGCACCGGCGGCCGATAGTGGTGATGATGTACGTGGCGTGGCGGGTATCTCCGCACGGTGTGGTGGTGGTACACGTACGGCCGGGGATTGTCGTAGTACAGCACTACGGGGTCATACAGATAGCGGTGATAGAACAGCGGCAAGGCGGCACCGAAGCGCCAGTTGCCGGAATCCAGCCAGAACCACAGACCGCGGTCGCGGGCATGGTAGATGGGGTAAGCCGGATAGTAGTCGTAGTGGTACCGGTGCTCGGCGGCAGCCGGTGGGCTTGTGCCCAGCAGGGCGAGCAGGACGATGAATGAAAGGGCGAAGAGACGCATGACGACACCTGGTTTCATAGCTGACGAAGTCAACCTACTCCCGCGCCGCTGAACAGCCGCTGAACCGAAACTGAACGAAAGTGGCAAAATACGCGGCCACGCCAGGCCAGACTCGTATGCCCCGCCGCATCTTCGTCACCAACGCCCTGCCCTACGCCAACGGCCCGATTCATTTGGGCCACTTGGTGGGCTATATCCAGGCGGACATCTGGGTGCGCTTTCAGCGCATGCAGGGGCACGACGTCACCTATGTCTGTGCCGACGACGCGCACGGCACGCCTATCATGTTGGCGGCAGAGAAAGCCGGGGTCGCACCCGAACAGTTCGTCGCCGGCATACAAGGCGAGCATGAACGCGACTTCAAAGGCTTTCTGGTCGAGTTCGATCACTACCACACGACGCACTCGCCGGAAAACAAAGAACTCTCCGAGGAATTTTATCGCCGGCTGGACAAAGCACAACACATCGACAAGCGCTCGATCGAGCAATACTTCGATCCGGTCAAGCAGATGTTTCTGCCGGACCGCTACATAAAGGGTGAATGCCCCAAGTGCGGCGCCAAAGATCAATACGGTGATGCCTGCGAGAACTGTGCATCCACCTACTCACCGACAGACCTGAAGAATCCTTACTCTGTGGTTTCAGGCGCAAAGCCGGTTTTGAAACCATCCGAACATTATTTCTTCAAACTTTCCGGGTTTGCGGATTTTCTGCGGCGCTGGATGAGCGACCCGGACACAGTTCTTCACAGCTCGGTCAAGAACAAGCTCAAGGAGTGGCTTGAAACCGGCCTGAAAGACTGGGACATCTCACGCGACGCGCCCTACTTCGGTTTCGAGATTCCGGGCGCACCGGGCAAATACTTTTATGTCTGGCTGGATGCGCCGATTGGCTACTTCGCCAGCCTGAAACACTATCTGAGCCGTCGCGTCGCAAATCCCCCCCTCCCCCCTTTACAAAAGGGGGGAGCACGCGCAGCGGGTGGGGGGATTTCAGAAAGCTTTGAGGATTTCATCCGGGCTGATTCGACGATCGAGATGTGGCATTTCATCGGTAAGGACATCGTGAATTTCCACGGGCTGATGTGGCCGGCACTGCTGACAGGCGCGGGCTTCAAACCGCCGAAGGCGCTGAACGTCAACGGCTATCTGACGGTGAACGGCGCGAAGATGAGCAAATCGCGCGGCACCTTTATCCGCGCCGAGACTTATCTCAAGCATCTAAACCCGGAGTATCTGCGGTACTACTACGCCGCCAAGCTGAGCGACGGGGCGGAGGACATTGACCTCAACCTTGAGGATTTCATTGCGCGCATCAACAGCGACTTGGTTGGCAAATACGTAAACATCGCGAGCCGCTGTGCGGGCTTCCTCACAAAACTGTTTGATGGACGCCTAAGTGACGGGCAGCCGGTTTATCCGATCGAACGCCTACAGGCGCTCGGGCCGATCCTCAGTGAGATGTACGAAAAGCGTGATTATGGATATGTACTCAGGGAGGTCATGTTAGCTGCGGATGACGTCAATCGGTTTATAGACAACGCTGCACCCTGGACGTTGGTGAAATCGCCTGAGCAGAAACAGAACTTGCACTGGATATGTACAAACGCGATCCAGATGTTCCGACTGCTAACAATTTATCTCAAACCGGTCTTACCAAAGCTTGCAAGAAGCGTAGAAGGTTTTCTCGGCGTAAACCATGCACTGACCTGGGAGGATCACTCCCGACTTCTTCCGGCGGGGCATCGAATCAACGCGTACGAGCATCTTCTCGCGCGTGTTGAGCCAGAAGCAGTAGCGACGATGGTGGAAAAATCCAAAGAGGACTTGTCAGTCATGTCAACTACAGACCCCTCCCCTCAATCCCCTCCCGCAGGGGGAGGGGCAGCACCTATCTCAATAGATGACTTCGCCAAGGTGGATTTGCGCATCGCGCGCATTGCCAAAGCAGAACACGTGGACGGCGCAGACAAGTTACTTAAGCTCACCGTGGACTTGGGCGAACTCGGCTCGCGTCAGGTGTTCGCCGGCATTAAATCAGCCTACACGCCAGAGCAGCTTGAGGGACGTCTCACTGTGGTCGTCGCCAATCTTGCGCCGCGCAAGATGAAATTTGGCCTGTCCGAGGGAATGGTGCTGGCCGCGGGTGCCGATGGGAAGGAGCTGTTTATTCTCTCGCCTGACAGCGGTGCTCAGCCGGGTATGAAGGTGAAGTAAAGGATGATCTGGGTTAGCCTCACTTACAAAGGCGCCGCAAGAGTGCCGACCAGAGTGAGGAGTGCATCGTGATACCGGCCATCACAACTATTTTCATGCCTGCTGCCCTGGGCGTGATCATGCTTGGCTTGGGCCTGTCCCTGACGATTGCCGACTTTACCCGCGTGCTGGTTTATCCGCGCGCGGTCTTCGTCGGCTTGTTCTGCCAGATGCTGGTGCTGCCGGTGGTCTGCTTTTTTATCGTCAAGGCCTTCGGGCTCGCACCGGCGCTGGCCGTCGGCATGATTCTGCTGGCCGCTTCCCCCGGCGGCGTCAGCGCAAACCTTTACAGCCATCTTTCGCATGGCGATGTGGCGCTCAACATCACGCTGACCGCCGTCAATAGCGTGCTAACGCTGCTCAGCATTCCGTTTTTTGTGAATCTCGCGCTGGTGCACTTCATGGGCGAAGGCAAGGTGCTGCCGCTGCAGTTCTCGAAGATGATTCAGGTCTTTGTGATCGTGCTGGGGCCGGTAGCGATCGGCATGGTGATTCGCAGGTACGCGCCGGGCTTCGCCAATACCATGGAGAAGCCCGTCAAGATCATGTCTGCACTGTTGCTGGTGCTGGTGATCGTGATTTTGCTGTATGGCGAACGCAGCAATGTTGGGGGCTATATTAAAGAGGTGGGTCTGGCGGCGCTGTGCTTCAACGTGATCAGCATGCTGATCGGCTACTTCCTGCCGACGCTGGTCAATATCAGCAAACGGCAGCGCATTGCCATCGGCATGGAAATCGGCATTCACAACGGCACGCTGGCGATTGCGATTGCCACCAGTCCTTTCCTGCTTAACAACACGGCGATGGCCGTGCCGGCGGCGGTCTACGGCATTCTGATGTTTTTTACCGCGGCTGCTTTCGGTTACATCGTCAACCGCAAGCATGCGCCGGAAACCACTGCTTCGGCTGCAACGAATTAATCGCCGCTGAGCTGTTTGATGTCAGGCCATTGCGGGACGACGATGCAACCTGATCAGGCAGTGATCAATCCACTGTGCAGTCAGTCTTTCCTGCGCTGAATTCTGCTTCAGCCGCGCGGCCAGCGCGGGAAAGTCGACCTGATCCAGCGGCTGGTCCTGGTTGAAACAGGAAAACACGTAGGTCGTCTGGCCGGTCGCAGGATCCACATGCGGCTGCAGGCACTGTGCGCAAATCTCCTTCATCATGCACTGCATCGGCGAATTGATCGAACCGATCGCGAAATGATGCGGCTTGAGATAAGGCTTTAGCACTGTGTGCCGCGCCGCACCTACCGCCGCCATCATCCGATCCGAGCCGATGGCTATAAGGCGGTCGGCATCGTTGAATGGGATGGCCTGCTCGCCGAGCTTGCCGGCCGCATACGCGGTCATGGCCTGCACGATATTGCCGACCACGGTGTAATCCTGCGGGCGGTCGGTCTCGAAGCCGGGCCGTTCGTCGCAACACCAGACGACCACATCCGACGCAGCCTCGATTTCATGCACCTTGTAGCGATCCAGCATTTTCTTGTAGCCGGCGAAGTACAGCACGCGGCTACCGGCCGCGCGCAAGGCCTGGCCAATGGAAAACAGCACCGCATTGCCCAGCCCACCGCCAACCAGAATGACGGTCTCGCCGGAAGGAATCTCGGTCGGCGTACCGGTCGGGCCCATCAGCACGAGCGGTTCGCCCGGCTGCAGCATGGCGCACAGATCGGCCGAGCCACCCATTTCGAGCACGATGGTGGAGATCAGGCCCTTGTCACGATCTACCCAGGCGCCGGTGAGCGCCAGACCCTCCATTGCCAACCGCGTGCCATCTACCGCCGGCGCGCGCGTTTCGAAATTCTGCAGACGGTAAAACTGTCCGGGTTGGAAGCGGCGCGCCGCCCGCGGCGCACGGATGACGACCTCGACGATGTCGGGTGTGAGCCGGATCACCTCATGCACGGTCGCGCGCAAATCATGATTCAGCGCGCTGAGAAAAGCAGCGTCATCCAGTTTCGTGGCCGGCGGTATCTGACCCAGCACGCGACTCACCACCGGGTAGCCCTGTTTGGCGCCGCCCATCGCCTTCACCACATTGCCGAAGTAGGACGGATGCAAATCGCCGAAGTAGCTGATGAAGCGCCCGTCCGGCTGACGCGACAAGAGCACATTCACCGCTTTCGGTTTCGAGATGGCGCGTTCGGGTTTGACCGGATTGCCGCTCTCGTCGCAGGCCTGGAAGTAGCGGCCGTCGAGCTTGAAGTGGGTCGCGTCTTCGCGCGCCAGCACGGTGTTCGGCTGAGTGCCGGCGGCGACCAGAATGCTGCGGGCCGGCAGCTCGATCGGTTCGCCCTCGCTCCATTTGCCGTCCTCGCTGCGTATTTGTCTGGCGAGGCGGATCGTGCGCGCGTGGCCGAATTCGTCAAGCTCCACACCTGTCGGGCTCAGGCATTCCGCGAAGCGGATACCCTCCTCAAGCGCCTTCTGTACTTCTTCGTGATTGAGAGTGTAGGACGGGCTGTCTATCAGCCGCTTGCGGTAAGCGATGGTGATGCCGCCCCAGGATTGCAGCAGCTCGAGAACACGTGTTTCACGACTTTCTTTCGCTGCAGCGGCGCGTTCGGCACGGATAGCGCGCGCGTGGCTCAGATATTCATCTGCGATAAGAAGCTCTTCCGCGCCCCAACCAGCGCGTACCTGCGCCTCGCCGCGCGCAGCGACCAGGGTTTCGTAGCGATGCAGGAATTTCTCGACCTGCAATGGATAGTAGGCCAGGGACTCGGTCGCGGTATCAATCGCGGTAAGGCCGCCGCCGATGACCACCACCGGCAAACGTACCTGCAGATTGGCGATGGACTCGGCCTTGGCCGCACCGGTGAGCTGCAAGGCCATCAGGAAATCCGAAGCGGTGCGCACACCGCGCGCCAAACCATTCGGCATCTCCAGCACTGTCGGCCGGCCGGCGCCCGCAGCAAGCGCGATGTGATCGAAGCCTTGGGCGAAAGCCTCGTCCACCGTCAGCGTGCCGCCGAAGCGGACGCCGCCGAATAGCGCGAACTGTTCACGCCGCTCCAGCAGCAGACGGATGAGCTTGAGGAAATTCTTGTCCCAGCGCACGGTGATGCCGTATTCCGCAACACCGCCGAAACCCGCCATCACGCGGCTGTCCAGCCCCTCATATATCTCGTTGACATCGCGTACCGGCTCGAAAGCCACGCGCCGGCCATCCGCTTCGACCCCCGAAAACTTCGCCGGCAAGGGTTCGATCTTGAGTCCGTCTATGCCGACAACGACATGCCCGTCGTTCATCAGATGATGCGCCAGCGTGAAACCGGCTGGACCCAGGCCGACCACCAGCACGCGCCGTCCGCTCGCAGGCAAGGGCAGCGGCCGGCGCAGATTGAGCGGATTCCAGCGCGTCAGCAGGCTGTAAATCTCAAAACCCCAAGGCAGTTCGAGAATGTCCTTAAGGCTGCGGGTCTCGGCCTGCGGAATATTGACCGGCTCCTGCTTCTGGTAAATGCAGGATTTCATGCAGTCGTTGCAGATGCGATGGCCGGTGGCCGCCGTCATCGGGTTATCCACGATAATCACCGCTAACGCCGCCGCCGACAGGCCCTGCGCTTTCAGCATCTGGAATTCGGAAATCTTTTCCTCCAGCGGGCAGCCGGCCAGCGTCACGCCGAAGGGGCTCTTCTTGAAGGCTGCCGCGCCGCCGTCCACCGCGCCTTTTTCCTTCAAGCCCTTGGCGCAGGAGTCCTTACCCTGTTCGTGACACCAGATGCAGTAATTGACCTCATCCAGTGCACCCCTGAGATCGGTGCCGGCATCGGTCAGGGCAAAACCTTCGCGGCGGCGCAGATGTGCTACCGGAATCCGAAACACAATTGCGCCCTTAGCGACTTCGCTTTGCAGCGGCACCAAATGCTCGAAATCGAGCTTGTGCGGCGCCTTGAACAATACCCCGTGGCGATGCCGCGCATGGCCAGCCGGCGTATGCACCGACCAGGCGGCGTAGCGCGTGGCCATTTCCAGCGATTCAGCGTTGGCCGCTTCGTCCTGCTGCCAGCCGGCGATGGCGACCGCGAAAGCTAGCTCCTCGAAGGGTTTACCCATGCTCTGCTCGAGCGCTGTCTCCAGCGCCGGGCCGTCGAAGCCGGCGGCTTCTTCCGGCTTCACATGCTTCATCGCTTTGCGCTGTACGAACAGGCGCTTGCAGCTATACAGCGGCGCAAGCCGGTGATGACTGGCAGCCAGGGCTTGCATCTCGGCCTGAATTCCGAACAAAGCTGCCAGGAAATCTTCCAACTGCGGGCCAAGCGCGATCAGGAGTGCCGATTCCTGCTTCGCGCTTAAAGCGTCGGGATTGGCACGCGCGGTCTCAAGCTGCGTGCGCAGTGCTCTGTCGGCTTCCCCCAGAAAATCCAAAAACGCCGCGTCCAGCCGTTGCAGGCCTTCCCGGCGATAGAGATCGGCGAACTCAAGTTCGTATTTCAGCTTAAGCATGGGGAGTCATAGTGCCAGATGCGAGTCTGGCCGGCGCTGCGGCTGCCCATTTTTCCTCACGCAGCGCAGTCTGGCAAACTCGCACCATGCCAAGCACGACTACGGCCACTGTGGCCGCCCTGACGGAGCGAATAGACGCCCTACTGCCGCAGACGCACTGCGGGCAATGCAATTTCCCGGGCTGCCGTCCGTATGCGGAGGCGATTGCTGGCGGCGCCGCAGACATCAACCAGTGTCCACCCGGCGGGGAGCCGACCCTCCACGCGCTCGCCGAGTTGCTGGGCCGCGAGATCAAATCCCTGAATCTGGGCCACGGCGTCACCAAGCCAAGAGCCGCGGCGGTGATTGACGAACAAATCTGCATCGGCTGCTTCAAATGTATTCAAGCCTGTCCGGTGGACGCGATTCTGGGTGCGGCGAAACTGATGCATACGGTGATTGCCGACGAGTGCACCGGCTGTGAATTGTGCATCGCGCCCTGCCCGGTGGATTGCATCCAGATGGTTCCGGTGGAGATGGCGGCCACTGGCTGGTCGCTATCGTCGGCTAATCCTGACCAGCAGCGCAAAGCGAACCGCGCGCGCCAGCGTTTCAGCGCCCGGCAGCAACGCCTGAAACGTCTGGAAGCAGAGCGGGTGAAGGCATTAGACGACTGGCAGCACCGGCTGACGTCTGAACTCGTGGCAGCGCGCGCGCTGGCGGATAAGCCATCGTGAGTCCAGGTACGCGCGCGGAGATTTTCCGCCGGTTGCGAGCGGCCAATCCGGCGCCCACCACAGAACTCAAGTACGAGACGCCCTTCGAGCTGCTCGTGTCGGTGATTCTGTCGGCGCAAAGCACCGATGTCGGGGTGAACAAGGCCACCGCCAGGCTTTTTCCGGTCGCCAATACACCCGCAGCCATCCTCAAATTGGGCGAGAAAAGCCTCAGGCCCTACATCCAGACCATCGGCTTATACAACAGCAAGGCCAAAAACATCCTCGCGACCTGTCGGGCGCTGGTCGAACAGCACGGTGGCGAAGTTCCGGGCAAGCGCGAGGCGCTGGAGGCCCTGCCCGGCGTCGGCCGCAAGACGGCGAACGTGGTGCTCAATACGGCCTTCGGCCAGCCGACCATTGCGGTGGATACGCATATCTTCCGTGTCGCCAACCGCACCGGACTTGCGCGCGGTAAAACCCCACGCGCTGTGGAAGACAAATTGATGAAAGTCGTGCCCGAGGAATTCATGCAGGACGCGCACCATTGGCTTATCCTGCATGGCCGTTATGTCTGCAAGGCGCGCCGGCCGGAGTGCCCGCGCTGCGTGATCCGCGACCTATGTGATTATCGTAGTAAGACCACTTGAACCCATGAGAACATTACTTTTTCTTCTACTGTCAGGACTGTTAATGAACGCTGCTACTGCTGCTGAACCTGTGCCCAATTCATCTATACACGTTTTGCTGGAGACCTCACTCGGCAACATCACGCTTGAGCTCGATGCGAACAAGGCGCCCAAGACGGTCGCCAACTTCGTCCAGTACGTCAACGACAAGCATTACGACGGCGCGGTGTTTCACCGCGTGATCAAGGGCTTCATGATCCAGGGCGGCGGTTACGACGAGAAGTATGCCGAGCGCAAGACCCGTGCGCCGATTGAGAACGAAGCCAAGAACGGCCTCAAGAACGCCCGCGGCAGTATCGCGATGGCGCGCACCTCAGCACCGCACTCGGCCAGTTCGCAGTTCTTTATCAATCATGCGGATAACGCCAACCTCAACTACCCAAGCTTCGATAGCTGGGGCTATGCGGTGTTCGGCAAAGTGATCGAGGGCATGGATGTAGTGGACAAGATCGCCAGCACGCCAACCGGCGCGGCGCCGCCGTTCGGCCGTGACGTGCCCAAGACGCAGGTGATCATCAGCAAAGCCAGCGTCGTGCAGGGCAGCGGCAAATAGAGTCTCCCCTCCCCCTGTGGAGGGGATTAAGGGGAGGGGTAAGCCCACATTATGAACGCGCTCAAGACCATGACTTACGAGGTGACGGGTCGCATTGCCCGCATCACCCTGAACCGCCCGGAACGCGGCAACGCGATTACGCTAGACACACCCCGTGAACTTGCGGCCTGCGTGGAACGGGCCGATCTTGACCCGAAAGTTCATGTGATCGCCTTGTCCGGCCGCGGCAAGGGCTTTTGTGGCGGCTACGACCTGGTGCAAAGCGCGCAGGACATGGGCAAGGAGGCGTTTGGCGACAGCGCGCAAAAGGGTTCGGCGCTGGATTCAAGCGTGATCGCCCAGAACCATCATCCGAAAAGCGTCTGGGATCCGATGCTGGACTACCAGATGATGGCGCGCAATGTGAAAGGCTTTATGTCCCTGTTCCACGCCAACAAACCGGTGGTGTGCAAGGTGCAGGGTTTTTGCGTGGCCGGCGGCACCGACATGGCCCTGTGCGCCGACCTGCTGGTGATTGGTGAGGATGCGAAAATCGGCTATCCCCCCGCGCGGGTCTGGGGCTCGCCCACCACGTCCGTCTGGGCCTTTCGCATCGGCATCGAGAAGGCCAAGCGTCTGCTCTTCACCGGCGACTGTCTCAACGGCAAGGAGGCGGTCGCCTGGGGTCTGGCGACGGAATGCGCGCCTGCGGCGGAACTCGACGAACGTTTCGAAAACCTGCTGGCGCGCATTGCGAAAATGCCGGTCAACCAGCTCATCATGATGAAGCTCCTGATCAACCAGACCGTCATGGCGGCCGGCCTGCACAGCACCCAGATACTGGGCACGATATTCGACGGCATAACCCGCCACACCAAAGAGGGCTACGCCTTTCAAACCCATGCGGCCGAAGCCGGCTTCAAGCAGGCAGTGCGCGACCGCGACGAGCCTTTCGGCGATTTCGGTGCGAGCACTTTCAAGGGCAAGCCCCCCGTCTAGCAGGCCGCGCCTCGTTACGCGCGAAAAGCCCCTGCGCCGCTATACTCGGGGGAAAAGAGGGGAAGGGATTGACCATGCTCGAGCACATCAAGCACGGGGCCGTTCTTGAGCTGCGCCTGAATCGTCCGCCGGAGAACGCCTTTAATCTGGAGCTGGTTTCCCAGTTGCTGCAGGCCGTTACCCAGGCGCCCAGGGAACGGGCGCAAGCCATCGTGCTGTCGGGGATGAACGGCGTGTTCTCCGCCGGCGCGGATGTGCCGGAAATTCTCTCGATGAAGCGCAGCGAGACCCAGCGTTACTTCGTCGCATTCCACGACCTGTGCCAGGCAGTGGGCCGCTCTTCAATCCCCATTGTCGCCGCCATTACCGGGCATGCGCCCGCCAGTGCGACGGTATTGGCGCTGTTTTGCGACTATCGCATCATGGCCCGAGGCGAATTCCAGATAGGGCTGAATGAAGTCCAGGCCGGCGTGACCGTGCCGCATCCCGTGCGGGTGATGATGGCGCGGCTGGTGGGCGCCCGCATGGCGGAACGCCTGATCGTGGAAGGTCGTCTGCTGCTAGCTGAAGACGCCTTGAGAATCGGGCTGGTGGACGAAACCGCGCCGCCGGAAACCGTGGTGGCCTGTGCGCTGGCCTATTGTCGCCGGCTGCTGGCCTTGCCCACCACGGCCATGAATGCGGTTCGTGACGCGTTCCACGAAGACGTAAATAAACTGCTGAATCACCGCGATGCGATCATTGACGAGCTGATCAACGACTGGTTCAGCGAGGACACCCAGACCAATCTGCGTGCCATCGCCGGCATGGCCAAGTGGGAGGACTAGTTTTCCGTCTTACCGCCAAGCGACCTGAGCAAGTCCAGCGGCATCGGGAACACCATGGTCGCGGTGTTCTTGCTGGCCACATCAATCAGCGTCTGCATATAACGTAGCTGCACCGAAACCGGCTGCATCGCCAGCACTTCCGCCGCCTCGCGCAGCTTTTCCGCCGCTTGCGCCTCGCCTTCCGCGTTGATCACTTTCGAGCGGCGGTTGCGCTCGGCTTCCGCCTGCGCCGCGATGGCGCGGATCATGCTCTCGTTCAAGTCCACCGCCTTGATCTCGACATTGGCGACCTTTATGCCCCAGGCGTCGGTGGCCTTGTCCAGAATGGTCTGGATATCCACGTTGAGCTTTTCGCGCTCGGCCAGCATCTCGTCCAGCTCGTGCTTGCCAAGCACGGAACGCAGCGTGGTCTGCGCGAGCTGGCTGGTGGCGTCGTAGTAGCGCTCGACCTGGATGATGGCCTTGGCGGCGTCTACCACGCGAAAGAATACGATGGCGTTGACCTTTACCGAGACGTTGTCGCGCGAGATGATGTCCTGCGGCGGCACATCCAACACCACCGTGCGCAGGTCCACCCGAACCAGGCGCTGAATGACCGGGACCACGAACACCAAACCCGGGCCCTTCACACCGGTAAACCGCCCCAGCGTGAACATCACGCCGCGCACGTACTCGGGCAGGATCTTGATCGCGCTGGCGATGGCCACGACCAATAGAACGAACAGCGTCCAACCTATGCTCATCATGATGCGCCTCCTTGGAAGCGATTGGGTTCCACCGTCAAGATCAAGCCTTCGACCCGCACGACGCGCAGTGCTTGCCCGCGCGTAATCGGCACGCCACTGCGTGCGCGCCAGCGCTCACCCGCCAAATGCACCCAGCCTTCCTCGATGAAGTCTTCCATTGCGACTGCCGGGGCATCCAGCAGTGCCTCCTGGCCGGTCACCACGGGTCTGCGCCGTGCGCGCACCAGCAACCCCATTGTCAGCAACACCACGCCTGCGGCCGCCGCCGCCACCGCGCCGACGATGCCCAGTGGCACACCATAGCCCGGCACACCGGTATCCATCAGCAGGATGGAACCGGCGACAAAAGCGATCACGCCGCCGATGCCGAGCACGCCCATGCTGGGCACGAAAGCCTCGGCCACGATCATGACGATACCCAGCGCAATCAACGCCAGACCGACGTAATTGACCGGCAGTATCTGAAAAGCGTAAAGCGCCAGTAGCAGGCAGATGCCGCCAACCACCCCGGGCAGAATGGCGCCCGGGCTATAACCTTCAAGCAATAGCCCGTAAATGCCCAGCAGCAACAGAATATAAGCCACGGCTGGATTGGTGATTACCGCCAGAAATTTAAGCCGCCAAGTTGGTTCGATGCGCTCGACCGTGAGACCCTTGGTGTGCAAGGTTAGTGGCCCCTTGGCCAGCCTAAGTTTCCGCCCTTCGAGTTTTTGCAGCAGCTCGGGTACATCGGCGGCGATTAGATCAATTACGTTTAGCTTGAGTGCGTCTTCCGCCGAGAGGCTCACGCCCTCGCGTACCGCGCGCTCGGCCCAGTCCGCGTTGCGGCCGCGCTGCTCCGCCAGGCCGCGAATATAGGCGGCCGCATCATTGACCACCTTGCGTTCCATTGTTTCACCTGAAGGGCGGACCGACGGCAGTTCCTGCGGTTTCTGACCGGACTTCCCAGGTGCGGGTTCAGGGGGCGCGGCCGGCGGCGAACCCATAACCGGTACCGGCGTGGCGGCGCCCAGGTTGGTCGCCGGCGCCATCGCCGCGACATGGCTGGCGTACAGGATGTAGGTGCCGGCACTGGCGGCACGGGCGCCGGACGGTGCGACAAAAGTGACTACGGGAATCTCCGAGGCCAGAATGCGCTTGATGATGTCGCGCATCGCCTCGTCCAGCCCGCCCGGGGTGTCCAGCCGCAGGATGATGAGCTTGGCGCCCTTCGCCACGGCCGCTTCGCTGGCCTGTTCGAAATACTGGCTGGTAGCCGGGCCGATGGCGCCGTCAATCTCAATCAGGGCAATAGTACCGCCCGCAGGGGAATCGGCGTAGGCCGCTCCTGTCAGACTCACCAATAGGGCGATGATCCATACGTGCGGCATGGGAGCCCCAATCCGCTGCACCTGAATCTGAGCTTAGCACGGCTCAAAAACGATATTTCCTGTCAAGTTGCGCAGTCGGCCCGCCCCCGGTAGCCTTTCCGCCTCCTTACCCCTGCCAAGCCCCGGTTTTCACGCTATGGATTTCCGCAAAGATCTGGAAAAGCTGCTCGGCCTCAAAACCGTCAATTACAAATACAACCTGGGCACCGACCAGCTTTTCTTCGAGGCCATCAAGAACGACCGCGGCCGCATCATGAAGGATGGCCCGGACACCGAGCAAAAGGCCTATCCAACCAAGCTGGGCGTAAAAGGCCCGCTGCTGTTTTATTCCGACCCCTCCTGCACCGGCCGCCCCACCCAGGACACTTTCTGCGTGGACTGGCCCGAGATCAGCGAAAAAGTCTGGTGGAAGAACGAGTTCAAGAAGTTCGACAACAGTAAGTTCCACCCGCTGCTGAAACGCGTGGTGGATCACCTCAATCAGAAAGGCGGCGACCTCTACGTGCAGGATGTCTATTGCTCCTGGGACCCCTTGTACGCAGCGCCCTACCGTTTCGTGGGCGAGTTTGCGACCCACGCACTATTTTCCAGCGTCATGTTCCCGGCTGATGTGAAAGGCGTCAAGGACGAGGACGGCAAACGCTGGACCATGCTGAACGTGCCGAGCTTCCATTGCGATCCGGAGCGCGACGGCGCTTTCTCCAAGCGCGCGGTGATTGTCAGCTTTAGGGACAAGGTAGCACTGGTGCTCGGCCGCGCGGACTACTGTGGCATCGTCAAGAAAACGATGTTTACCGTGATGAATTACCTGCTGCCCGAACAGGGCCAGCTCTCAATGCATTGCTCGGCCAATATCGGCGCGCGTGGCGACGGCGCCATCCTGTTCGGCCTGTCCGGCACCGGCAAGACCACGCTCTCCGCCGATCCGGATCGCCAACTCATCGGCGACGACGAGCATGTCTGGACCGATGGTGGCATCTCCAACTTCGAGAACGGCTGCTACGCCAAACTCGTGAACCTGGACAAGGAAGCCGAGCCGGTCATCGCCGCGGCGCTATCCATGCCGGGCACGATTATCGAAAACGTGCCGCCGCTGCCGAGCAAGAAACTGGAAGATACCGATCCGCAGGAACTCGATCTTGCCGACCAGTCCATCACCGAAAATACGCGCTTCGCCTATCCGCTGTCCTCGAATCCGAACGTCGCGCCCGGCGCGCGTGGCCCGCATCCGGAAACCATCGTGCTGCTTACTGCCGATGCCTTCGGCGTGCTGCCGCCGGTATCCGTGCTCGACAGCGACGACGTGATGTATCACTTCGTCTCCGGCTTCACGTCCAAGCTCGCGGGCACCGAAGTGGGCGTCACCGAACCGCAGGCCGCGTTCTCCGCCTGCTACGGCGCGGCTTTCATGTCGCAAAAGCCCAGCGTGTACGCCGGCATCCTCGCCAGGAAAATGAAACAGCACAAAACCCGTTGCATTCTGCTCAATACCGGCTGGAGCGGCGGTGCCTATGGTACCGGCAAGCGCATCTCCATCAAGCTGACCCGTTCGCTGTTGAATGCCGCGCTGGACGGCAGTATTGATAAAGCCGGCACCACCGAACATCCCGTATTCAACCTGAAAATGCCGAAGTCGGTTGACGGCGTGGATAGCGCCATGCTGGATCCGCGCAATACCTGGAGCGACAAGGCGGCCTACGATAAGCAGGCCGCAAAGCTGCGTGATTTATTCCGCAAGAATTACGATACGAAAGGCTTTGAGCAGCTCGGAATCAAAGCAGTGATGTAGTATTCAACAATGAAAGCGGTTGAAGCCAAGATCATTTTCGGAGATAGCACGCAGGAGCTTAAAAAGCTTGAAGCGTGCAGCATAGATTTGATCGTCACATCACCACCTTACGCAGACCAGCGCAAAAACACCTACGGCGGCATCAAGCCGGACGAGTACGTTGATTGGTTCTTACCAATCTCCGCGGAGTTGCTGAGGGTGCTGAAACCTTCTGGCAGCTTTTTCCTGAACTCACGGAGCGGGTTGCTGACAGCGAACGCCGTACCTATGTTATCGAACTGATACTCGAAATGCGCGGGCGGGGAAACGCATGAGCACATTTAGAATCGGTTACAAGAGTTTCTATCGCGAAACCAGCGATCACCATTCCGACTACGTCGACGCAGAGAATGAACGCGCTGCTCTTAATGCCTTTGCCTCAAAACACAGAATTAAGAGAACAGACAGGAAGCGGTCTGCCAACTGGAAGTGGTGGGATAAGGAATACCTTTACGAACTCCGAGCGATTGAACAAGTGGAAATGGCTCCATGTCCACATTGCAACGGAAGCGGCGAAATCAACGTAACCAAGCCGGCATCCCCCACATGAGTTACGAAAGCGACATGCTTTCGCAGTTTGCTATGCCGACGCAAAAGTCCGTTGAGCAAACTTTACTTTGCTCGCTTCTCAAGCATGGCGGAACCATCGAGGAATTTGCCTCCGGCCAAAAGATTGTTGATGAAGTTGCAGGCGCATTCGGTCTCAGCGAGCAGCAGCGCTCAGCGGTTTTGGAAACTATTTACCGCAAGCAAGATCGTCTAAAGAAATCGCTGCTCTGGCACAGGTTATTGTTCCGGGCCGCAGACTCCCTAGCAAAGCGAGATTTGGTGTCGCGTCCTACTCAAACAATGCAACTGACCCGAAAAAGAGAATGGATGCTCACGGAGAAGGGTTTCGATGAAGCACTCAAGCTCTCGAATATTCCTGTCTCAAGAAAGGCAATTCTTCCAACCAAGTCATTCGAGGTTCAAAAGATAGTTAAAAAGCTCATCGAAGCTCAGAGGCCAAAAAACTATGACCCGATCGATCAAAGTAAGCCGGTCACAACAATAACGAGGGTGACGGCTTTGAGGGAAAGGGGTTTTCGGCAAGCGGTCGTTGAGGCATACGGTTACAAGTGCGCCATTTGTGGGTTAAAAATTAAATCGCCTGACTCGCTAACCTGGGAGGTTCAAGCGGCGCATATCGTTCCCAACTCGTTGCTAGGTCGGGACGACATTTACAACGCAATTGCGTTATGTCGCCTCCATCATTGGGCCTTTGATACTGGATGGTTTACCTTATTGGATGACTATTGTGTACGCGTTTCCAAACGAGTGACAGCTATGCCGCCTGACTTCGGAAAAATGGGTGGCTACGAAATCTTCCAGACTCTAGCGAGCAAGCGGGACAAGATTTATCTGCCGACCAAAGCAAACGTATATCCGCATCACAACGCGATCTGCTGGCACAGACAGAATATTTTCAATGAATAGCAAAGCAGCAGTTTGACATAATTCCGCTGTTGAGAACTCGAATCCTTCATGTCTCAGAAATTCCGCTACCTCTTGCGTGTTCGCTACGGCGAGTGTGACGCGCAGAAAGTGGTGTTCAATGCCCGCTACGGCGACTACATAGACCTGGCCAGCCTGGAATTCCTGCGCGCGATTCTGCCGCGGCCGGAGGATTTGATCAGTGGCGTTTTTGACTACCAGCTCGTCAAACAAACCATCGAGTGGAAGGCGCCCATCCGCTTCGATGAAGTTGCCGAAGTATCGGTCTGGTGCAAGCACATCGGGCGCACTTCCTTTACGCTGGCTTTTGAGTTCCGCACCGCCGGCCGCGAACCCATCACTGCCACATCGGAAACGGTTTACGTGCTGGTGGATAGCGCCACTCTAGCCAAAACCCCGCTACCGCTGGACATTACGGAGGTTTTACAGAAAGGCGGGACCGGCATTGTGGTCAACCACGCGGAATACGAGACGCGCTAGACTGAGCTTCGGCCGTCCAGTGGTTTTATTGAGCCTTGCTTAAATGGCTAACGGATTTTCTGCAACTCATGAAATCCCCCGCTCGGCGCTCACGCGCCTCTCCGCCCCCTTTACAAAAGGGGGCAGTCCGATCCCCCGCTCGGCGCTCACGCGCCTCTCCGCCCCCTTTACTAAAGGGGGCAGTCCGATCCCCCGCTCTGCGCGTCTTGCTGCCCCCTTTAGTAAAGGGGGCGGCCGGTCACCGCTTGCGGTGGGCGGCGGGGGATTCCGGACCGGGGATGATGCCTGGCCCGACACGGTGAGTGATCGTCGCAATGTCAGTCTCCGCAACGACTAAGCTTGATATTGGCGGCCACGCCGGATCACTCACTGCGCCGCTCGCACCACGCATGGCCTTACGCGAGGCTTCGGCACGCTATCTGACCGCTCCGCATTTTTTTCGCTGGTATGTCTGGTTCAAGTACCGACTTGACCCCTGTTATCTGGCGGTAGCGGCGCAAATCCCGACCCGGACACTGACTCTCGATTTGGGCACGGGCCTGGGCATGCTGCCGGTGCTGCTCGGCTTGCTAGGCGGTGAGCGAGAAATTCTGGGGATTGATCACGACCGCACCAAGATCGGCGTGGCGCGTCAGGTCTCTCGGGGCCTCGCCGGCGTGCAGATCAGCGAAAACGATTTTCTGAATTGCGATTTCCCGCGCTGCGATGTGGTTACGCTGATTGATGTGCTGCACTATCACTCCGCCGCGGCTCAGCGGGAGCTGCTGGAGCGGGCGGCGAAAGCATTGCGGCCCGGCGGGCGCCTATTGATTCGTGACGCAGATCGCCGGGAGAAAGGCGGGGCGCGTTGGACCCGGGCGCTGGAGCGCTTGGCAGTCTGGTTCGGCTGGAACCGCGCAGGAAGAGTGTTGTATCGCCCCATCGTCGAAATCGAAGCGGATTTGGCGCGCCTGGGTTTCAAGACCAATCAGACGCGGGTGGCCGGCTCGCTGTATCCCGGCAACGTGCTATTGGTCGCCGAACTAAGAACATAACCGGTGGTAGGGCGGGTTAGGCCAGTCTGGTTGGCCGTAACCCGCCGCCGGTAGCGATTCGGCGGGTTACGCTTAGCTAACCCGCCCTACAATGTGAATAATCCGTTCGATCGTCAGGGATTTGCCATGCCTGTCCGCACTGAACACAACGGCGCCGTGTTTACGGTCATTCTCGACCGGCCGGAGGCGCGCAATGCCGTGGACCGGCCGCACGCCGAGGCCTTGACGGCGGCATTCCACGAGTTCGAGAAAGACGATAAGGCGCGGGTGGCGGTGTTATGGGGCGCCGGCGGCTATTTCTGCGCGGGCGCCGATCTGAAAGCCGTATCGAGCGGCGATCCCGCGCGCATCAACCGCGTGGACCCTGAAGGTGACGGGCCGATGGGGCCTACCCGCCTGCTGCTGTCCAAGCCGGTGATCGCCGCGGTGGCGGGCTATGCGGTGGCGGGCGGGCTGGAACTGGCTTGCTGGTGCGATTTGCGCGTGGCGGAAAAAAGCGCGAGCTTCGGCGTGTTCTGCCGGCGCTGGGGTGTGCCGTTGATTGACGGCGGCACCCTGCGTCTTCCCCGATTGATCGGCATGAGCCGCGCACTCGATATGATTCTGACGGGTCGCGCGGTGGACGCTGAGGAGGCGCTGCAAATGGGGCTTGCCAACCGCGTGGTGGCGGATGGACAAGCGCGTGCGGAAGCGGAGAAACTCGCCGCGCAAATCGCGGAATTTCCCCAGACCTGCCTGCGGCACGACCGGCTTTCTGCTCACGAACAGTGGTCCCTTGACTTGAAAGAAGCGCTCGCCAACGAATTCCATCACGGGCTGGAGTCGCTGAAACGCGAAGCGCGTGCCGGTGCGACGCGTTTCAAGCAGGGCGCGGGACGGCACGGCAGCTTCCAATAGATTTTGGGTCGTTCCGACGAAAGTCGGAACCCAGAAAGATAAACTGGATACCGGCTTGGCCGTCACCCCGGCGAAAGCCGGGGCGGTATGACGAACCGGGAGATTTGGATGACCATCAACTTTCTGCGCACCCCCGACGAACGCTTCGCCAACTTGGCCGGCTTCCCTTTCAAGCCGCATTACCTTGAGGACCTGTCTGGTTTTCCAGGCCTGCGGCTGCATTATCTGGACGAAGCGGGCAGCTCGGGTGAAACCTGGCTTTGTCTGCATGGCCAGCCGACCTGGAGTTATCTCTACCGCCGCATGATTCCGGTGCTTACCGGCGCCGGGCATCGCGTCGTTGCGCCGGATTTCTTCGGCTTTGGCCGTTCGGACAAACCGGTAGACGAAGCGGCCTATAGCTTCGACTTTCATCGCCAGACGCTCATCGAGTTCATCCAACGGCTGGATTTGAACAACATCACACTGGTGTGCCAGGACTGGGGCGGGATTCTAGGTCTGACGCTGCCAATGGAAATGCCGAAACGCTTTAAGCGCTTGCTGGTCATGAACACCATCCTGACCGCGGGCGATGCACCGCTGACCGCGGGTTTTATCGCCTGGCGCGATTGGTCTGCCAAAAACCCTGATATGGCCATCGGCAAGCTGATGAGCCGTTCCTGCAAGCATCTGACTCCGGAAGAATGCGCGGCCTACGACGCACCCTTCCCCGATGCGCGTTACAAGGCCGGTGTGCGCCGCTTTCCACAACTGGTGCCAGACCATCTGGATGCGCCGGGTGCGGAAATCTCACGGCGCGCAGTGGACTGGTGGACGGAAAAGTGGGCCGGTCAGACCTTCATGGCGGTAGGCATGCAGGACCCGGTACTGAGCCCGATGGTCATGCGCGTGCTGCGCTCAGTAATCCGCGACTGCCCGGAGCCCCTGGAGCTCGCCGAGGCCGGGCATTTCGTGCAGGAATGGGGCGAGCCCATCGCGCGCGCTGCGCTGAAACACTTCAAGGCGTGAAGGTGACGGCGGGATTGCTTGCGGCGGCGCGCTACGGCGCCTTACTGATGATATTTGCGCTGCCACCACTGGCTTGTGCCGTCAGCGAGGAAGAGTTCGCGGTCTTGCGTCAGCGGATGGTCGGTGAAATAGCAGTGGATGCCCGTTTGATTTCAGCCGAAACGGGCCGCGCGCAGTTCGACCCGAAGGTCATGCAGGTGATGGGGCGCGTGCCGCGCCATCGTTTCGTACCGCCGGAGAAAGTCCGGCAGGCCTACGACAATCGTCCGCTGGGTATCGGCCACGGGCAAACCATCTCGCAGCCCTTGATCGTTGCTTTGATGACCGATCTCCTGCAATTGCAGCCGGAAATGTCCGTGCTGGAAATCGGTACCGGTTCCGGCTATCAGGCGGCGGTGCTGGCCGAGTTGGTGCGGCAGGTCTATTCCATCGAGATCGTCGAGCCCTTGGCGAGCGAGGCCGCCGCTCGACTCAAGGGTTTGGGATATAAAAACATCACGGTGCGCGCCGGCGACGGCTATCAAGGCTGGCCGGCGCATGCGCCTTTCGACCGCATCATCGTCACTGCCGCAGCGCCCAGCGTGCCGCCACCGCTGATCGCTCAGCTCAAGCCGGGTGGCCGCATGGTAATCCCGGTCGGCGAATCTTTCGACGTGCAGCAGCTTATGGTGCTAACCAAGGATTCCGATGGAAAAATCAGCAGCCGTCCCGCGCTGCCGGTGCGCTTTGTGCCGCTGACGGGAAAACATCAATGAGCGCAAATGTTGAGCTGCTGATCAAGGCTCGTCCCACCGAGCTGGGCGGCTTCACCGTGCGGCGCGCTTTGCCCAACCGCGAATGCCGCAGCGTCGGTCCGTTCGTGTTTCTGGATCATATGGGACCGGCGGCGTTCGCGCCGGGTGAGGGCATAGACGTGCGGCCGCACCCGCATATCGGGCTGGCGACGGTGACCTTTCTGTTCGAGGGTGAACTGATGCATCGCGACAGCCTCGGCACGATTCAAGTGATTCGGCCGGGTGATGTGAACTGGATGAATGCCGGCCGCGGGATCGTGCATTCCGAACGCACCCCATCGGAATTGCGGCCACAGGGCGCTCGCGCCCATGGTATTCAGGCCTGGGTGGCACTGCCGCTGCACGCCGAGGAAAGCGCGCCCAGTTTTCAACATCACGCCGCCGCCACGCTGCCGCGTTTCAAGGAAGGCGCTGCGGATCTCGTGCTAATCGCCGGTTCTGCCTACGGCCATAGCGCACTGGTAGCGGTAAGCTCGCCGATGTTTTACCTCGATGTGCAACTCGCCGCGGGCGCTGAGTTATCCATCCCCGATGAATACCGGGAACGCGCCTGCTATGTAGCGGAAGGCGCTGTGTTGCTCGAAGAACAGCCGATAGCAAACGGTGAACTGGCGGTGTTGGCACCCAGCGGAACGCCTAAACTGCGGGCACAGGCGCCGGCGCGCGTAATGCTGCTGGGCGGCGCCAGCCTCGATGCACCACGCTATTTATGGTGGAATTTTGTCTCCAGCTCGGAGCAGCGTATCGGGCAGGCCAAGCAGGAATGGCAGCAACGCCGTTTCCCATCGGTACCCGGGGAAACCGAACTCATTCCGCTTCCGGCTGATATTGGACGGCCGGCGGCGGCCAAACCGCGTTCGGGATGAATGCAGGTAAGCGCCTATGGTCACTCAACAACAACTCGATCAACTCTATTCCGAGTGTCAGAAACTGCCCAAAAGCAGTGTGATTGAAGAGGAAGCACACGTCTTCGGCAGTCCACTATTGATTGCAATGTCGACCGTCTTGAGTCTGAATCGGAAGTGGTATTCCCACGCACTACCAGCTCGAAAAAGATTCGAAAATGGAGAGTATTCATATCTTTCGAAAAAAACAATGTCACAGTTTGTAAAACTCGCTGAGGAAGTGGTTGCTGATACAGGCGATTGGAAACTTCTTTCTAACGCCTTATGGAAAAATAGAGAATGGCAAAAGGCTCATCAGTTAACACAATTTGCGGAGTATTTGTCTAATTGGTGCAATAAATTCTATCCGGACGAAACAGAAACCAACGCGTTCAAAAAGTGGGCTGCTGCGGTTCCCAAAGAACAATTTATAGGGAAGATAAAGGGCCTAGGTCCTCGCGCATACGAGCAATTGCTTTGGTACATCGAAGGCATAAACTCAATAAAACTGGATCGCCACGTTGCGAAGTTCTTGCGGGCGTCATTAGGCCCTTCCGTAAGCGAGTCCGATGGCATAGCCGCTTTAAAAGCTGTTGCTGGACAAATGGGCGTATCGGCCACAAGTCTCGATGCACGCATTTGGGACTACATGCAGGCCCAAGCGAATGCCTAGTCACGAAATCACGCCTAACAATTTGCTCAACGCGGACGCCGGCTTAGCCGGCGCCGGTTAGCTCAAGCGTTAGCGAACGCTCGCGGAGAAATCGCTGACCGCCGCTTCGCCGCCTTCGGCGAGCCAGCGCTGGCGGCGCGGCGCCGGCCAGGCGGCGATGTTCTCAGCCGCGCGGTAAAAGCGCTGTAAATCTTCATCCAGTGCGCCAAGCAGATGACGCAAGGCCGGTACCCCGGCATGGTAGGTGGACACCGCGGCTACTTTGGCGTTGTTCAGTTCCGCGAACCAGCGATCGTAGCCCGTATGGCCTTGCCACGACTGCTTTAGCTCGGCGTATTTCTGCTGCAGGTCGCGGAAGATTTCCACCTTCGCACGGCGCTTGTCGGCGTCGTTCACAGACGTTGCGTACAGCCTTTGCAAGCGGCTGCGGGCGCCCGCCACCAGCTCGGTGAACTGCCGCTGTCTCAAGCGCTCCGTCTCCCAGGCGGCGAGGGCCTCGGCGCTGGCGTGCTGGCTCAGCCAGCGGCGGGCGCCGACCTCCTCCACCACCGAGGCAAAGGATTCGTTGAAGTCGCTGTCGCCGGGCAGGTAGAGTTTCTGGTGGGCGAGTTCGTGGAACATCACCGCGGCAAGCCGCGCTTCGTCCCAGCGCAGCATGGTGCTGAGCAGCGGGTCTTCAAACCAGCCCAGCGTCGAATAGGCGGCGGAACCGCTGACGATGACGTCATAGCCCTGCACGCGCAAAGCATCGGCTTGCGCCTGCGCCTGCGCTTCGCTGAAATAGCCGCGATAGTTCAGGCAGCCGATCAACAGGAAACAGCTCTGGATCGGTTCGAGTGAGAATTCCGGCGTGGCGACCACATTCCACACCACGTGCGTGCGTTTGAGGTCGGCGTAGCTGCTATAGCTGGCATTGTCCGGCAAGCCCAGCGCCTCGACCGCGAAGCGCCGCATCGCCTGCGCCCGCCCCAGCAGGCGGCGTGTTTCGGCCGGCGTGGTTTCATCAGCCAGCACCTGCGCCAGCGGCTGGCGCAGCGTTAATAAATCCAACTGGCCGCGCGCGGCCTGTGCGTAATAGCCCAGCGTGCTACAGGCCGGCAGCAGCGCCAAACCCAGCGCAAGAAAAAGCCCCAGCCCCGCCCGCTGCACGCGGACGACGGCTGGGGCTGAATGTTGCTTACTTGGTCTCAGCGGCTTTCGGCTCACCGATGCTGATCAGTTCCACCTCGAACACGAGGGTTGCGTTCGGGCCGATCAACTGGCCGGCACCGTTGGCGCCATAGGCAAGCTCCGCCGGCACCACCAGCTTGTACTTGCCGCCGACGTTCATCAATTG
>JBOICV010000105.1:0-2505 GCA_050740255.1 Nevskiales bacterium | reverse complement strand
GGCAAGCGGCGAGCTGTTGCGCGATTACAACGTGATCATCAGCATCCGCCATTACGGCGACACCAAGAACCTGCCCTACGGCGAGAAGTCCCCGGAGCAGATTGCCGCACTCGCCAGCGCCGGTGTGCTCAAGGCGCTGGCCGACGGCGCCGATCTCGTCTTCATCGCCTGCAACACCGCCTCCACGCAATATGACGCGATCCAGCGCGCGGTTGAAAACGCCTATCCCGGGCGTAGCCAGGATGTGCTGTCCATCATCGACGCCTCAGCGCTGCGCGCCAAAGAGATCATCGACCGCAAGCTCGCGTCCAGCGACGAGGCCCGTTTCGCGGTGCTGGCGACACCGGCCACGGTGCGCAACATGGCTTATCCACGCCGGATCGCCGCGCTATACCAGACCGAACTCGTGGAGCAGAAGCCCGCGCTGTACCCGCAGGAGCGCTGGTACAGGGCGCCCAGTAAAGCCCAGAGCGCGACTGTGGAAAGCCTCACGCAGGAAAGCCGGCTGCGGCTGGCCAACGGCAAGACCGTGCACCTCGTGCAACTGGCCCCCGCCAACTGGGTGGACCTGATTGAGCACGGCGGCAATCTTGCCGACAAGAACCGCGCAGTAACGCGCGACCTGAACCTCTTGTTTGCACAGTTCCCGGACGGCGCGCAATTGGACGGGTTCGGCTATTTCTGCACGCACTATCCCGTGCTCGATAACGCGATCCGGCTCGAAACGACTAACCAACACCGCGCCGGCGCAGCGATGGACTACATCGCCCAAGGCGCGCTGATGGCCGAACTATTCCGGCAGCGCGCGCAGCAGCGGCTGAAAGATCACCGCCGCACCCATCCCCCGGACGCCGCCGAGCGGGCGCGCCTGAGCGCCCATTCGCGCGCCAGCATCACGCTCAGCAGTGACCACATCGAGGCGACGCACCGGCTGGCGCGAACCATGTTCCCCGGCGACCCGGAGCCCACAATCATCCACGAGGATTTCTCAACGGAACTCCGCGCCCGGAAACAGGCGCGCTGAAGTGACACTATCAGTTGATCTTTACGGCCGACAACGCCAGACCTTCGTCCAGCTTCACCGACTCCAGCACCAGCGAGGAGCGCACGTCCTTGACGCCGGGCAGGCTGATCAGCTTGCGCATAGAAAAGTCGGCAAACGCCTCCAGGTCCGCCACGAACACGTGCAATAGAAAATCCAGCTCGCCGGTCATCACGTAGCAGGCCCGCACTTCCGGCAGCTTGCGGATGGCGTTCTCGAAACTCTCGGTCAGGTCTTTGGACTGGCGTTCGATATTGACGCGGACGAAAGCCTGGATTTTCAGTCCCAGCGCCGCCGGGTTGATCACAGCGCCATAGCGGCCAATGACCTCGGCCTCTTCCAGTTGCTTGACACGGCGCTGGCAGGCGGTCGGCGACAGATTGACCCGTTCGGCCAGCGCGAGGATGGTCATGCGTCCATTGCTCTGCAACTCGCGCAGAATGCGCAGGTCGGTCTTATCGAGATTCATGGTGATATTCACTAAGAAACGTATATTTATTGATTATAGTATGTGATATCTATATTTATGACGCAAACATTGCATACATTCACCAGGTGGTGGCGCTTAAAGTTTATGCATGAATTCGCACGTCGAGCCAGGGATGCTGGGGGCGCATACGACCGCTGAGCTGCGCGGCGACTATTCACGCGCGCGGCCCGACTTCAGCGTCGAACAGTCCTGGCACCACTACAGCGAGAACGAGCACGCCCTGTGGCGCCGGCTGTGGCAGCGCCAAAGCCAGTTGGTGCGCGATTACGCCTGCGCCGAATTCATCCAGGGGCTCAAACTGATCGAGACGCTGGAGCGCATACCCGATCTTGAGCGGATCAGCGACCAATTGGAACAGCGCAGCGGCTGGCGGCTGGTCGCGGTGCCGGGCTTCATCCCGGACGCGGCCTTCTTCGAGCACATCGCCAACCGCCGCTTCCCGGTGACGGTGTGGCTGCGCAAGCCCGAGGAGTTCGACTACCTGGTCGAGCCCGACATCTTCCACGATTTCTTCGGCCACGTACCGATGCTGGCGCAGCCCGAGTTCGCCGAGTACGTGCACCGCTTCGGCCGCCAGGGCCTGGCAGCGATAAAGCAGGGCGCGCTGCCCTTTATGGCGCGGCTCTACTGGTTCACCGTCGAGTTCGGCCTGATGCGCACCACGCAAGGCCTGCGCGCTTACGGTGCCGGCATCCTGTCATCGCCCGGCGAGACCGTGTACGCGATAGAAGACCAACGCCCGCGCCGTGTACGGTTCGCGCTGGAACGCTGCATGCGCACGCAATACCGGATTGACGACTTCCAGCAGACTTATTTCGTGGTGGATTCGTTGCAGGAACTGGTGCAGGAAATGTCCGGTGACCTCAGCCCGGTGCTGAAGCGCCTGCCGGCGCTGCCCGCGTTCGCCCCGGATCGCAGCTATCCCGGCGATGAACTGATCGCCCCGGCGCCGGCGCGCGCCGCCGCCCAGCCG
>JBOICV010000104.1:0-29958 GCA_050740255.1 Nevskiales bacterium | reverse complement strand
GTACCTCCTTGTACTGACGGCCGACGCGCGCCCTCCTGGCTTCGCCCGCTACGCGGCTACTTCCTCGATGCCTGTGATGTTGATGATGGGCATCCATGCCCATCACCCTTCGGGCAACCTGTGGTTGTCCGATTCGGCCATCCTGCCGAATCGTCGGCTGCGCCGGACGGGATGAAAAGCCAGCGGCCAGGGATGGCCGCTAAGAAGGCGCCGTGTGCGCCCCCGAGTACGCGAGCTGCGAGGGTATCGTGAGTGTCGGGAACACTTACGACGACGCAGTCGGCGCGAGTTCTTTGGTGACTTTCTTGCGGCCAAGAAAGTCACCCGGCAGCGGGGCCGGGACCCCGCCAAGAAAAAAAACTGGATACCGGCTTTCGCCGGTATGACGGAAAAAAAGATTCCCGCGTTCGCGGGAATGACGTACTAGAGATCTTTCCCCCGGCTTTCGCCGGGGCTAAAGGCTCACGCGCTCAGAATGACAACTGACTTCTACCCCATTTCCACCATCTGAAAATCCGACTTTGGCGCGCCGCAGTCCGGGCAAGTCCAGTCTTCGGACACGTCCTCCCACTTGGTGCCCGGCGCGATGCTGTCCGCCGGTATGCCGAGCGCCTCGTCATAGATGAAGCCGCAGACTATGCATTGCCACTTTTTCATTTTGTATTGTCGTCGAGCTGGATGAAGTCCGCCCTGTCGCGTACCGCGCAGTCCGGGCAGGACCAGTTGTCAGGAATTTGCGACCACTTTGTTCCGGGCGGGAAACCTTCGTGCGGATTGCCTTGGGCCTCGTCGTAAATGTAACCGCAATCGTCGCATTGATAGCGCGCCAAGCTTCAAGTCCTCGCTGACACTCAAGATGTTGGGCTGGAACCGGGCTTATCGGGCGACGTGCGCCGCGATTGTAGCTCAAGCCGCGGCCCGGCTTAAGCCCCACTATCCGCAGCGCTGCTAGAGTTTTTTGAAGTCCAGCTTCTCGCGCACCGCGCAGTCGGGGCAAGGCCAGTTGTCCGGTATCTGCGACCAGCGGGTGCCGGGTGCGAAACCCTCGCGCGGGCAACCGGCGGCTTCGTCGTAGATATAGCCGCAGTCCGTGCATTGATATCGCTGCTTGCTCGCTGCCGCCGTCGCCGGCGTCTGACCGGTGCTCGCCAGCTCACCCGGAAACAGGGCAGGCCGACCGTCGTCCAGCCGTTGGCCCATCCATCTCGCCAACAATTGCTCGCGCTTGGGCGGATACAGATTGGCCTTGCTGAGGTCGCCCTGGTAGTGCTTGGCCACCAGCGGGTCCATCTGCCGGAACCACAGCCAGGGGATGTAGGCCGGGATCAGCATCGAGGCATAACCCGAAGGCAATTGCGGGCTGTCGTCGAAGTGCCGCAGCGCCTGGAAACGCCGCGTCGGATTGGCGTGATGATCCGAATGGCGTTGCAACTGATACAGGAACAGATTGGTGACGATGTGGTTGCTGTTCCAGGAATGCGCCGGCGTGCAGCGTTCCCAGCGGCCGCTCGGCTCTTTCTGCCGCACCAGGCCGTAATGCTCGATGTAGTTGATGACTTCCAGCAGCGAGGCACCGAAGAAGGCCTGCGCGAGCAGGAAGGGCAGTGCGCCGACGCCCAGCCAAGCAGCGAGTCCGCCGAACAGCACCACGGTCATCGCCCAGGCCTGAAGATTATCGTTATCCAGGCTCCAGACGCTTTTACCGTTGCGCGCGAGGCGTTCCTGCTCGATGTTCCACGCCGACTTCGCGCTGCCAATCATGGTGCGCGGCAGAAAGGCCCAGAAGGTTTCGCCCATCTTGGAGCTGGCCGGATCGTCCGGTGTGGCGACATTCTTGTGATGGCCCTTATTGTGCTCGACATAGAAGTGACCGTAAGCGACCGGCGCCAGCGTCAGCTTGCCGAGAAAGCGTTCGAACGCACCTTTCTTATGTCCCAACTCGTGCGCCGTGTTGATGGCGATACCGTTCACGGCGCCGACGCTGAAGATCAGTCCAACCAGTTCCCAGGCGGCCAGGCCGCCGTTGACTGCAATCCATGCCGCCCAGACGGTGACCGCGAACTGGGCCGGAAGATAGGCATAGACGATGGCGCGGTAGTAAAGGTCATTTTCCAAGTGCGCTACCGCGGACTCCGGCGGGTTGGTGCGGTCCACGCCAACCAGCCAGTCGAGCAGCGGAATGATTCCGTACAGCAGAATGAATACGCCCCACAGCAGCAAACCGGTGTCTGACCACTGGTAAAGGCCAAGCACAATCAGGCCGATTACCGGAACAAAAGGGCTGAGCAGCCACAGGAAGCGTTTACCATCCACCCATGGGCTGGTGCTGACTGGTTCCGAAGCAAGGCTTGCGTTAGTCATGATTTATCTCCAACACATTTATTTCCACCACGGGGATGCGCATCCAAAGTATAGCCACGGCAAGCTCTCACGCCGCCGCCGTCGGCGCGTAGCGGGCGAGCAGTTCCGCGCGCCTGGGCGGGTGCAGATTGGCGCGGGTCACATCGCCGTGGTAGTGCGCCAGCACCTTCTGGTCCATCAGGCGATACCACAGCCAGGGCACATAGGCGACCAGCGCCATCGCGGCGTAACCGGAGGGCAACTGTGGCGACTCGTCGAAGTGACGCAGCGCCTGGTAGCGGCGGGTCGGATTGGCGTGGTGATCCGAGTGCCGCTGCAGGTGATAGAGCAGGATATTGGTGACGACGTGGTTGGAATTCCAGGAATGCTCCGGCCGGCAACGCTCATAGCGGCCGTCCGGCAGTTTCTGGCGCACCAAGCCGTAGTGCTCCACGTAATTGACCACTTCCAGTACGGAGAAACCGTAAACCGCCTGAATGATCAGATAGGGCAGCATGATCCAGCCGAATAGCGCGAGCGCCACGGCATAGAGCAGCATCGACATGCTCCAGGCCTGCAGGTTTTCATTCTCCAAAGTCCACGGCCCTTTGCCGGCACGCGCGAGGCGTTCCTTTTCGATATTCCAGGCGGAGCGCAGGCTGCCGAACACGGTGCGCGGCCAGAATTGCCAGAAACTTTCACCGAGCCGCGCGCTGGCCGGATCGTCCGGCGTCGCCACGTTCTTGTGATGGCCGCGGTTGTGCTCCACATAGAAGTGGCCGTAGAACACCTGCGCCAGCGTGATCTTGGACAGCCACCGTTCGAGCGTTTCTTTCTTGTGCCCCAGCTCGTGCGCGGTATTGATGCCGACGCCGCCGGCGCCGCCAATCGAAATCGCCACGCCCAGATTCCAGTACCACGCAAGCTCGAAGCTCGCGATGACCCACAGCCCCCAGAAGAACATCGCGTACTGCACCGGGATATAGGCGTAGACCAACCAGCGGTAGTAGCGGTCGTTTTCCAGCGCCGGCACTTGTTCTTCGGCCGGATTGTCCGCGTCGGTGCCAATCAGATAGTCGAGCAGCGGGATCACCGTGTAGAAATAAACCGGCGAGAACCACCAGAACAGATTCAGGCCGGTCAGCTCCACCAGCCCCCAGCCCATGAGCGGCAGGGTCGGCATGAGCGCGCCGAGCAGCCATAGATAGCGTTTGCGGTCGGTGGACGCGAAGGGCAGCGTGGCGGTGGTCATCGCAAAGTCTCTCCGTAATTGACCGATCGTTTGATTAAAGCCTGATCCCCGGCGGCCACTGTTTCCAGCGTCAATCCATCGGGGAACGGGGTTAGACTATAATTAAACGATCGTTTAGTCAATACCCCGGTCCGGAGCGCCAAGTTGGCGCGCCATCAGCATAAAACCTACAATTCGATGCGCCGTATATAAAAGCTCACACCATGGCCCGCCGCTCCAAATCCGAACAAGGCGATACGCTCCAGGCGATCCGCGATGCCGGTTTCCGCCTGTTCGGCAAGCACGGTTTTGATGGCGTGTCGGTGGACATGGTGGCCAAAGCCGCCGGCATCACCAAGGCGGCGCTGTACTGGCATTACCGGAACAAAGAGGCGCTATACACCGACTGCCTGGCGCAGTTGCATGCGCTGTTTCAGAGCCATGTGTTCGCGCGCATGCTCAAGGGCAACGAGCCCGGCGAGCAACTACTGGCGATGTTCGCCGGCGCGGTGGAGCTGTTGCGCGACCGGCGCATACGGGAAGGCGTGGCGGGCTATTGGCTGGAAGCCAGCACTGCGGAGCTGGCGGAGGCGCGGCGCATGCAGAAGCGCTTCGAAGACGGCTCCAGCCGCCTGATCGCCGACATCATCGAGCGCGGCATTCAACAGGGCCGTTTCGACTTCGACATCCCCGCCGGCGAAATGGCGCAGGCGATCATCGCCACACTGGAGGCAATTATCCTGCCGCTAAGACGACTGACGCTGGCGCAGAGTCTTAGGTTGGTCGCGACGCTGGCGCATAGTTTCTTCCGCGCCTACGCGCCGGCCAGCGATTTGCCGGCGCGGGTGCTCTTGCTGGGTAGCCGCCATCGCGGCGCGAGAGTACGAGCCGAGAGTTAAAAACTGCGTTTACTTGCTTAGCTTGCTTTGCCGGGATTCAAGCGCGCACGCCATGCCAAATAGTCGCGCGAAGTGCGCCAGGGGTCTTCCAGCATCGGCAGATGACCGATGCCGGGCAGAATAATCACTTCGGCGTTGGGCATCAGTTCGTCCAGCACCTTCGCGCCGGAGTAGTGCAGCACCCGATCCTGGTCCCCCCAAACGATAAGCGTCGGTGTGGCGAGTTCCTTAACGTAGTATTCCAGCGGCGGCTCACTGCCGGGGCCCTCGAAGATGCGCTTATGCAGCGCGTAGTCCTGTACCGCGCGCCGCGCCACATAGTCCTTGATCGCGCTCGGCAATGGCCGCCGCCGGCTCATCACGAAATCCATCAGTGGCTCGAAGTCCGCTTCGGTCTTGACCAGTAGTGGCAGCGGCTCGCCGGCCTTGATGCGCCGTTGCATCTCACTCGGTTCGGCGCCGGCGACCATGGCGGTGCCGAGCAGCCACAGGCTCGCCACTTCGTCGGGGTAGCGAGCAGCATAGGCGCCCGCGATCCAGCCGCCCATGGAATTCCCGCCCAGATGTACGCGCTTGAGGCCCAGCGATTTCACGAAGTCGTGCAAGCGTTGGACCTGGTCTTCGATCTGGTAGCGCTCACCCAGCGGTTTGCTGCTCTCGCCGAAGCCGAGCAAATCCGGCGCTATCACACGGTAGCTACCGGTCAGAAACGGCGCCACCGCGGTGAAGTTTTCCTTGTCGCCGCCGAAGCCGTGGATTAGCACCAGCGGTTCGCTGTCGCCGGTGTCAGTACCGCTGTCGTAGTACTCAATGTCGTAACCGGCGACCGGTACGCGGTTCACCGCGACTCCGGCCAGGCCATGGCCCAGGCCAACGAATCCGAGCCGCGCCTGCTCCGGGAAAGCGTGATAGCCGCCGACCAACACCGCATAAACAAGGCCAGCACTATCAGAAATTTCTTGAACATCGGTCTACCCCTTTTTGTACAGACTATCGACTGCCGCCAGATTATTCGTTATCAGCCGCTGAAATGCGGCCTCAACGTCCGGCAGCTCACGCAACGCGCCAAAGCCGCGCTGCAGCGTGCCGCTCAGCGGCGCGAACGGCCCGCTACGCATCCGCATAAGCCCGAACTTGAAAGCGGCCCAGGCCAGGCGGCTATGCGCGTATTTTGCCAGCCCCGGGCCCAGCGGCGCGAGTTGCTGTGCGTGTTCGCGCCGCGCCGTCCCTTGATCAGCGTTGCGCATCAGTTCGACGATGTCGATGTCACTTTTGGATAGTATTAACGCAAGCGCATCGTCGAGTTCCTGCGCCCGCACGCTGAATTCGAAGCTGCCGCGCACGGCCTCGAAGCTGCGATCCAGCCGTGCCAGCAGCCGCAGCAGCTTATCGCCATCGGCGGCCAGACGGTCAAGCCTCAGTCCGGAGTGGAGTTCGTCGAGATAAAACTCAAAGTGCGCGGTATAGCGTGGATCGCGGCAGTCTTTAGCGTGCGCGTCGCGCAAGGCTTTGACTTGCAGCTTGCGGATCGTTGCCAGCTGCGGCGCGAGCTGCGGCTGGCTATGGCGCGGCAGCGCGCGGTAGCGCTCCAGGAGCTGGCGCAGTTGGGCGAGTTTGGCTTCTAGTTTGGCTTCTGAGGAAGCAGACACGGCAGCGCAGGTTGCAGCGCCGCGGTTGGCGGCGCGAAGGCGCGGATTGTAACGTGAACGCGGACGGCGACTTTACTTACCGCTGTCGCCCCAGAGCTTTTTCAGCGTGGCGTCGCGACCACAGCCTGTTCTATAGAATTTGTAGCGGACCGGATTTTTCTGGTAATAGTCCTGATGGTAGTCCTCGGCCGGATAAAACGGACCGGCGTCGCTGATTTCGGTCACCACCGTTTTCTTGAGCTGTCTAGCGGCTTCCTCTTTGGAGTCCTCCGCGGCGCGACGTTCGCTGGCGTTCTGCACAAACACCGCGGAACGATACTGCGGACCGTGATCGCAGAACTGCGCGTTCGGCGTGGTCGGATCAATGCTGCGCCAGAAATGCTTTAGCAGCGCCTCGTAACTGAGCTTCGCCGGATCGTAAGTTACCCGTACGCTTTCGGTATGGCCGGTATCACCGCCCGAGACTTCCTCGTAGCTGGGGTTGGCTTTCTTGCCCCCCATATAGCCGGACACCGCCGCGCTCACGCCCGGCAGTTTCTCGAAATCGGCTTCGGTGCACCAGAAACAGCCGCCGGCCAAATAGGCGGTGGCGGTCTCGGCGCGGGCCGTGGTGCTGAGCAGGGCGAGTGCCAAGACAGGAACCAGCGTAATCAGCAAATGAGCAGGGCGCATGTTCAACCCCTTAAAGCGGGCAGCGCTTCGCCCTTGGGCACGAATTTCAGGGCGAGACCGTTGTTGCAATAGCGCAAACCGGTCGGCTTGGGGCCGTCATCGAATACATGGCCCTGATGTCCGCCGCAGCGCGCGCAGTGATACTCGTTGCGCACATACCACAGGCTTCGATCCGGCTTGGTCGCGATGGCTTCCGGCAGCGGCCGGTAGAAACTCGGCCAGCCGGTGCCGCTGTCGAATTTGGTCGCGGCGTCGAACAGGGGCAGATAGCAGGCCGCGCACAAAAAGGTGCCCGCTCGCTTTTCCTCGTTATAGGGGTGGCTGCCCGCGCGCTCGGTGTTTTCTTTGAACAACACGCCATATTGCTCGGGTGTGAGCAAATCCTTCCAGGCCGAAGCCGGCTTTTGCAGGGTGCCGAGCTTGTCATCCGAATCGGCCTGCGCATGGCCGAAAGGCAAAGCAGCACCAAGCGCCGCCACGGTTTTCAGCAGGCCACGTCGAGTCACGGGTGTTTCCTCCAGATCCGCATTTTGACTGCTATCGCGCGGCTTGGTTCCGCCTAAGGACGTTTGCGCAAACGGCGTTGCAAGGTGCGCCGGTGCAAGCCGAGCTGACGCGCTGCCGCAGAGATATTGCCTTCGTTTTCACCCAGCACACGCTGTATGTGTTCCCATTCGAGGCGGCGCAGCGTTAGCGGATCCGCCGACAGTACGCCGACGGTAGGGCTGGCGTCGAATGCCGCCAGCACCGCGTCGGCGTCCACCGGCTTGGCCAGGTAGTTGACGGCGCCTAGCTTGATCGCCGCCACCGCGGTGGACAGGCTGGCGTAGCCGGTTAACAGCAGAATTTCGATGCCAGGCGCGGCGTCACGTAGCGGTGCAATCAATTTCAGGCCGGACTCGCCATTCAGATTCAGGTCCAGCACGGCGCGCAGCGGTCGGTGTTCGCGCGCCTGCGCGAGCGCGGTCAGGCCGTCATGCGCGCTCCACACCTGCAGGCCGCGACGCGTCAAGGCCTGACCGAGCACGCGGCAGAACAATGCGTCGTCGTCGATCAACAGCAGTGTGCTCACGGGGCCATCTCCAGCGCGGCCAAGGGCACGCGCACGCGGGCGCAGACCCCGCCGCCGGTGCGTGCGGTGAGCGTCAATTCCCCGCCGATCCGGGCCAGCACGGCGTTGCTCAACACCAGACCGAGTCCAAACCCCTGCGGTTTGGTGGTGAAGAACAGCCGCCCCGCCTGTTCGCGTTGTGCTTCATTCAGTCCAGGCCCCTCGTCTTCAACCTCCAGAATCAGGCAAGCGTCGGCGGTGGCGGCACGTAAACCGATGTGCGCGCTGCCGCAACTCTTTGAAGCGTCCGCCGCGTTGTCGAGGATGTTGCCGAAAGTCTGCGCCAGCGCCGGATCCGCGACGATTGTCCGTCCGGCAAACGGTTGCCGAAACTCGATCACGGGTTCGCACTCGGGCCGTAATATCCGCCATTGCGCCACCACCACCTCAAGCCAGTGGCGCAGCGGCTGACGCAGGAGCGGCTCGCCGCGGGCGACGCCGTGCGCCGACAGCAGGCCGCTGAGCTTTTGTTTGCACAGCGCAATCTGCTCGCGCAGCAGCGCCAGGTCGGCGCGCAGCACCGGCTCATGGCAATCGCGCTCCAGCTCACCGACGGTGACCAGCATGGTCGAGAGCGGCGTTGACAGCTCATGCGCCGCGCCCGCGGCGAGCGTGCCGAGCGCGAGAATCTGTTCGTTGCGCAAAGCTTCTTCGCGCGCCTGAGCCAGCGCACGGTCGCGCGCGCGCACCCCGGCCGCCATGGCCGTCACGAAGCCGGCGATCAAGAGGCCGCTCAGGATGAAGTTCAGCCACATGCCGAGCACGTGCAGGTTGAAGTCCTCGCCGTGCATATGCGGCAGCGGCCGGTGGGTGTACATCAGCAGCGTATAGCCGCCGATGCACAGTGCGGCGATTGCCCAGGCATAGCGCGCGGATAGCGCCGCGGCGGCGATCGCCAGCGGCACCAGATAGAGCGAGACGAAGGGATTGGTGGCGCCGCCGGCAAAGTACAGCAATACCGTGAGTGCCGCGCCATCCAGGACGAGATGCAGTACGACTTCGGGTTCGGTTGCCGGCCAGCCCCGCCTGAGCCGGAACCAGACCGCTGCGTTCCACAACGCGAGTACGCCGCAGGTCAGCAGCAGCGGCAGCCAGGGCAGCGGCATCTGCAAACTGAAATGCGCGGTAGCGAACGCCACCAGCAGTCCGAAAACGGAAATCCAGCGCAACCAGAACAGGCTGCGCACCGTCTGAATGGGAGTTGTGCCTAAGGACCAAGCCATGGATGAAGCTTACCGCTACGCAACCCGCAAGGACTGCGGCAAAACGCCGCGATTATTTCTTTTCCTTGTCGCGCTCAATCATCGCGTAGGCCGAGTGGTTATGGATGCTCTCGAAGTTCTCCGATTCCACCACATAGGCCAGCACGCGCTTGTCCGCATTCAGCCGCGCGGCGACGTCGCGCACCATGTCTTCCACGAACTTGGGATTGTCGTAAGCGCGCTCAGTCACGTATTTTTCGTCGGGCCGCTTCAGCACGCCATAAAGCTGGCTGCTGGCTTCGCCCTCAGCCACGTCGATCAACTCCTCCAGCCACATGAAGCCGTCGAGCTTGGCCTTGATGATGACATGCGAGCGCTGATTGTGCGCGCCGTAATCCGATATCTTCTTGGAGCAGGGGCACAGGCTGGTCACCGGCACCTGTACCTTGACCCAGCTATCCACCCGTTGACCGAGCTTGTCGCCGATAAAAGTAACTTCGTAGTCCATCAGGCTTTTGACGCCGCTGACCGGCGCCGCCTTCTGGATGAAATACGGAAAACGCATCTCGATATGGCCGGCGTTGGCCTCCAGGCGCTCGGTCATCTCGCTCAGCATGGTGCGGAACGACTCCACCGTGATCTCGGCGTCATGCGCGTTCAGAATCTCGACGAAGCGCGACATGTGGGTGCCTTTGAAGTGATGCGGCAGGTCCACGTACATGCTGAAGTCCGCGATCGTATGCAGCTCGCCGCCGACCCGCTGCGAGATGCGCATCGGATGACGGATGCTGCGGATGCCCACCTTGTTGATCGGCAGCCGGCGCGTGTCGGCGCTGCCCTGCACGTCCTCGATCGGCTGACGCATCAGGTCGGGCAGGGGTTTAACGGCGGAAGTCTTGGCCATAACTAGCTATTTGCGGGCACAAGCCCGTTATTCAAGCGCAACGGGTAATTTTAGCAGAGCGCCCGGCTCAGCCGGCGCACTATCCGGGCGGCCAGCGGAACGGTCTGCCGGCCAGCACATGCAGGTGCAGATGAAATACGCTCTGTCCCGCGCCAGCGCCGTTGTTGATGTTCAGCCGGAAATCCTCGTAACCCGCGTCCATGGCGAGCTTTTTCGCCACCAGCAGCAGATGGCCGAGCAGCGCCTGATCGGGAGCCGTGGCGTCACTTAGTTTTTCGATCACTTTGCGCGGAATCACCAGCAGGTGTAGCGGCGCCTGCGGATTGACATCCTGGATCGCAAAACAATGCTCATCCTCATGCACGATTTTTGCGGGGATTTCGCGGGCGGCGATTTTTTCGAAAAGCGTCTTCGACATGGCTGAAGTCATCGATAGGCAAGGGCATACAATACTCCCGCCATGTCCGATTTTCAGCCGCTCAATATCGCCGTGCTGACGGTGTCTGATTCGCGCAGCGAAACCACCGACGAGTCCGGGGCGCTGCTGATTGACCGCCTGAAGGCGGCGGGACATCAACTGGCCGACCGCAAAATCCTGCGCGACGACCGGGATTTGCTGCAGGCCGCCGTGGCGGGCTGGGTTGGAGCCGATAGGGTGCAGGTGATATTGACCACGGGCGGCACCGGTATCACCGGCCGTGACGTGACGGTGGACGCCCTAAAGCCGCTGTTCGACCGGGAGTTGGAGGGCTTTGGCGAGCTGTTCCGCCAGCTTTCCTATGCCCAAATCGGCGCCGCCACGATTCAATCGCGCGCTTGCGCCGGCCTGGCCAAGGGCACCCTGATTTTCTGCCTGCCGGGCTCGAAAAATGCCTGCGTCCTGGCCTGGGACAAGATTCTGGCCCCCCAGCTCGACGCCCGCACCCAGCCCTGCAATTTCCCCATGCTGCTGCCGCGTTTACGGGAACGCTAAGCATCTGGCGCGTTTCCTGCTATCTTTAGGCGCATCGTTGTCTTGGGGGCTCCGGGGCGAGGTAGCAGCGATGACATTTAAGCTCTTCCCTTATGCCGCGATCGGTCTTTTTGCGCTCTGCGCAGGGGCCGCGCTGGCGCAAGAACCGTCTCCCGCGGTCGAAACGCCGGCCCGCACGCCGGCGCCGCCGGAGGCGCGCGCGTATATCAGCTTTCCCAAGCAGGGTGCGACCGTCACCAATCCTTTCCTGGTGCGTTTTGCCTTGTCCGGGATGGGCGTGGCGCCGGCAGGGGTCGAACGCCCTGCGACCGGCCACCATCATTTATTGATCGACGTCGAGGAGCCACCGGCGGCTGACAAGTTCATTCCCGCGGATGATAAGCATCGGCACTTCGGCGGCGGCCAGACCGAAGTGCGCATCACTTTGCCGCCGGGCGAGCACACGCTGCAATTGCTGATGGGCGACAAGAACCATATTCCGCATGACCCGGTGGTGATTTCTGAAGTCATCACCATTACGGTCCAGGATCCGCCCGCAGCACCACCGGAAAGAATCGAAGCGCCGCCGGAACCCAAGGAAGCGCCGGCCGCGCCAAGCACTGAAACACCCGCGTCACCCAACTGATTCAAGATATAAGCTGATCGAACAGGAGTTCGTGATGACTGGTTTTGCCATTTTTGCCGGCTTTCTCGTAGCGCTCGCCCTGGTTACCGTTTACAAGGGCATTGTCACAGTGTCGCAGGGCATGGAATACACCATTGAGCGTTTTGGCAAATACCGGGCCACTTTCCAGCCGGGTCTGCATCTCATGGTGCCGTATGTGAACCGCATCGGCCGGCGCATCAATATGATGGAACAGGTGCTGGACGTGCCGAGCCAGGAAGTCATCACCAAGGACAACGCCATGGTGGGCGTGGACGGCGTGGTGTTCTTCCAGGTGCTGGATGCAGCAAAAGCGGCGTATGAGATCACGCATCTCGAAACCGCCATCATGCAGCTCACGATGACCAATCTGCGCACCGTGATGGGCTCGATGGACCTGGACGAGCTGCTGTCCCAGCGTGATCACATCAATATCAAACTGCTTGGCGTAGTAGATGCGGCGACCACGCCCTGGGGTATCAAGGTCACGCGGGTGGAAATCAAGGATATCCGTCCGCCCGCCGACCTGGTCGAGAGCATGGGCCGGCAGATGAAAGCAGAGCGCGACAAGCGCGCCAATGTGCTGGAGGCCGAGGGATTCCGCCAGGCCGCAATTCTGAAAGCCGAGGGCGAGAAGCAGGCCGCGGTGCTGGAAGCCGAAGGCCGCAAGGAAGCCGCCTTCCGCGACGCCGAGGCGCGCGAACGCCTGGCGCAGGCCGAGGCCAAGGCGACCGAACTGGTGTCGCAGGCGATCGCCAAGGGCGACGTGCAGGCAATCAATTACTTCGTCGCCACCAAATACGTCGAAGCGCTCAAGGAAATTGGCGCGGCGCCCAACCAGAAGCTGGTGCTGATGCCGCTGGAGGCCGCTAGTGTCATCGGCGCCATCGGCGGCATCGCGGAGCTGGCCAAGTCCGCCGGCTTGAAAGCCGCGTCGGCAAAGGCCTGAGCATGGACGCGATTTTTCAACATGTGGTTTTCTGGCACTGGTGGGTGGTGGCGGCGGCGCTGCTGCTGCTCGAAACCGTCACCGGCACCTTTTATCTGCTCTGGGTGAGCTTTGCCGCCGCAGTCGTCGGCGTCGTATTGTTCCTGGCGCCCGGGATGGTCTGGGAGTGGCAACTGCTGTTGTTTTCAGCGTTATCAGTGGGCAGTGTCCTGCTGTGGCATCGCTGGCGCGTCAAGCAGCCGGAGCAGACTAGCGATCAACCCAGGCTCAATCGTCGCGGCGAGCAATACACTGGCCGCCAGTTCACGCTCGATGCCGCGATCGTGAACGGGGAAGGCAAGCTGCGGGTGGATGACACTTCCTGGCGCGTCCATGGACCGGATCTGCCCGCCGGCCGCACCGTGCGGGTGGTGCGTGCCGACGGTGCGACGCTGGTGGTGGAGGCGGTTGGTTAGATCAGCCTAGATGATGTACGTGCACACCGCGCTGATCTGATTTGGCGTAGTCCACCATCCGCCGCGCCACTTCCTCGGCTTGAATGGGGCGATATTTCGCCAGCGGTCCCCTGGTTATCAGCGACAACGCCGGCGCCAGCATTTTGGCGAGATGCTCGCCGGGCCGGCTTTCGGCGCGCGGTCCTAGCAGCAGCGAGGGTTGCAGGATGTGAATGCCCGGAATTTTCTGTTGCTTGACCGCCTCTTCCGCACGCCCCTTCACCTGACTGTAGAACGCCGACGCCTTTGCGCTCGCGCCGATCGCGGAGATAAGCAGGAATTGTCGGGCGCCGGCCTGCGCCGCCAGCTCCGCGCACTTGACCACGTAGTGATAATCCACCCGTTCGAAGGCGGCTTTTGAGCCGGCGCTGCGCAGAGTCGTGCCGAGACAGCAGAACACGTCGTCCACGGCGAACAAGGCGTGCTGCGCATCGAGCAAATCAAAATCGGTTTGCTGGACACGCAGTTTGGGATTCTTTTGCGCCGGCGCCCGCCGTACCAGCGCGGTGACGGATTTGTAGTCCGGATCAGCCAGCAGGCGCTGCAGCACAAAGCCGCCGACCGCGCCGGTGGCTCCAGCAAGAAGGGCGGTGCGCGCCATGGCAACTCCCGAAAGTCAGTCGATAGGGTGGGTAAAGTTTTAGAATCATCGCATGGAGCCGACTCAATGAACCAAAGCTTTGACCTGCACGACCGGCTCGCCGCCGACAGCTTCTGGCTGGGTGATTTCCCGCTCTGCCGGCTGCTGCTGATGAATGACGCGCACTACCCCTGGTTCATTCTGGTGCCCCGCCGCCCCCGTGTGCGCGAAATTCACGAGTTGGCCAGCGGCGACCGCAGCCAGCTCTGGCGCGAATCCGATGCGCTGGCCCGCTGGCTGACCGCCGAGTTCCGGCCGGAAAAGCTCAATATCGCCGCGCTCGGCAATATCGTGCCGCAGTTGCATCTGCATCACATCGCGCGTTTCAGTACCGACCCGGCCTGGCCCGCGCCGATCTGGGGCAAGCTGCCGCCCCAGCCTTATCCGTCCAATCAGCTGGTAACAATTCGGCGTAAACTTGGCGCTCTCGCCGCGGCAGGTTTCGTACTCGCCGTACAACACTAAGATTTGCAGGGGAAAGCCATGCAGTATTTCGTAACGGGTGCCACGGGGTTTATCGGCCGTTTTCTGATCGCACGCCTGCTGGAGCGCCGCAACAGCAAGATTTATGTGCTCATGCGCCGCTCTTCCAAGGAAAAATTCGAGGCGCTGCGCGAACGTCTCAACGCGGATGAGGAGCGTCTGCTGCCGGTGTGGGGCGACATCACCGAAGCCGGACTCGTCGGCAAGGCCGATCGTAAAAAGCTCGCCGGCCATATTGACCACGTGTTCCACCTCGCGGCGGTTTATGACATGAATATGAGCGACGCCCAGGCCGATCAGATCAATAACGAAGGCACGCGCAACCTGGTGAACTTCGTGAACGAGCTGGGCGGAGAGGCGCGGCTGCATCATGTCAGCTCCATCGCGGTGGCCGGCAACGATTTTGTCGGCAATTTCAGCGAGACCCTGTTCGACGAAGGACAGAAGCTGGATCACCCCTACTACCGCAGCAAATTCGAGAGCGAGAAAATCGTGCGGGACGAGTGCCGAGTGCCGTTCCGCATCTACCGTCCCGGCGCGGTGGTCGGCCACAGCGAAACCGGCGAGATGGACAAGATCGACGGGCCTTATTATTTCTTCAAGACCGTGCAAAAAATCCGCGACAAGGTGCCGAAATGGCTGCCGCTATTGGGCATCGAGGGCGGCAAGATGCCGGTCGTGCCGGTGGACTATGTGGTCAATGCGATGGATCACATCGCCCACAAGACCGGGCTCGACGGGCAGACTTTTCATTTGCTGCAAACCCCCATGCCCAGCGTGGGCGAAACCCTGGCGGCGATCTTCGCCGCCGCCCACGGCCCCGAATTCGGCGCCCGCCTGCCGGTGCCGGATGTGAAATCCATGATGCCCTCCGGGGCCAAGCGGCTGCTCGCGCGCTTGCCGATGGCGCAGTTGACCAAGACGGTATCGGCCACCATCGGCATTCCGACCTCGGTGTTCGGCTATATCAATAACAAGGCCGAGTTCGACGACGCCAACACCCGCCGCGCCTTGCGCGGCACCGACATCAAATGCCCGCGCCTGGAGCTGTACGCCGAAAAGTTGTGGGATTACTGGGAGTGGAATCTCGATACCGAAGTCAAGATCAACGCGCGCCTGATTAAAGCCGTGCGCGGCAAGGTGGCGATGGTCACAGGCGCTTCCTCTGGCATTGGCTTCACGGTGGCGAAGAAACTCGGCAAGGCCGGCGCGCGCGTGCTGCTGGTGGCGCGCGGCATCGAGGCGCTGGAAAAGACCCAGGGCATGATCGAGAAGATGGGCGGCAAGGCCTTCGTCTATTCCTGCGACCTCAGCGATCTGAAAGCCATCGACGCCTGCCTCGCCAGGATTCTCGAGGAACACGGCCATGTGGACATTCTGGTCAACAACGCCGGCCGCTCGATCCGCCGCGCGGTGATGGAGTCGCTCGACCGCTTCCACGATTTCGAGCGCACCATGCAGCTCAACTACTTCGGCGCGATCCGCGTGATGATGGGCCTGTTGCCGTCGATGGCCAAGCGCAAGCGCGGACAGATCATCAACATCTCCTCAATCGGCGTATTGGCGAATGCCGCCCGTTTCTCGGCTTATGTCGCCAGCAAGTCGGCGCTGGACGCGTTTTCGCGCTGCCTGTCGGCCGAGGTCAAGGCCTATGACATAAACCTCACTACGATTTACATGCCGTTGGTGCGTACGCCGATGATCGCGCCCACCAAGATGTACGACTACGTGCCGACGCTGACGCCGGATCAGGCGGCCAATCTGGTGGTCAAGGCCATCGTCAGCAAACCCAAGCGCATCAAGACGCCGCTCGGCACGACGGCGGAGCTGTCCTATGCGCTATGGCCCAAGATCAACGATTCGCTGTTAAGTCTCGGCTTCCAGTTGTTCCCTTCTTCCGCGGCAGCGGCCAAGGGCAAGCAGGAGCGGCTCAGCCCCGCGGCCATTGCGCTGGCGAACGTGCTGCCCGGTCAGTACATGTAGTCAGGCAAACTCGCGCAGCGCGAGGCATCTGCGCAGCCTAGCCTGCCGCATGGAAAAGACATGACGGAGTACCTGCCCAGCACGATCGCCTCGGTGATGGCGCTGGGCATGGCGGCGGCTTTCTATGGCGCCGACCGCGCCTCGCCGACCAGCCGCGTACTCGCACTGGCCTTCGCCGCGCTGGCCCTGTCTTTCGGGCTCGGCGTACCGCTGATAGAGCCGCATCGCGGCGGGCAAGTGCCGTGGTACGCAGGCCTGTTCGGGCTTGGCCACAGCGTCGCAATGATCGCGTTTCTGGAGTGGATTCTGCGTGTACGCCGGACCGTGCCGGCCGGCAAGCTCGACGTGCGCTTTGCGGACTACGGCCTGCGTCTGGCGCAGGCGGCGGCGGTGGTATACGGCGTGCTTACCCTGCTGTTCCCGGACACCCATCAGCGTGATTTTCTGGGCGCCGTCGAGCATCTGGACGATCTCGCACAGCCTGGCTTCTGGCTGTTTGCCGCGCCCACGGTGGTCGTATTTGCGAACGCGGGCATGGGCCTGCAGTTACTGCTCAAACGCCGGCCGGACCGGCCCGAACGGGCGCGCGTGCTGGCGGCGTGGCTGGCGGGGCCTTTCTTCCTGTTGTCGCTGGCGCTGCCGCATGAAGCCGCCGCCGCATCGGTCGCCGTCGGCGAGACGATCTTCCTCGTCGGCGCCGTCCAGTACCACGTGCTGCAGGGCCAGCGCGGCGAATTCATGTCGCGTTTTCTGTCGCCGCAGGTGGCGCAGCTCGTGCGCGACCGCGGCCTGCTGCAGACCATCCAGCATCAGCAGGCGGAGATCACGATAGTCTGCTGCGACCTGCGCGGTTTCACGGCTTACGCGCAGGCGCATGCTTCCGGCGAGGTGGTCGAGCTGCTGCGGGAATATTACGACGCGGCCGGCGAAGCGGCTGCGGAGTTCGGCGCCACCATCAAGGATTTCGCCGGCGACGGTGTGTTGCTGCTGGTTGGTGCGCCGTTGGCGCAAGCCGATCATGCCGCCAAAGGTCTCGAGCTGGCGCGCCGCCTGCGCGCAAGCATCAGCGCGCTGACCGCCCGCTGGAGCGATTCGCAGCAGCGGCTCGGTGTCGGCTTGGGGGTGGCCAGCGGCCTCGTTACGGTCGGCGTGATCAACTCCACCTCGCGGCTCGAGTACACCGCCGTCGGCGCCGCGGTGAATCTCGCCTCAAGGCTGTGCGAGCGTGCGGTGGACGGCGAGATTCTGGCCGCTGAACCAACCGTGCGCATGGCCGCAGCGGGCGATTTCACCAGCGGCGAGCCGATTGAGCTGCATGGTTTCCCGGGAACAATCCCCTTGTTCGCGAGCCGGGCAAGCGCTCCGCAAACCTAGCGGGGCCAAGCGCCGCTGTTCCCGCTATTCATTTAACCAGATGGTTGACAATTGTTCTGGCGGCAACTATATTCAACCACATGGTTGAACAATTATCCGCACGGCTTGATGGCGTATTTCAGGCGCTCGCTGATCCGACGCGCCGCGCGATGCTGCGCCAGCTCGCCCGGCAGGAGCACAGCGTGGGTGAGTTGGCCGCACCTTTCCGGATGAGCTTGGCGGCGGCTTCGAAGCACATCAAGGCACTGGAGCGGGCCGGGCTGGTGCGCCGCGAGGTGCGGGGCCGCAGGCATATTTGCCGGCTCGAATCGGCGCCGCTGCTCGCGGCCGATAAATGGCTGAGTTTCTACCAGCGTTTCTGGACTGACCGCTTGGATGCGCTCGCGCGCGAGTTGCGCAAACCTGAACGGAACCCAAAACACAGGAGTACGCGATGAATGACTATGGCGTGGTACTGGAAACCGGCACGGTTCGCTTCGAGCGCGTTCTGCCCGGCCCGATTGAGCGCGTCTGGGCTTATCTGACGGAGTCGGACAAGCGCGGCAAGTGGTTCGCCGCCGGCGACATGGAGTTGCGCGCGGGCGGTAAGCTTGAGTTCGTGTTTCGCAACACCGATCTTTCGGCCGACAAGGCCACGCCGGAGAAGTACAAGCAATACGAGGGCCTGCGCACCGACGGGCGCATCACGCGTTGCGAGCCGCCACGCCTGTTGAGCTTCACCTGGGGCGAGGAGCCGCCCGCGCCGGATTCGGAAGTGACTTTTGAACTGAGCCCGCGCGGTAAGGACGTGTTGCTGGTGCTGACCCACCGCCGCCTCGCCGATCGCAAGGCAATGCTCGGCGTCTCCGGCGGCTGGCATTCGCATCTGGGGATTCTTGAAGACCAGCTTAACGGCCGGGAACCACGGCCCTTCTGGTCAACCCACACGCGGCTGGAGGCGGAGTATCAGCAGCGCTTCGGCGCTTAAGAGGTCGCCTCTCCCCGCTTGCGGGGAGAGGGTTAGGGTGAGGGGTAGTACTCACGCGGCTGCGCCGCGCCCCCTCACCCGCCGCTGCCGCGGCGGCCTCTCCCGCGAGGGGAGAGGCAATCGTTTGGTGGCGCTAAGCCGCCGGTTTCTGGCGCCGCTGCGCGACCGCCGCTGCGAGTTCCTGCACGAGTAACACCGAGTCGTCCCAGCCCAGGCAGGCGTCGGTGATGCTCTGACCATAGATGAGCGGTGTTTCAGGAATCACGTCCTGGCGGCCTTCGATCAGGTGCGATTCAATCATCACGCCGAACACGCAGTCGCTGCCGCCGGCGATCTGCCCGGCGACATCGCGGCCGCTGTCGAGCTGGCGCTTGTGCTGCTTATGACTATTGGCGTGGGATAAGTCCACCATCACCTGCGGGCGCAGCTCGGATTTCACCAACAGCTCGCAGGCGTGCGCGACGCTCTTGGCGTCGTAATTGGGGCCGGAATTGCCGCCGCGCAGGATGATGTGCGTGTCCTCGTTGCCGGCGGTCTTGAATATGGCGGCGTGGCCGGCCTTGGTCACGGACAGAAAGTGATGCGGGCGCTGCGCGGCCGCGACCGCTTCCACCGCGATCTTGATGGTGCCGCCGGTGCCGTTCTTGAAGCCGACCGGGCAGGACAGGCCGGAGGCGAGTTCGCGGTGCGACTGCGACTCGGTGGTGCGCGCGCCGATCGCGCCCCAGCTCACCAGATCTGCGAGGTATTGCGGCGTGATCAAATCGAGAAACTCCACGCCGGCGGGCATGCCTTGCTCATTCAGGTCGAGCAGCAGCTTGCGCGCCACCCGAATGCCCTTGTCGATCTGAAAGCTGTCGTTCAGGTCGGGATCATTGATCAGGCCCTTCCAGCCGACAGTCGTGCGCGGCTTCTCGAAATACACGCGCATCACAATCAGCAGTCGGTCCTGCTGTTCCTTGCGCAACTGCGCCAGACGGCCGGCGTAATCGAGCGCGGCCACCGGGTCGTGAATCGAGCAGGGGCCGATCACCATCAGCAGGCGGTCGTCACGGCCCTGCAGGATGTTCTTGATCTGCTGGCGTGTCTCATAAGTCGTGCGCGCTGCGGCCTCGCTGATCGGCAGTTCCGCCGCCACCTGTTCCGGGGGGGCGACTTCCTGCATGCCGCGAATGCGCAGGTTGTCCGTTTGGTACTGCATAAAACCGTTGAAAGCATAGGAAAACAGGGCGTGCATGCTAGCAGAAAACCTTCTACGACCATTAAGCGATGCTAGACTTTCGCGCTTGGCGCAGGAGGCGCTGAAAAGTGGCAGAAGGCACTTTTCAGCCAATATCTAAGGGGGTCACCATGAGCTATAGCTACCGTGGAAAAACCGCGCTGATCACCGGCGCCAGTGGCGGCATCGGCGAAGTTTTTGCGCGCCAGCTTGCCGCCAAAGGCATGAACCTGATTCTGGTGGCACGCAGCGAGGGGAAATTGCGTGGCCTGGCGGAAGAGCTGGCTCGAGCGCACGGCATCAAAGCGGACGTGATACCCAGCGACCTGAGCAAGCCCGGCGCCGCCGCGGCGTTGTACGCAGCCGCCAAGGCCAAGGCCCTGAAAGTGGATCTGCTGCTTAACAACGCCGGCTTCGGCAGTTTCGGCCAGTTCGAGACAATTGACCCGAAGCATGAGAGCGAGATGATTCAGGTCAATGTCACCGCACTGGTCGAGTTGTCCCACACCTATATTCCGGAGATGCTCGCGCGCGGCGGCGGCACCGTCATCAACATCGCCTCCGGCGCCGCGTTCCAGCCTGATCCTTACTTCGCCACTTACGGCGCGACAAAAGCCTTTGTGCTGTCTTTCTCCGAAGCCCTCTGGGCCGAGTATCGGGGCCGTGGGGTGCATGTTTTATGCGTATGCCCCGGTGCGACGCGCACCGGCTTCTTCGAGGCCACCAAGAGTGATGAGATCAAGAAGATCGGCCTGTTCTCCGCGACCATGATGACCTCCGAGCAAGTGGTGGCGCAGTCGCTGCGCGCGCTCGAGCGGCGCAAGCACTACATCATCAATGGCTGGTTGAACTGGCTGCTGGCCCAGTCCGGCCGCTTCTCGCCGCGCTGGATGGTGGCGCGGGTCAGCGGAATGTTCATGAAGCCGCCCGCCAGCAAGGCGGCGTGACCCAGCTCACCGAACTTGCGGCGACGCTGGCCGTACGCCGCGCGCGTCTGTTGCCGGGCCGCCGCTGGCTTACACGCGCAGCGGTCGCGGTGGTGCTGGCCGAATCGCCGGTCACGCCCGAGCTTTCCGTACTGCTGATGCGGCGCGCGACCCGCAAGGGTGACCCCTGGTCGGGTCACATGTCGTTTCCCGGTGGGCGCGTGCAGCGCGAGGACGCACATCCGCGCGCCACCGCGCTGCGGGAAACCCTGGAAGAGGTGGGATTACGACTTGAAGAAAGTGATTACCTCTCCCGACTGTCCGATGTGGTGACACGCCGGCATGAGCGGCCCACGCCGATGATTGTCTCGCCCTACGTCTTCCACTGCGCGCAGCCTTGCGAACTCAAGGTCAATCGCGAGGGCGTGGAAGCGCTATGGGTGCCGCTGAGTTTTCTCGCCAATCCGGCGAATCGCAAACAAATGCGCTGGAAACAGCTCGGCGTGACCTGGCGGCTGCCGTGTTACGACTACGAAGGCCGGCGCATCTGGGGGCTCACGCTGATCATGCTGCGCGAGCTGATCCGGATTTACCGCAAAAACATTTAAGGAATCGCGACCAGGGTCGCTCCTGCTGTAGGTCGCGATTCCTTAGCTCGCTTTTTTAAGCTGCTGCTTCGCGCGTTTCTTCAATTCTTCCAGCGCTTCCTCGAACAGCTCCGCGAAATAGCCGATATCCGGCAGCGTATCGCGGTGCGCGGTCAGGCCATAGTCCATCTGATTGCGGTAGGACATCACGGTGATGTTGAACGCGAGCCCGTGATAAGGGATGGACACTGGATGATTTTCCGTCACCTGCGCGCCGGCGAAATATAAATTCACTTGCGGTCCCGGCACATTCGAAATCACCACGTTGAACGGCGGGTTGTAGTAATCCTGAATGGCAAAGTTCTCATACAGCCGCGCGGCCTGCGCCATCAGCGCCGGCGCGGGCAGGGCCACCCAGTCAAGCAGCAGATTGGCCGGTACCGCCTGCTGCGACTTCTTCACCTGCTGCATACGCTGGTTGATCGCGGCCAGGCGCTCGACCGGATCGGCAATTTCGGTGTGCAGATTGGTGCGCACCATCGTGACCTGGTTGCCGCCCTTGCCTTTCTGCTCCTCGCTGCGCACCGACACGGGTACACCGGCGTATAGCGGCGCCTCCGGCAGCTCGCCCTTGTCATCCAGATAGCGGCGTAGAGCTTCGGCGCTGATATTCAGCACCACGTCGTTCACCGTGCAGCCGAAGGCATTCTTCACGAACTTGATGTCATCGAGCGACAGCGTGCCGTAGGCATAGCTGCGCCGGCCGGTGATCTGGGTGTTGAAGCGGGTGCGCGGCGCGCCCAGCGCAGCCTTGCTTTGGCCGCCCTCGTCTTCAACCGTCCTGGCGTGCGCTTTGGCCTTGCGCCTTGCTTCGAGCAAGGCCTTGCCGGCGGTAACCACCAAGGGGAAGGATTCACGAATCAGCCGTATGCCTTCCTGCGGCCGCACCAGGGTTTTCTTGGTCGTCATCCAGGACAGCTTCAGCATCGACGGTTCCTGGTCCGGCTGCCAGGGCGTTTCCGGCGGCGGTATCTCTTTGCGTTCCGCCTGCAAGTCAAGCAGCACGCTCATCATCTCGGCGCCCGATACGCCGTCAATGCAGGCGTGATGAATCTTGGTAATCAGCGCCACGCGGCCGTCCTTGAAACCTTCGATCACATAGATTTCCCACAGCGGGCGTGAGCGATCCAGCGGAACGCTCATCACGTCGCAGACGAGATCGCGCAGCTCGCGATGACCGCCCCGACCGGGCAGGCCGCGCCGGCGCACATGGTTTTCCAGTTCGAAATCGGGATCTTCGATCCAATAAGGCTGATCAAGACCCAGCGGCGTGGTCACCAGCCGGCGGCGGAAGGGCGGCAGCAGGTGCAGTCGCTCCTGAACGTGTTCGAACACTTTCTGAAAGGTAAAGCCTCCCGGCATGGTGGAGACATCGAGCAAGGCCAGACCGCCGACATGCATCGGGCAGGCATGGGTTTCCAGGTTCAGGAAAACAGTGTCCAGACCACTGAGTTGTTTCATGGCGTTCTCCTGCGGCGCAAGCGCATAAGGCTAGCACTAAAGGGCGGGTCGAGGCACCCGCCCAGGGGGCGGCTTTACTTCTGGTATTGGGTCTTCCACTCGGCGTAGGGCATGCCGTAAATCCGTTCGCGTGCCGCCTCATCGCTGATGTCCACTCCCCGTTCGGCGGCGGCGGCGCGGTACCACTTGGATAAACAATTGCGGCAAAAACCGGCGAGATTCATGAGGTCGATGTTTTGCACATCCTTGCGCGAGTCCAGATGTTCCAGCAGTCGGCGAAAGGCGGCCGCCTCAAGCTCAGTTTGTGTTTGCGTATCCATAGGGGCAGGATTAGGTCAGGGTTAACTAAGCATAACGACAAAGGGAGAGCTACATGTTTCCAATCACCATCAGTTTCGGCGTATTGATACTGCTGCTCATCACCGTGCTGGCGATGAACACCACCCGCAATCGCGGCAAGTACACCAAATCATCTGACCCGGCCGATAAGGAGAAGATCCGCCGCGCCAGCCGGGCCCACGGCAACAACCTGGAGCACGGCCTGGTGGTTATTCTGCTGATGCTGTTCTACGAGGTTACGGGCGCAAATGCGGCGCTGCTATGCTCGCTCGCGACGGCCTATCTGCTTGTGCGGGTTTCCTATGCCTACGGGATGCTCAGCAAACCGGGCAGCATACCGATGGTCGTCGGCGCCGGACTGACCTATCTCATCGAGCTGATCCTGATCGTATTGGTAGGCATCAACGCGTTCATGAGCTAACAACAGACCAATCAGGGTTTACCTTGACCTGTCAACCGCCGCGGGTCGCCGTCGTTGTGTCCAACAGGGCGTTCGCCCTTTAGGAGATGTTGATGAAACGGATGAGTGGTTTGTTCGCCGCACTGCTTGCGGCGGGATTGTGTATGGCCTTGCCGGCCTATGCGCAGGACGATCCGCCGCCTGACCGGGCCAGGTTCTGCAAGGAAAATCCCAAGAAATGCGCGGACATGAAGGCCAAGCGCGAAGCCTCGTGCAAAGAAAACCCCGAGCAGTGCGCCAAGGCTAAGGCGCGGCGTGAAGAGATGCGCAAGCAATGCGCAGCCGATCCGGCCGCGTGCGAGAAGCGCAAGGCGGAACATCGCCAGCGCCATGAAGAAAAACGCAAGCAGTGCGAGGCCGACCCAGTGGCTTGCGAGAAGCGCAGGGAAGAGCGCAAGAAACGTTATGAGGAATTCCGCGCCAAATGCGACGCAGACCCTGCCGGCTGCGAAAAGAAGAGAGAGGAATTCCACCAGCGCCGCGAAGAGCATCGCGCCCAATGCGAGGCTGATCCGGTAGCCTGCGAGAAGGATCGGGCGGAGCGGCATAAACGCCGCGAACAGCGCGAAAAAACCCAGACTACGCCGAACCAGTAAACGCTTACCTCAACCAAAGCCGTGGGCTCACGCCCGCGGTTTTTTTGTTTGCGTGAACGACTTGGGCCGAACCCCGGACCGTCGAACTTGTCGTAAAGTTACACTTACGCGTTATTACTAGAACGGGGGAACCTCTATGAAGCGCTTTCTATTCGCAGCGGCCATGGCCGCAACCACCGCTACCACCCCGGTATTTGCCGCTGACGTAGGCGTATCCATCACGGTCGGCCAACCGGGCTTTTACGGCACCATTGACATCAATAACTATCCGCGGCCGCGACTGATCTACCCGGAGCCGATCATCATCCAGCGGGATGTGGTGTATCGCCAACCGGCGTACCTGCATGTGCCGCCAGGCCACGCCAAGAACTGGGGCAAGCACTGTCACAAATACGACGCCTGCTTTCAGCCGATCTATTTTGTGCAGGAAAGCTGGTACAACGGCGTGTATGTGCCGCAGTATCAGCGCGAACACCGTGGCGGGGGTAAGTCCCACGACAACGGGCACGGCAAGGGTGGCAAGGGCCACAAGGGCAAAGGCAAGAAAGACTAATTCCGCTGCTTGCTTTGCTGCCGGTCGAGCCACACGCCCAGCCCCTGGGCGTTCAACTCCATATCCATTTCCAGTAACTCGCGGCAGCGCGCCTCGCTGAGCGTGCAGCCATGTTCCGCCAGACCGCGCAGCGCCAGTGCGGTCAAACCTTGCTTGAGCTTTTCATGCCGCGTGGTCGAATCCGCATAACGTACGGCTAGGTCGCAGTAGTCAGCCAGCGCGCGGCTCAAGTCCGACGCCAGCCGCGGCACCTCCTCAACCATGCCGTAATGCGTCAGATACATGCGCTGCGGCTCGTAGCGCAATAACCGGTCGAGCGTCGCGTTCCAGGCCTCGGGCTCGAACTGCACCGGCGTTGTGGTCGGCAGTATCCAGGCGCCTTTGCCCGTGTCGAATTCGCGGTAGGAAAGCCCGAAAGTGTCGCCGGCGAAAAAGCCGCGGCTCGCTTCATCCCAGACGCAATAGTGATGGCGCGCGTGGCCGGGCGTATCCAGAAACCAGAGCTTGCGGCCGTTGAAATCGAGCGCATCACTATCCTGAACAACCCGTACCCGCTCCGGGGGCACCGGCGCCAGCTCGCCGAAGAGTTCCTTGAAGCGCGTCTCGCCGTATACCGCCACCGCGCCGGCGCGGATCTTGGCCGGATCAATGAAATGCGGCGCGGCCCGCGGATGCGCAATCAGCGTCGCGTTCGGCAGATGCCGCATCAGCTCGCCCGCACCGCCGCCGTGATCGGTATGCACGTGCGTCGGGCACACGTACCGCACCTGCTCGCGCGTCACGCCCAATTTATCCAGCACCTCCAGCAGCCCCGGCAGCGCGTGAAAAGTGCCGGTATCTACGAAGGCCGCCGCATCGCCCTGCTGAATCAGATAACAGGCGCCGGCACCTTCGCGCTGGTTCAGGCCGGTATCAATGCAGGTGATGCCGAAGCCGAGATCGCGTGTCGCCGTATTCATGTGCTGCCGGGTTTGACCTGCTGGTAAGTGGAATCTACTGTGTTGACCCCGTTGTGAACAGGAGTTTGACCATGCCTGCGCCCGCCCTGCGCCAACACGTTACTCCGCTGGACTGGCTCATGCTGGCGCTGGCTGTCGTCTCGGTCGGTCTACTGTGCTACGAGACCTGGGGGCCGGTCACCGATGCCGAACGGCACGACATCATCATCACCGATCTCGTCATCTGCGCCATCTTCGCGGCGGAGTTCATCTTCCGCTGGGCGCGTGATCCCGAGCCCAAAACTTTCCCGTTGCGCAACTGGTACGAAATCCTGGGCATGATTCCGGCCGCGCATCCAGCGATCCGCGGCTTCCGGTTGTTCCGCATCATCCGCATCGTGATCATTCTGTCACGCTTCGGCGCCGCGGCGGACCGGGCCTTCGGCGAGGAGTTCACCTACCGGCTGGTCAATCGTTTCGCCAACTCGTTAGTGGATGCCATCAAGGAGCCGATCACTGTCGCCGTGCTCACGGAAGTTGCAGCAGTTCTGCAGCAAGGTTCTTACACCAAGAATATCGCCCGCGCGCTGGACGAAAACCAGAAGGAGCTACGCGCCACGCTGCTGGAGAAAGTGCGCGTTGATCCGCAGACCAAGACCTTCGCGCGGCTGCCGTTTTTCGACGATGTGGTGGGCCTCGTGATTGACACGACGCTGCGCCTCGCGCGGGAGGTGCTTACCGACGCCCGCACCGACGAGCTGGTGGCCGACATGCTGCGCGAGAACCTCGAGCAAATCCGCGACGCGGTACGGCAAAAAGAGGTGGACAAGGGCGCGACGCCAGGCGATGTCATGCCCGCACCGGCGGGCGGGCCGTCCTGAGCGCCCCCTTTGTCATTCTGAGGAGCGAAGCGACGAAGAATCTGACTTTATTAAGGCTAGATTCTTCGCTGCGCTCAGAATGACAAGCCGCTCCCGGTAATTGAGGTTGTCTAGTGCCCTCGGATGAATGCTCGAGCGGGCGATGCCGCTAGTATTTCCTGCGAGTATCATGATCGCTGGGTTGAGTTAAATACGAATGAAACAGACCGCCAAAGAAGCCAGTCAGGAACGCACGGTTACCGAAACCGCACCGGCCGGCCAGTCGCTGCGCTTCGTCACCGCCGCCGCGCTGTTCGACGGCCACGACGCCTCGATCAATATCATCCGCCGCCTGTTGCAGCAGGAAGGCGCGGAAGTCATTCACCTGGGTCATAACCGCTCGGTGGAGGAGGTCGTCACCGCCGCCTTGCAGGAAGACGCGCACGGCATCGCCATGAGCTCCTACCAGGGCGGCCACGTCGAATACTTCAAGTACATGATTGACCTGCTGCGCCAGCGCGGCGGCGACAACATCCGCGTGTTCGGCGGCGGCGGCGGCGTGATCATCCCCGAGGAAATCCAGGATCTGCAGCGGTACGGCGTGAGCCGTATTTACTCGCCGCATGACGGCCAGCACATGGGCCTGGTCGGCATGATCCGCGACATGCTGGAACGCACCAGGCAGGAATTGGGCGGCGAGCCCGCCGAGTTGCTGCTGAAAGCGCGCGGTGGCGATCGCCGTTCGCTTGCGCGCCTGATCACGCTGGCCGAGCAGGGCAGGTTCAACGTCAAGAAAATGTTTCCCTCCCCCTTGAGGGGGGAGGGTAAGTCGCGAAGCGGCGAACGCCCGGCCATGGATGGACGGGCCGGACTTCGAGCGCAGCATGGATTGCGCAGCGCAGAAGAGGGTGGGGGTGCACCCGTACTCGGCATCACCGGTACCGGCGGCGCGGGCAAAAGCTCGCTCACCGACGAGCTGATCCGCCGTTTCCGGCTGGATCAGGACGACAGACTCAACATCGCGGTGATTGCGGTGGACCCGTCGAGGCGCAAAACCGGTGGCGCGCTGCTCGGCGACCGTATCCGCATGAACGCGCTGCACCCGCAGAAGCTGTACATGCGTTCGCTCGCCACGCGCGCCGCGGATAGCGAAATCTCCGCCGCGCTGGGTGATGCCATCGCCGTCTGCCGGCTGGTGGGCTTTGACCTGATCATCGTGGAGACCGCCGGCATCGGCCAGGGCGACGCAGCCATCAGCGCATACGCCGACGCCTCGCTGTACGTAATGACGCCGGAATTCGGCGCTGCCTCGCAGCTCGAAAAAATCGAGATGCTGGATTTCGCCGACTTCGTCGCCATCAACAAATTCGACCGCCGCGGCGCCGAGGACGCGCTGCGCGACGTGCGCAAGCAGGTGCAGCGCAACCGCCAGGCTTTCAAAGAGAAGCCGGAAGACATGCCGGTGTTCGGCACCATGGCTGCGCATTTCAACGACGAAGGCGTGACCGCGCTTTATCACGGCCTTGCCGAAAAACTCAAAGACAAGGGCCTCAAGCTCGAAACCGGCCGCCTGCCGAAGGTGAAGACGCGCCAAAGCCCGCTCGGCCGGCACATCGTGCCGCCCGCCCGCGTGCGTTACCTCGCGGAGATCGCCGACACCTGTCACAGCTATCGCAGCGACACCGAAAAGCAGGCCCAGCTCGCGCGCGAAGTGCAGCACCTGCAAACCGCGCAACAGCTTCTTACCCCTCCCCTTAATCCCCTCCCTCAGGTGGAGGGGAAAAATAAGGTTCCCCCTCCCTTTGCGAAGGGGACCCAATCTTCCGTTCCCCCTCTCCATGTGGAGGGGGAGGAACACATCGCGCTTGTCGGCAGCGTAGTAGTTCCCCCTCCACCTGAGGGAGGGGGCGAGGGGGAGGGGTCACGGCTGGCCACCCTGATCACCCATCGCGAAACCCAACTCGCCACCGAATCCAAGGCCCTGCTCGCCGACTGGCCGAAAACTGCCGAAACCTACAAGCAGGACGAGCTGGTCACCAAGGTACGCGACACCGAAAGCCGCTCGCCGCTCTTCCGCATCTCGCTCTCCGGCAACAAGATTCCGCGCGTGGCGCTGCCGCGTTATTCCGACCAGGGCGATTTGCTGCGCTGGCTGAAGATTGAAAACCTGCCCGGCCGCTTCCCGTTCACGGCGGGCGTATTCCCGCTCAAGCGCGACGACGAAGACCCCACGCGCATGTTCGCGGGCGAGGGCGGCCCGGCGCGCACCAACAAGCGCTTCGCCTACCTCTCCAAGAATTCACCGGCCAAGCGCCTGTCCACCGCCTTCGACTCGGTCACGCTGTACGGCAACGATCCCGACGAGCGGCCGGACATCTACGGCAAGGTCGGCAACAGCGGCGTTTCCATCGCCACGCTGGATGACATGGAAGTGCTGTACTCGGGCTTTGATCTGTGCGCGCCCAACACCTCGGTGTCCATGACCATCAACGGTCCGGCGCCGACCATCCTCGCGATGTTCCTCAACACCGCCATTGACCAGCAGGTCGAAAAGTTCAAGCAGGAAAAGGGCCGCGAGCCGAACGCGGACGAGCAGGCCAAACTCAAGAGCTATGCGCTGCAGAACGCGCGCGGCACCGTGCAGGCGGATATTCTCAAGGAAGACCAGGGCCAGAACACCTGCATCTTCTCTACCGAGTTTTCACTGAAGTGCATGGGCGATATCCAGCAATACTTCGTCCAGAACAAGGTGCGGAATTTCTATTCCGTTTCCATCTCCGGCTACCACATCGCCGAAGCCGGCGCGAACCCGATCTCCCAGCTCGCCTTCACGCTCGCGAATGGCTTTACTTACGTCGAGGCCTATCTCGCGCGCGGCATGAAGGTGGACGATTTCGCGCCCAATCTCTCCTTCTTCTTCTCCAACGGCATGGACCCGGAGTACGCCGTGATGGGGCGGGTGGCGCGGCGCATCTGGTCAGTGGCGATGCGCGAGAAATACGGCGCCAGCGAACGCTCGCAAAAGCTCAAATACCACATCCAGACTTCCGGACGCTCGCTGCACGCGCAGGAAGTGGACTTCAACGACATCCGCACGACCCTGCAGGCGCTGCTCGCCATCAACGACAACTGCAACAGCCTGCACACCAACGCCTTTGACGAGGCGGTGACCACGCCCACCGAGGAAAGTGTGCGCCGTGCGCTCGCCATCCAGCTCATCGTCAACAAGGAGTGGGGCCTCGGCAAGAACGAAAACCCCAACCAGGGCGCCTTCATCGTTGACGAACTGACCGACCTGGTCGAAGAAGCGGTACTCAAGGAATTCGAGCGCATCGCGGAACGCGGCGGTGTGCTCGGCGCGATGGAAACCGGCTACCAGCGCGGCCGCATCCAGGACGAATCCCTGCACTACGAACACCTCAAGCACTCCGGTGAGCTGCCGCTG
>JBOICV010000103.1:0-11363 GCA_050740255.1 Nevskiales bacterium | reverse complement strand
AGCCAGAAGTGGACGATGCCGATCAGGGATTGGAAGGCCGCGCTCACCCGCTTTACCATCCAATTCGAAGACCGGATGCCGAACAATTAACCCAACCGCCGTTTACACAAAAATCCGGACACGCCCGCGGCTTCAACCGCGATCTTCTGTAACGACTGATTTCTGGCTTTGACATGTAACTGATGCTCCTTGCTGTTCGCAACTTTCGTTACGCAGCAACTCGCAGCGGTTTGATTTTTGGACGCGGCTTTAGTTCGGCCCGCCACAGGTCATAGGCCGTTTGCATGCGCAGCCAGATATCCGCGCCATTGCCGATCCAGTCGCCAAGGCACAGGGCCATGTCGGCGGAAATACCGGCCTTGCCGTTGATCACCCGCGACAGCGCCACACGCGTAACACCAAGCTGACCGGCGGCATCCGTCACCGTAATGCCCAGACTCGGCAGCACGTCCTCTTTCAGAATCTCGCCGGGATGCGGCCGGTTGTGCATCCTGCTCATAGCCATTACCTCAGTGATAGTCCTTGAGCTTCCACGACTTGTTATACAGCAAGCCTATTCTCCCTGAACAACCGCAAGGCAAACTGCCCAGCGGGGTGCGCTCTGAATCGCTGGAGGTCGGCGCGCGCCTGGGTTGGAGATTCGTCCGGTGTCGGCAGCCGGATTCCGTACTCAGGTGGCAGTAGCACGGGGGCCGCCATGCAGGCGAAGCTGAGGTCGGCAGCGGTGAACTGGCTACCAAGCAGGAATGGGCGGCCGTCACTGATCCGAGCGGCGACCTGATCGAAGCTTGCGTCAATTGCCTGCATGCCCTTTTCAACGTTGTCGCGCGAGATAGCCAAGTGTCGGCGCAGAAACGCGCGCATGACCGGAAACAGGAAAGGCCCGAGCGCGCGTTGCCATGCGGGCGTGCCTTGCGCAGCGGTTTGTAAAACCTGGCGCGCGGGCATGGTCATCCAGTGGAAGTAAACCCAGCGCCGGGTTTCAACCCCCAGATGCTCGTCAAAGTCCTCTTCCAGTGCTTCGATTTCTTTGCGCCGGCGCTCGGGGTAGAGCTTGCGTGATTCCGGCAGATCGCGGTCCAGAAACTGAAGGATGGCGGTTGAATCCGCAATTGCTCCTGTCTCCGTGACCAGCACCGGCACCATGCCGCGCGAGCTGTAACGGCGAACCGCGAGATAGTGGAAAACCTGCAGGTGTGCCTCTTCAACATAGGGCACGCCTGCGTGCATGAGTCCCCAGCGCGCCTTTTCGCAATAGTGGCTCATGGGGATGGTGATCAGGCGCATGGCCCAATCGTAACCTCGTTCGTGCGGGCCGTATGGCTCGGGAAGCTCCGTGCGCACCCCGTGCTATCCTAATGGGTTGGATCAGTCCATCGTTGTCGGCGCCAGCCACCGCTGGCACCCGCACGTCTTTGTATTTATAGAGAAAATCACCAAAATGGCGCAGAAACAACACATCATCGATCAGCGGCAGCGCGAACTGCGCAAGCGGCAGTATCTGGCTGCACCAGTTCTGGCCGCGGAATTTCCCAAGATCAAGGAGCTTGTCGTACATCTGCGTTTCACGGACCCGGAGGGCAAGCTCACGCCTTCCCCGCACAAGCGAATATTTGTGCCCGAGATGCAGGCCTACTTCGATTTTGAATGTCCCTTGAGAGATTGCGTGGACGGCGGGTTTGCTCTGAGCACCGCCATCCCCCGCGTACTGTCCGACCGAAAAATCGCACCCACCGGCAGTTCGACTTGCAGGGGCAAGAGGAAGCGTGATGGAGTCGAGAGCGACTGTTGCGGCCTTGAGCTGCAATACCAGATCACGGTCCACGAGAAGGATAAGGACAAGAAAGCTGCTTGAGGTTTGATTGCGGACGGCAGTCGTGGTGACCCCGAATTCTTTGGCTATCCAAGCGCGGCTGCGACCGAGAGAGTCTCGACCAATACCGGCACTGGCGCCGTAAAGCCCTTGAGCTGCATCGGGTGCTCGCGCCAAGCCGGGTTGCGCTGCACCTGATTTGCGGTGTCCGGGCTGATCAGGATCTCACCATCGCCAGACTGGGCGCAGAGGCGTGCAGCCAGGTTTACGGCCGAACCGATCGCCGTATATTCCAGCCTGCTTTGCGAGCCGATCGCGCCGACTGCGCAGGGTCCGGAGGCAACACCGGCGCCAACACCCAGCGGCGCCGCCGCACTGCTCATGCGCTGCGTGATGGACTTGACCGCCCTGATGAGATCACGCGCAAGCTCAAGACCGGCCTGCGCATGGTCCTGGCGCGGGAGCGGTGCACCAATCAGAATCAAAGCGCCGTCGCCGGCAAAATCCTTCACCGTGCCGCCGTAACGTTTGGCCGCCTCCACCACAATGGCGTAGTACTCGCGCAATACCTGCGCCATTTGTGCCGCACCGTGATGCTCCGTATAGCGGGTGAACCCGCGCAAATCGCAGCAGACCACGGTGAGTTCCAGCGTCTGCTGTGTGAGGGTGGCGTCAATACCTCGCTCGCGCACCATGCGCGTGACTTCGGGTGAAAGAAACTTCGACAACTGCGCGCGTTCCTCCAACAGCGCCTGCTGCTGATGCTCGATGATCCGTTCACTGCGATAAGCCCTACGCGTCATGTATTCCATCAGTGCGCAGACGAGCACTCCTGCGACGAAGCTGGTAATCGGCAGCATGGCATAAGCCGCAAATTCGGTCATGCTCAGCCGCGCGGCGACGAAATCCCGGGTCAGCAGGTACAACACAAAGACAACGAAGGGCATGACCGCCGTCGAAGCAAGCGAGGGCGGCAGACGAAAGATCGTGAAGGCGAAGAACATCGCGATGACCGCCGCGCCGGCAGCGCTACCGGGCACTTCCGCAACCACATAGGTCAACCAGACCGCAACCAGTCCCCCGACGGTATTGCCCAACATGTTCGCGGGTATCAGCCAGGCTCTTAGAGTGGGCGCGTAGCTAACCGAGATCACGACGGCGCTCACCGGCAAGATCGCAAACACGATCCAGGTGAGGAACTCGGATACGTGTTGCGGCATGCCGACGGCGACAATGACCATGGCACAAAGCCACGCAACGGCCACGCCAGCCATGCCCATGCGGGCAAAGGGCACTGCGCTTTCGATGCGCCAGCGGCGGAATTCATGCTCGGTTTCGCGGCTGCAAAAACGCAAGCCGAACCAGCGCGAGTCGAGCTCCGCCAGCACCGTATCCTGCGCGGTCTCTTTCAGGTTCATTGATACCCCGGCGCCCTCTCCGCGGCATCCATAATCGCCTGAAACTCCTCGTAGCTTCCAACCAACTTCTCAGAATTCCAGGTCTTTTGCGCGAGCATTCGCAGGCGCGGGTAGATGCCTTCGGCGACGCCGTTTTCGTCATCGAACTGCGGCACATCGCTCCACACGTGAATCTTGGAGCCAAGATTGAGCGGTTCGTCCGGATCGATCTCGGTCGGCGGCAGGCCGATGGGTTCGTAGAGTTCGAGCGGGCCGTGGAACTGGAATACGTCCCAGGTCTCGTAAGCGGGTTTCATGTTCGGGCGGATAAGGCTGAACACATGCTGCGTGTAATAGGTCGGATACCAGCCGCAGTTCATGATTTTGTGACCGGCGCTCAGCAGTTCCGGCGGCTGCGCGCCGGCGAATTCGTTCCAGACCTCCACCACGATGTTGTTGGGGACAGTCACCGCGTGACCGCCGCCCAGACCGTCATGCCAGACGCGCATCGTTTTGCCGTGACTGCGCACGAATGAATTGATCTCGTTGATGAAGTCGAGCACAGCGTCCTTGTGATTGGCCGCGGCGCCGTGTTTGGCACGGGCGTAGTCCTGCAACTGCGGATAAAGCTGGTAGTTCAGCGCGGTGGAAACGATGCCTAGATATTCGTCCGCGCCCATATGCCAGTACGGTCCCGGGAACAGTTCGAGATATTCACTGATGAGTTCGCGTGCATAAGTGCGGGCATCGTCATTGGACACGTCCAGTTTGTCGGCTTCGCGCTGGCCGAGCAGGTTGGCGAGCTGGAACTCCGGATGCGGCGCCAGCGCGGCGGTCATGTGGCCGGGCATATCAATCTCCGGAACGACGGTGATGTGATGGCGCGCAGCCAGCGCGATGAGTTCGCGTACCTCGGCCTTGCTCAGATGCGGCGTGGAAACGATCTCGGGATGCGTTTGGCTTTCGATGCGCCAGCCTTCGTTGTCGGAGAAGTGCAGGTGCAGATAGTTCAGCTTGAGCCAGGCCAGCTCGCGGATATGGTTGCTGAGCCACTGCACGCTGAAGTGCATGCGGCCGATATCCACCATCAGCCCGCGCTCGGGATAGCGCGGCCAGTCGCGCGCAATGCCGGCGGGGATGGTGTCGTTCTGGCGCAGTAGCTGCAGCAGGCTGCGCGTGCCGTAGAACACACCGGCGGCAGTCGGCGCGGTAATGACAGCGGCCTCGCCGATGTTCAGCTCATACCCCTCCTCGCCCAGTTCGCTGTCAGGCCGGCCGAGGCGCAGATGGATATCGCCCTTGCCGGGCGTGCCGTTGGCAACTGTGTGTGTGTTGCCCGTGAGTACCCACAGGTCTTCGACAAATAACGCAGCGGTATCGGTGAGTGCGGCACCACCTGAGGGAATCACGATGCGGCTGGTGCTGCTATAGGCGAACTCGCCCTGCCCTGGCGCCCACAGGCGCAGCGCGGGAATAGTTTGCGGGCGGTTGGCGGTGCCGAACTCGGCCTTGCTGTAGCTGGCGATGACAGCGCGCGTTACATCCGATGAGCCACTATCGCAACCCGCAAGCAGTCCAGCGCCTAACTGCAGTCCGCACAGCAATCCACAAAAGCTGCGATGGCGCAAGTGAAAGACCCCGTTTCTGACTAGCTCTGGCATTCTGGGCCGCAGCCAATGCCCCGTCCAGCGTCGCCCACGCGATACGGGGGTGCTAAGGTGATGTACATATACAGAATAACGCCATGATCAAGAAAATCCTGATCTGGACAGCAGTGGCCCTATCGCTGGCGCTGGCTGCGCTAGTCGTCGTCTCGCTGCTGGTGTCGCGCCCGCTGTTTGACGAGCAGCTAAATCCCGCGACGCTCCACTCCATCGCCATTGCTCCGGCCGACCAGGCCCTGACCTTCGCCCGCTACCGTGCGGACGGTCAGTTGCGGACCTTGCTGGTGACGAAATACGAGCGCGCAGAGGTCTTTGGTCTCGACACCTACCGTCAACTCGGCATCAACGACGACCCCATCGCTTTATTCGCCACGCTCGGCTACGAGGCGCTGGAACGAGCCGCCAACTCGGGCGCGCCGCAGGAAGTCGTGGCGGTTCAGTCGCTGGAAATCCCGTTCGAAACAACGGCCGACAACATCGGCATCGGCACCAACTACGTCGAGCACGCGCGCGAATCGCAAGTCGAGGAAAAGCCCTTCGTCTTTCCCAAACTCGTGCAGCCGACGCATTTCAACGCACGGGTGCCGCAGGGTAATAGCCGGCTGCTAGACTACGAAGCCGAACTCGGCTTTGTCGCACTGGATGATTTGAGCCCGGACTCACCGCCGCAACGCATGGGCCTGGTGCTGGCCAACGACTTCACCGACCGCTGGTCACTGGTGCTGAACTTTGACGGTGACACCGAGATGGGCACGACCGGTTTTGTCGAGGGCAAGAGCCGCGAGGCCTATGCTCCGATCGGCAATCTGCTGGTTATTCCGAAAAACCTGGATGCGTTCTATCGGCAGGTGGAGCTGAATCTGTACGTGAATGGCCGGCTGCGTCAGCGCGAAAAGGCCGGCGCCATGGTCTGGGGACCGGTGGCGATGCTGCAGGAGATTTTCCGGCGCGAGAGCTGGACCTTCCGTCGCTACGACGGCACGGTGCCGCTGCTGCCGCGCGCCAAGACCATTCCGCAGAGGACGATCATTTTTTCGGGAACACCGGCAGGCGTGATTTTCAAACCGGCCAACGTCTGGAACCACTGGGCCTACCTGCAATCCGGCCATGAAGTCCTTATCCGCAGCGAACATCTGGGGATGTTGCGCAACAAGATCATTGACTGAGAGCTGTGGGCGCGGTGATTTACAGCCTGATGCGCCTACCGGGGTAAGAATTTCAGCACGGCGGGTCCTGCGTCAAAACTTAGCGGAAACTTCATCTTGTAGTCACAAGACTGGTTCATCGTGGCATCCGCCGCAGAAGGGTATGGCGGCGCAGATGTGGTCGAGGTGTCTATGTCGCAGCACTCCGCGAGCCTGCGGCGTTTCGCCAGCCCCGTTGCCAGCCGCTGCGAAGTGCTGGCCGAGCTTGAGCCGCTGGTGGCGCAACTCACGGAGCGCCATCTGCGCAAGCGCAAGCTGTGGTATCCGAGCGAGCTGATGCCTGAACCGCCGTTGCAGGAGCTGGCGGCACTGCGTGAGCGCGCCCGCGGCCTGCCCGATGCGGTGCGCGTGTCTCTGGCGCTGAACCTGTTGACCGAGGAAGGTCTGCCGCATTTCCATCGCCTGATTGCGACTTATCTCGGACAGGATAGCGTCTGGGCGAAATGGAACAATTTGTGGACCGCGGAGGAAGACCGCCACGGTTGCGTGCTGCGCGACTATGTACGCGATGCGCGCCTGCTCAACATGCCGGCCTTCGAGCAGTTGCAGTATCAATACCTGGAGGCCGGCTTCAATCCAAACTGGCAGGGTGATCCTTACCGTTTACTGGCCTACACCAGCCTGCAGGAGCGCGCGACCCAGGTTGCGCATGCGAATACCGGCAAGCTGGCCGGCGAGCACGAGCCCTTGCTGCAGACGATTCTGGCCGGTATCGCCAGCGACGAAGCGCGCCACTATGCGTTTTACCGCGAGATGTTCAAGGCGCTTTTGCAACGTGACCCGAATCGCGCCTTGTGTGCGGCGGCTGAAGTTCTGCCGGCGCTGAGCATGCCGGGCCAGGCTATCGAGGGCTATGGCCAGATGGCCGAGGTGGTGCACCGCACCGGCATATACGGGCCGCGCCAGTATCAGACGATTGTCGAGGACGTACTGGAGTTCTGGGGAATCGCGGCGATGTGCGGCCTGCACGCGGATGGCGCACGGGCGCAAGAGATGCTTCTGCGCTTGCCTCGACGCCTGACGCGCTTTGCCGACTATGTCGAGCAGCGCGCTAGCCGCAAAGATTTTTTCTTCGGTTTTCTATACAACCGGTCGCTGATCTGCGTTTGACTGCTTCCGTTCCCTGCGGACACTGCGGTGCATAAAAAACCGCGCCCGGCACAGCCGGGCGCGGTGACTGATGCAAACGCAGACTGCCTTTACTCCGCTGGCGGCATGAACTCCTCGTCGGCCGGTGCGGCCTCCGGTAGGGGTGCCGGCGCTAGTGCTGGTTCCGGCATGGTCTCCACCGGCTGACCGGTGACGGACTCCAGGATGCGCAGCTCGGTGCGGCGGTTGTACTCGCGATTGGCTTCGTTATCGCTGCCGTCCGCATTGGTATTGGGCTTCACCGGCTGGCTTTCGCCATAGCCCTTCGCCACCAGACTGTCCCGCGGCACACCTTTCGCCACCAGGTGATCCACCACCGATTGCGCACGGCTCTGCGACAACTTCTGGTTATAGGCGTCGCTGCCAATCGAGTCGGTATGGCCCGCGATCTCTATCCGCGCGCCGGGCTCGTTGAGCAGCGACTGCGCCACGCGATCCAGAATCACGCCCGAGTCAATCATGACGCGTGACTTGTCGAACTCGAAGTGCACGCCCTTCAGCTCGTAGATCTGCGGGATCACACAACCGCGCGAGTTGACCTTCATGCCGGGCAGGGTGCCGGGGCACTGGTCAATGCCGTCCGGCACGCCGTCGCCATCGCTATCCAGCGGGCAACCGTCGCTGTTCACAATCACACCCTTCGGCGTATCCGGGCACTTGTCGTGCATGTCGGGCACGCCATCGCCGTCGCTATCCAGCGGGCAGCCATTGGCATCCACTTTCGTGCCGGGTGGCGTGTCGGGGCATTTGTCGAATTGATCGGGGACGCCGTCGCCGTCGGAGTCGAGCGGGCAGCCATCGGCGCCTACTTTCACGCCGGGCGGGGTGCCGGGACATTTGTCGCGGCTGTCCGGCACGCCGTCGCCGTCTTCGTCGTAAACCGGCGGCTGCGGCTTCTCGCCCAGCGGAATGGCAAGACCCACCATCGCGGTCCAGGTATAAAAGCTCTCGTCATCGACGACGCCTTCCCCGCTGATTTCATCGAGCTGGTAGCGCACTTCGCCGCGCAGGCGCCAACCAGCCAGGCGCTGGAACAAGCCTAAGCCCAGCGTCGGACCATAGCCACCCAGGCTCTCCTGGACGAAATCAATATTGGCGTACTGCAAGCCGGCCAGGCCGTAGAAGTGGGTGTTGGAATTTTCGTAGTAAGGCGACTTGGGAAACCACAACACTTGCGCCGAACCAAAGGTACGCTCGTAATCGCCCGCATTGGTCGTATCAAGTTCGTTGTAACCGAGGGTTGCTTCCAGCGCCAGGTTGTCGCGCCAGGGCTTCAGGGCGGATATCGAAAAAGAACCGCCGGTATCGAAGTCGCTTTGGTCAGAAAAAATGAAACCGATTGCCGGCGTGATGATCCAGCGATCGTCTTTTACCTCGGTGATCAAGGGCTCCTCGGCAATGGGCTCCGCCGCCATCCGTTCCACAGCGATCGGTTCACTCGCGATGGGCTCGGACGCGAGCGGCTCGGAGGCCATGGACTCGTCCGGCGCCGATTCTTCTATCGTGCCGTACTTTTCCTCGATAAACGGATCCTGCTGGGCGGTCTGTTCCTGGGCATAAACGGCTGGCGCTATCAGCACTGCCAGGGCCGCGAGCACTCTGCTCTTTCTTGTCATCTTCACTCTCTCCCTTAAGTCGTCCTTGTTCGCTTTCAGCGTACGCGTTCCTAGACTGCTGTGCCCCGCATTCCGTTATGGACAGGCTTGTGCGGGTGGTGCATTCGGATTAAGTGCCAGCAGTATGCTATTGAGCAGGCAGTTTATCGGTGTGAACACACCTTCATTAGCCGCCTCCAGAATCGGAGTCAGTGCCGCAGCCGAGAGTGGCCCGGTGATCGGATTCAATGCCGTAATCACTTGAGTCAGAAGACCTTCAGTGTTCAGCCCTGCATCAAGTCCGGTCAGCAGCGGATTCAGGATATTGGAAACCGCCCCAAGCGCCTGGATCACGAGTCCGTTCGCGCCGTCCGGGCTGGAACCCAGAAGGAGCAGCGGCACCAGCGTGTTGCATAGATCGATCGCCGCAGTCGCATCCGGATCGGTTAGCAGGCTGTCATTGGTCACCGGCAGCACGATCATCGTGATGCCGTCGGTAGTGGACGCACCGCCTTCCGCATAGGTTGCGGTGATACAGACGGTGCCCAGGCTGAGCCCGCCGTTGCTAACCGCCACGCCATTGTCGCGGGGTGTGGCGGCGCCCTTATTGAAAATGCGGCCGTCGCCCATGCCGGTGAACGCTGCGCCATTGCTATAGCGCGATGGCGGTGGCAGTGTCGCATCGAGATCGCCGACATCCCCGACGACCGTCGCCAGGCCGGTCGGGTCCGGCGGCTGCACGCACTGGCTGCCATCCCAATAGCCGATCTGCTTACCCCAGACGATCGTGCCGGGGGCAGGAGGCACGTTAGTCGCCTCGGCGTTGGTGACATCCTCCGGCGTGTCAGAGAGCTGCGCCGGAGCACAATCAGCTCCGGCTGCACCGCCTTGGCAACGCCGCAATACCGCGTAGAGACGGTCTTGCGCTGGCAAGCCAGGCGGTTCGGCCAAGCCATCCACAAGATCGAAGGAGCCGACGCAGGCGGCGCGGGTTGCGTAGTTGGGATCATCCGGATTGGGGCCAAACGGCACTGCGGAAGCCACCAGCGAGTTGCTGGCGATCACCGTATTAACCACCACGTTGAAATCATGCATTCCCGATGCGGTGACGGCGCCGGCTACATAGCTCGCTTGCACCGTGGCGCCATTCGTCGCGGCATTGCCAGGGCTGACTTGACCCTTGTTCGGCGCAGTGTTGTTGACCATAGGATTTGCAGCCGTATTGCTGCCGACATCCTGAATGCTCCAGGTTGTCGCCGGATCCTGGGTGACGTCGCAAATCTGCGCCACAGCGGTGCCCAGGTTAAACAGTGCGCGGGCGCGGAAGGCGAATGGCGCGCCGCCGGTCGCCAGCGTCGGCACCGCGGTCACCGCGCAGGCGCTTGCGAACGTGTCGGCGGCAGTAAGGTCCTGACATCCTCCCACCGGGGTAGCAGCCTGCACGCAGAGTTGTGCATTCAATACCGGCGCCGTCACCGTCAGGTCAACCTGGTTGGTGCTGCCGGTCGCGGTGATGGCCGCTGTGCCGATCGCATTGGTTCTTGCCACCCCATTGGCCGGGTTGGCAAAACTTGCCGTCGTAACATTCGACGAGGTGAAGGTCACCAGATTGGCGGGGCAAGCAACTTGGTTCGCGGGCGCAGTCGGCGCATAACACAATTGCCCGCTGTTAAGCTGCGCCGCCGCGCGGAACGGCACATCAACACCAGCCGGTGCGCTGGTAGCGAAATCCGTGGAAGGCTCACAGTCCGCGTCCGGAACTTGATCGGGCACCCCCGTGCCCAGCGGATAGACCACGGAGCAGGTGACCGTGGCGGCCACCACGTTAAACGCTTCGGAATCAACAAAGTTGTCGGCTGTACCCGCGATGTTCGCGCACGGCGCTGCGCTAGGGCAGACGCCGGTGGCAGTCACCAAGCCGGTCTGGTCAACCGTGACCACACCGGTGTTTGAACTGGACCAAATCAGGTCTTGGCAGCGTTGCGGCGCCGTAATGATCTGCTGCCCGCTAGAATTGACCACGAGATAAGTGCATTCCGCAGTGCAGTTCGTGGTTTCTCCCACGATCAGGGTAGTGTCGGTGCACATCACCGCGATGCTCTGGATTTTCGGCGACGGCAAGTCCGGACTGCGCGTGGCGTTATCGCTCTTGCACGACGCCAAGCCGAGTGCAGCGGCCAGCAAAACAAGCATGCCTAGCCGGTGAATATAGGGGCGCCCGTCCATGACCTCTCTCCTAAAAAATAGTCTGATATCAGCCGGATAGCCCCGGCCGAGGTTTTTTCCTACACGAGTATTATCCATTGGCGGACAGGAGGCAACCGGTTTTTGCCATCCCCCACGGGGCCGGACTGAACTAGCCTCATCCTCATGCCGTACTGCTCTCGCTGCACCAAGAACCGGGCCTGGATTCTGGGCGACGGCCGCTACAAGTGCCGCGACTGCGGTTATCGCTATAGCTGGACCAGCGCCTGGGATGCGGTCCGTTTGCCGGAAGGGGCGAAAGAACAGCTTCTGGAATCATTCGTGCGGGGTCTGCC
>JBOICV010000102.1:0-7226 GCA_050740255.1 Nevskiales bacterium | reverse complement strand
CAAGGCAAGAGCACGCTCAAGGAGCGGCAGGAAATGCTGCGCGCGCACCGTGTGCGCGTCAGGGAAACGATTGCGGACTGGACGCGTGCGCTCAAGCTGATTGATGGCAAAATTGATTTCTACGGGGAGTGGATCGCCACGGGGCACCGGCCCCGGGAAAAGCCGAAGCTGCGTCCAGGCACATCAGCCATGCGGACACGGCGCGCAAGCCGGGCCGCGTAGCGGTCGCTGGCTCTTTTAGGGCAATTGCTCTGGCTCCCTAGCGCGCTTTTCGCCGCTTGGGATTAGACTGTCGGAGCCAGGAACGAGGTGACCCATGCCTAATGAGGAGTCCAAGAAGCCGTCCTTTGCCCGCACTCGCAAGCTGAGTCCCGAGGAGATCGAGCAGTTACAACGCCGCGCAAAAAAGGATAGCGCGAGCCCGACGCCGCCGGAGCGGCCCAAGACAAGCAAGAAGTAAGGGCTTACGGCCTCGTCCGATTGATTGACTCATGGGGCGCGTACGCCACGCCAGGCGGCGTCGGCGAACTCGTCGGTTAGCGCTTTCAGGGATTTAGGCGTTTCCCCCAATAGCCAGCGCCGCGCGTAGGCAAAAGCCGGCCCGTAAATGATCGCAACAATCGCGACAATCGGCAGTGCCCGTAGGTGTTTTTTCTCAATATAAGGCCGGAACCAGGCTTCGAGTTCCTGGAAATATGCCTCATTCAGTGCTCGCAGCTCAGGCGCGGAACCAGTAGACCAGACCGCCGCGGTCCCATACACGTAGCGCGCCCATTGCGGGTTGTGAACCACCCATTGCACAAACGCAGTCACGAGCGCGCGCACTCTGCCACGCGCACCCCGCGCCTTGCGCAGCCGCCGCAGCGCCAGGGCATTGGCTTGCTTGAGCCCCTCGAGATAGAGCGCGAGCGCGATTCCGTCCTTGCCGCCGAAGTGGTGGTAAATGCTGCCGACGCTGGCGCCACTCAGGTCGCGAATCATTTCAATCGAAGTCGCTTCGGAACCGCGCTCACTGAAACATTTCAGCGCGGCTTCAAGCACTTCGCGGCGGCGGCGATCTCGGGTTGACATAGGGTAGAAGTGTATTCTAGAATACTATTCTAGTCTACGGAAGGTATTCGCCATGAACTCGCTCGTTGCTTATGAGCTCAAGGATTCCATCGCCACCATCGTCATGGACGATGGCAAGGTAAACGTGATGTCACCGCAGATGCTCGCCGCGCTGAATGACGCGCTGGATCGGGCCGCCGCGGACGGGGTGGCGGTCGTGCTGACCGGCAGGCCGGGAGTGTTTTCCGCCGGCTTCGACATGAAGGTGCTTACTGCCGGCGGCCCCGAGGCGCTCAAGATGCTGGTCGCGGGCTTCAGGTTGGCCGAACGCCTGCTGTCGTTTCCGGCGCCGGTCGTCATTGCCTGCACCGGTCACGCCCTGGCGATGGGCGTGTTTCTGGTGCTGTCCGGGGACTATCGTGTCGGCGCGGATGGCGCGCACAAGATTGGCGCCAACGAAGTCGCTATCGGTTTGATCATGCCGCACACGGCCGTTGAGATCTGCCGCCAGCGGCTGGCGCCCGCTCACTACCATCGCGCCGTGATCAATGCCGAGATTTATTCACCCGCGGAGGCGGTCGCAGCCGGCTTCCTGGATCGCGTGGTAGCCGAATCTGACTTGCAGAATGAGGCGCGGAAGGTCGCCGCCGGGTTGGCCAAACTGGACGGGTCCATCCACACCGCTACCAAGCTGCGGATCCGGGACGGAAGTTTAAAGGCGATCAAGGTCGCAATCGAAGCCGACGATGCGGAACTCCGGGCGCGCTTAGGTTAAGGGCGGCTAGCGGGAAGATTCCCGCTGTCGCGGGAATGACGGCAGGAAAAATTCAGCCGCGCTGCGGTTAAGCGCTGTCTCCTTTATGATTCGACGAATACGGAACGGCGGAGACGGCTATGGCGTCGTATGTGGACCAGGCGCTGATTGCGGGCGAAAGCCTGGTGCATCGCGGCCATCTGTCGCTGTGGGTGTTGTGGCCGCAACTGCTGCTCGGCACGGTGCTGCTGGTGATCGGGATTGGCCTGCTCTTCTATCTCTGGGCCTATATCCACTATAAGACCACGGAACTGGCGATCACCAATAAGCGGATCATCGCCAAGTTCGGCTTTATCCGCCGCGACACCATCGAGATCAATCTGAGCAAGGTCGAGAGCCTGCGCGTGGAGCAGGGTATCTTCGGCCGGATACTCGATTACGGCACCATCATCGTCTCCGGCACCGGCAGCCACAACGCGCCGATTCCGGGTGTGTCCGACCCCATGACTTTCCGCAAGAAGTTTGTCGAAGCCACCGACCTGATGCAGGCGCGGTGAGAAAGCCGCTACTCGCCCAAGGCGGCCTCTACTGCGGCCAGCAAAACTTCGGGCGTAAAAGGTTTTTCCAGAAAAGCTGACACACCGAGTTGCGCGGCGCGCTCCTTGATGCCGGGTTTCTTGCTGGCGGTCATGAAGATCAGCTTCATGCCCGTGGTGTTGTCGAGGGCTCGCAGACGTTCGGCCACCAGCCATGCGTCACCGCCGGGGATGGCGATGTCCAGGACGCAGATATCGGGTGTCTCCTTGCGCGCAACGGATAACGCCATGACGGCATCGAAGGCGCTCACCACCTGATAGCCTGCCCCGCGCAGAACGGCGTTCAGCGCGGCTTGCAGCGCCTTGTCATCTTCGATGATCAGAACTTTTTTCATACGTCTTCCTCATTGCACACTGGTGCTGGAGTCAAGCGCGGCGAGATAATTCTCCAGGAAGGATTTTACCCGGGAAAACTCCCGTTCAATGTACGCGGCCAGCGGCTCCGTTCCTGTGAGCTGCCCCTCGGCCGCCGACTGCTCCAGTTTATGCCAGAGTGAAGCGAGCTGCCCCATACCGAAAGTCGCGCTGCTGCCCTTGCAACGATGGGCGAGTTCCTGCACCTCGTCGCCAAGCTGCTGCGCTTGTGCGCTGCGCAGTTTCATCAGGGCCTCACAGCCTTGCGCAAGATAAGTGTCAATCAGGTCGCGAATCACGGCCGCATCGCCGCCCGCCCACTCCTGCAGTTGCGCCAGGTTGACCGGATCGGGCGAGGACAGCTCGGGCATCGCTGTCGCGGCGCGCTCCGATAACAGCGGCGCCGACTTGCTCTCGAAGCGAGTCAGCGCCGCACTCAGGGTGTCCAGATTGACCGGCTTGGCCAGGTAGTCATCCATCCCCGAGGCCAGGCATTGCTCGCGGTCGCCGCGCATCGCGTGCGCGGTCAGCGCGATGATCCAGGTATGCCGGCTCCCGTTCTCGCGCCGGCGGATTTCCGCGGTGGTGTCGTAACCGTCGAGTTTCGGCATCTGGCAGTCCATGAATATCAGGTCATAGGTTTCGCGCTGCAGAATATCCAGCGCCTCCCGGCCATCGTTGGCGGTATCGGCCCCCAGTCCTAACTTCTCCAGTTGCAGCCTGGCGACCTTGCGGTTCACGGCGTTGTCATCCACCACCAGAATCCGCCAGCGTTTGCGTGAAGCCCGCCTGGACTTGGTTGCCTTGGCCGACACGATGCCCACGCCCGGCTGCGTACCTGACACGACTTTGCCCAGCCGCGCGGTGAACCAGAAGGTGGAGCCCCTGCCGGGCAGACTTTCCACCCCCAGTTTGCCGTGCATCAGTTCGGTCAGTTGTTTGCTGATTACCAGTCCCAGCCCGGTGCCGCCATATTTGCGGCTGGTGGAGCCATCGGCCTGGGTAAAAGGCTGGAACAAGCGCTGCTGCGCTTCGCCGGACAGCCCGATTCCGGTATCACGGACGGCGATCCGCACCACGACATCCGTTTCGGTTTCGCGTTCCAGCATGGCGCTGACCACGATCTCGCCGTGGTCGGTGAACTTCACGGCATTGGAAAGGAGATTGGTCAGCACCTGCTGCAGACGTGTGGGATCGCCGCGCAGATGGCGCGGCACGGCCGCATCCACCGAGGAGGTGAACTGCAAGCCCTTGGCCTGGGCATGCTCGGCCAGCACGCCGGCGGATTTTCCGATCTCTGATCGCAGATCAAGCTCCACTTCTTCCAGCTCCAGCATGCCGGCCTCGATCTTCGAGAAATCGAGGATGTCGTTGATGATGGATAACAGCGAGGACGCGCTGAGCTGTATGGTTTCGGCGGTCTCGCGCTGCTTTTTCGTCAGGCCGCTATCCAGCAGCAGTTCCGTCATTGACATCACGCCATTCATCGGCGTGCGGATCTCGTGACTGACGTTGGCGACGAACTCGGATTTCAGGCGCGACGCACGTAATGCATCGTCGCGCGTGCGGCGCAGCTCCTCCTCCGCCAGCTTGTTTTGTGTCACATCACGGAAGCTCCATACCCGTCCGATGACCTCCTCACCGATCCGCTGCGGCCTGGAATACCGTTCAAATACCTTGCCATCCTTGAACTGCAGCAGGTCGGAACTTTCGGCTTCGGGCTTCGCGTACAGCTCGTGCACCTTGCTCAGGAAAACCTCGGGCTCGGCGAGCTGCGGCAACACCGCGGCCAATGCGAGCTCATCGTTGCCGGCGGCGGCGATGGCCTCGGGCATATTCCACATCTGCATGAAACGGCGATTGAAACTGACGATCCGTCCTTGCCGGTCCACCACCAGGATGCCGTCGGCGGTGGACTCCAGCGTGGCGCTTAACGCCGAGAGCGCGCCGCGCAGCTTTTCCTGCGCCTGTTTGCGCTCCGAAATGTCCCGTATTGCCGCAGTGACGATCAAGTCGGCGCCGATACGCAGCGGGCTGAGGCTGATTTCAATCGGGAACTCCGAACCGTCCTTGCGGCGGCCGTGCAATTCCAGCCCGGCGCCCATCGGCCGCAGCTTGGGATCGGAGAAGTAGCCATTGCGATGTAGTTCGTGCGATCCGAGGAAGCGTTGCGGGATCAAGGCCTCGACCGGCCGCCCCAACAGTTCGTTGCGCGAGTAGCCGAACAGGTTCTCCGTCTGGGAGTTCACCAGTTCTATCATGCCGTCGCGCCGCGCGATGACCATGGCATCGGGCGCCGATTCCAGCAGGCCGCGAAAGCGTTTTTCACTATCAGTGAGCTCAGCGGTGCGATCGGCAACCAGCTGCTCGACCTTGGCCGTGCGTCCTACGACCACCAGCAGCAGCATTCCCAAAAGCGCCGTGAACGTCAGCCCCCCCGCCAGTACCAGCCAGGACTGCCAGGAGCGATGCGCCACCAGATAGGCGGCTGGCAGGGTAAACGCGACTTGCCAGTCGCGTTGCGCTACACGCAAGGGCACGGTGTAGGTGAGGCTGCCAACCGCGGGCGTGGCATCGCCGTGGGATTCGAACAGCACTTGCCTTGAGTCGGCGGCGATATTGTCCAGGACGCGCACGGTGGCGCCACGCAGCGCCGGCAATGCCAGCAACCCGCCCAGCATTCTGGGAATACGCACCACCAGCGTCGCGTAACCGCGTACCTGGTGGCGCGCATTGTCGGCATAAACCGGCAGGAATATCAGGAAGCCGTCCGTCCGGTCCGGATCGCCGACGAGGTCAATGCGCTCGGTGGCGGCCGGCTCGCCGTTGCGCGCGGCGCGCGCCAGCGCCTGCCGGCGCACGGGATCCGAGGCCACGTCGAAACCGCGGGCGCCGACGGTGTCCACGGTGTATTGGATGTAGGTGATAACGACGTAAGAGTCGCGCTGCCCTGCGGCCACCAATTCGCCGTTGGAGTCCAGCTCGGTGATGCGAAAATCGCGCAAACCCTGGGCTTGCATCTCCGCTTCAAAAACCTCGCGTCGGGCCTCCGGCACCACGGCATTCCAGCTGACCGCATACAACTCCGGCACCTGCTCCAGTAGCGAATTCGCGAAAGTCCCGAACTCATCGCGCGTGACCTCCTGCGAACTGTGGAAGAGTCCTGTGGTCGCGTAAAGCGCCACCAGATAACGATCCAGTTCGGCGCGCAACAGCTGCACTGCTTCGTTGCCGGCGTTTTCGAATTCGTTTTGCAGGCGCGCCTGCTCGCGCGAGCTGGTAATCACGAATACAAACACGACCAGCGCGAACATCAGCAGCATCGGTAAGGTGATCGCCAGCTGTTTGCGCAACCACAGGTGATACGGGCGCACTGTCCAGACCAGCAGCAGCGGCGTGAACACCAGCACGCCGACGACATCGCCCACCCACCAGGTGAACCAGTTGAATAACAGCGCATCATCAGGAATGGCGCCCGTCAGCCACAGGGTGGTGACGCCGACGCTTGCGCCAATCAGGCAGGCCAGCACCCCACCCAGCAGGAGAATGCGGATGACATCGAATTCCTGCGTGAGAATATTGCGGTAGCTGACGAAACGGCGCACCAGCCAGGCGCCGCCGAGCGCTTGTGCCGTCGCGCCCAGTCCGATGACCGCCGGTATGAGAATGGAACGCAGCAGGGCAGCGGTGTTTGCAGTGTCCAGCCCAGTGCCCAGGTTGACCAGGAAGGAACCGAGCCAGATGCCCAGGCCCAGGCGCCCGCCATAGATCAGGACGCCGGCCAGTGCGATGCCTGACGCGGGCCACACTGCGGTCGCGTAGCCTGGCGGTATGGCCAGCAGCAAACCGAGACGGCCGCTGATGTAATAAGCGGCCGCCATCGCAGCGATGGCCAGGAAATCTCGTGTATGCCCCTTCATTCCGACTGCCTGCTGATTCGCGGAATCAAACCCATCGGACCGGATGGGTTCCGCATAGCCGCCATCTTAACTGGGGGCGGTCAATCTGAGGGTAGGGCCCTTCGACAGGCTCAGGACAGGTTTTATCGCCGCGGCCTGTAGGAAAAGGGCATATTCCAGCCGGCTCTTCAAAGGGCGCTGCCGGTAGGGGATACTGGCGGGGAGCCTGCAAAGTCTTCAGGAGGCAAAAATGCTCTACGTGAAAGCGTTTATCGCGGGATTTATCTCGACTTTAGTGTTTCACCAAGGCGTATTGGCGCTGCTGCACGCGGCCGATCCCAAGGTGCCGGCGCCGTTCAATATGGCGGCGACCGCACCCTTGCATGTTCCGGCCGTGATCTCACTCGCGTTCTGGGGCGGCCTCTGGGGCATCGTGCTGTGGCTGCTGATCCGGAATCTGACCGGCATGCAGCACTGGGGCGCGGCGCTACTGATCGGCGCGATCGGCCCGAGCCTCATCGCCTGGTTCGTGGTCATGCCGATGAAGGGCATGGGCATGATGGGCGGCTGGGA
>JBOICV010000101.1:0-5259 GCA_050740255.1 Nevskiales bacterium | reverse complement strand
CCCCAAACCCCCCGGGCGGCGCGCGGCGACTGAAGAGCTAAGGAAGGCAGCCAGTTGTTTCTGCCCGATCACGTCTCCACGCGCCGGTGGATGGCGAAGCGCCGCTCAGGAATTCTCACAGCTCGGAAACCTCGCCAGGAATACATCAGTAAGGAAAGAAGGAAGGAAAGAAGGCAAGCTCCGTGCCGCTCCGTGTTCCGTTCGCTGGCCTGCCGTGCCGCGTCCCGTGCCGCCGCTGCGGTCCTGCGCCGGCGGTGGGCTCCGTTCCCCGGTCGCTCGCCTTCTTCCGGTGGCCGCCTGTGTGTGTCTGTGCTCGCCTTCCCGTGTCCCGCTGCGTCTTCCCGTGTCCCGCCGCTGCTTCTGTCGGTCCCTGTTGCCGCGCCGGGGTCGGCTGCCTGCTCGTGTTGCTGCCTGCTCGTGGCCGCCCCGGTCGCTCTGGGTGCTCCGTTCCCCGTTGCGGTCCTGCGCCGGCGGTGGGCTCCGTTCCCCGTTGCGGTCCGTGCTGGCGGTGGCCGCGTGCTGGGCCTGCGGCCTGCGCCGCTCCGCGCCGCTTGTGCCTTTTTTCTTTTTCTTTTTGTTGCTTTTTTTCTTGCTATCTTATGCTATCTTGTGCTATCATCCCCCTGTTGTTGGGGGGCTGGGCGCCCGGCTCCTCGCGCGCGCGCTGTGTTTCTGGGCTGCTCCTTTGCGGGCGGTCTGTGTCGTGGTCTGTCCGCTTTTCTTTGGGGGTGTCCTGTGTCTTTGCCCGTCGTGTCTCCGTTGTCGTCGTCCCGCGCTGTGCGCCTGCTCGTGTGGCGCCGGCTCGTCGCGCTCTCGTCCGTCGTTTGCGCGCCCGCCCTGGGCCTTGGCTGCGGCTCCTGGTGCTCGCTCTGGCGCGCTGCGCGCTGGGCTTCGCCGCTGTGCTCCGCGCGGCCCTTTGTGGCCGCGCGCTGGCTCGGGGCCTGCCCCTGTCCGCTGCTCGCCTCGGCGCGCGCCGCGGCGCGCGCTGGGCGGCTCTTTGGGGGGGTGCGCTGATGTCCGCGCTTTCCTCTCTGCTGGCGGCCGCGCCGGTGGTTGGCTTCTCCGGCTGGCGCTCCGCGCCGCCGTCGCTGTGCGCGGTCGCGGCTGCCGCCGCTCGCCGCGTGCTGGCTCTGTCCCCGGCTGCCGCCATGGTGGTCGGCTGTGCGGCTGGCGTTGATCTCGCCGTCCGTTCGGCGGTGGCCGCGGTGGCCCCCGCGCGGCTCTCCCTGTTCTCTGTCGCCTCCGGCTCCTTCGGCGCTGGTCGTGGCGCCTTCGCTCGCCGCTCGGTCGCTGCCGTTGGCGCGGTCGCCGCCGCTGGCGGGCTGTGGCTCTCGTTCCCGGGCCGGCCCTGCCCGGCCGGGCTGCTGCCCTCTGCCTCCTCCGCTGCCTGCTTCTCCGGTCGCGGCTCCGGGTCCTGGGCTTCGCTCGCGCTGGCGGTCGGCTCCGGCGTGCCGTCGCTCGTTTTCCTCGGCGGCGCCTGCGGCTGCGCTGCCGTCCCCTGCCCTTCGGGCTGGGGCCTCGCGCCGGTTGCCGGCTCGCCCGGCTGGTTCTGTTTCGTTCCTACCACGCCCGTGCCATCCGTGCAACGCAGCCTTTTCGCGGGAGGTGCGCAGTGATTCGGTTGCTCGCTCTCTGCTGGGTGCTTTGGTTCGTGGTCGCCTGCTGGCGCGGGCTGGCTCTGCGGCTCGCGTTCGCGGGCCCCAGCAGCAATCACCCGGGGCTGGTGGCGCTGGTCTGGTTCGTCGGCCGCTCGGCCCGGAGCGGCGGGATCGGCGGCAGGCATTGCTGGCTCTGGTTGCCAGTCCGGATTTCCCGCTGGCTGTGGCTGGAGCGCGCGTGCGGTGCGGGCTGGTTCGGCGCGTGGTTGCGGCGGCAATCGGCGCGCGCGGTGGCCGGCGAGTAGCGTGCAGCCACTCTGTCTGGGCGGCGCGCAGTCCCTCAATCTGTCTGGTCCGAAATTTGCGCGGGAGTCCCTTTTGCTTTGTTACTTTCTTTTTCTTTTCGCTCTTTTCTTGCGGTAGGATCAATCAGCGGCCGGCGTGAGTCGGCCAAATAGTCAACTCAGAACACGGAGGAAATCATGGACAAAATTATTGAGCAGATCGCAGAGGCCGACAACAACCCGGGAATGCGGGATGATCTAGTTAGAGACTTGTGGAATTCGGCGATGGGCAAGGAATTCGATTCGCCGGAGGCAATAGACGCAGCGCTGAGCGCAGGCACGGACGTGCGCGTGATCAGTGCCGCTCGGCAGTGGCTCGGTTTGCCACTTTTTGAATAGCTCGCTTTCAGCCGCTTTCAAACCGATCGAGAAATGGCCAGGCGCGCCAACGCCCGGAACGAAGCGCCAGCGCAGCCCGTTCAAGGCCGGCTGGCTGCGGCTGCCGGAGTCGTCGGAGATTGACGAAGCGACGGAGCTGGCGCGCGGTCGGAAGAAGAAAGAGTAATTGATTTGCCCCGCGTGGCCTGTCGCGCACCTGCGCAAGCGCGCTGGTGAAGCTGCGATGCGGCAGGCCGCGCACAAAAAACGAAGGAGGAAAATTATGACTGCAATCGCTGAAGTGAATCGCCACGCAATCATTGATCAGGTCGTCACCGCGGGAGATCTATCCAGATTGCCAGCGGGCGAGCGGACGAAGTATTACGCCGAGGTCTGCCGCTCGCTGGGATTGAATCCGCTCACCAAGCCATTTGAATTTATCACGCTCAACGGAAAGCTCGTGCTCTACGCCCGAAAGGACGCAACTGACCAGTTGCGCAAAATCCACTCGGTCAGCGTGCAGATCGTGAGCCGGGATCAGATCGGCGATGTGTACGCCGTCACCGCCCGCGCGACTGATGCGAGCGGCAGGACGGACGAATCAATCGGCGCGGTCAGCCTCGCGGGACTGAGAGGTGACGCCCTTTGCAACGCGATAATGAAAGCGGAAACGAAGGCCAAGAGACGGGTAACGCTTTCGATTTGTGGCCTCGGGATCCTGGATGAGACAGAGCTTGAGACGATCCCCGCACACGCCCGCACGCCTGAACCACCGCCCGCTCCAAACGGCGAGCTCGCCGCAATCACGATCAACAACGAGCCGGACGAGGAACCAGGCAACGACAATCTGCCCGGCGAAGTCGAGCCAATCGAAGAGCCACCCACGCCCGCGCCTGCGCCCAGGCCGAAAGGCAAGATCGGCCAGATCCTCGCGTTGCAAACATTCCTCGGATGGGATGATGCGGCGCTGCGGAGGGCGATTTTCGATTCGCTCAAAATCGCGGTAGCCAGCGAGATCATTCCGGCGCTGGAGTCGCTTGGCGCGAGCGAACTGGCGCAGATCATCCAACTGCTCGAGCTCGAGCGCAAGGCGCGGATTGGCGCGCAGGGAGAAAAAAATGAGTCCGACCAACGGCAACTATTGGACCGTCGCGCAAGCCGCTGCGTTCAGCGACTTCGCACCAGGCACGCTGTACAAATGGATCCGGAACGGGATAATCCCCGTCCCGGATGTGGCGATCCGCCTCGGCGCGGAAGGCCAGAAAAATAAGCGAGTGCGCTTCAAAATCGAGCCGTTCAAGCAGTGGCTCGACGCGGGCGGAGAATTCGTTGAGCAAGCAGCGAAGGGAGGAAAGTCATGAGCTATTACGCGGACACATGGCGCGGCGAGCCAACCGTTTTCGACGCCGAGAGCGATCCGGTTGCAATCGGCGTTGGCAAGTACCCGAAAGCAAAGGAGAATGTGCGCCTGATTGTGAAGACGCTGAACGCGCATGCCGATCTGCTGGCAGCGTGCCGGCAGGCATTCACGCGACTGACCGACAACGACATGATCGAGGCAGGATCGTTTGAAATAACAGAGATACTCATCGCTGCCATCGCCAAAGCCGAAGAATAATTCCCATCACCGGCGCTCGCCCGCGCGGGCAGACTCCACGCGGAAGGCGTGACGTCCACGAACTTCGCGCGCTTCGTCGAAGAACAATTCTTGCCTTGGATTCTGGCCAACAAGTCGCCGGGGACTTACCAGTCCTACAAGTGGCGTTGCGCCGACCTCGCCGACGAGTTCGGAGATTGCAGCCTGTCGGAGGTCAGTCTGCGCTGGAGTTCCTCCCAAAGCGGGAGATACAAATCCAGCACTTCGATTTTGTGCTGCCATGACAGATAGCTTTTAATAGCAAAAGTAGTTGCCAATCCGCGCGGACTGTGATAGCATTTGCTACCAGTCCATAGCAGAAAGTACGGAACACTATGAAAACAAAAAAGATGACGCAAAAGCAGGAGAAACCAAAAGCAGCGCCACGCTTCCGCATCTTCGTAACGCTGAGCGGACCGCTCGCCGAGTGGATGAACATCCAAACACTGCGGCACGGTGACACACCACAAGACATAATCTATGACACGCTGAACCGGGTGCGCCGAGGTGAGCTCGTCCCAGCGCTGAAGAAAGAGGGGGGCTGAATGGAGGCAATCCTTTTCGACTTCGCCACCAGGCGGCGGCGACCACTTACCCACTCACAACCCCAGGAAGGTGCCGAGATGGTTTTAGCCGTCAGGAACTGGCAACGGTTCCAGCATTACAAAGACCGCAATCCGCCATGGATCAAACTGCATCACGATCTGTTAGACAATTACGAGTTCAGCCTCCTCCCGATAGAAAGCCGCGCGCTCGCCCCCTTGCTCTGGCTGATTGCCAGCGAGAGCGAGCAACTAGACGGCCGCATCCGAATGAACGGCACGGCGCTGGCGTTCCGATTGCACATGTCAGCCGAGGCGCTGGCGGCCGCGCTGGCCCCGTTGATCGACAAGGAGTTCCTGTCTATGGAGCAACCTGATAGCAACCCGCTAGCATCGCACTGGCAGGTTGCTTGCCCAGAGACAGAGACAGAGACAGAGGAGAGGAAGAGTGAGAGCGTGAGAGCGGAGCGGGCGCTCTCACTCGCGCGCGCCGAAACGAACCCGGTCGAAATGTACGTCCGGGCATTCGGCAGTCAGCCAGCAATCTACATCCAGGAAGCGATCGAAACGCAGATCGCCGACCTGAAAGCCTGGGAGATGACGCTCGACTTCTGGATCGAGCGCGGATTCTCGAAGAACAACCTCAACGGTCTGATTTCGAACTACCGGAAGTGCTGCGGGTGGCGCGCGCAGATCGAAGTCGGCGCCAATCAGCCAGCGGCAGAGACCGCGACGGCTTTCACAGACGAATGGCCAAACAAAGCCCGGGACATAACCGCCTGGGCAGACTCATGGCCAGATCCAGAGACACGGCCAGAATG
>JBOICV010000100.1:0-51083 GCA_050740255.1 Nevskiales bacterium | reverse complement strand
GCCGTTGAGTGATGGTTGCTCATGTGCCGAACCTTACCGCCAGCACGCTCATGCTGTGAATGGTTGAGACATGAACAACCGTGGCCCCGCTCAGCGCTCTTCGATGACGAGCCGGACCATGCGCTGCTTCGCAGTGAATCTTGGCCAGATGGCTGGCAGTGGAAGTCATGCCGAAACTCTCTAGATCCCATCAACACGGCGGCGCCCAACTACAATTAGGCGTCAGGCCAGTGACGCAAAACTTATCCGAAATGACGTATAATCTTGTCATACTTCTTGTAACTCATTGAAATAAATAGATTCAATAAAATAATAACGTCACGAATGCCGGAAAATACGTCATTCGCATTCCTAAGCTTCTCAAGCTATACGCTTCTAACACGCTCCACGGCGTTTAGCCACCCGGAATAAAGCTTGTCGGCTTCTTTTTTCTCGCGCTTCGGCTCGAACCGACGATTGCTGGCCCATAACGCTGCGATTTGACCGAGCGATTTGTACATGCCGCATTGCAGGCCGGCCAGATAGGCCGCGCCGAGCGCTGTGGTCTCGACCACCGCCGGGCGCTCGACCGGAATCTGCAGGATGTCGGCTAGGAATTGCACCAGCCAGTCGTTGACCACCATGCCGCCATCCACGCGCAACTCGCGAGGCTTGACCGCGTCTTTTTGCATAGCAATGAGCAGATCGCGCGTCTGGTAACAGACGCTTTCCAGCGCCGCGCGCACGATGTGATGTATGTCGCTGTCGCGCGTCAATCCCAGCACGGCGCCGCGTGCGCCCGGATCCCAGTAGGGTGCGCCAAGACCGGTAAAGGCCGGCACGAGATAGACGCCGCCAGTGTTCGGCACGGCGATGGCGTGTTCCTCGCATTCTGAAGCTTTCTTGATCAGCTTCATCGCGTCGCGCAGCCACTGCACCGCCGCACCGGCGACGAAGATGCTGCCTTCCAGAGCGTAAGTGGTTTTGCCGTTGAGGCGATACGCAACGGTGGTGAGCAGGCGATTCTTTGAGAGCATCGGCTTGCTGCCGATGTTGAGCACCATGAAGCAGCCGGTGCCGTAGGTGCTTTTAATCATGCCCTTTTCAAAGCAGGCCTGACCGACGGTGGCGGCCTGCTGATCGCCAACCATGGCGCCGATCGGCATCGCAGCGCCGAACAGGCGCGGATCGGTGCGACCATAATCGGCCACGTTGTCGCGCACTTCCGGCAGCAGCGCGCGCGGAATCTTGAAAAACTTTAGCAGTGCATCGTCCCATTTCTGAGTTTTGATATTGAACAGCAAGGTACGCGCGGCGTTGCTGGCGTCGGTGGCGTGCACCTTGCCATTGGTCAGCTTCCACAATAGCCAGGAATCTATCGTGCCGAAGGCCAGTTCGCCTTTTTCCGCGCGTTTACGTGCGCCGGGCACGTGATCCAGCAGCCAAGCGAGTTTGGTGGCGGAAAAATAGGGGTCCAGCAGCAGGCCGGTGCGCTGGGTAACCCATCGCTCTTTGCGTTTGAGCTTGGCGCAGACCTCGGCGGTGCGCCGGTCCTGCCAGACAATGGCGTTGTGCAAGGGCTGGCCGCTCTTGCGATCCCACAGCACGGTGGTTTCGCGCTGATTGGTGATGCCGCAGCAGGCGATATCGGTCGGACTGACGCGCGCTTCGCGCAACGCGGTCTTGACCACCGCGATAACGTCATCCCAGATTTGCAGGGCGTTGTGCTCGACCCAACCATCGGCCGGAAAGATTTGCGGCAGCTCGCGCTGTCCGCGCCCGAGGATGCGGCCGGCGCGGTCGAAGACGATGGCGCGGCTGCTGGTCGTTCCCTGATCTATCGCGAGGAGATAAGCCATCGCGCCCCCTTCCCGGTATTATGTGCTGGCTTTGCGCCTGTGAGAATGAACAGGCGGACGCGCCAGGTCAACTGAAATCAAGCTCTAGGGGATGCCCTGAAGCAAATCGAGCTGCGGCACAACACGCTGGATCGGGTCGAGCTGCGCGGCCATATCTGGCTGCCGGACGAGGGCGTAAACCCCCGCGGCGTCGTGCAAATCGTGCATGGCGTTGCCGAGCACGGCCACCGCTACCAGCGCCTGGCGGAGGCGCTGACCGAGGCCGGGTACGTCGTCTATGCGCAGGATTTGCGCGGCCATGGCCGTACCGCCGGCACACTCGAAAAGCTCGGCCATTTTGCGGACCTCGACGGCTGGCAACTGGTGCTGTCGGATGTCTCCGATATCAACCAGTTGATTCACCGAACCTATCCCGGGCTGCCGGTCTGTCTGCTCGGCCACAGCATGGGCTCCTTCATTTCACAGCACTACATGTCGCTATACGGCGGCACGATTGCGGCCTGCGCGCTAAGCGCCACCGATTACTCCACCGGACCCCTACGCCGCATCGCGCTCGCCATTGCCGACTTTGAGGCGCTGCGCATGGGTGTGCGGGGGCGCAGCCGCATTCTGCAGAAATTGTTCTTCGGCGGTTTCAACAAATCCTTCGAGCCGGCCCGCACGCCTTACGACTGGTTGTCGCGTGACCCCGAAGAAGTTGACAAATACACCAGGGATCCGTATTGCGGCTTCGATTGCTCGGCGCAGTTGTGGACCGACGTGCTGACCGGGCTGGGCCGCATCCGCAACCGCGAAGCACGCGCGCGTATCCCCAAGACCCTGCCGATTTACCTATTCGCAGGTGCGCGGGATCCGGTCGGCCGTTTCGGCCGCGGCCCCAAAAAGCTCCAACTGGTCTATCTGCAGGCAGGCATTCAGGACGTGGATTTACGGCTTTATCCCGAAACCCGGCACGAACCCTTCAACGAGATCAACCGCGACGAAATCACCCGGGATTTCATCGGGTGGTTGAATAGCCGCATGCCCTCGCCGCAGGCGCCTGCGTAAACCTGCTGCGCAGGTGTTGCTCACAAAGGTTTGCTTGAAACTTGCGGCCTCGCAAGTGGTCATTAGCGTATGGTGCGACCTACTTTATGGTTGGCGGCGGGCCTGATGTTCTCCCTTAGCGCGCTGGCTGCACCCAAGGCCGAACTATGGGAGCGTTGGACGACGCATGACGCGAAGTCCAGGGCGACGATTGATCACAAGACCTGGGACGGCCTGCTCAAGAAATACATCACGCCGGCGGAGAGCGATCTGAACCGGTTCGGCTATGGCGCGGTAAGCCCGGCCGACAAGCGGCTGCTGGAGCTCTATCTGACCGCGCTGCAACGCACTGAAATAGACCGGTACAACCGCAACGAGCAGCGCGCTTTCTGGATCAATCTGTACAACGCCGCGACCATCAAGGTCGTGCTGGATCATTACCCGGTGGCCAGTATCCGCGATATCAAACTGGGCAAAAAAAGCGTGTTTGGCGGCGGCGGCCCGTGGTCGAGCAAATTCCTGAAAGTGCAGGATCAGGACTTGAGCCTGGACGAGATCGAGCACCGCATTCTGCGCCCCATCTGGAAGGATGCGCTGATCCACTACACCGTGAACTGCGCTTCGGTCGGTTGCCCGAATCTCGCTGATCAGGCGTACGCGGCCAACAACTTCAAAGCACTGGCTGAGACTGGCGCCCGCAGCTACATCAATTCCCTGCGCGGCGCGCGCGTTGCGAAGGGCAAACTCTATGTTTCCAGCATTTACGTCTGGTTCAAATCCGATTTTGGCGGCACGGATGCGGCAGTCCTGAAACATCTGAGGCAGTACGCCAAGCCGGCCTTGATGAAGGAGCTGGAAGGCATCACGAGAATCGGCGGCGATCAGTACGACTGGAGCCTGAACGCGGCCAAGTAGTGCCGCATGGCCGGCGCGATGCTAGGCTGGATTATCCTGATCAGAAGGCTGACCGGCTATGGGCGACTACTACCAGTCCGAAGACCTCAAGAAGTTCGGCCAGATCGGCCAGCACGCCAAACCGTTAGCCGATGAATTTTTCAAGTATTACAACGAAGTAACCGGCAAGGACGGCGCCCTCAGCCGGCGCGAGAAAGCGCTGATTGCGCTGGCGATCTCCCATTCCGAGCAATGTCCTTACTGCATTGATGCCTACACCACCGCCTGCTTGGAAACCGGGGCGAACCCCGAACAGATGATGGAGGCGGTGCACGTCGCTGCGGTAATGCGCGCGGGGATCACGCTGGTGCACAGCGTGCAGATGCAGAATCATCTGAAGAAGCTGGTGTTATAAATCTCGATCCGCCTGCATCCGGCCGCGTGCGGCGTGCGTAATCTCGAGATGAAACCGCACCGGCTTAGCCTCAAGCGATATCACACCCTCCCGGCCCTGCTGGCTCTGACGATGCTAGCCACATCCGCCAGCGCCCAGCTCGATCCGGCTGCGGCGGCTTCGCCAGTGCCGACGTTTACGCACACAGCCGCGGCGGACTGGATCAACTCGCCGCCGCTGACGCTGACGTCGCTGCGCGGCACGGTGGTACTGCTGGATTTCTGGACCTTCGCCTGCTGGAACTGTTACCGCTCTTTTCCCTGGCTTAACGGGCTGGAAGGGCGGCTACACGATCGCGGCCTGCGCGTGATCGGCGTGCATACGCCGGAGTTCGACTACGAGCGGGTGCGGGCCAACATCGAGAAGAAGATTGCGGAATTCGGTCTCAAGCATCCAGTGATGATGGACAATGACTATTCCTACTGGAACGCACTGGGCAACCGCTACTGGCCGGCGTTTTATCTGATAGACAAGCAAGGTCGTGTGCGCGGCCGCTACTTCGGTGAGACTCACGCCGGTGACGCGCGAGCGCGGCGGATCGAGGCTGATATCGAAACCCTGCTGGCAGAACAGAGCTAGCCCCTTCCCTTGGCGGCAGGGCCGGGTGCATGCTGTATACCCCGCGCATTGTTTTTGCACCAGGACTGGACATGGAGCCACAAAAATCCGCCTCCGACACTACTGAGCTGGTGAAGGACTATTACGGCAAGGTGCTGAAAAGCACCGGGGACTTGCAGACCAGCGCCTGCTGCACGGCGGAGTCCATGCCCGCGTATCTGCGGGAGGTTCTCAAGGACCTGCATCCGGAAGTCAAAGACCGATTTTATGGTTGCGGCTCGCCGCTGCCGCCCGCGCTGCAAGGCTGCACCGTGCTGGATCTGGGCTGCGGCTCCGGCCGCGACTGCTATCTATTGTCCAAGCTGGTGGGGCCGAGCGGGCATGTCATTGGCGTGGACATGACCGATGAGCAACTCGCGGTCGCGCGCCGGCATCGGGAGTATCACGCCAAGAAATTCGGCTCGGCGAACGTCGAGTTCCGCCACGGTTATATCGAAGACCTCGGCGCGGCCGGGGTCGAAGACGCCAGCGTGGATGTGGTCGTCTCCAACTGTGTGCTGAATCTTTCACCCGACAAAGCGCGAGTCTTCGCGGAGATTTTCCGCGTGCTCAAGCCCGGCGGCGAACTGTATTTCTCCGATGTGTTCGCGGACCGGCGCATCCCCGCGCCGCTGGATGAGGATCCGGTGCTGCTCGGCGAATGCCTGGGCGGAGCGCTTTATATCGAGGACTTCCGGCGCCTGATGGGCGCGGTGGGCTGTTTCGATGCGCGCGTCTGCGCCAGCAGCCGCATCGCGCTGAACAGTCCCGAAGTTGAGCGCAAGGTCGGGCATATCGGTTTTTATTCGATGACCGTGCGCGCGTTCAAACTGCCGCTGGAAGATCGTTGCGAGGATTTCGGCCAGGTGGCGCGCTATCTCGGCGGCCTTCCGGAATCGCCGCACGCCTTTGACCTCGACGACCATCATCATTTCGAGTGCGGCAAGCCGATGCTGGTTTGCGGCAATACCGCGGACATGCTTGGCCAAACGCGTTATGCGCGTCATTTTCAGATAGAAGGCGACAAGTCGGTTCATTACGGCTTGTTTGACTGTGGCCCGTCCACGCTGATGCAAACCAGTGAGGCTGGCGCCAAAGCCGGCTGTTGCTGATGGCTTCTCATCTCGCTCCGACCCTCAATGATGCGTCCCCTCTCCCTCGAGGGGAGAGGGTCAGGGTGAGGGTGCGCGGCCACCGCAAACGTCTCACCCCCACCTTAATCCTCCCCCCTCAAGGAGGAGGAGAAAAGGCTTGTGCGCAGGCCCCAGCATGACCATTATTCCTCTCAGAGCGGAAGCGCCCCGGCCCCATCCGCGCTACGACTTCGACGCGGCGCTAACGGCTCATGGTCTTGAGCTGTCTCCACTGTCAGTGGAAACACTGCAGGTCAACATCACCAAGCTCTGCAATCAGGCCTGCCGCCATTGCCACGTGGATGCTTCGCCGACGCGAACCGAGAAGCTGTCGCGGGCGGGAATCGAGAAATGTCTGGCAATCCTGGCGGCGCACGCCCAGATCAAAAAACTGGATATCACCGGTGGCGCACCGGAGTTGCATCCGGATTTTGATTCATTCGTGCGCGAAGCGGTAAAGCTCGGCAAGCATGTGATGGTGCGGCATAACCTCACCGTCACCTTCGACGGCAATCCGCAAACCGGCGAGCAAAAAAACTATTTGCCGCAGTTTTTTGCCGAGCAGGGCTGTGAGGTGATTTCTTCGCTGCCTTACTACCAGGAATATTTCACGGACGCGCAGCGCGGCTCCGGGGTCTTCCAGAAAAGCATCGCTGGCATGCGCCTGCTCAACGAACGGGGTTATGGCCGGGACGGCAGCGGCCTGGAGCTGAATCTGGTGTACAACCCAGTGGGACCTTATCTGCCGCCGCCGCAGGCCGCGCTGGAGGCGGACTACAAGCGCGAACTGCAGGACAAATGGGGCCTGAGTTTCAACAAGCTGTTCACCATCACCAACATGCCGATCAACCGCTTCCGGCTGCACCTGGAGAAATCCGGGCAGTACGAGGAGTACATGGAAAAGCTGCTGACCGCCTTCAATCCGGTCGCGGCTGAAGGCGTGATGTGCCGTAGTCTGATCAGCGTCGGGCACGATGGCACGATTTACGATTGCGATTTCAATCAGATGCTGGAAATGGAGATCGCCGGGCAGCGCGGCCGCCCGACCATCTTCGATTTCGACTTCGACCGGCTGATGCAGCGGCGCGTCCGCTTTGACTCGCACTGCCTTGGTTGTACCGCGGGCGCGGGCTCAAGCTGTGGCGGCGTAATCGCTTAACCGCATCAGTCCTTAACCCTTACCTGATTTTGATCCGGAGAAACGTCATGTCGGTCGGATTGCGCCCAACAGTTCAATCATTCTTCATATCAGCGAGAATTCAAACGATATTCGCCTGTCTGTTGCTGACCGCGCTATCGCCGACGGGATGCAGCCGCTCTGATGCACCCGCTTCGCCGCAAACCCGGAAACTGGTGCTGACGGGTTCCAGCACCATAGCGCCCCTTATCGGCGAAATCGCCAAGCGCTATGAGGCCGCGCATCCGGGCGTGCGCATCGATGTGCAGACCGGCGGCTCCTCGCGCGGTGTTAGCGACGCGCGCGCCGGTCTGGCTGATATCGGCATGGCTTCGCGTGCGCTCAAGGACGAGGAGAAGGATTTGTCCGGTTATGCCATCGCCCGCGACGGGATTGGCGTCATCCTGCACAGCGCGAACCCGGTGACGGCCTTGAGTGACGAACAGGTGGTGAAAATTTATACCGGGGAGATAAGCAACTGGAAAGACGCCGGCGGCAAGGACGCGCCCATCACGGTCATCAACAAGGCCGAAGGCCGCTCGACCCTGGAACTGTTTCTGAGCTACTTCAAGCTCAAGAGCGAGCAGGTCAAGGCCTCGGTGATCATCGGCGACAACGAGCAGGGCATCAAAACTCTGGCGGGCAATCCCGACGGTATCGCCTATGTTTCCATCGGCTCGGCCGAGTACGCCGCCACCCACGGCACGCCCATCAAGCTGCTGGCGATGAAAGGCATCGCCGCCTCGATTGAAAACGTGCGAAACGGCAGTTTCCCGCTGTCGCGGCCGCTGACGCTGGTGACGAAGGAAGCCGCCACGGGCTTGAAGAAGGACTTTACTGATTACGCACGCTCACCGGCGGTTCACGATCTGGTGCAGCAGTTGTATTTCGTGCCGCTTGAATAAAGATCACCTATTGTTGTGGACGCTGCGCGCCTGCGCCCTGGCGGCCGGCGCGGTGATTCTGCTGATTGCCGCTTTTCTGCTGCTGGAATCCTGGCCGGCCTTGAGTCACGTCGGCGTCGCGCGCTTTTTTACTGACCCGTCCTGGCACCCCACCAGCGGCAGCTTCAATCTGCTGCCGATGTTGTGGGGCACGCTCTACGCGATGCTCGGCTCGGTGCTGATCGCCACGCCGCTGGGCGTGCTATCGGCGGTGTTCTGCCACTACTACGCGCCGCCGCCGGTGGCGCGGATTTACCGGCGCATGATTGAACTGCTGGCCGGCATCCCGTCGGTGGTTTATGGCTTCTGGGGACTGGTGGTGCTGGTGCCCTTGATTCGCGAGCTGCACCCGCCGGGGCCGAGTCTGCTCGCCGGCATTCTGATTCTGACGTTGATGATTCTGCCGACCATCGCGCTGATGGCCGACGCCGCGCTGGCCAATGTGCCGCAGCACTATCTGCGCGGCGCGGCGGCGCTCGGATTGTCGCGCTGGAACACGGTGACGCGAGTGCTGCTGCCGGCGGCGCGATCGGGCTTGTTCACCGGCGTGATTCTGGAAACCGGCCGCGCCATCGGCGAGACCATGGCGATACTGATGGTCTGCGGCAACATCGTGCAGACGCCGGGTTCGCTGTTCGATCCGATCCGCACACTCACCGCCAACATTGCGCTTGAGATGGCCTATGCACTGGGCGATCACCGTTCGGCGCTGTTCGTCAGCGGTCTGGTACTGCTGGCGATGATCGTCATGCTGGCGGCTGCGGCCGAACATATGCAGCGCCGGGGCGAGGCGCATGGCTAATAATCATTCGTCACACCGGCGTGATCCCGGCTTTTGCCGGGAGGTGTCCAGTTTTTTGAACAGCCTGGATTCCGGCTTTCGCCGGAATGACGGAAAAAGAATTGCGCAGTTAATTCCCAAGGCGGACCAACTGCTGGTCTGGTCAGCGGCGCTGCTGGTGACCTCCGCGTTCTGCTGGCTGCTGGGCGACATCGTCTGGCACGGGCTTGGGCAGATCAGCTGGGCGTTTCTCACGGGTGTGCCGCTCAACGCCGGCCGCGAAGGCGGCATCGGACCGATCCTGGTTTCCACGCTGCTGATTCTGGGCGTGTGCATGGCGGTGAGCGTGCCGCTGGGCGTGGGCGCGGCGATATTTTTGTCGGAATACACCTCGGCCGAATCCGGTTTCGGGCGGCTGGTGCGGCGCAGTCTCGACGTGCTGTCCGGCGTGCCGTCCATCGTCTTCGGTCTGTTCGGAAACGCATTCTTCTGCATCTATCTGGGCATGGGTTTTTCGATTCTCGCCGGCGGACTGACGCTGGCCTGCATGGTGTTGCCGATTCTGATCCGCGCTACCGAAGAGGGCTTCCGCTCCGTACCGGACGAGTATCGTCATGGCGCGGCGGCGCTCGGCCTCTCCCGCGCGCGCACGCTGTTCAGCGTTCTGCTGCCGCTGGCCACGCCGGGACTGGTGGTGGGCCTGGTACTGGGCATCGGCCGCGCCCTTGCCGAAACTGCGGCGCTGATCTTCACCAGCGGCTATGTGGATCGCATGCCGGAATCGCTGCTGGATTCCGGTCGCGCGCTGTCCATCCACATCTTTGACCTGTCCATGAATGTGGGCGGCGGCGAAGCTAATGCCTATGCCGCAGCCCTGGTGCTGGTGGCGCTGCTGCTCGTCATCAACGGCGCCGCGTCCTGGATTACCGACCGCTGGCTGCACCGGCAAACGAGACCTGCATGAAACCGACCCTCGCCACCCTCATCCCGAACACCGATCACTCAGCAGTCTGCGATACCGCGCTCCAGGTGCGTGACCTGGGCCTGGCCTACCGCGGCCGCTGGGCCTTCCGCAATGTCAGCCTCGACATCCCGCAGAACCGGATCACCGCGCTGATCGGCCCCTCGGGCTGCGGCAAGACCAGCTTTCTGACCGCGCTGAATCGGCTCAGCGACCTGGTGCCCGGCTGCGCGGTCGAGGGGCAGATGCTGTTCTGCTGCGAGGACATCCGCAACTGGCGTGGCGATGTCACCCCGCTGCGGCGCCGCATCGGCATGATCTTCCAGAAGCCGAACCCGTTTCCGCTGTCCATCCGCCGCAACATCGAGCTGGCGTTGATTGATCTGGGCATACGCGTGCGCAGCCGGCGTGAAGACATCATCGAGCGCGTGCTGCGCGAAGTGGGACTGTGGGACGAGGTCAGAGACCGGCTGCACACGGCGGCGCAGTCCCTGTCCGGTGGCCAGCAGCAGCGCTTATGCATCGCCCGCGCCCTGGCGCTGGAGCCGGACGTGCTGCTGATGGACGAGCCATGCTCTGCGCTCGACCCGATTTCCAGTGCTGTGGTCGAGGAACTGATCCTGCGGCTCAAGACGCGTTACACCATGGTGGTCGTTACGCACAACCTGCAGCAGGCGCGGCGCATCGCCGACCAGACCGGAGTATTCTGGACGGAAGACGGCATCGGCAAACTGGTCGAATATGGACCGACCCACCAGGTTTTCACCGCCGCCCGCGATGCACGCGCCGCCGCTTATGTAGACGGACGACGGGGTTAGACATGCGCCAACGCAGTACCGACGGTCAGTGCGCCGCAACGCTCAAGCTGCTGGCGGACCAGAGCCGCCTGACGGTACTGCGCGCGCTACTCGATGGTCCACGCAGCGCCGGCGAACTGGCATCTCTCCTCGACATCGAGCAGACCCTGCTATCGCATCACCTGCGTGGCTTGCGCGACGCCGGGCTGGTGCTGTCCGTGCGTGAGGGTCGCCACGTAATCTACCGATTGGCACCGGCAGTAGCGGTCAGGGCCCCACACGACGAACTGGACCTGGGCTGCTGCCGCCTGTCGTTTCATTCACCCTCACGGAGCGTCTCATGAGCGTTTACGACCACAATACAAAAACCATTGACGGCCAGGACAAGAAGCTGACCGATTACCAGGGCAAGGTGGTGTTAGTCGTCAACACGGCCAGCAAATGCGGTTTCACCCCACAGTACAAAGGGCTGGAAGAGCTGTACCGGAAATACAAGGATAAAGGCCTGGTCGTACTCGGCTTCCCCTGCGACCAGTTCGGCCATCAGGAACCGGGCAATGCGGACGAGATCAAGAATTTCTGTTCGCTGAATTACGACGTGAGCTTTCCGATGTTCGCGAAAATCGAGGTGAATGGCGCGGGTACGCACCCGCTTTATAAAGAGCTGAAAAGCACCGCACCGGGCGTTCTCGGCACGGAAGGCATCAAGTGGAATTTCACCAAGTTTCTGGTGGACCGCAACGGCAAGGTGACGGCGCGCTACGCGCCCAAGGACACGCCGGAATCGCTGGAAAAGGACATCGAGAAGCTGCTTTAGCGGCGCTATTCTCAAGACGGCCGGCGATAAATGCACTGCGGAATCGTGATGGTGATGTTGCTGTAGCTTGAGGATTCACAGCGCCACTTCACGCCAATCTCCGGCTGGCTTGCATCCGGAATAAGTTCGATCGTGCCGCCGCGCACGCCAGTTTTTTCGTTGTAGGTCAGCCTGATGGTTCCGCCGCTGGTAACGGCCATGCTCCGCAGCGCTCGCCCGGAAAATTCCCCCGGCGCCGGCAGACCCACATCTTCATTCGAATTGGGCCACTCGCCGTTTGACTGGTAATACTCCGTAATCACCGCCTTGGCGTTGGCGCTCGCGTTCAGGCCTTCTGCCAGATAGGCGGCGCTTTGGTAGTGAGCCCTTTCTTTCTCTGCATAGGCACGCTGGGCGTCTACCTCCTCTTTCATCACGGTGGCCTGCCGGCTTAATTCCTGCGCCTGCTGTCTGAGCGCCTCCTGCTCGGCTTTGCTCTGTTCCGCCTGCTGCCGCATCGCCTCCGCTTGCGCGGCCGCGTATTGGGCGTGCTCCTCGTCTGCTGCTTGGCGCTGTGCTTCGGCTTCGCGCTTGAGCGTTTCCGCGCGCTGGGCTAGCTGTTCAGTTTGTTGCTTGAGCGCCTCAGCCTGACGCTGGGCTTCTTCGACCTGCGGTTTGCGATAAAGCTCATAGGCAAATAATGCGATGGCTATGGCCGCGAGCATGGCAAAAAACTGCTTCATTGCGGCTCCCCTTTGATTATTTTCCCCGCCTGAATCCTAGCAGACGCCGCTAATCCGGTTGCAACGGCTGCCATAGCAACCGCCATAGATTCAGTTTCTGCTGTTCGCGGAAGCCGTTCAAGCCGATGCTCATTGCCGCCTGACCGTCGCGCGGCGCCGGCGTATAGGAACGCAGCCAGCGATCCCAGCAGGACAGACAGAAGCCATAGTTACTGTCGCGCTCGTCGCGCAGCACCGAGTGGTGGATGCGGTGCATATCGGGTGTAACGATCACGCGGCGCAGCCGCCGCTCCAGCGTTTCCGGCAAGCGCAGATTGGCGTGCTCCCACAACGACGCCGCCGACAGCAGCACCTCGAAAATCAGCGCGGCCATAGGGCTTGCACCCAGAACTGTTATGGCCACCAGTTTCCACAGTATGGAGAGAAAAAGTTCGATCGGATGGAAACGTACGCCGGTCGTGACATCGAAGTCGAGATCACTGTGATGCACGCGGTGCAGGCGCCACAGCACCGGCAGGTGATGCACCACGCGGTGCTGAAGGTAAATCGCGAGATCCAGCAGTGCCACCGCCAGGCCGACTTCAAGCCATGCGGGCAGCGCGATGAGATTGAACAAGCCCCAGGCTCGCTGCTCCACGGTTAAAGCCCAGGCGACCACCGCAGTTGGCAACGCGACTCGTACCAGCAGGGTGGCCAGCGCCACGAGCCCGAGGTTGGCGAACCAGCGCTTCGTACGTGAGGCGCGCGATCCACGCCGCGGCCATAGGCGTTCGGCCAGCGCCAGCACCAGCAATACCCCGATGAAGGCGCTCAGGCGAATAACCGCTTCGTGAGTCAGCATCCCTCGTATTTTCCGACATTCCGGAGGCCGCGGTTATACTTTCTGACTATGCCAGGCAAAAGCTTCCCGGGCGCTTACCCGAGCACACGTATGCGCCGCATGCGCGCCGACGAGTTCTCGCGGCGCCTGATGCGCGAGCATCGGCTGACCACGGACGATTTAATCTGGCCGGTATTCGTGCACGAAGGCAAGGGCCGCCAGCCGGTGGCGGCCATGCCGGGCGTCGAGCGGCTCAGCGTGGATGAGCTGTTGAAGGAGGCCGAGGCCGCCGCAAAGTCGGGTATTCCCGCCCTGGCGCTGTTTCCGGTAATCGGCCAGGACAAGAAATCCGCCAAAGCCGACGAGGCCTGGAGTTCAAAAGGCCTGGTGCAGCGCGCCGTGCGAGCGCTCAAAAAGGCCGTGCCGGAGTTGGGCGTGATTACCGATGTCGCGCTCGACCCTTATACCAGCCACGGCCAGGACGGTTTGATTGACAGGTCCGGTTACGTGCTCAACGACGAAACCGTCGTCGCCTTGGTCAAGCAGGCCTTGAGTCATGCCGCGGCCGGCGCGGATGTGGTGGCGCCCTCGGACATGATGGATGGCCGTATTGGCGCCATCCGCGCTGAGCTGGAGGAGAACGGTCATCGCAACACGCGCATTCTGGCCTATGCCGCCAAGTACGCGTCCAGCCTGTATGGCCCCTTCCGCGACGCGGTCGGCTCGGCCAAGAGCCTGGGTAAGGCGGGTAAGAAGTCTTATCAGCTCGATCCGGCCAACGGCGACGAAGCACTACGTGAAGTAGCGCTGGATCTGGCCGAAGGCGCGGACATGGTGATGATCAAGCCGGGATTGCCATATCTCGATATCGTGCGGCGTGTGAAGCAGCAGTTCGGTGCGCCGACTTTCGTCTACCAGGTCAGCGGCGAATACGCGATGCTCAAAGCCGCGGCGCAGAACGGCTGGCTGGACGAACGTGCCGCGGTGCTGGAATGCCTGCTGGCCTGCAAGCGCGCCGGCGCCGACGGCATTCTCACCTATTACGCCAAGCAGGCCGCGGAGTGGCTGGCATGATCGAGCTGCATCAATTTGCACCGGCGTTCAATATGCCGAGCCCAAGCCCGTTCTGCATGAAGATTGAAGTTTTTCTGCGGCTCGCCGGTCTCGACTACGAAGCAAAGGTTTGCCCCGACCCGCGCAAGACGCCGCTCGGCAAGCTACCGTTCATTAAAGACGGCGAGAAGCTGGTAGCGGACTCCAGCAGCATCATCGAATACCTCGTGCAGGTGCACGGCGCAGATCTGGATACGGGCCTCAGTGAGGACGAACGCGCCATCGCCCGCGCTTATACGCGCATGCTGGAGGAACATACTTATTTCGGTCTGTTGTATTGCCGCTGGATTGATCCTGCGCACTGGCCCACCGTGCGCGAAACCTTTTTCGGCGATCTGCCGCGACCAATACGCGGCCTGCTGTCAGGATTCATACAAGGCAAAATCAAGCGCGATCTGGCCGGGCATGGCCTGGGCCGCCATCCGCCGGCCGAGATTTACCGTCGCACTGCGCAAGACGTGGCAGCGGTCGCTGCGTTCCTGGACGGGAAACTCTATTTCATGGGATCAGAACCCACCTCGATCGATGCCACCGTCTATGCCTTCATCGGCAATATGTGGGAGGCGACGCTGGTAACGCCGCTCAAGGACATAGTCGGCAAGCACAGCAATCTTGTGGCCTATTGTGCAAGGATGAAGCAACGCTGCTTTGGCTGACGCCCTCACTCCAATGTCGCGCAGAGTTTGCCCCTCACCCATCCTCTCCCCGTAAACGGGGAGAGGGGATAAGGACTAAAACTAACGATGTCCGTTGACCGCTACGCCGTCATCGGTAATCCGGTCGAGCACTCCAGGTCGCCGCAGATTCACAGCTTGTTTGCGCAGCAGGCCGGACAGGAGATGCAGTACGGCCGCATTCTGGCGCCGCTGAAAAGTTTCACGCAGGAAGTCAGAAAGTTCCGCGAGCAGGGCGGCAAGGGGCTGAACATCACGCTGCCGTTCAAGCAGGAAGCCTTCGCATTATGCGACGAGGTAGCCGAACGCGCACGGCAGGCCGAGGCAGTGAATACGCTGGTGTTTCAAGCCAGCGGAAAAATTTTCGGCGATAACACGGACGGCGCGGGCCTGGTGGCCGACCTGACCCGCAACCTGGATTTGCGGTTGGCCGGCAAGAAAATTCTGTTGCTCGGCGCGGGCGGCGCGGTACGCGGTGTACTGGGTCCGCTCATCGCGCAACAGCCGTCGCATATTGTGATTGCGAACCGCACCCTGGACAAAGCAGTGCTGCTGGCCGAGCACTTCGCGCAGTGGGCTGAGGTCTGCGGTTGCGGCTATGGCGACTTGGGCACGGAGCCCTTCGACCTGATCATCAACGGCACCTCGGCGGGACTGAACGACGAGCTGCCGCCGCTGCCCGACGACCTGCTCAAACCGGGCAGCGTCGCCTATGACATGGTTTACGCCGAGGTGGCGACGCCGTTTGTGCATTGGGGGCGCCAGCACGGCGCTTCCTTCGCGAGCGATGGACTCGGTATGCTGGTGGAGCAGGCGGCTGAATCATTTCTGCTCTGGCGCGGCATCCGTCCGCAAACCGCGCCGGTGCTGCGCGCGTTACGCAGTTGATTTGGGCTGCTGTGCTTCCACTTCGCGGTGCCCCGGCACCAGCCAGCGGCTCATGATGATGCCGAATTCGTAGAGCAGATACATCGGCACCGCCAGCAACACCTGCGAGAATACATCCGGCGGCGTCAGCACCGCCGCGATGACGAAGCAGCCGATCAGCACGTAGCCGCGCACTGCCCTGAGCTTGGCCGGCGTTGCAGCGCCGGTCCAGACCAGCAGAATGATTGCCACCGGCATCTCGAAAGCCAGGCCAAAAGCCAGAAACATGCCGAGTACGAAATCCAGATAGTGGCGAATGTCCGTCATGACGGTGACGCCCTCGGGCGCGACCGCAGCGAAGAACTTGAACACCGCGGGGAACACCAGAAAATACGCGAAGGCCATGCCGATATAGAACAGCAGCGTGGACGACAGGATGAGCGGCATCACCAGCCGCCGCTCGCTGGCGTAAAGTCCCGGCGCGACGAAAGCCCAGACCTGGTACAGCAGCCAGGGAATCGCCAGCACCAGCGCCAGCAGCGCCGCCAGTTTGAACGGGGTGAGGAAGGGCGAGGCGACTTCGGTCGCAATCATCGTCGCGCCCTGCGGCAGATGCTTGAGTAGCGGTGCGGCCAGCAGGGTGTAAATCTGATTCGCGAAGAATGCGAGTGGCGCAAATACGAGGAGCCAGCCCAGCGCGCTTTTCACCAGCCGGCTGCGTAGCTCAATAAGATGGGCGATGAGCGGTTGTTCTTGATCGCTCATGCAGACTCAGGCGGCTTGATCGCTGGCGGTGTCGGTGCGTTACTCTCCAGCTTCAGCGACTCGTTCAGGCTGCGCTGGGCTTGTTCGAGCTGCCGGCGCAAATCAACGGCCTGCGCTTCCTGCTGTAACTGGCCCATCAGATTGCGCAGATAAACCCGCGCCTGGCCGGTGAAGCGCCCCAGGGTTTGCGCGGCCTTGGGCAGGCGTTCGGGCCCCAATACGACTAAAGCAATAAGGAAGACGAGAACCAGCTCGCCAAAGCTGATCTCGAACATGACACGTCCTAGACTTGCTCTTGGTCGCGCGTCGTGCTGCTGGGCTTGGCCGCGGTCTCGGTGCCGCCGATTTTCTTCTGCGCCTCTTCCGCCGCTGCTTCGCTTTCGCGCATGGCGTTCTTGAAATTGCCGACAGCGCTACCCACATCCGAGCCCATATTGCGCAGCTTCTTGGTGCCGAATACCAGCACCACGATCAGCAGCACGATAAGCCAATGCCAAATACTAAGCGTACCCATAAACCAATCTCCTTTTGCCTTATCCCCTCGCCCCGCTTGCGGGGAGAGGATGGGTGAGGGGGGCGAGTTGCGCCCTCACCCTGACCCTCTCCCGGCGGGAGAGGGAAACTTATGTTTCGCGCGCCGCTTTTTCAACATGGCCGGACGTGCCGAAACGGCGCGCCAATTCATCAAGAATAGCCTGCGGCCCGAGATTCTGCTGTGCCAGTAAGACCAGCGTGTGAAACCACAAATCCGCGACCTCGTGCACCAACTGCTGCGGGTCGCCCGATTTCGCGGCCAATAGGGTCTCGGCCGCTTCCTCGCCGATCTTCTTCAGGATGGCGTCCAGCCCCTTGGCGTAGAGAGCGGCGACATAGGAGCTGTCGGGCGCGGCTTGCTTGCGCGCCTCCAGGACGCGCGCGATTTCACCCAGTACGTCGCGGCTCATTTATAGATTTCCGCCGGCGCCTTCAGCACCGGTTCACCAGCCTGCCAACCCTGATGGGTCAGCACCTGGTAGAAGCAACTGTGACGGCCGGTGTGGCAGGCGATACCACCGGCCTGCTCCACCTGCAGTACCACCGAATCGCTGTCGCAATCGAGCCGGATTTCCCGCACGCGCTGTACATGGGTTGACTCCTCGCCCTTGCGCCAGAGTTTCTGCCGCGAGCGCGAGTAGTAGGTCGCCATTCCGCTCTCGGCGGTGGCGCGCAGCGCGGCCCGGTTCATCCAGGCCAGCGTGAGCACGCGACCGCTGGACCACTCCTGGGCCACGGCGGGAACCAGGCCTTGCTCATTCCAGCGCACGGCGTCGAGCCAACGCTCGTCATTGGGACGTTTCATCGGAATATTGTACCCCGCGGCTAATTGCCGACTGGGGTGTTCAGGGCGGGACGCTGCCTATTGCCGGACCAAAATGCCTCGCTCGGCCAGATACTGCTTGGCGTCCTGCACCGTATGCTCGCCGAAGTGGAAGATGCTGGCTGCCAGCACCGCATCGGCGTGGCCTTCGGACAAACCCTGGTAGAGGTGCTCGAGCTCGCCGACGCCGCCCGAGGCAATCACCGGCACGCTCACCGTATCCGAGATGGTTCGCGTGAGTTCCAGATCGAAGCCTTCTTTGGTGCCGTCGCGGTCCATGCTGGTGACCAGCAACTCGCCGGCGCCCAGCTCGACCATTTTGCGGGCCCACTCAATCGCATCGAGGCCGGTCTTTTTGCGACCGCCGTGGGTATAAATCTCCCAGCGCAGCGGCGCATTCTTCTTGCGCGTTTTAACGCGCTTCACGTCCATCGCCACCACGATGCACTGCGAGCCGAAGCGTTCGGCCGCTTCGCCGACAAATTCGGAACTCTCCACCGCGGCGGTATTGATTGAAACTTTATCGGCGCCGGCTGACAGCAGGCGGCGAATGTCGGCCGTGCTGCGCACGCCGCCGCCGACGGTGAGCGGAATGAACACCTGGCCGGCGACCTGCTCCACCACGCTGAACAGCGTCTCGCGTTTTTCGGCGCTGGCGGTGATGTCCAGAAACACGAGTTCATCTGCTCCCTGCAGATCGTAGCGGTGCGCGACCTCAACCGGATCACCGGCGTCGCGGATATCCTCGAACTTCACGCCCTTCACCACCCGACCCTTGTCTATGTCGAGGCAGGGAATGATGCGTTTGGCAGCGCTCACGCGCGTAGTCTCGCGGCGGCTTCCTTGAGCGACAGCGTGCCCTCGTACAGCGCGCGGCCGACGATGGCGCCGATGACGCCGTCGCTTTCGAGCTGGCGCACCTGGTCCACGTCGGTCAGGCTGCTGACGCCGCCAGAGGCGATGACCGGGATATTCACGGACTGCGCCAGCCGGCGCGTCGCCTCGACATTGAAACCCTGCATCATGCCGTCGCGGCCGATGTCGGTATAAATGATGGCTTCTATGCCGTCGCGTTCGAAGTGCTGGGCAAATTCCACCACGTCGTGGTTGGACACCTTGGCCCAGCCGTCGGTGGCGATCTTGCCGTCCTTGGCGTCGAGGCCGATGATGATGTGCTTGGGAAATTCAACGCACAGATCGCTCACGAAATGCGGCGCCCGCGCCGCCTTGGTGCCGATGATCACGTATTGCACACCGGCGTCGAGATAGGCCTGCACCGTTTCTTCGTCGCGGATGCCGCCGCCGACCTGAACCGGCAGGTTCGGGCAGGCCTTGACGATGTCCGCGATCACTTTGGCGTTGACCGGCCGGCCCTGGGTGGCGCCATCCAGATCGACGACGTGCAGGCGTTCGGCGCCTTCGTCGAGCCAGCGTTTGGCGATGGCCGCCGGATCGGTGCCGAACACCGTGGCCTCATCCATGCGGCCCTGGCGCAGGCGCACGCATTGGCCGTCCTTCAAATCAATTGCGGGGATTAAAAGCATGAGACCCCCGCTAAACTACTGCGCTCGGCATCTTGGCCGCTGGCGGTGCTCGCAATCCTCATTGACTGACGTGTCAACTCCGGTTGCTGCGCTCCAGCAGCGACTAACCTGCCTTCGCTCGCTACGTTTTTCGGGGGTCTCATAGGTCTGTGATTCAGGCTTTACCGTTCCATTGCAGGAAATTGGAAAGGAGCGCGATGCCGGCGGCCTGGCTTTTTTCGGGGTGAAACTGCACGGCTACCACGTTATCCCGAATCACGGCTGCGGCAAAGCGCGGCCCGTATTCACAGGTCGCGAATAGCTGCGCCGCTTCGTTCGGCGCGGCGTAATAACTGTGGACAAAGTAAAACCAGCTGTCCTGGGGAATGTCCTGCCACAGCCGGTGCTGGCGCGCTTGATGCACGCGGTTCCAGCCCATATGCGGCACTTTAAGGCCATTGCCGCCGGGAAAGCGTTTGACTTCGCCGGGGATCAGGTTCAAGGCCTCGGTGCCGCCATTTTCCTCGCTGCGGCCGAGCAGCACCTGCATACCCAGGCAGATGCCGATCAAAGGTTTTTTACCGGCCAGCTCACGCACCAGTTGATCCAGTTCCAGGCGTTTGAGCTCTTCCATGCACTGGCCGATGGCGCCAACGCCGGGCAGCACCAGCCGGTCGGCCTTGCGCAGCTTGTCCGGGTCGTAGCTGACTTCCACGCGCTGTCCGGCCGCCGCCACTTCCAGCGCCTTGGCGATGGAGTGCAGATTGCCCATGCCGTAATCAATGACGCCGATGGTGGCCATGCGAAGAAGCGGGAGCGCTGAACGGAATTAGGCGCGTTAGAGCGAGCCTTTGGTGGAGGGGGTAACGTCACCCAGGCGGCCATCGAACGCCACGGCGGAGCGCAGCGCGCGCGCGAAGGCCTTGAACACCGTCTCGGCGATGTGATGCGCGTTCTTGCCCTTGAGGTTGTCGATGTGCAGCGTCGCCAGGGCGTGGTTGGTGAAGCCCTGAAAGAATTCGTGGATCAAATCCACGTCGAACTCGCCGATGCGCGCGCGCGGATACTGCACGGCGTACTCCAGTCCCGGCCGGCCGGACAGGTCAATCACTACGCGCGACAAGGCCTCGTCCAGCGGCACATAGGCATGGCCATAGCGGACGATACCCTTCTTGTCGCCGAGCGCCTTGGCCAGCGCCTGGCCGAAGGTGATGCCGATGTCTTCCACCGTGTGATGCGCGTCTATCTCGAGATCGCCGTGCGCGCGCACGGTGAAATCCAGCGCGCCGTGGCGGGCGACCTGGTCGAGCATATGGTCGAGAAAGGGGAGACCGGTGGAGAGATCGGCTTTACCGCTGCCATCGAGGTCGATTGTGACCTCGATTTTGGTTTCCTTGGTCTCGCGTCTGACTTGGGCCGCGCGCATGGTGCGGTGTAACACTTGGGGCGCTTAGGATACTCCTTTTCCTTTCAGACCGTCATGCGGGATTCGCCCCTCACCGAACCTCTCCCCTTAAGGGGAGAGGACACAAGGCAGCGCTAGCGTGCCTCGATAATAAAGCTGACGGGGCCGTCGTTGACCAGGCCGACCTGCATATCGGCGCCGAAACGGCCGCTATCCACCACCCGGTGGCCTTGTTTCGCCAGCAAGACCAGCGCCTCGAACAAGGGCCGCGCCTGCTCCGGCGGCATGGCCGGGGTGAAACTGGCGCGGGTGCCGCTGGCGGTGTCCGCGGCCAGCGTGAACTGCGGCACCAGCAACAGACCACCGCCGACTTCAACCAGATTGAGGTTCATGCGGCCTTCGGCGTCCGGGAATACGCGGTAAGTCAGAATCCGTTCGAGCAGCCGGGCGGCACGGCCGCTGTCGTCGCTGCGCTCTATCCCGACCAGCACCAAAAGGCCCGCGCCAATACGGGCAATCCGCTCGCCGCCGACCTCGACGTAAGCCTCGCTGACCCGCTGTAACAATCCAATCAAGACGCGCTTCCCGGGCTTGTAAGCATTTTCCTACATGAGCTGTCGCTGGCGGCTTACATACCTGCCACGGCAGGGCAAGCATACTTCGTCGACGCGCCAGATCATGGACAAGGACGCAAACGGATTGCGTAGATAGGCGTGTAAACGGACACCATGGACGGTGGCCCCGAAGGATTGGGGCCAGCTTCTCCCCCCGGGGACTCATCAGGAATGCTGAGTCTCCTGTTCTCCAGCCTGCAAAGGCATTGCCCGGCTCCCCCGCCGGGCATTTTTTTGGGCGCCATTCACGCACAACCCCTAAACTGCGGACAAAACTTAGGGGTGTCTGGCGTTGTCGGCCATAAACAATCAGTTGCTTACCGGCTTACTGCGTGGACTGGGCCAATTCCCACTGCCCGTGTTGCACGCGCTGGGCGCTTCACTGAGTGTGTTATTCGGCCTGCTACCCAATCGCCGGCTTCGTCGCGCGCGTATCAACCTGCGTCTGTGCTTTCCTGAGTTAAGTCATGCGGAACGCGGGCGCCTGACCCGCCAGTCCATGCGGCATCTCGGCCGCACCATGCTGGAAACTCCGCGGTTGTGGTTCGGGCCGCATTCGCGCGTGCGCCGCCTGTTTCGCGAGGTGCGGGGGACGGAGCACCTGCAAGCCGCGCTGGCCGAGGGACGGGGGGTGATCTTGCTGGCCCCGCATCTCAGTTGGGAGGCGGCGGTGTTGTGTGCGGGTCTGCACGCTCCGACGACATTTCTATATTCGCCGCAAAAACTGATCATCGAGTCCTTGATGTGCGCGGGACGGGGGCGTTTCGGCACGCGTCTGGTGCAGGCGATTCCCGGACAGGTGCGGGCACAGTTGCAAGGCCGACTCGATGCCGGGGAAGCGGTGTTGATTCTGCCCGACCAGGATCCGCCGCCGGGACGCGGAATTTTCGCGCCATTTTTCGGCGTGCCGGCCCATACTCCGACTCTTGCCGCGCGTCTCGCGAACACGACACAGGCGCGGGTTTTGTTGATGCAGGTGCAGCGCCTGCGCTGGTCGCGGGGTTTCCAGGTGAGCTTTTTGCCGGCTCCGGCGGACATCGCGCATCCAGACCCGGAACGGGCGGCCGCTGCGGTTAACGCGGCCATGGAACAATGCATCCGCCCCTTTGTTGGGCAATACATGTGGAACGTGCGCCGTTTTGTTCGTCGCCCGCCCGGCCAGCCCATGGTTTACTGAGCCTCTACAATGTAGGGCCATGTCGGCCCAGACCCAGTTTTCTTTCAGATTATTCGCGTGCCTGCCGCTGCCGGCCGCACATCTGCTGGGCGGCTTTATCGGCCTGCTGTTATGGCTGCTGCCCAATAAATTCTCTCGCCTCACGCGTTTTCATATTGCGCGTTGTTTCCCCGCGCTGTCGTGGCTGGCGCGCCAGGGTTTGGTATTCCGCGCGCTGATCGAATCCGGCAAAGCGCTGGCGGAAGGCCCTGTGCTTTGGGCCGGCCCTGAGCAGCGGGTCGCGCGACTGGTGCGGGGGACGCGAGGCGCCGAAGCAATCGAGCAGGCCTTGCTTGCCGGCAAAGGCGTGATCACCGCCGCGCCGCATCTGGGTTCCTGGGAAATGGCCGGGCTGGAATACTCGCGCTTGCATCCCATCGTGAGCCTGTACAAGCCGCAAAAAGGCGCCTGGGATGCGTTGATAAAACAGGGCCGCGAGCGCTTCGGCGCGAAGCTGGTGCCGAGCAACCGCGGTGGCGTGCGCGCACTGCTGGCCAGTCTCAAACGCGGCGAGACGGCCGGGATATTGCCGGATCAGGACCCCCCTCCCGGCAGCGGCGCGTTCGCACCCTTCTTCGGTATTCCCGCGCATACGCCGTCGCTGCTGACCACGTTGGCGCGCCGCACCAGCGCGAAAGTCTTTTACATGTATGCCGAACGCCTGAGTTGGGGCCGTGGCTTCATCCTGCATTTCGTGCCCGCGCCGGCGGAGGTGGCCGACGCCGACGAGGTGTGTGCGCTGGCCGCGCTCAACCTCGGTGTGGAAGACTGCGTGTGCCGATTGCCTGCGCAATACTGGTGGGGTTATGCGCGCTGGCGCCGCCGCCCGCACGGCGAAGCGGACTTTTATCCCTGGGCAATGTAATGAACATGCTCGAATGGTGGGAGTTTGCGAGCTATGTGGTCACGGTAGTCGGTCTGCCGCTGGCCATTTGCGTGTTCATTTACGAGCAGCGCAAGGAGCGCCAGAACGAGGAGGAAGAGTTGTATCAACGCCTGTCCGACGAATACGCGGACTTCCTGAAGCTGGTGTTGGACAATGCCGACCTGCAGTTGCAGCGCCGGCAAAGCGATCAGGTCAAGCTGAACGACGAGCAAATCGAGCGCCGTCACGCGCTGTTCGAAATTCTGGTCGCATTATTCGAGCGCGCCTACATCCTCGTGTACGAAGATCACATGGACAAGAATACGCGGCGCCTGTGGCTGTCCTGGGAGGACTATATGCGGCAATGGTGTCGTCGCGCGGATTTCCGCGGCGAGCTGCCCTCCCTGCTGGAAGGCGAGGACGAAGACTTCGTGCGCACCATCCGCCACCTGGCCGACGAAGAGGCTGCGCGCGCTGCGCGTAACGGACAATAGGAAAACCCGCGATGGAAATTCTGCGCACACCCGACGAACGCTTTGCCGGCTTGGCGGATTGGCCTTATGCGCCGCGTTACCAATTCGTCGACAAACTGCGCATGCACTACGTGGATGAAGGCCCGCCGACGGCCGCACCGGTGCTATGCCTGCATGGCGAGCCGTCCTGGAGTTATCTTTATCGCAAGATGATTCCGCGCTTCGTCGCGGCCGGGCATCGCGTGCTGGCGCCGGACTTGATCGGCTTCGGTCGTTCGGACAAGCCCACCGATGTTGCGGATTACAGCTACGCGCGTCACGCGGATTGGCTTTACGCCTGGCTCGCAGCGCTTGATCTCAAGCGCATCACACTCATCTGCCAGGATTGGGGGTCATTGCTCGGCTTGCGGCTGGCGGCCGCGCAACCGGAGCGCTTCGACCGCATCGTGCTGTCCAATGGCGGCCTGCCGACCGGTGATTTCCGCACCCCGCCCGCGTTTTATGCGTGGCGTGCATTCGCCTTGCACTCGCCGGTGTTTCCGGTGGGCTGGATCATGCGCGGCGGCTGCGCGCGCGGCCTGAGCAAGAGCGCCCGCGCCGCCTACGATGCGCCGTTTCCGGACGATCGCTACAAAGCCGGCGCGCGCGCCTTTCCGGCTCTCGTGCCGACCCAACCGGATAATCCGGCGAGCGCCGCGAATCGCGCCGCCTGGGAGCGCTTCAAGCGCTGGGACAAACCGTTTCTCACTGCCTTCACCGACAAAGACCCGATTACCCGCGGCGGCGATCGCATCTGGCACAAATTGGTGCCGGGAACGAAGAATCAGCTGCATGTCACCTTGCAGAACGGCGGCCACTTCGTGCAGGAGGACTGCGGCGAGGAGTTCGCCGACCTGGTTAACCGTTTCATCGCCAGCGGCAAATGAGCACGATTGTCCTGATTACCGGCTGTTCTACCGGCATTGGCCGTGCGCTGGCCTTGGAGTTTAACGCGCGCGGCCACATCGTTTACGCCAGCGCGCGTCGCCCAGAAGCCTTGAGCGATCTGAGTCAGCGAGGCATAAAGGCGCTGGCGCTGGATGTGGACGATGCCGCCAGTATTGCCCGCACAGTGCAAGCAATCCGCAGCGAACAGGGCCGGCTTGACGTGCTGGTCAACAACGCCGGCTTTGCCGCGATGGGGCCGCTGGTTGAATTACCGCTCGCGCAATTGCGCAAGCAATATGAGACGAATGTGTTCGCACCGATTGCGCTGGTACAGGCGGCCTTGCCCTTGCTGCAGCGTGGCGCACGGGTCGTTAACATCGGCAGCGTGTCGGGGATTCTGACGACGCCGTTTTCTGGCGCTTATTGCTCCACCAAGGCCGCGTTGCATTCGCTGTCGGACGCGCTACGGCTGGAGCTGGCGCCCTTCGGCATTCATGTGATTACGGTGCAGCCTGGCGGCATCGCTTCCGATTTCGGCAAGACCGCGGGTCAGGGGCTGGATTGGCTGACACCGGCCTCGCGCTATGCACCGATACGCGCAGCCATCGAGGCGCGCGCCCATGCCTCGCAGGACGATCCCACGCCCGTCGGCGAGTTTGCGCAAGCCATGGTGCGCGCAGTGCTGGCTGAGCGGCCCGCCGCGGTCCTGCGCTACGGCCACGGCAGCCGGCTGATGCCCTTCCTGAAGCGCTGGTTGCCGACGTCGACACTCGACCGCGTGCTGAGCCGCCGCTTCAAGCTCACTGAATTGCAATGACCTGGGCTTTGGCCTTGCTGGGATTCGTCCTCGGCACCGCGCAGGCCGCCGACTCGCCGCTGGAAGCGGCTGAGTATGAGCTGGTGCAGGAACTGGTGCTCGAAGGGATCAGCAAGGATGCTTCCGGCGTGACCTATAACCCGGACCGCGACAGCCTTTACGTCGTAGCGAACGGTGAGACCGCGCTCTACGAATATCAGCGCAGCGGCGAGTTCAAGCGCAAGATTGAAATCGTTGGCTTCAACGACACCGAGGATCTGGCATATCTCGGCCGCGACGAGTTCGCGCTGATCGAAGAGCGCACCGGCGCGCTGTTGAAAATTCTCGTGTCCGATGTTACCGCGCGGGTGGACCGCGACAGCGCGGTGTTGCTCAAGCATCTCGGCAGTTCGGAGCACAACGACGGTGTCGAGGGCCTCGCCTACGCGCCCGACACCGGGAACTTGTACCTCGCGCATGAGCGCCGCCCGCGCACCGTGTCGGTGGTGAATCTTGCTAAGCCCTTCGCGCGCGTCACCGAGTTGTGGACCCTGGCCTGGTACACGATCAGCCCTCTGGATTATTCGGCCGTCGCCTACCGGCCGGAGAGCGGCTTGCTATGGCTGCTGAGCGATGCTTCCTCCAGCGTCACGGAATACACGGTCACCGGCCAGCAAGTCGGCCGCATCAAATTGCGCGACCAGAATGGCGATCGGCTGCACGATCCTGAAGGAATGACCGTGGATCGCGCCGGCCGCATGTATGTCGTGGCGGAGCCGAATCGGCTTTACATTTTCGCGCCGCGCAAGCCGCGGTTTGTGCGTGAGGTGAACTAGGGCAGGCTCAGGCCGTTGCCGCTGCGGTGAAATTCGAGAATCGCGCGGAATTCATCCGGATTCTTGGTCTGCGTCAGCTCGCCGCCGCGCGGGAAGTGCGAATCGTATAGCCGCGACAACCAGAAACGCAGCGCCGCGGCGCGTAACAGGCCCGGCCAAGCCTGACGCTCCGCTTCGCTCACGGCACGCTCACCGGCGTAGGCGTGAACCGTGGCGTGGTAGCGATCGGCGTCGAGCGCACCCTTGTCGCCGGCGCACCAGTCGTTGGCGGTGACCGCAAGGTCGTACAGCAGGGCGTCGTTGCAGGCGTAGTAGAAGTCAATTACGCCCGCGAGTTGTTGGCCGCTGAACAAAGCGTTGTCGCGGAACAAGTCCGCATGAATCACGCCCTGCGGCAGTGCGTCGTATTCCGCACGGTGCGCCTCGTGGTAAGCCACTTCGTCGCGCAGCAGCGCCGCGCTGGCAGCATCAAGCCGTGGCAGCACTTTTTCAGTGGCTGCCACCCGCCAGTCGGCGCCGCGATCCGGCGCTCGGTGATGCGCGAAGGACTGGCCGGCCAGGTGCAAATCGCCCAGCAGCTTGCCGACAGCGGCGCATTGTTTTTTGTTGGGCTGGGCCACGGTGTGGCCTTCGAGTTTCTGCACCAGCGCGGCTGGCCTGTTTTTCAGACGCGTCAGGAAATTCCCGCTGTGATCGGCGACGGGGCGCGGACAGGCGATGCCGCGCAGCGCCAAATGGTCCATCAGTCCGAGGAAGTAGGGCAGATCCGCTTCAGCCGCGTGCTCGAATAGGGTCAGCACCCAGTGGCCGTCGCGGGTGTTGACGAAGTAGTTGGTGTTCGTGATGCCGGCCTTGATGCCGTGGTGGTCCACCAGCTCACCCACGGGAAAGCCGCGCAGGAATTGCGCCAGCTCCTCGCGCGAGACTTTGGTATAGACAGACATGGCCGGTTAACAGGCGAAATTCCGCCGCCATGGTAGCAAGGCTTGTCACCCTGAGCGCAGCGAAGGGTCTTGCTGTGTCCTACCGCTTGGATTGAGACGAGATTCTTCGCCCCGCCGGTATGACGCATACTTTGCCGCAATGAATTCGCTCCGCGCCCGCCTGCTGCTGGCCGCCCTGCCGGTGCTGTTGGCCTTTGTACTGCTCACCGGCCTGGCGCTGAACCGCGCCGACGCTGAACGCGCCGAACGCGCTGCGTTTGATCGTCTGCAGGGTCTCGCTTACGGCCTGCTGGGGGCGGCAAAATTCACTGCGGACGGCGGCGTTAGCATCCCCGAAGATCAGTTGCCGGACCCACGGCTGCGCCAGGTGAATTCCGGCCTGTATGCGGTATTGAACACGAGCGACGGGACGGAGGTCTGGCGCTCCCCTTCGCTGATGGAAGATATGAGCTTGCCGGCCGGCCCGGACGTCGGTAACTGGCGCTTCCGGCGGCTCGATAATCCAGCGGTATTTGTGCTCAGCTTTGGCCTTGAGTTGGAAGCCAATGGTGCCGCGCGCCGCTATTCACTCAATGTGCTGCAAAACACGGGGCCCTGGTACCAACAGCGCGCAAGCTATCGCCAAACCCTTTGGATATGGCTTACCGCGGCCGCGGTTATTCTGCTGGGAGTGCTGGTGCTGGTGCTGTACTGGGGCTTGGCGCCGCTGCGTAAACTCACCAGTCAGATCGGCGGCTTGCGCGCCGGCCAGCAGGAATCCATCAGCGGGCGCTATCCGCAGGAGTTGCAACCGCTCACCGAAGCGCTGAACAAACTCCTGGCTAACGAGCGCGACCGCCTGGACCGCTACCGTCACGCGCTGGCCGATCTGGCGCACAGTCTGAAAACGCCGCTGACGGTGCTGCATACGCATGCCGGTGCGCCGCGGGAACCGCTGGAGCGGATGGAACAGCTCATCAACTATCACCTGCAACGGGCCGCTGCGGGTGCCGGCGCCAGCTTCGCGGCGCCATTGGCGATCAAAGCTGTCGCCGAACAATTGGTTGCTGCCTTGGCCAAGGTTCATCAGGCGCGCGGTATCCGGTTTGCCGTGGAAGCAGAAGATGCCGCGGTGTTGCGCATGGAACGCGGCGAATTGATGGAGCTGCTCGGTAACCTGCTCGACAACGCCGCCAAGTGGTGCCACACCCAGGTGCGGCTAAGCGCTACGCCGCAAAACGGCCTGCTGGAACTTTGTATAGATGATGACGGCCCCGGCTTTCCGGACAATGCCCGTGAACTGATCGAGCGCGGACGGCGTGCGGACAGCCGGCCGGGCCAAGGAATTGGCCTGGCGGTGGTGGCGGACATCGTGCAGGCCCAGAACGGTGAACTGCATCTCGAGCGCGCGCCGCTGGGCGGCGCCCGGGTCCGCCTACGGCTAAGCCGCTGACACTGGCGGAGTAGCCCGTCTCCGGCTATGCTGAAAAGTTCCGGAATTAACCGTACGTTCAAGCGGAAAGAGTTTTTCCTTAAGGAGCTGTTATGAGCGCCGTGATTCAGCCCGCCCCACAGTTGCGTAGCACCGACAGCATCAATGCCCAGGCGGCTGAGATCGCCCGCGTGTTCGCCACGCAGCAGCAGCACGCCATCCGGCTGCGCAGCAGTACCGCGGCCGAGCGCAAGGCCAAGATCCAGCGGCTGCTCGACGTGATCGAAGCACACCGCGCCGATATCTATCGCGCGCTGTACGCCGACTTCAAAAAGCCCGAGCCCGAAGTGGACATCGGCGAGATCACCTCAATCTACGCCGAGGGCAAGCACGCCATCCGTGCGCTGAAGAAATGGATGCGGCCGCAACATGTGATGCCGACTCGACTCATGTTCGGCACGCGCTGTCATGTGCGTTACGAACCCAAGGGCGTGACCTTGATCGTCGCCCCTTGGAATTATCCGGTCAATCTGATTTTCACCCCTCTGATTTCGGCGCTGGCGGCCGGTTGCACCGCTATCCTGAAGCCGTCTGAGGTGACACCCAATACCGCGGCGGTCATCCGCAAGATCGTGCAGGAGGCCTTCAGCGAAGAGGAAGTAGCGCTGTTTGAGGGCGATGCGCAGGTTACGCAGCAGTTGATGGCTCATCCCTTCGACCACATTTTCTTCACCGGCTCACCCGCGGTCGGCAAGATCGTGATGGCCGCGGCAGCCAAACATCTCACCTCGGTCACGCTGGAACTGGGTGGCAAGAGCCCGGCGGTCGTCGATGCCAGCGCCAATATCAAGAATGCGGCGAAATCCATAGCCTTCGGCAAGTTCGGCAACAACGGCCAGACCTGTATCGCACCGGACTACATCTACGTCGAAGAATCGGTCAAGGATCAGTTCATCACTGAGCTCAAGGCCGCCGTCGAGGCAAGTTTCGGCGACGCGCAGAATCAGGGCACCACGCCGGACTACGGCCGCATCGTCAACAGCCGTCACCACGGCCGCGTCAAAGGCCTGCTGGACGACGCCGTAAATCACGGCGCCAAGGTCGAATTCGGTGGCGTTACCCGCACCGAGGACAATTTCATCGCGCCGACGGTGCTGACCGGCGTCAAGAACGACTCGAAGATCATGCAGGAAGAGATTTTTGGGCCGCTATTGCCGATCATTACCTTCCGCGACGTGCAGGAGGCGATTGACCACATCAACGCCAATCCCAAGCCGCTCGCGTTATATGTATACAGCCGCACCAACCGCAACATCAAGCGCGTGATTGAGAGCACCAGCGCCGGTGGCAGCTGCATCAACACCTGCCTGGTGCAGTACCTGCACGGCAACTTGCCGTTCGGTGGCGTGAACAACAGCGGCATCGGCAGCGGGCACGGCTTCTGGGGCTTCAAATCCTTCTCGCACGAGCGAGCGGTGGTGCGCGATCTGTTTGCTGCCACCCAGTTGCTGATACCACCCTACACCGGCTTCGTGCGCTGGATGATCAAGTTCCTGATCCGCTTCTCGACCTGATTTTTCTAGTTTGTCATTCCGGCGAAAGCCGGAATCCAGAGCGTATAAATATAAACTGGACACCGGCCTTCGCCGGTGTGACGCAGCTATGACACAACCTCGGCTGATTGACGCCGCCGGCCACCGGCTGGCGGTCATCGAAGGTAATCCCGCGGCCTCCGGCCCGCCAGTGGTGTTCATTCACGGCATTCTGGCCAGCGTCCAATACACCGAAGTTATTCTGCCGGCGTGCCTGCGCCAGCGACGCTGGATCGCTTTGAGCCTGCCGGGACATTTTCCCGCACAAGCCCCGCCCGACTACCGGCGCAAGCCGGTAACGCCCTCACTGCTCACGGAAATTCTGTCCGCCGCGCTGAATGAAATATTGCGCGGCACACCCTGCGTGCTCATGGGTCATTCCACTGGCGGCCTGTGGTCATTGCTCGGCGCGGGAGAGCTGCCGGAGCGGGTGCGCGCCGTGTGCTCCATAAGTGGTTTTGCGCAGGGCAAGCTGACCGGTCTGCTCGGTTTGACGCAGAAAATCGCGCGCGCGGGTCCCTTCGGGAAAAAACTGGCCGAGCTGAATCTGTATCTATTGCCGCGGCTGCCGTCAGTCGCCGGCACCATTCTCGCCAGCATGGCCGCTGATAAAGTCGCGTCCCGCGCCTGGCCACAGTCCCCAGCGAGTTTGAAGGCTGCAATGACGGGTTTGAAACAGGGTGACGCCGCGGACTACACACATCTGCTGGCGAATCTGGCTGATCTGGATATCACGGAGTCAGTCAAGAAAATCCGCCAGCCTTGCCTCGTGATTCATGGCGCAAACGATCCGGTGGTGCCGGTGGCGCAGGCAACGCTCGTCGCCAACAACGTCAAACACGCCGAGCTTGCTATTTATCCCGGCGTTGGGCACCTACCGTTTGCTGAGCGGCCGCAGCGTTTTGAACAGGATTTGGACAACTGGCTGCGCCGCATGTAGGGCGGGTTAGCCGCGACTGCAGCGTTACCCGCCAAACGGAGCTAGCCCCCGATCTGAATTGCAGCCACCACTGGCCGACGAGGACTAATACGACCCAAGCAACGATCAACTGGGCAATACCTTTCCACTGACCATCGATCGCGCCACCAAGGAGCAGCATCCAAACAGACCCATACAAAACAGGATGGCCCCCAGTAGGCAAAGGGGCATCCGAGAAAAGCCACCGATATGCGACTGACGTTACGAATGGACCGAGACTTAATGCGACCACTAGTGACCCAAACAAAGACCGCGGCCCCCAGACCCAGCCAGAAGAGAAGCGGGCTATTAAGTAGGGAATCGATCACAGCGCAATCTAACGAGAACTAGGCGGCTTTACTCGCCGCCGCCTGCAAACGCGCCTGCGGGTTGCCGATGATTTGCAGAATACTCTGCAGCGTATCCGGGTCCACCAGCTCGACGGATTGAGCGGCGATTTCGCGCAGCTTCGGCATGACCTGTAGCACTTCCTTCGCTTCGCGTTGTTCGGCTTGCAAGAGGCCCAGCGTTTTCAGGGTTTCGATGTAGTTGCGGAACAGCACCGGGTCGGAGAACTCGGGCGAGTTGAGACCGGCGAGTATGCCGATGCGCTCCGCCATCAGCCGGCACTGCTGTTCGAATTGCTCGCGTTCCACCGGTGCCTCGCCGTGATGCTCGGCCAGCAGAATGGTGGTCATGCAGGTTCGCTCCAGCGTTGTGCGCAGGATGCGGCCCAGACCCAGCAGGCTGGCAAATTGCTGTGACGCCAATTCGGGACGGCATAGCATGCCGCGCGCGGAATCGCGCTCGAGCAGCCCGCGTTGGACCAGCGCATCCAGATACTTGCGGATAATCGGCCCTATCTCGTCGGCATCCCAGCGCAGATACAGTTCCGCGCGCAGGAAGGGGTAGAATTCCTTGGCGTTTTCAACCAGTTGCTCTTCATCAAGCTCATCGTGATTCTTGAAGAAGCGCGCCAGCAGGGCCGGCACTGCCACCAGATGCTGGACCGCGTTGCGGTTGTAGGTCAGCAACACCGCTTCGCGATCCTGCGCCAGAATCACGTCGCCCCAGGGATGGGGAACGCGTGCCAGCCGCGCCACGCGCTCAGCGGTCTTGAGCAACTCGGCGCTGCTCGCTTCGAGCAGGGTGAAATCCTTGCTATAGGGCACGGCACGCAGCAGCGCCAGTAGATGCTCCATCTGCTCGAGCAGTTCGTTCTCCGCCAGCGCCTGCTGCGGATTGGCCAGTAGCACCAGACCGACCAGTCCGGTGGCGTTGAGCGTAGCAGCGGCGTTGATCCGCGTGCCAACTTCCTGCGCGAGCGCGGTTATGGCGGTCTCGACCCAGGTCGTGCGCGATTCCGGCATTTCTGCGGCCACGCGCTTGCGCCAGTCAGGCACATGCTTGTCAAAATACTCCTGCAGGCGAATGGGCGTGCCGAAGGCGAGGTAGGCGGTGCCGGCCGACTTGTTCATGAGCTTGGTGGCTTTCAGCAGGCCGACCGTGGATTCTTTCTGCTTCTTGGCGACGCCCTTCAATTCCTTGAAATAGCTGTTGACCTCCAGCACCTTGTCGTAACCGACATAGGTCGGAAATATGGCAACTGCGCGGTTCGGATCACGCAGAAAACTAAGTACGACCATGCTCAGCATGCCGGTGCGCGGGTTTTGCAGCCGGCCGGTGCGTGAGCGCGTCCCTTCGGGGAAAAACTCCATCGAGTAGCCGCGCGACAACAGCACGTCCACATAGGCGCGAAACACCGCGGTGTAGAGCTTGTTGCCGGCGAAACTGCGACGCAGATAAAACGCGCCGCAACGCCGCAACAGAATGCCGACCGGCCAGAAATTCATGTTGATGCCGGCCGCGACATGCGGCGGCACCAGTCCCAGCCGGTAAACCTGCACCGAGACGAACAGATAGTCGAAGTGACTGCGGTGCGAAGGCGTGTAGACGATGGCGTGGTCCTGCGCGTACTGACGCAAGCGGTCGAAGTGATAAACCTGCACACCCTCGAAGATCCGCTGGAGTCCCCAGGTGACGATCAACTCGACGAAGCGGATCACCGCCGAGGAAAAATCCGCTGCGATCTCGTCGGCATAGCGCAGCGCCTCGGCGCGCGCCTGTTCCATGGTGCTGCGCTCTTCCTCTACCCGCTCGCGCAAGGCCTCGCGCACGCCCGGTGCGCCGAGCAGCGAGTCCAGTACCAGCGTGCGGCGCGACAAAGACGGCCCGAGCGTGGCGACGCGCTCGCGGCTGAAGTGCACGCGCAGCACGCGCTTGAGCTTTTGGGTGGCACGCGCGACATCCAGCGCTTCGCCTTCCTTGAGAAAATCGCTGACCGAGATCGGTCGTCCGAAATGCAGCAGCGTATTGCCGCTATTGGCGAGGATGATGAAGAACTTGCGCAACGAGCCGGCCAGCGGCGAGTCGGAGAAAATCACGCGGAACAGCGAGGTCTCCTTGCCCGGATCACGGCCCCAGTACAGCGCAACCGGCACCAGTTGCGCGTCGAAATCCTGCTTGTCGAGCCCGCGCTGCACCAGGTAATCGAGCGGGCTGCGATCCGGCTCGAGTTGTGGTGGCAGGAAGATACAGGTCGCGTGGTCCTTGGTGGGCAGACGCCGTTCGGTGAAGTGCGGCCGCGGCAGGCCGAGCCGGCGGCAACTGTGGTCCAGCACGACGAAGTCGGCCAGCGAGCTTGAGGACAGGATGTAACAGACCGGCCGCTGTGGATCGAGCGCGAGTTTCTCCGCCACGTTGTCCGGCGCTACATGCGGTTTCACCCAGCCCAGCAGCGGCCAGCGGATGCGCAGCCCGAAGAAATTCATCGCGCGCCGCAATGCGAGCTGCACACGGCGCAGCAGCACGTAGTTTTGGGCGGCGATGAGCGTGGTCTTACGCATGCCTACGTCTTGTCCTCCGGCTTATCGCCGGTCAGCAGGCCACGGCTCAGATCGCGCACACTGCCGCCAATGAAACGCGCCAGACGATCCAGGCCGGAGCGGTCTGCAAGCATCGCGCGTTCCTCCGGCTCAAGCAAATCCGGCGCGATGCGCGATTTCAGTTTGGCGATGGCGCTGTCATCAGCCCGGCAGAACTGGGCAAATAGCCAGTTCCACAACCCATTCCATCTCGCACCGCGGCGGAAATGAGCAACAAAGTCCACGAGATAAGGCTCACCGTCCGCACCAATCAGAATATTGCTGGCGCTGCGCATATCGCAGTGCGCGATACCGCGCGCGTGCATCTCGGCGACGAGAGCTGTCAGACGTGTGAAATCCGGCTGGGGCTGGTTTTCGCCGAGCCGCCGCTTCCAACGCGTGGCCTCAATGTATTCCATCAGGAAACTGTGGGTATCCACCACCCGCAGTAGGCGCGGAATGCCACGGATACCGTCGAGCTGGCGCAGTGCACGCACTTCCCGGCGCAGCAGTAGCGGGCCGATGAGGCGACCGAAGGCGCTGTCGCAGGCGTGATAATCCTTCAGTACGGCCTTGTGACCGTTGATTTCGATCAGCCACACCGCCGGGCGCGAACCGCCGGCCTTGGTAAAGCCGTGCAGCTTGTGCGCGAGCAGCTCGGCGTGGCTTAGTCCCGCGAAAACGGCTGGTAGGTCCGCGGCGCGGTCCATTCGTAATCCTGGAGGTCGTCGTGGGAGCGCTTGCCGTCGCTCACCGCGGCTGCGCGATTTTGCAGATAGGCCTCGCGCAGAAAGGCGTAAGGATCGAAGGACTCCTCCAGCAAGCGATCGAAGGACAACAGGTTGGCCCGGGTGCTGACCGAGCTGGTTATACCCAGGGCGAGTTCCACGTCATCGTCATCGAGATGACCCGCCGGATTCAGGGGGTAATCCACCACCCGCGCCGGCGCGTCGCGCAGCGAACTCGGCCCGAGCAGCGGCAGCACCAGATAGGGTCCGCTGCCCAGACCCCAGTAGCCCAGCGTCTGACCGAAATCCTCATCGTGACGCACGAAACCCATCTCGGTGGCCGGATCGAACAAGCCCGCCAACCCGACCGTGGTATTGATCAGGAAACGGCCCAGATCGGCAGCCCCCTCGCGCGGTTTGCCTTGCAGAAACTGATTGACGATGGTCTTGGGATAGAACAGGTTGCTGAAAAACAGGCTGACACTGGTGCGTGCGCCGCTGGGCACTACTTTTACGTAGCCGCGTGCGACCGGGCGGAACAGATAACTGTCGAGCAAGCTGTTGAAGCCGTAGATGCCGCGATTGAGGCCTTCGAAGGGGTCATTGTTGACGGCTTCCACTGCTTCCGGCTGAACCTCCACATCAGCGGCGGACTCGGCTGGTGGCGCGGCTTCTTCTGTGACCTGTGCCCAGACCGGCGATGCCAAGTTCAGTGCGAGCACAAAAACCCCCAGTAGATGCCGCATGGTCAGAGAGTGACTCACGCGACCTTCGCCTTGGCTTTCTCGCGCCGGTAATACTCGAAAATCTCATCCAGGCTGCGTTTAGGCCGGAAGCCAAAGGTTTCACGGAAGGCGCTGCCGTCAATTACCACCGGATATTTCAGATAGTTGATGAGATAGCTGGGGTAAGACCAGCGCCCGAACACTGTCGTCAGCATCTTGGGCAGCAGCGGCGGGATGGACGGCAGCGGCAGCTTGGTGCAGCCGCACAATTCCATCGCGTCCTGCAGGCCGATCCAGTCGTCGGGCGCGACATTGAACACGCCGCGCACGTCCTTCTTGAACGCTAGCACCACCGCATCCGCCATGTCGGATACGTGCAGGAACTGCATCATCGGCGAGAAACCGGCGAGATAAGGCGCGTATTCCTGCGTCAACAGCCGCGACAGCGCGTTGTGCACGTCTGGACCGAGGATGTTGCAGGGCCGCAGGATGATTACGCTCGTTTCCGGGTGCTTGTACAGAAAAATGCTCGCCAAGCTTTCCGTTTCGACCGAATCAACCAGCTCGCCGGTGACGCTCGAAGCCTTCAGCGGTGCGTCCTCATCCAGCAGCGCCGGGTTGAGCGGATGCGCGCCATATACGAAGTGCGTGGACAGCACCAGCACGCGCGACACGCCGTATTTCACGCCGAGCTGGAACAGACGCTGTGCGCCCAGTACATTGGAATCGTAGCGGCGCGGACGCGTCATTTCGCTGGCGATGATGCGGCCGAGGTGCAGAATTCCTGCGAACTCATGCTCGCGGAAGACATCCTCGAAGCTGCGCTTGTTGAAGTCTACTTCGTAATGGACGATGTCCGGGTCCAGGTTCTTGCGCCAGCGAAAATCCACGCCGACCACGTTGTAATCGTCTTTGAGCCGCGTCACCACGCGGCGGCCCAGCGCGCCGCCGGCGCCGGTGACCAGCAGGGTTTCGCGGCCGCCCTTACCTGCAACGTGTGAGCGTGCGGAAGGTTTCTTGATCTTGCTGTCGTTGGCGGCTTCCATCAGCCGCTCCTAGCCGGCGTCAGGCCGTCGAATACGCTTTTTCTCTCGGACTGGCCTTTTTCGATCAGTTTGCGGATCTCGGCCTTGACCTCGCGCGTGCGCTCGGTGACTTCCTGCTCGTTCGTCGCCTTGTTGTCGAAGCGCATCGGCTGGCCGAAGTTGATGATGACCTTGGCCGGCAGCGGCACCAGCGGCGCAATCGGCACGTAGGGGATGCGCAGCAGCCTGGCCAGCGGCTTGATCGAGCCGAGCGAGGGCATGGTTTCCTCGCAGCCGACAATCCCGACGGGAATAATCGGCGCGCCGCTTTCCATCGCCAGATGCAGGAAGCCGTTGCCGAAGCGCTGTAACTGGTAGCGCAGCTTGTAGGGTTTGCCGGAGCCGCGCACGCCTTCCGGGAATACGATGATCGCCTCATCGCGCTTGAGCATCTTCACGCAGTTGAGCGGGTCGCCGATGACCGCGCCCCAGGAGTTGAGCAGATTGCCGATCCAGGGCACGGTGGGGAAGAAACGCTCGATCATCGCGCGCGGCATGCGCGGGCCGTGTGGATTCGTCGCCACGGCATAGGCTGTCATCAGACCGTCCATCGGCAACTGGCCGCTGTGGTTCGGGATAATCAGTACGCGGCCTTCCTTGGGGATGTTTTCCAGACCGTGGGCTTCGACCCGGAAGTACTTCTGGTACAGCCACTTGACGAAGGACAGCGCGATTTTGGTGTTATCGAGATTCAAACCCCAAGGATCGAAGCCGCGGGAGCCAAGCTGCACTGGCATGGCGTCGAGCAAGGCGTTGGTATCGGCGTCAACCAGCCGATCCTTCATAAAGGTGCGCAATTTCATCGCCACGAGACCTGGTTACGGAACAGGCAGGATACGCCATCTTTTGTGTGTGTTTTACTGCATAATGACCCCGCGCGTCCACGCCGCAGGTTTTACGTTTTCACACCATCCCAGATGCAGACTGCATGCCGATGAACGCGGCGCTCCCGACTATCCGCCGGCTAGCGCTGGATTTGATTCATCCAGGCCGTTATCAGGCGCGCCGGCGCTTCGACCCCGATGCGCTTAAAGAGCTGGCCGCCTCCATTGCGGAGTCGGGCATCGTGCAGCCGCTGGTGGTGCGATCGGCAGGGCGCGGTTATGAGCTGCTGGCCGGCGAGCGGCGCTGGCGCGCGGCCCAGCTGGCGGGGCTGGAGGAAATTCCGGCGATCGTACGCGACGATCTGGACGAGCGCGAAGCCCATATCCTCGGACTGATCGAAAACCTGCAGCGCGAATCGCTATCGCCGATGGAAACCGCGCGCGGTCTGCAGCAGTTAAGCGAATTGTTTGCGCTCACCCATGAGGCGGCGGCGGATCGGGTCGGCAAGTCGCGGGTTTACGTCACGAACTTCCTGCGGCTGCTCAAGCTGGACGAGCGCGTGCAAAAACTGGTGGACGACGGCTTGCTGGCCATGGGCCATGCGCGCGTGCTGGCCGGGCTGGAGTTTCGCCAGCAAATGCCATTGGCCGCCGAGACGCTCAAGCGCCGCTGGTCGGTGCGTGCGCTGGAGGCCGCCGGGCGGCGGCTGCAAAACAGCGGCGGCAAGGCGGGGACGCTTAAAGCCAAAGAATGGAAGCAGCTCGAGCTCGAACTGACCGAGGAGCTCGGTAACGAGGTGCATATCGCCTACGACGCCAAGGCGAAGCACGGCGAAATCCGCATCGAATTTCACAGCCTCGACGAGTTCGAAGGCTTGCTGGAACGCTTAAGGCGCGTGCGCGGTTCCTAGTCTTATTTCATGCACAGTTGCGTGGGATAAGCCTGTGGATAAGTCGTGAATCGCGGCCCACAGACGAGTCGCAGTAAGCCTTTTCCCCGCTTTGGCAAAAAATTAATCAGGCGTTTCCGCCTCTGCCAATCCGCTCAGCAAGCGCTAAGAACCCTCTGCCCTCCGCCCAATCAGCCGAGTACACTGGGACTGCCGACCACGTTGCGGTCTATGTAACCGCAGACGAGCGAGTCGGCGCAATGGGGGAGGTATCCATGTTCACTACTAGGCAGCCCGCCGCTGGGTTCGTGGTCGTCGGCTATCTGCTGCTCAGCGCATGTGGCGGGGGTGGTGGCGACAGTGATCCGCTTGCCACACCGCCGAGCAATGTCGCACAAGCGAAGACGCTGGTTGCGGAAAGCAGAGCACTGGGCCAGTCGTTTCGGGATTTTGAGATTCCGGCCAGCCAGTTTGCCAACCAGATCAGGGGCGTGGACGAGGTTACGGACAGCAAAGCCAAAAGCACCCTGAGCGGCTTGCTGTTAACGATTTTCTACGCCGGTTTCGTTTACGACGAACTCGATGGGCAGCCGGGGTCGAGGAGCGTTACCACCGATGACGGCATGGGGAATACCGCAATCTATACGGTCACCTTCTCGCATCTCAATCCCGGGACCGATCGGATACGTGTTACTGGCGAAGCCTACGACTCAGACGAGATAAACAATTTTTTTGGCGGCGGCGATAAGGTCAGAAATGCCTACGACGTCACGCTGGATTTTCCCAGTAACGCCAATACCGCGCCTACCGTAAACGGTGTGCTGGACAGTATGATCGCCAACGTCGATGCCGAGGGTGTCCGCCTAAGCTTCGATGGCACATTGAGTATTACCCGGCGTGCCGGTGCTGACCCCGCAATGTCCACCCTGCGCGAGATCGGCTCGCTCTCGTTTGACGGTAATCTTGAGATCGCGCAAAAGCAGACCGGCGCAGTACCGGACCCTTTGCGTTTTATCACACTGTTCGACGCGGATTTGAGTGGCTGCAACGACACTGACTGTACCGGCGCAGCGCTCAATCTGGACGGCGAATTGCGTGATAGCGATGATTCCACCGGCATAGTGCTGTCGTTCACCAAGAGCGGTGAGAATTTTACCGCGGGTGTCGAGTTCGACGCCCAACTTGCCGGCCAGCAACTACGCCGTATCGGCGTGACTACTACCCTTACGCAGCCACCTGGAGACGGCCCACCTGTCCTTAACAGCGTTATAGTCAGTATCACGGGGGGAGCGGTTGGAACTATCACCATTACTGCCGATCAGTTTGACGCCGAAACCAACCCCACCCGTCTCATCGTTGCCGACCAAGCCGGTACGCGCATGACGCTCATGGAATCTTCCAATAGCCCTGTCATCGGAACGATTACCGTGAACGGCGAGCAGGTCGCTACGATTGAGGAAACCAGCAGCGGATTCATCATTCGTTACGTTGACGGGACGATTGAAAGCCTGGCTTGAGGCCGGCTAGCTGCCAAGCTGTCACCGTTATGTGGGCCATGCTGCGGGCTGCGGCAATGCTGTGTGGCTTGTTCACCGCGGCCAACGCGAGTGAACTCCGTGCCACGCCCTATTTCTCGGCGAGAGTATTCGGTGTTGCCGAGCCCGTATCCGTTTACCAATACGCGAGCGACTTCGAGGGCAAGCTCAGGAAAGGCGCGGACGGCGCCCTGTTTGCGCGCGTTGAAGCCGGGCTCAGGATTAACGCCTGGGAGTTTTCGTTGGTGCGGGATCAATACTACGTGTCCGACGCTAACCGGGACACAGCAGAGCTCTATTTCCGGGATCAGAACAATCTTTCGCTCCCGCCTGGCCGGACATTCGCGGTCGATTTGGATGTGGTGGTTATGGAAGCGCAGGGCCTAAGACTGGGTCGGTTATTCAGCCCCGTCCGCAACCTGAACATGGATGTCGGCGTGGCCTATCTGGAAGGTAAAAGGCTGGTTGACGGGGTTTTAGAAGGCACCGCCGTCCAGACGACTCCAACCCAGCTTGATGTCGCATTTGGCTTGAACTATCACTACAGTCACGATGAGAAACTGTTCGATCGCAACGTGCGTCGGCCAGAGGGCGAAGGTTTTACGGTTGATTGGTCGGGTGAATGGCGTGTTTCGTCATTATGGACGTTCAGCTGGCTGGTAGATGACCTTTACGGCCGCATGTACTGGGAACGTGCGCCCTTCACCACTGCCCAAGCGAATACTCAGGTATCAGGCGGGTTGAGCGGTGCGCAACCTGTGCTCACCGGCTTGGAGTCGAGTAAGGATTTTACGCAGCGCCTTAAACCGCATGGGGCAGTGAATTTGCTGGCTCGATTCGGCGGTCATCGCCTTGGTGTTGGCGGCCACTACGCTCAGATCGACTTCATTCCGAGCGTTATTTGGTCGCCGCTCTCAACCAGTGTCGTCACCTGTAGCTTTCACTGGCTTCCTGAGCACGACGCGCTGGGATTAGAGCTCGCATCACGCTGGCTACGCTTTTCCTGGATTGCCGACGATCTGAACTATAAGCAGGCACATATCGCGAATCTACAGCTCGCGATTCAAATCCCCCTGTAAAACTTGATCAGCGGCTGGGGCCCTAACTGACGACAGCGTGCTCCGCCTGGTTCAGGCCGCATCCGAAGGCTTGAGCGCGGGCCGCTCCTCCTCCTCGTTAGCCAGCTCCGCACGTTCGATTTTCTCGAAGCGGCTGGCGATCTTACCGGCCGAGACATTGACGTCGTCCACGTCTTCCTTGGCCTGGCGGATATGCGTGGCCAGATTCTCCATGCGCTTGCGGAAGCGGCCGAAGTCCTCGCCCAGCTTGCCCAGATGTTCCTGAATGACATGCACCTGCTTGCGCGTGGCATCGTCCTTCAGCACCGCGCGCGCGGTGGTCAGGATGGCCATCAGCGTGGTCGGTGAGGTGATCCAGACGTTCAGGCCCTGCGCCTCTTCCACGACGTCAGCGTGGCGCGCATGGATTTCCGCGAAGACCGCCTCGGCGGGCACGAACATCACCGCACCGCGCGCGGTCTTGCCCGCCACGATGTACTTGCTGGCGATGTCGCGCACATGCTTGCGCACGTCCTGTTTGAACTGGCGCTCCGCCATGCGCCGGTCGGCCTCGCCCAGCTTCGGGTCGGCGAGCCGGCGATAGCTTTCCAGCGGAAACTTGGCGTCAATTGGCACGTGGCCGGTGGGGTCCGGCAGGAACAAAATGCAGTCCACCCGCGTGTCCGGCGTGATCGCATACTGCAGCGCAAACGCGTTCTCCGGCAGCATGTTGCGCACCAGCTGTGACAACTGCACCTCACCGAAGGCGCCCCGCGCGCGCTTGTCAGAGAGTATTTCCTGCAGGCTCACCACATTGGTGGACAGCTCGGTGATGCGCTTCTGCGCCTCATCAATCAGCGCCAGGCGCTTCACGATATCGGCGAAGGTCGCGGTGGTTTTCTCGAAACCCTCGGCCAGACGCTTCTCGACCTGGCCTCCAATTTCCTTGAGCTTCTGGTCGGTGGTCTGGGTGAGGCCCTCAACGCGTTTGTTGAGCAGCTCGAAATACTGACCGAGCACGCGCTGCACCTGCTCGCCCAGCGCCACGCTACCGGCCTGCAGGCTGCGCAGCAGCTCGACGTGAGTCTTGCCTTGATCGTCACGCGCGTCTTTAAGCTCGCGGCGCAGACCCTCTTCCAAGCGGCGCAGCACCTCCTCCAACCGCTGGCCGTGATCCTGCCGGCGCACTACGAAGAACAGCAAGCCCAGCAGCAACACCAGCTGCAAGCCGGCCAGCCAGAGCAAGAGCGTGTTCATATCGCCCAATATAGCCCGGGCGATACGCAAAAAAACAAGGCCCCGCAAACGGGGCCTTGCTCAATTTGATTAACGTTTAGATCGACTGCTGGGTGCCGTTGGCCGGAACCGGGATGAAGAGACCGATCGGCTGGGTCGGCATGCGCACCGTGCCGGTCTGGCCGCCCTTCTGCTCGAAGGTCACGTCGAAGCCATCATCCTTGGTCTGACTGTTATAGCTGGTCACGGTTTTGCAACGTGTTTCGTAAGTCGTGACCTGCTGCGTTTCCGGCTGGTGCGTGCTCTTGTAGATGTCGTGACCGGCCTTGCCGCCGATGACCGCACCACCCACACGGGCCACGTCACGCCCACGGCCGCTACCGATCTGGTTGCCGATCACGACGCCGAGCACCGCGCCCAGACCCGTGCTGGCATGCTTCCAGCCTTCGGACTCTGTCTTGCGCGTCACCGTACGAGTGACGGGCACCTGACGGCACTCGCGGCTATTCACCGGTACCTGCACGGTCTTGAACGCCGGCTGCACATTCAGTACGCGCGCATAACCGTCCGGGATGTCCGATGCTTCGGCATGGCGAGCGGCGAAATAACCACCTGTAATGCCACTACCCAGCACCAAGGGCGCCGCAACCGCACCTGCAATCAGTAGCTTGTTCATGACCTACCTCCTTGTGTTGCTTTGTGAACCTGGGGGCAGGATACGGGAGGACCGCTGAACGCAAACTGAACAAGCTGAACGGCGGATGAATGCCGCGAAAGCCCTTGTAGGAGCGGCTTTAGCCGCGACCGCATCGCGGCTAAAGCCGCTCCTACAAAGCCGTGCCGAGGAGGATGGATTGGCTGCGCAGCTGCTCCAACATGGCACGGCCATGGACTAGCAGGGAATCTGGGTCGGGATGCTGTAGCTCATCGGCGAGGGTTTGCAGCTGCTGGCGGCCGGAATGGCCCGGTTGCTGCTCGATCAGCTTCAGCAAACGCGACGTCACCGCGTTAATTTCTACAAAACCCACCTTGTCTTCTCCGTCGCGCACCACGACCAGATAAGTTGGCTGCGCGGGCGCTTCAGCCGGCTGGAACTCGGCCCGGATCTTATGCACGGGATAGCGGTAGGCGAGATGCCGCGCCAATGGCGACAGCACCGGCGTCTGCTCGAGCAGATCGCCGTCCGGATTGCAGGCCGGCAGCGGCGCCGGATCAATGCCGACGGCCACTTCCACCCATTCGTAGTGCGCCAACTCCAGCAGAAACGGCGGGTCGGCCGGTGCGGCCGCCCGTTCATGCTGGAGATAGGCCAGAAACTCCTCGGCGATGCGATAAAACAGCGGTGTGTGTGAAATATGACGGGCGAAGAAATCGCGCGCGAGCGCATGCCAGCCGTCGTCGGCGTAGAGGCTGCGCAGCACCGGGAAGCCTTTGCTGAGAAAGCCCTCAATGTTGTTATAGAGCAGCTCGCGGTAAATTCCCATGCGCCGGTCCTCGACGCCGGCCGGCGCCGGATGCTGCGCCGGATCGCGCAAGTGCGCGGTGAACTGGTATTGCAGTTGCTGAAAAGCTAATAAGTTTTCTCCTCCCCCTTGATGGGGGAGGGTCAGGGTGGGGGTGGCTTTAACCATGGCCGACCGCCTGCGGCAGCGCCGCGTATTGGTTCTGCAAGCGGGTGATGTGCGCCGTCTCGTTCAGCAGTTCAGACAGCGGCGGGATATTGAAATCGCGCTCCAGCAGCGTCGGAAACACACCGAACTGGCTATAAGCGGTTTCCAGCAGCCGCCAGACCGGATCAATCACGGGTGCGGCATGCGTATCCACACGCAAATCCTCCGCTTCAACGTAATGGCCCGCGATGTGGCCATAAGCGATGCGTGCGCCGGGCAGACACTTGAGAAAGGCGACCGGATCGTAGTGGTGATTGATGCTGTTGACGTAGATATTATTCACGTCCAGCAAGAGCGCGCAGTCCGCTTCTGTGAGGACGGCGGTGAGGAATTCAAGCTCGCTCATCTCGGCGCCCGGCGCCGCGTAATAGGACACGTTTTCGACCGCGATGCGGCGCTCCAGCAGGTCCTGTGTGCGGCGGATGCGCGCGGCCACGTAGTGCACCGCGTCGTCGGTAAACGGAATCGGCATCAAGTCGTAGAGATGCCCGTCGTCCGAGCAGTAGCTCAGGTGCTCGGTGTAGTAGCGGATTTGATGCTGGTCGAGAAATTGCTTGACGCCGGCGAGAAATTCCTCGTCCAGCGGCGCCGGCCCACCCAGCGAAAGCGACAGGCCATGGGTGACGAAGGGATAGCGTTCAGTCAGCGCGCGGAACTGCTTGCCGCGCCGCCCGCCGATGCCCATCCAGTTTTCGGGCGCGACTTCGAGAAATCCGACGGCGGAAATAGAGCCGGCCGGCGACGCGTCCAGGAAATCCTGGGAAAACTCGCGCCGCAGGCCGAGCCCGGCGCCCTGCACGGGCCGGCGAACCGCGACCGGTGGCCGTGAGGGCGCCATCATGTTTTACGCTAGGACGAGCTTACTTCTTCTCGCCGCACTTACCTTCACCGCACTTGCCTTCGCCGCATTTGCCGTCGGCTTCCTTGCCCTTGTTGGCGCCGCAGGCACAATGACCGGTCTTATCGACACCGGCCGTGGCGTCGCAGTTGGAACCCTTCTTCTTCTCGCCGCACTTGCCTTCACCGCATTTGCCTTCGGCACCTTCGGCGACCTGATAGCCGCCATTGAGCACGTTGGACGCAAACGGATTGCCGGCCTGGGCCAGACTGGTCAGGGACAGACCCGCAACAAACGCGGTACCAATCGCCATCGCTACTGATTTCTTCATAAACAGCCTCTTGAGGTGTGATAAAGGGCTCGCGCCCGGGGTAGAGATTCGCGCCCTCTTGGCGCTGTTCTCAGATTGGATTACGCAGCCTAAGTTCAGTCGGATGCAGCCTTACATTACTCCCGCTCCGGGCCAGCCTGCAACGCCAGCAGTTTTTGCAGTGCCGTAACCTCGAAGGCGGGGGGCGAACAGCGGCGATTGGCGCAGACATAGGCGGCGGCCCTGGGGAAGCGTGGATATTGCACGTCGGGATTGGGCAAAGGCCCTTCCGCGTGATCCCACCATTCGATGCGCTTATACCAGCCGGGATAGCGCAGCGCAGCGGCAAAGAGCTGTTGCGCGGCTGCATCCTGCTTGCCGCCGACCACGGCGAGATGCGCGGGGTCGCGATCGAATTCGTCGGCCGCCAACAGGATGCCAGACTCCTCGATTCTCTCCAACGCCACCGCAGCTTGCGCCAGGTAGCGCAGCGCGTGCTGCGCCAGTTCGCGATGCTGCTGCTCGCCGGTGTAGCGCGCGAGCAGATTGAAAAAGCGCAGGGCCTGGAGGTTGTCCTCCAGGTAGGGCTGCGGCGGCAGCGCGTCGCGGCCCGGCAGGCTGGGATTGAAACCGGCATCCTCGCGCTTGAATTTCTGCCCGATCATCTGGGCACATTCGCGCGCGGCGGAGAGCCAAAGACGCTGGCCGGTGGCACGGTGCAGCAGCAGGAAGCCCTGACCCATGCCGAGTTGATCGCTGAGATAAGGGCCGCCCGGCGGCGGTTTCTGCCTGGCATCGTGGGCGAAACCGCCCTGCTTCAGCCGCGCGCGGCTGGTGTTCCAGAACGCCGCCGCTTTCAGCGCAGGCGCGAGGTCGGCCGGGTCGCCGGTGGCCTCGTACAACACGGCATGCGCCTCGATGGCGGCGCCATTGGTCTCAGCATACTGGTGCGGGTCCACTCTGGGGATGCCTTCGGCGCGGCGGCCGGCGTCGTTCAGGCGGTAGTAGTTGTCGGCCTTTTCGCCGGAGACGAGGTCGGCATCCTGGCTGGAGTGGAAACCGCCCCTCGGGCTGGTGAGGAAGGCCGCGATGTAGTCGCGGATGCGGCGCGCCGCCCGAAGATACTTCTCGTCGCCCAACTGGGCATAAGCCAGAGCATAAATGCGCAGGTAGGCGGCTTGGACGCGCAGCAATTTTTCGTAGTGCGGATGCCGCCAGTCGCTATGAGTGGAGTATTGATATACCCCGCCCCAGACCGGATCGAGCAAGGCCAGCGCCGCATCGAGCGTCTGCCGCGCACGCTTCTCGGCGGTCTTGTCGCCACGCGCGGCCAGCCACAGCGCGTATTCGACGTGATAGCGATCCAGATATTTCTGTCCGCCCTTGAGACCGCCGTTTAGCTTGTCATGCGCCTTGATGTGTCTCTGCAACAGCTCCCTTCTTGTTGCCTCCGCCAGCGCGTCGGGTCCGGCGCCGGCTTTGACAGATTGCGGGTGCGGTGTGCGATTGGGATGGGCGACGAGCTCGGTCAGCAGCGTCAGGAATTCTTTGGGCGCGATATAGCCGGCACGTCTGACCAGCTCCCTGCCTTCGGCGTTGTAAAGGATGTTCGCGGGCCAGCCATAGTCGCGGTAACGGTTGGCCAGGTCGGGGCGCGCGTCGTGATCCACGCGCACCGGCAGGAAATGCGCGTCGAGGTATTCGATCACGTCCTCGTCGGCGAAGGTCTCGGCCTCCATGACGTGGCACCAATGGCACCACACGGCTTCGAGATACAGGTAAACGAGCTTGTTCTCCCGTGCCGCGCGCTGGAACACGTCCACCGTCCAGGGTTGCCAGTCGAGCTCCGGTGCCGCAGTCGCGCGCGCGCCGCCCAGGGCGAACAGCAACACGGCGCAGAGCATCGGGAGCTTGCGATTCATGTGGAGGGCCTTGAGCACAATGCACCTACGCGCCGTCGTGCGGTGCGGATGCGCAAAACCTGGAGCATCGTGCATACGCTGATGTACACGCCACCCCACAAACAGAAAAGCCAGCGATGCGCTGGCTTTAATGGTGAGACGGTGAGAAGTTTATTTCAATGCGGGCGTGTACAGAGGTCCTTGCTGTTTGGAGAAAAACTCGGCGAGGGCCTTGATATCGGCTTCGCTCAGCGTCGCGGCTTGCGGGCTCATCACAGGACTTTTACGCGCGCCCGATTTGTAGTCGTGAAGGGCCCTTGCGAGGTAGTCGCGATGCTGCCCCGCCAGTGTCGGAAAGGTCGGCTGCGTGCTGACGCCATTGGGTCCATGGCAGACGGCGCAGGCGGCCAGTTTTTCCTGCAGATTCGAAGCAGCAGCGGCGTGCTGACCGGCCTCGCCGGCAGCCGCGGCCTGGCTAACAATCAAGGCAGCGCCAAAGGCGAGAGAGCGAATCTTCATGGCGCGGCTCATTTGGCGTGCGGTGCTTGCGATAGAAACGCGGCGATGTCCTGCATATCCTGCTCCGACATCGAACCCGCCTGCGCCTTCATGGTCGGGTGGCTGCGCTCGCCGGTCTGATAGGCCTTTAGCGCCGTCACGAGGTACTCGGTGTGCTGGCCGCCCAGATAGGGCACATGATAAGTGGGGTAGGTATTCACATAATTGGGAATGCCGTGGCAGCCCATACAGGTGCTGGCCTTGACGCGCCCCGCCGCCACATCCCCAGCGGCGACCGCGATCGTCGCGCAACTTGCGAGCAGCAGTCCGCTGCCGATGCGCGCGACCTGACGCGTGAAAGTCTTCATCCGTAATTGATCCCCGAGATTCGCTGGCCAGCGTAGTTTCTAACCGGCGTTTTGCGGCAATATGCTCATTGAAAACGCCCCATGAGTCAAATGAGCCCAGCCTGATACGACGATGTTGTGCAAACGCTATTTCATCAACGGCCAGGTGCAGGGGGTCAATTTCCGCGCCGCCGCCGCGGCGCAGGCTCGCAGCATGGGGCTCAAGGGCTATGCCCGCAACCTGGCCGACGGGCGGGTTGAAGTGCTGGCAGCGGGTGCGCGCGAGGCGCTCGACCGGCTCGAACGCTGGCTCTGGCAGGGGCCGCCGCTGGCCAAGGTCAGTGAGCTGCGCAGTGTCGATGCCGATGCCGCGGAAGCGCCTGACGATTTTCGCGTTTTGCGTGGTTGACCGGCTTTCGCGCATGCGAAAATAGCCATCAGCGAACGAGTTCAAGCATGTTGACCAACCCGCGTTATAGCCAGGAACGGCAATTTCTGGATCTGCCGAGCTGGGCCTGGCTGTGGCTGCCGCTGGCCTATGTGCTGGCGCACTACGCCGCAGCCGGCGCCGGGCGGCATACCTACGCGCGCGTATTCGGCGGCGGCGAGCTCGGGAATAACGAGCTTTGGACCATGACGATACTGGTCCTCGCCGTCATCGTCGGTTTGCACACGCTCAATCTGGTACGCCGTGCGGGTGATTGGCGGCTGACGGCCTGGCTGCTGCTGGGCAGCTTGGGCTGCATCTACTTCGCCGGCGAAGAGGCGAGCTGGGGCCAGCACCTGATCGGCTGGGATTCCTCGGCCGGATGGCAGCGTTTCAACGATCAGGGCGAAACCAATCTGCACAATTCAGAAGAACTCGGCTTCCTGCTGGATCAGTTGCCGCGCAATCTGCTCACCGTGGGCATGCTGGTGGGCGGCGTGTTCGCGCCGCTGTACCGCCGCTTTCGCGGCATGGAACTGAATCCCGCCCACATTCATTTCTGGATCTGGCCCACGGCGATTTGCCTGCCGGTGGGTCTGTTGGCGGGAGTCATTTCCTGGCCCGAGTCAATTTACGAGGCCATCACCGGAGTGGATCACCCGGAGCGCTTCGACATCTCCAGCGGCGAACTCAAGGAATGGCTGATCGGCTATTTTCTATTGCTCTATCTGGCTTCTTTCAATCTCAGGCTGCGGCAGCTTTTGCGGGACGGCGACTAGACCGGGAAACGCGGTGCAGCGTTCTCGAGCTGTATCTGCAGCGCGTTTATCAGGTAACTCACAGCGTGATACAGGCCGGCAAGCATGATGAGTTCGATTATTTGCTCCGGCTGAAAGCTGGCCTGGAGTTCTCCCCACAGCGTGTCGCTTGCGACTTGTGTTTCATGTAGCTCGTCCGCCAGGCGGATGATCAGCCGTTCGTCCTGCTTCCAGGCGGGATCATCCGCTGTACCCCTCGCGCTGGCGCCCACTTCGGCCGGCGTCCAGCCGGCTTTGGCACCGAAGGCGGCGACATGCACGCCCCACTCGTATTCGGCGCCGCAGCGCGCGGTGGTGCGCAGAATCATCAGTTCGCGCTGGCGCAGCGTGATGCTGCCCTTGTCCAGCAGGCCGCCGGCCATCATGCGCTGCAGTACGCGCGGGTTGCGGGCGATGGTGCGGAACAGTTTGAGCGGCGCCGCGCCGCGCATGACGACGTCGAAGGCGGCTTGTACCTCGGCCGCGTAAGGCGGATCGAGCGGAGCGATTCGAGGTTCGGCCATGACATGCTCTCATACGCTGTAGCCTATGCTACGATATTAGAAGCATAACGCTTCTGAATCAGTAGCACAAGATGGCAAAGAAGGGCTGGGCGGCAAAACCGGTCCGCGGCTTGCGCAGCGGTCGTCCCATCATGGCCTTGCTCGACCTGCTCGGGCGACGCTGGGTATTGCGGATCCTTTGGGAATTGCGCGACGCGGCGCTGAACTTCCGCGCACTGCAGGCAGCCTGCGGCGGTCTATCGCCCTCGGTGCTGAATCAGCGCCTCGGCGAATTACGCGCCGCGGAATTGGTGGAACTTGCGGCTGACGGTTATCGCTTGACCCATCGCGGACGCGAGTTGTTTAACCTGTTTGGCCCGCTCAATCACTGGGCCGAACGCTGGGCCAAAACCTTGGCGCGATAGCGCCGGTGATGTTCGCTATTCCAACAGGCTGCGCAGCATCCAGGCATTTTTTTCATGGAGCTGCATGTAGCCATATCCTGCCGCCGCCGCTAGCTCTGCTAAACTTCGCAGGATTATTTAATTCATGTAACCGAACGCGACGTCCCTGTCGCGGTTTTCAAAACAAGCTTGATCCCCCACTGCCATGTCGGTTGCTGAACAAGCGGCTCTGCGCCGCACATTTGCCATCATCTCGCATCCGGATGCGGGCAAAACCACGCTGACTGAAAAGCTGCTGCTATTCGGCGGTGCCATCCAGCTCGCCGGCACGGTCAAGGGCCGCAAAGCCACGCGCCACGCGACCAGCGACTGGATGGCGATCGAGCAGGCGCGCGGCATCTCGGTGACGACTTCGGTGATGCAGTTCCCGTACAAGGAACGCATCGTCAATCTGCTGGATACGCCCGGTCACGAGGATTTTTCGGAAGATACCTACCGCACGCTCACCGCGGTGGATTCCGCGCTGATGGTGATAGACGCGGCCAAGGGCGTCGAGCCGCGCACCATCAAGCTGATGGAGGTGTGCCGCATGCGCGCCACGCCCATCGTCAGCTTCATCAACAAAATGGACCGCGAGGGCCGTCCGCCGCTGGATTTGCTGGACGAGATCGAGCGGGTGCTGGAAATCCACTGTGCGCCGATCACCTGGCCGATTGGCATGGGCAGCCGCTTCAAGGGCGTGTACCACCTGCTCGAAGACCGCGTTTATCTCTATCGCGGCGACAAGCACAAGGCCGGCGAAATCGAAACCGTTCCCGACCTTCATAGTCCCGAAGTACAGGCCTTGCTCGGTGATGAGCGCAAGCACTTCATGGAAGAGATCGCGCTGGCACGCGACGTCTGCCCCGCCTTCGACCTCGATGAATACCGCGCCGGCCGGCTGACGCCGGTGTTCTTCGGCTCGGCCGTCAATAACTTCGGCGTGCAAAATCTGCTCGACAGCTTCGTCGAATGGGCGCCGCCGCCAGCCGCGCGACTCGCTCATGTAGGAGGGGTGGTCGCGGCTAAAGCCGCTCCTACTGTAGG
>JBOICV010000099.1:0-7324 GCA_050740255.1 Nevskiales bacterium | reverse complement strand
CTCTGGGAGAGGGTTAGGGTGAGGGCAGACCGCTGACGGCATAATGCGCCCATGTCCTTCGTCTCAACCGAAAAATGGAACGCGGTCATGGCGCGCCTGGCATCCCTGGGTGTGCGGGCCGAAGAATTTGAGGAGCAGTTCACCCGCTCTGGCGGCCGCGGCGGCCAGAACGTCAATAAAGTCTCGACCTGCGTCATCCTGACTCACCCTCCCAGCGGTCTCAGCGTACGCTGCGAGGAGGAGCGCAGCCAGTATCTCAACCGCTATCGCGCACGGGTCCGGCTGGCGGGCAAACTGGAGGAAAAGCTTCTGGGTGAGAAAAGCGCACGTCGTCAGGCGATCGAAAAAATCCGCCGGCAGAAGCGCATACGCTCAAAGCGGGCCAAGGAGAAGATGCTGGCGAATAAGCGGCACCGCTCCGTCGTGAAAGAGCGGCGGCGCATTACTGCCGATTGAACGTAAAACGCCGGTGGTCGCTGGCGCCTATCTCACACAAAAATCCCCCGGGCTTTCAGCCTGCCCCCTTTGTAAAGGGGGCTTATGGGGGATTTCTGCGCCAGTCAGTTCAACCGTTCGATGATGGTCGCGACACCCTGCCCCAGACCAATACACATCGTAGCCAATCCGTACTTGGCTCTCTTTTCCTGGAGAATGTGCGTCAGCGCGCCGGTGATGCGTGCGCCGGAACAACCCAGCGGATGGCCCAGGGCGATGGCGCCACCCTTGATATTGATGTGGTCCATGCGATCGCCGAGTTTGAGCTCCTTGATCACGGCGAGTGATTGCGCCGCGAAAGCCTCGTTCAACTCTATGTACTCGATGTCCTTCAACTCCATGCCCGCGCGTTTGAGCGCTTTCTGCGTGGCCGGTACTGGCCCGCGGCCCATGATGGAAGGCTCACAGCCGGAGGAAGCCATGCTGACAATACGTGCCATGGGCGCAAGGCCCAGCGTCTTGGCCTTGTCGGCAGCCATCACCAGCACCGCGGAAGCACCGTCAGAGAGGGCCGAAGAGTTTCCCGCCGTTACCGTGCCGCCCTTGGGATCGAACACCGGTTTGAGCGAAGCCAGTGCTTCGAGCGTCGCGTCCTGGCGCACGACTTCGTCATAGTCCATAAGCTTGGCGAAACCGGTTTCGGAATCATGGCCTTCAGTTGGCACGATTTCCTTGGCCCATTCTTTATTCTTTATGGCACGGGTCGCACGCTTATGCGACTCCAGCGCGAACTCGTCCTGCGCCTGACGGCCGACCGAGTGCATCTTGCCCAGCATCTCGGCAGTCAGGCCCATCATGCCGGCCGCCTTTGCGCCCACTAGCGAGATTGCCGGGTTGAAATCAACGCCGTGCGTCATCGGCACATGGCCCATGTGCTCGACGCCACCGCAGATGAATATGTCCCCGTTGCCGGCCTGAATCGCGCCGGCTGCCGTATGAATCGCCGTCATCGAAGAACCGCAGAGCCGGTTCACGGTCTGGCCGGATACGGAATGCGGCAAGCCCGCCAGCAGCGAGGCGTTGCGTGCGATGTTGAAACCCTGCTCCAGCGTCTGCTGCACGCAGCCCCAGATCACGTCCTCAATCTCCTTCGGGTCGAGCTTGGGATTGCGCTTGAGTAAGGCCTTGATCAGATGCGCCGACAAGTCCTCCGCGCGCACGTTGCGGAACACACCGGCCTTGGAGCGGCCCATCGGGGTACGGACCGCGTCAACTATCACGACTTCTTTCATGTCTGAACTCCTAAAGATCTGCTCATCAGGCCGGGTAGTATGTCTGGCCCTTGGCGGCCATCTCTTTCATTTTCGCGGTCGGCTCGTAAAGCTTGCCGAGCTGCTGGTACTTCCCGGTGTTCTCAACCACCGTTTTCAAGCCAAGCGTATCGGCGTACTTCAGCGCACCACCGCGGAAGGGCGGGAAGCCGATGCCGAGAATCAGGCCCATGTCGGCCTCATTGGCGGTCTCGACGATGCCCTCCTCCAGACAGCGCGCGGTTTCGATGATCATCGGCAGCATGTGGCGGTCAATAATCTCTTCCTCGCTCATGTCTTTCTGGCCATGGGGCTGAACCGCTTTGAGCAGCTCGTAAGTCTGCGGGTCAGCCAGTTTCCTGGGCTTGCCCTTGGTATCGGTTTCATACTTGAAGAAACCAATGCCATTCTTCTGGCCGTAGCGCTTGTTCTCATACATCACGTCAAGCGCGGTCTTGAAGGTCCTGGCCATGCGGTCCGGATAGCCTTCGGCCAGCACCTCGCCGACATGGTGCGATGTGTCAATGCCGATCACGTCCTGCAAATAGGCCGGGCCCATGGGCCAGCCGAAGTTTTCCATCACCTTGTCCATCTTCACGAAATCGGCGCCGTCGCGAACCGCGCCGAGCCAGCCGCCGAAGTAAGGAAACAGAATACGGTTGACCAGGAAACCGGGGCAGTTCTTCACCACGATCGGCGTCTTGCCCATGCGGCTGGTGTAATCCACGATCGTCGCAATCGCTTCCTTGCTGGTCTTGGCGCCGTAAATCACCTCCACCAGCGGCATGCGGTGCACCGGGTTGAAGAAGTGCATGCCGAGAAAATTCTCGGGGTGCTTCATCGCCGTGGCCAGCTCATCAATCGAGATCGAGGAGGTATTGGAGGCGATGATGGTGCCGGGTTTCACCAGGCCTTCCACTTCGGACAGCACGCTCTTCTTGATTTTCGGATTCTCGACCACGGCTTCGACTACCACGTCCACATTGCCGAAGTCGCCGTAGTTGAGCGTGGGCCGGATTTTGGAGAGCACGTCACCGGCTTTTTCCGGCGTGAGTTTCCTGCGCTCGACCTGTTTTGCCAGCAGTTTGTTGGCCTCGGACATGCCGAGTTCGAGCTGCTGGTCGGCGATGTCCTTCATGATGATCGGCGTGCCCCGCACCGCGCTCTGATAACCGATGCCGCCGCCCATGATGCCCGCGCCGAGCACCGCCGCCTGCTTGATCGGCCGCGCGATCTTGCTGGCCGCTTTCGCCTTTTTCTTCAGTAGCTGGTCATTCAGAAACAGGCTGATCAGGCTGTTGGCGACGGTGGTCTTGGCCACCTTGGCAAAGCCTTGCGCTTCGATCTTCAGCGCTTCGTCACGGCCCTTGCCGGCCGCTTTCTGGACTACTTTCACCGCTTCCATCGGCGCCGGATAGTGCTTGCCGGCCTGACCGGCGATGAAGCCCTTGGCGGTCTCGAACACCATCATGCTTTCGATCGGGCCGAGCATGAGCGGCGCTTTCTTCTGTGCGCGCCGCGCCTGCCAGTCGAACTTACCGGCGATGCAGTCCTTCAATAGGGACAGCGCGGCATCGCGCAATTTGTCCGGCGTCACGACCGCGTCCACCGCGTGCACCTTCAGCGCCGCATCGGCCTTGCTCGGATTCCCGCCGGCGATCCACTCGATCGCATTGTCGGCGCCGATCAGACGCGGCAGGCGCACGGTGCCGCCAAAGCCCGGCAGAATGCCGAGCTTCACTTCCGGCTGACCCACCTGCGCGCTTACGCTCATGACCCGGTAATCGGTCGCCATGCACATCTCGAAACCACCGCCCAGGGCGACGCCGTTGATCGCCGTCACCGACGGAAACGGCAGGTCCTCAATCGCATTAAATACCTGGTTGCTGCCAAACAACCAGTTGGCAACCTCGTCCTCGGAGGACTGGAAGGTCTTGCCGAATTCGGTGATGTCCGCCCCCACAATGAAGCCGTCCTTGCCGCTGGTTACCAGCAGACCTTTCGCACCGGACTTGGCCAGCGCCTCGCCGGCGGCTTTCAACTCGCCGACGGTTTGCGCATCGAATTTATTGATCGCATCGCCCTGCCGGTCGAACTTGAGCTCGGCGATACCGTCATCGAGCCGCTGACAGGTGATGGATTTGCCTGAGTAAATCATCGGCACACGCTCCCATTAAATCGGTTTTATACAGAACCTGGATGCGGCGCGGACTGGGAATAAAGCCCGGCGCCACAGCGACGCAGCGACGCAGCGACGCAGCATAGTATCGGGCGCGCGTCCGAGCGTCCAGCGCGGGGACTTTTCGTTGACTGGACAACTTGCGCTGCTAAACTGCAGCGACCGGCCGCTTGCAGGCAAACAGGAGAATGGCGCATGGCTATCCAGGATCGCATCAACAGGATCAAGGGTCAGATCAAACAGCTCAGAAAAAATTACGCCTCGGCCGTCGCTTCAGCCAACCGCGTGGTAACGACCGGCATTGAGAAGCTCGCCGAGCAGGAACTCAAAGCGGTACGCGCGCATTACGAGCAGGCTATCAAGGGCTTGAAGGACGCGAGCCGCAAGGGCAATGTGCGTGATATCGCGCAGGCGCAGGTCAAGGTTTTGCAGGGCACGCTCGAAAACATCATCAAGAGCGCGCGCGACAGTATCTCGATCATCACCGGCACCAGCCGGGATCTGGCCCAGGTGCTGCAGAAGGCAGTAACCAATGCCCCCGGTTCGGCGCGCAAATCGGCCTCGCCCAAGCGTAAGGCATCCGTTGCCCGCCGCGGCGGCGCGCGCGCGGCGACCCGCCGGCGCACGACGGTCCGCTAAGCGCTTCCGCATACCCAGCCGCCCCGTCAGGGGCGGTTTTGTTTATGGCCTCACTGGATCTGGAACTCAGCACACAGTTGTTCCGTCTGTTCGCGGATCCTACCCGCGTGCGGCTCTTGCGGCTGCTTGAGGAGCAAGCACTGACGGTAGCGGAACTCACGCAAATCACGCGGCTGGCGCAAAGCCGTATCTCGACCCATCTGGCCAAGCTGCGGGACGCCGGTTTGATCACGGATCGCCGCGCGGGCGCCAGCACTTTGTATCAGCTTGATCCCGCCGCAGCGGATGAGGTTACACGCCAGCTTTGGCAGACCTTGCGGCAGGATCTCGACGATGCTCAGCTCAGCCGTGATCGCGAGCGGGCCGCCGAGATCGTGCGCGCCCGACAGCACTCGCAAAGCTGGGCCGATTCAGTCGCCGGCCGCATGGCCTCGCAGTACTCGCCCGGCCGCAGTTGGGAAGCCACCACCCATGCGTTGATGGAGCTGATCGCTCTAGGCGAGGTGTTGGATATTGCCTCCGGCGATGGCGTACTGGCGGAGTTGCTGGCGCGGCGCGCCAACAGCGTCACTTGCGTCGATCTGAGCGAGGCGGTGGTCAACGCCGGCCGGACGCGCCTGACGGACTACAAGAATGTCAGCTTCCATCGGGCCGACATGCATAAGTTACCGTTCACGGCGGGCCGTTTCGACGTGGTTTTTTTGCTGCATGCACTCACCTATACGCGCACGCCCCAAGCGGTAGTCAAGGAAGCGGCACGCATGCTGAAGCGCGGCGGCCGGCTGGTGCTGGCGACCTTGCGCAAGCACCCGCACGAAGCCAACGTCGCCGCCTACGACCACGTCAATCTCGGCTTTGAGCCTGCGGAAATCAGGGACTGGCTGCGAAAAGCCGGACTGAAAGTCAGCTATTGCGCCGTCAGCTCGCGTGAACCGCGGCCGCCCTACTTCGAAGTGATCACCGCCAGCGCGCGGCGCTAATCCGGTAGGGCTGACGTATACGCACCGGTATCGTGGCTGTAGGAGCGTGCCTGCACGCGAACCGGATATCGCGACCAGGGTCGCTCCTACACCCTCGCACGTTTAGCACCGCAGTCGAAGACAGGGCGGCGTCAGCTCAGATACTCAAAACTCACGCGGCGCGTGAGTCCGCAGAACAAGTCGTAGCCGACCGTAGCGCAATGACGCGCGACTTCATCCGCGGACAAATTTTTCCCCCACAGCTCGGCGCGATCGCCCGCCGCCACCACACCACAGCCGCGCAGATCGAGTGCAATCAAGTCCATCGAGACGCGGCCGATAAGCTGAGTGCGTGAGCCCTTGATCCAGATTGGCGTGCCGGGCTGGGCCTGACGCGGATAGCCGTCGCCGTAACCGAGCGCCAGAACCCCGACCGGCATATCCTCGGGAGCGCGCCAGCCTTGACCGTAGCCGATGCCCTCGCCTCGCCTTAACTGTCGCATGGCCAGAATCGGTGCGCTTAAGCTCATGACGGGCTTGAGCTGGTGATCCGCGGCGCCAAGCTCCGGCATCGGTGAGGCGCCGTACAACATGATTCCGGGCCGCACCCACTCCGTGTGACTTTGTGGCCAGGCCAGAATGCCGGCGGAATTGGCAATGCTTTTGGGTTCCGGCCGGGCTGCGGTCGCCGCGCGAAAGCACTCAATCTGTTGCAGCGTCAGCGGATGCGCTGGTTCATCCGCGCAGGCCAGATGGGTCATCCAGCCGGCGATGCGCACCCCCGCGCGCTGCAAACGCGCCGCCACCTCAGGGACTGATGCGCAAGCCAGGCCCAGGCGGTGCATGCCGGTATCGAGCTTCACCCAGACGTCCATGCCACGGGCGCAGTCGGCTTGTTCGATTCGTTCGAGTTGCACGAAGTCGTGTACGACGGGCCGCAAGCCGAGTTCGACGGCAAGATAGAGATCATCGGCGCCAAGCACGCCGTTAAGCACGATGACCGGCTGCGCTATTCCCGCCTGCCGGAGCTGTTGCCCTTCGGCAACGGTGGCAACCGCAAAGGCCTCGCAGCCGGCGTCGGACAGGGTGCGTGCCACTTGCGCAGCGCCGTGACCGTAGCCGTTGGCCTTGACTGCCGCCATCACTTTCGCGCCTGGAGCGCAGGCGCGGACCCGTGCCAGATTGTGTGGTAGTGCGCGCAGGTCGATCTCGGCCTGCGCGCGTAACACGGGTGGCATTTATGCGGTCATTCCCGCAGCAGCGGGAATCTTGTCCGGAGAAGATTCCGGATAGTCGCTACGCGACTTCCGGAATGACAGAATGCTAATCACGCGTATTGGCTATCAACGTCGCGATACTGCTCTTTGGCCAGATTCTCGAAGCGTGTGTACTGACCTAGGAAAGCCGTCTCCACCGTGTCCACCGGCCCGTTGCGCTGCTTGGCGACGATAACCTCGGCAATACCTTTCTTTTCGCTGTCATTTTTTTTGTAGTACTCATCGCGGTAAAGGAATACCACCACGTCCGCGTCCTGCTCGATCGAACCGGACTCGCGCAGATCGGACATCACGGGGCGCTTGTCCGGGCGCTGTTCCACACTGCGGCTGAGCTGCGACAGCGCGATCACGGGTAGCTTCAGCTCTTTGGCGAGCGCCTTCAGATTGCGCGAGATCTCGGATACTTCGGTGGTGCGATTCTCCTTGCTGCCCGGTACCTGCATCAGTTGCAGATAATCCACCACGATCAGGCCGAGGCCGCGGCCGTGCTTCTGCTGTGCCGCACGATCCAGTCGGCGCGCGCGC
>JBOICV010000098.1:0-48494 GCA_050740255.1 Nevskiales bacterium | reverse complement strand
GCGTACCGCTGCACCTCGTCCAGCGCGGGCATAACCGCGAGCCCTGCTTCTTCTGCGAGGACGACTACAGCAGCTACCTTTACTGGCTGAGCCGGGCACTGAGTGAAACGGACTGCGCCTTGCATGCCTATGTACTGATGACCAACCACGTGCACCTGCTGCTGACCCCGCGCAAGGCAGCTACCGTGCCGAAGCTGATCATCTCTCTAGGCCGGCGCTATGTGCAGTACATCAACAAGACCTACCGGCGCACGGGCACGCTATGGGACAGCCGCTACAAATCCTCCACCGTCCAGGCCGAGCCCTATCTGCTGCTGTGCCAGCGCTACATCGAACTCAACCCGGTGCGGGCTGCCATGGTCGACGACCCGGCGCATTACCGCTGGAGCAGCTATCGCAGCAACGGCCTGGGCCAGGCGGACGCGCGGCTCAGCCCACACCCGCTGTACCTTGCCCTTGGGCGAATGGACAAGGAGCGGCAGGCCAACTACCGGGCGTTATTCCGCGCAGAACTGGATCGCGCGGCGCTAAATGACATCCGGCTGGCGGTCACCCAGAGCCAGCCCATCGGTAACGAACGATTCCATGCGAAAATCAAGGCGATGACGGGAATCCGTAGACAAGCCCGGCCGCGCGGAAGGCCGCGATTGAAGCCGGAGGCTGCCGAGGCGACAAGCAAAGGGCAGGGCGCGCTGGAGCTATGAAATATTCGAGCCTGGCCCCTTTAATCCCCTTTAATCCTTAATCTCTTTAATCTTTAATCCACCTCGCAACTCTAAAATCACAAATCCGATCATGCCGAAGATTGCTTCTGTCAAAGCCCTCGAAGTGCTGGACTCCCGCGGTAACCCCACCGTAGAAGCCGTCGTAGAACTGAAATCGGGTGTTCGCGGCCGCGCCATCGTGCCCTCCGGCGCCTCCACCGGTACGCACGAAGCGGTCGAGCTGCGCGACGGCGGCAAGCGTTATCTCGGCAAGGGCGTGCGCAAGGCGGTTGCCAACGTCAACCGCCAGATTGCGGCGGCGCTCAAGGGCATGAAGGCCCAGGATCAGGCAGCAATAGACCAGTGCATGATCGAGCTGGACGGCACCGACAACAAATCCAGGCTCGGCGCCAATGCGATTCTGGCGGTGTCGCTGGCCAATGCCCAGGCCGCCGCCGCGCACGCCGGCGAACCGCTATACCGTTATCTGGGCGGCAGCAAGGCCAAGCACATGCCGGTGCCGATGATGAATATCCTCAACGGCGGCGCCCACGCGGACAATAACGTCGATATCCAGGAGTTCATGATTCTCCCCGTTGGCGCGCCGAGTTTCAGCGAAGCGCTGCGCTATGGCACCGAGGTGTTTCACAGCCTCAAGAAGATTTTGAAGGCACGTGGTCTGAATACCGCCGTTGGCGATGAAGGCGGCTTTGCGCCCAATCTGCCGAGCAACGAAGCCGCGCTGGAAATTATCGCGGAGGCGGTCGAGGCCGCCGGCTATAAGCTCGGCAAACAGATTGCGCTGGGTCTGGACGTGGCGTCGAGCGAGTTTTTCAAGAATGATAAATACCACCTGGAAGGCGAGAACAAACAGTTCACCGCTGCCGAATTCGTGGACTACCTGGAACTGCTGGTCAACCGTTATCCCGTGATCACGATCGAGGACGGCATGGCCGAGGGTGACTGGGCCGGCTGGAAGCTGCTGACGAACAGGCTGGGTAAGCGCGTGCAGCTGGTGGGCGATGATTTATTCGTCACGAATACCAAGATACTGAGTCGTGGGATCAAGCAGGGCGTTGCCAACGCGATTCTGATCAAGCCCAATCAAATCGGCACGCTCACCGAGACCCTGGCCGCAATAAAGATGGCGGACAAGGCCGGCTATGCGGCGGTGGTGTCGCATCGCTCCGGTGAGAGCGAAGACAACACCATCGCCGATATTGCAGTCGCCACCACCGCCAGCCAGATCAAGACGGGCTCGCTGTGCCGCTCGGACCGCACCGCCAAATACAACCAGTTGCTGCGCATCGAAGCCGAGTTGGGCCAGCGCGCCAGCTACCCGGGTATGGCGGCTTTTCCATTCGGTCGGAAAACTTAAGTGCAGCTCTGGACCTCATGGGCTTGAGCGGGCAAGACGCGCCCTCACCCCTGCCCCTCTCCCCGGGGGAGAGGGGTATGTCTCAATAAGAAAGTGAGCCGTTTATTGGTTGTCCTGCTGCTCTTGCTGCTGCTGGGCTTGCACTATCGGCTGTGGATCGCTGATGGCGGTTATGCGGAAATTGCGCATCTAAAGCGGGAAATTTCCGCGCATCAACAGCAGAATGCTCAGTTGAAAAGTCGCAACGCGGCGCTCGAGGCCGAGGTCAATGATTTGAAACAAGGTCTGGACGCGATGGAAGAACGTGCGCGCGCCGATCTTGGCATGGTGAAGGAAGACGAGGAGTTCTTCCTGATGGTGGAGCCGGTACCGACGCCATGAACGAAGCCGTCTGGGCGGTGCTGGTGGCGGCCGGTGGCGGCAAGCGTTTCGGCAACGCCACACCCAAGCAGTATTTGCCGCTCGCCGGCCGCAGTATGCTGGAGCACAGTCTGGGTTTGCTCTTAAACGAGGACTTGATTGCCGGCGTCGTGGTGGTGCTTGCGGGAAACGACGGACGTTGGCCGCAACTGGGTATCAAGAGCGGCAAGCCCTTGTTGCAGGTGACAGGCGGCGCCGAGCGTGCCGACTCGGTTTGTGCTGGATTGCGCGCCGTGGTTGCACAGGCTGGTGCGGAGGGGTGGGCGCTGGTGCACGATGCTGCACGGCCCTGCCTGCGTATCGACGTGTTGCGTAAATTTATCGAGCAGCTGCGCGATGATCCGGTTGGCGGCTTGCTTGCGGTGCCATCGCACGACAGCTTAAAGCAGGTGAATGACCAGGAGCGTGTAAGCGCTACCGTGAACCGCGACAGGATTTGGTACGCGCAAACCCCGCAGATGTTCCGTGCCGGCGCTTTGCTCCGGGCTTACGAAGCCGCGGCTAAGGCGGGTGTATCGCCGACGGATGATGCAGGCGCGATGGAGTATGTTGGCCATGCACCCAGGGTGGTACAGGGGCACGCCACCAATCTCAAAGTCACAACGCCCGAGGATTTGCAGCTCGCCGAGCACATTTTGTGGGGAAAAAGCCAATGAACCTGCGAATAGGGCACGGATATGATGCGCACCGCTTCGGACCAGGCGATCACGTCATGCTCGGCGGTGTGCGGATACCTTGCGATGCCGGCGTGATTGCGCATTCAGACGGCGATGTACTTATCCACGCGCTTTGCGATGCCTTGCTCGGTGCAGCGGCTTTGGGCGATATCGGGCGGCATTTCCCCGACTCTGATCCCAGATACAAGGACAGCGACAGCCGCCTGTTATTGCGCGAAGTGGTGGTGAAGCTGCGCGCAGCCGGCTATCGCGCGCTGAATGCGGACCTGACCCTGGTGGCTGAGAAACCGCGAGTTGCGTCGTACGTCAAGGCGATGTGCACAAATCTGGCTGCCGATCTCGGCTTGCCGCTGGATGCGGTCAATGTCAAAGCCACGACCAATGAAAGATTGGGCTGGATCGGCCGCGGCGAAGGCCTGGCCGCGTATGCGGTGGTACTTATCCACGCCATTTCCTGACGCTCGAGAAAGTCGATGATTTCACCGTATCGCCAAGCTCTGTGGGCAGGATTACGGATTGCCCTCGGAGGGCGTTCAGATCTTAGTAACATGCAGTTCATTCCAGGCATGTTCTGGGCGTTCGCGCTGGCAAATATCGCTCTTTCTTTCTGTTTAAGTTATCTCGCTACAGAGGTCCCGCGCGACTTCCAACTCGATGCACTGCAGACCCAGTGCTACTACCAGTTCCTGACGCTTCTCATTGCCTTCCTGCTTACGCAGGCGTTTTCCAGACCGGAGCTTTTCTGGCCGATCGCGGTATTGATGACTGGTGCCAACCTGCTGACACAGATCGTGGACAGTTCTGTGTACTCTCATCTGTTGCCAAGGTGGGCAGAGCATGACGCTCAGTTGCGGTGGGGCTATTTCATAGTGAGTCTATTATGGTGGTCGCTGATCCTGTATCAAATCCTGTCCGCGCTGCTTCACCAGAGTCCCTGGACACAGCGCGCCACTCTCGCAACGTACGTCGTAATACTGACTGCGCTGCCTTCAATCGTCCTCACTCCCAAAGAGTTCTGGAATAAGGACTACTACGCTGAATATCTGCAAGAACAAACAACCAAGTCGACGCCACTGGTCGCGGAAGAGATCTTCGGTCAACAGGCCGCATTGCTGAGCAAGGCGCTGAAGGGGCTTGCGGCCGGACAGCAGGGCAAGCCTGAACTTTATTTTCTGGCGGTAGGGCCGTACGGAAGGCAGGATGTATTTCTGAAGGAAGTTCTTTATACGACGCAACAGTTCAAGGAACGCTTTGCTACCTCGCAGCGAAGCCTGGCGCTGGTCAACAACCGCAAGAAAGTGGACGAGTTGCCACTCGCTTCGGTATCCAATATGGACGCCGCGCTGCGGGCTATCGGTCGGCGTATGAATCCGGACGAGGACATCCTCTTCCTGTTTCTTACCAGCCATGGATCGCGCAACGGCGAGCTGTCGGTCGAGTTGGAGGGCTTGAGCTTCCGTCCGCTTACGGCACCGATATTGGCTGAACTGCTGCAGCAAGCCGGCATCCGTTGGAAGGTGATTGTTGTTTCCGGATGTTACAGCGGCAGCTTTATAACATCGTTGAAGAATGAGCACACTCTGGTCATGACAGCGGCCCGTGAGGATCGGACGTCTTTTGGGTGCGATGACGAGGCGGAGTTCACTTACTTTGGGCGCGCATATTTTGAACAAGCGTTGAACCAGACTGACTCGTTCATCGAGGCGTTTGAGAAGGCGCGGCACCTGGTGGCGGAATGGGAAACCCGCGACAAATTCACCCATTCAGAGCCGCAGATCGCAAGCCATCCTGACATCGAGCGGAAACTGGCAAAGTGGCGTGCCAGCCTGACAACGAAGCGACGTCTCCCGCAATCGGTACCCGCTGCCTCAATGCCGCCGTCTAAATCTCAATGAATGCGGGTTTGGACCAAGGAATCCTTCTGCATCGGGCAAAGCATGCGTAGCATTTGCGCTGGGCGCGCAATTCTGACGGAAATCTAGTGTAGGCGCGGGTGTGAGCATCTGGTTTGGCGCGGTTGCGGTGCTGATGCGTGACGCACCGCAAGCACAGCACGGTCGTCCGGCCTGACATAATTCCGCTTTGTCATTCCGGCGCAGGCCGGAATCTAGGTTTTTTATTCTCTGGATACCGGCTTTCGCCGGTGTGACGAATAAATCGTAGGTTCCCTAGTTTGCACGCAGCAATACGTACAACGCGCCACTGCCGCCATCAACCGGCCTCGCGGACGCGTAAGCAAGTACATCCTGTCGCTGGGTCAGCCAGTGCGCCACTTTTACTTTCAAGACCGGGCCCTGCTGGCCGCTACGGTGGCCCTTGCCGTGAATGATGCGCACGCAGCGCCAATTGCGTCGCTGTGCTTCCTGCAGAAATCGCACCACTTCGGTTTTGGCCGCAATGGTGTTGAGCCCATGCAGATCCACTTCCGCTTGCACGCTGTACTGACCACGCTTGAGTTTCCGTAAAACGCTGTCCTGAACGCCTGGATGGCGGTAAGACAACTCTTCGCCGGTTTCGAGGCTGGCCGGATCCAGCGGTGGATCGAGCAGCTCGGCCATCACTGCGGCGACGTCGAGTTCCGTCATGCGCGGCCGGGGTGATGGCGTGGCCGGTTCGGGTTTGTGCCGTACGGGACTGCCCAGCGGCTGCACGTCATGCATCTCGCGCCGGAACAGCTCGCGTTCATCGGCTTCCGGTGGTTGATGGTTGCGCTTTTGCGCCATTACTGCGCCAGTGCTTGCTGCGGCATGAGTTAAGATTGCACGCTCCATCCAATTGTTCAAATGCGCATTCTGCTTTCCAATGATGACGGCTGTCAGGCGCCCGGACTGCGGCGGCTGATGGAGGCCTTGCGGCCGCACGCCGAAATTCAAGTCGTGGCGCCGGACCGTAACCGCAGCGGCGCCAGCAACTCACTGACGCTGGAGCGGCCGCTGCGTCCCCGAACCGACCCGGACGGGGTGATATGCGTGGACGGCACGCCGACGGATTGCGTGCATCTCGCGCTGACGGGGTTGTTGGAGAGCGAACCCGACATGGTGGTGTCCGGCATCAATGCGGGCGCCAATCTGGGCGATGACGTGCTGTACTCGGGCACGGTGGCGGCCGCGATGGAAGGCCGTTTTCTCGGCTTGCCCGCGATCGCCATTTCAATGACGGCCTGGGATTCCCAGCACCTGGACACGGCGGCGCGCGTCGCGGTGGAACTGGTCGCGCAACTGGCGAAGGATGCGCTGCCGGCCAATACCATACTCAACGTCAATGTGCCGGATCTGCCTTGGGACCAGGTCCGGGGGTATAAAGCCACGCGGCTGGGTTTCCGCCACAAGTCAGAGTCGGTGGTTAAGGGCACCGATCCGCGCGGACGCACGATTTACTGGGTCGGCGCGGGCGGCGCCGAAAAAGATAGCGGTCCCGGCACGGATTTCCACGCGGTGAAAGAGGGCTATGTGTCGGTCACGCCGCTGCATACGGATTTGACGCGTTATGCGGCGCTGGAACAGGTGGGGGGCTGGGTGCAGCGGCTGCGGCCATGATTCGGCACCCGCATGCGCTCGGCCAGGGCATGGCCTCCGATCGCAGCCGTAGTCGATTGGTGCAGGAACTGAAAGCCGAGGGCATCAGCAGCACCGAGGTGCTCGCGGCCATCGAGCGGGTGCCGCGGCATCAGTTTGTGGAAGAGGCGCTGACCAGCCGCGCCTACGACAACACCGCGCTGCCGATCGGCTATGGCCAGACTATTTCCCAGCCGCTGGTGGTGGCCTGGATGACAGAACTCCTGATCGCCGACGGCAAGCCGCGCGAAGTGCTGGAAGTGGGAACCGGCAGCGGCTATCAGACAGCGGTACTAGCCGAGCTAGGCTTGACTATCTATTCCACTGAGCGTCTCAAACCGCTGCACGAGCTGGCCCGGCAACGTCTGCGCGCGTTGCGTTACACGCGCGTGCGCCTGCGTCTGTCCGACGGCACGCTCGGCCTGCCGGACTACGCACCCTTCGAGGGCATCATCGTCACTGCCGCGGCCCCGATAGTGCCGCCGGCATTGCTGGAGCAGTTACGCGTCGGCGGACGATTGATCATGCCGGTGGGCGATCGTGGCATTCAGCGTCTGGTGGTGATGCGGCGGAAGGAGCGCGGCTTTGAACAAAAGCTGCACGATGCGGTCAGTTTTGTGCCCTTGCTGCCCGGAATTCAACAAACAGAATGAATCGCTTGCAGCGCGTTGCGCTTGTCGCCGTGGCGTTTCTGGTCATTGCCGGGGCCGCTGCCTGCGGTCGGCACGCGATATTCCCGGAAACGGAAGAGCATATCGTCGGCACCGGCGATACGGTTTACTCCATCGCCTGGTCACAGGAGGTCGACTACCGTGATCTGGCGCGCTGGAACCGGCTAAAGCCGCCGTACCGGATTTTTCCAGGCCAGCGGCTGGTGCTGCATCCTTTCGGCGGCTATCCGGAAGAGCCGCAGGTCGCAAAAGCGAAGCCCCAGCCGGCGCCAGGTCGTCAAGTGGAAACCAGGCCCATGGGCGCGAGCAAGCCGCTGGAGACGCGACCGGTGACACCATCGAAACCGCCGATGGGCACCGTTGAATCCGGTGCGGAAGCTGAACCCGCGCAGCGGCTACCGGCGCCCGCATCCGCTCCAAGCGTCGTGGCCTTTGCCGGTCCCTGGGGCTGGCCTACGCAAGGCAAAGCCGGTCCCACGCAAAGTGCCGGCGGACGCAAGGGTATTGATATTCCGGGTGCGCAAGGTCAGGCGATACGCGCGGCGCGCGGCGGGCGCGTGGTCTACGCCGGCAGTGGCTTGAAAGGCTACGGTCTGCTCACCATCGTCAAGCACGATGAATCCTACCTGAGCGCTTATGGCCACAATGATCGCCTGCTGGTGCGCGAAGGGGACGAGGTGGTCGGCGGTCAGCAGATTGCGGCCATGGGTATCGGTCCGCAGAACCAGCCGCTGTTGTATTTCGAAGTGCGGCGCGACGGCAAGCCGATTAATCCTTACGAGGTCTTACCCAAGAAATAATTCACTACTGCAAGCGCTGCGCCGTGCTGTTAGTGTAGAGCCATGGCCGAAGTACGTAGCGCATCGCATTCGCGGCGTTCACGCCGCCCTTCCGCACCGCCGATCGAAACGGACACACTGCTGCAGCCGCAGGAGAATGGCGTCGAGCAGGAGGAGCTGACCGAACTCAGCGGCTTGGCGCCAGAGCTTGGCGCTGAACTCGACGCGACCGCGCTTTATCTCAGCGAGATTGGTTTCTCACCCTTGCTGACGGCCGAGCAGGAAGTCAGTCTCGGCCGCTGCGTGCGCAAAGGCGATGCAACGGCGCGCAGGCGCATGATCGAAAGCAATCTACGCCTGGTCGTCAAAATCGCCCGCCGCTATCTCGGCCGCGGTCTGCCGTTGCTGGATTTGATCGAGGAGGGCAATCTTGGTCTGATTCATGCGGTGGAGCGCTTCAATCCCGAGCTCGGCTGGCGCTTCTCGACCTATGCGACCTGGTGGATCCGCCAGGCCATCGAGCGCGGCGTGATCAATCAGGGCCGGGTGGTGCGCTTGCCGATTCATATCGCCAAGGAGTTGAACACTTTCCTGCGAAACAATCGCCGGCTCGCGCAAACGCTGGAGCGTGAGCCCAGCGTCGAAGATATGGCCGATGCTTTTCATCAATCGCTGGACGAGGTCGAGCGCTTGCGCGGCCTGAAAGAGCCTATCGCTTCGACCGACGCTGCGATCGGTGCGGACGGCGACAAAAGCCTGCTGGATATGCTGGCCGATGAGAGTGTCGAGCGGCCGGAAGACATTCTCACTGCCGGGCGCTTGCGCGAGCTGTTGAACTCGTGGCTGGCGCAACTGCCGTTCAAACAACGCCAGGTCATCGTGCGCCGCTTCGGCCTGGATCACGGCGAGCGCGCCACCTTGGAGGAAGTCGGCGCCGAGCTGGGGGTGACTCGCGAACGCGTGCGGCAGATTCAACTGGAAGCCATTAAGCGCCTGCGCCGCATGCTGCGTAAGACCGGCTTGAGCGAGGACGTCTTGCCCGGTTGAACACCACAGTGCGCGAATATTGTTAAAATTCGCGCCCTTAACTAATACGGCGGCCGCCAAGCCGCCCCCGAGCGCTACCGTGAAAGCCGACTTCCCGCGCATCAAGCGCCTGCCGCCCTATGTCTTCAATATCGTCACGGATTTGAAGAAGGCGGCGCGCGCCCGCGGCGAGGACATCATTGACTTCGGCATGGGCAACCCGGACCAGCCGACGCCGAAACACATCGTCGACAAGCTGATCGAAGCGGCGCAGCGCGAGGACACGCATCGTTATTCCATGTCGAAAGGCATTCCGCGGCTGCGCAAGGCGATCTGCGATTGGTACCAGCGGCGCTATGCGGTCGAGCTGGATACGGACAGCGAGACGATCGTCACCATCGGCTCGAAGGAAGGTCTGGCGCATCTGATGCTGGCCACGCTGGGGCAGGGCGACGTAGTGCTGGTGCCGAATCCGAGCTATCCGATCCATCCCTATGGCGTGATCATCGCCGGCGCCGATGTGCGGCACGTGCGGCTCGTACCCGGTGTGGACTTTTTTGAGGAGCTGGAGCGCGCCATCAAGGAGTCCTGGCCGCGCCCGAAGATGCTTATTCTGAGCTTTCCGGCGAACCCCACCACCGAATGCGTTGAGTTGCCGTTCTTCGAGCGCGTGGTCGCATTGGCGCGCGAGTATGAATTATGGGTGATTCACGATCTGGCTTATTCCGATCTGGTATTCGACGGTTATACCGCACCTTCCATCCTGCAGGTGCCGGGCGCCAGGGACGTGGCGGTGGAGTTCTTCACGCTGTCGAAGAGCTACAACATGCCCGGCTGGCGCGTCGGCTTCATGTCGGGCAATCGTGAGTTGGTGTATGCGCTGACGCGCATGAAGTCCTATCTCGACTACGGCATGTTCACGCCCATTCAAGTCGCAGCGATCGCGGCGCTCAATGGTCCGCAGGACTGCGTGGCCGACATCCGCCACATGTATCGCGTACGGCGTGACGTACTCTGCGAGGGTTTGAACGGCATTGATTGGAAGCTGGAAAAGCCCAGGGCAACCATGTTTGTCTGGGCGCCGATCCCGGAACCCTTCAAGGCGCTGGGCTCACTCGAGTTCTCCAAGCGTCTGCTGGCGGAGGCTAAGGTCGCAGTGTCACCCGGCGTCGGCTTCGGCGACTACGGGGACGATCACGTGCGTTTCTCGCTGATCGAGAACGAGCATCGCACGCGCCAGGCGGTGCGCGGCATCAAGAAAATGCTCAAGCAGGGGCCGTGACATGCGCACGGTAAGAGTGGGTCTCATCGGACTGGGCACGGTCGGCAGCGGCGTGCTGCTGGTTTTGCGCGATAACCGCGAGGAAATCGTACGCCGCGCGGGTCTTGAGTTTCGCGTGGTGCTGGCCTGCGCGCGCGACCTGGACAAGTCGCGCGTTGCGTTGCTCGAAGGCATTCAGCTGACAACAGATCCATTTGCCGTGGTCAAGTCGCCCGAGGTGGAGCTGGTTGTTGAAGTGATGGGCGGGCTGGAACCCGCCACTCAGGTCATCGAGCAGGCGCTCGCCAGCGGCAAGGCGGTGGTCACCGCCAACAAAGCGGTCATCGCACGTCATGGCGCGCGCCTGATTCAGCAGGCCGAGCAAAAGGGCACGACGCTGCTATTCGAGGCGGCGGTGGCCGGCGGCATTCCAATATTGAAGGTCCTCCGTGCCGGACTGGCCGGCAATCGCGTCACCGCTCTGGCGGGCATCATCAACGGCACCTGCAATTTCATCCTGACGGAGATGCAGCGGCGCGGCGTTGACTTTGCCGGTGTGCTTAAAGAGGCGCAGCAACTCGGCTATGCCGAGGCCGACCCGAGTTCTGATGTTGACGGTATCGATGCGGCGCATAAGCTCGCGATTCTGGCAACGCTGGCCTTTGGCATTCCGCTGGCTTTCGAAGCCGTGCATTGCCGCGGTATCGGCGCGGTGACGGCGGCCGATATCCGCTATGCGGACGAGTTGGGCTACCGCATCAAGAGTTTGGCGCTGGCGCGCAGCGATACGCGCGGCGTTTCCTTAAGCGTGCTGCCGACGCTGGTGCCAAAGTCGCATCTGCTGGCCGCCATCGGCGGCGTGACGAATGCAGTGATGGTGCAAGGCAATGCCGCCGGCTCGACGGTCTACAGCGGCGCCGGCGCCGGCGGCCTGGCCACTGCTTCTGCGATCGTGGCCGACATGATCGAAGCGGCGCGCGGTGTGCGGTCACCGGCGTTGGGCTTTCCGTCGCAGGGTATTCGGGCGCTGCCGGTGGTGCCGACAGGTGCGCGCAAAAGCGCGCACTACCTGCGCCTGCTGGTTGCGGATCAACCCGGTGTGCTCGCCGCGATTACCGCGATTCTTGCTGAACACAAAATTAGCATCGAGGCGATCCAGCAGAAGGAGCCGGCGCATGAAGGCGATGATGTGCCGGTGGTGCTGCTGACCGGCGAGGTTGCAGAGGCCGCGATGCAGGATGCCGAGATCCAAATGCAGAAACTACCGGTAGTCAAAGCGCCGATAGTGCGTTTTTCCGTCGAACACCTGGCTTAGAGACCATGTCCCGTTATACCGGTTTAATAGACCGCTACCGCGCGCGCCTGCCTATCGGCGCCACAACCCCTGCCGTTTCATTGGGCGAGGGTGCGACGCCGCTGATTCAGCTACGCAATATTCCGCAGGCCTTGGGGCTCAAAGTCGAGCTCTACGTGAAGTTCGAGGGTCTGAATCCGACCGGTTCGTTCAAGGATCGCGGCATGACCATGGCCGTGACCAAGGCGGTGGAAGAGGGCAGCCGCGCCATCATCTGTGCGTCCACCGGTAATACCTCAGCCTCTGCGGCGGCTTATGCCGCTCGTGCCGGCATTACCGCATTCGTGCTGATTCCGGAAGGGAAGATCGCCATGGGCAAGCTGGCCCAGGCCATGGTGCACGGTGCAGTGGTCTTGCAAATCGAGGGCAACTTCGACGCCGGCATGCAACTGGTGAAAGACGTCGCCACTCACGCACCGGTAACCATCGTCAACTCCATCAATCCGTTTCGTCTGCAGGGTCAAAAGACCGCGGCTTTCGAAATCGTCGAAGAGCTGGGCAGCGCGCCGGACTACCACTGTCTGCCGGTTGGCAATGCCGGCAATATCACGGCCTATTGGATGGGCTATAGCGAATCGGTGGGTCAGCGCACTTCGGCCAGCGTGGACGGTTATGTGCTGGGCAAGGCCGATTTCCAGCGGCCTGTTATGGTCGGCTATCAGGCGGCGGGCAGCGCCCCGTTTTTACGCGGCCACATGGTGGATCATCCGGAAACCGTGGCGACCGCCATCCGTATCGGTCATCCACAGAGCTGGGATCACGCCTGGAAAGTGCAGAAGGAGTCAGGCGGCTGGTTTGATGAGCTCAGCGACGAGGAGATTCTCGCGGCCCAGCGTTTGCTGTCGGCGGCGGAGGGCGTGTTTTGTGAGCCCGCTTCCGCGACTTCGGTGGCCGGCGCCTTGCGCGATCTGAAGAACAGCAAAATTCCCGCCGGCAGCCGCGTGATTTGCACGCTCACGGGTCATGGCTTGAAAGATCCGGACATCGCGCTCAAACAGGGTGGCAGCAAGCTGCTCAAGGTGCCGGCTGAGCTCAAGGCCGTGAAAGCCGCGCTGCTGCAGCACATCACCGGCCCATAGCTGCCGGTTAGCCGGCGCAGGCCTCTATCGCCAGCCGGAACTCGCGGTAATAGCGTATCGGTACCTCGTCACGCCGAACCAGTCCGGCCCGCACCAGCTTGCGCAGGATGCGCGGATTGGCCTCGCACAGCAAAACGCGCACACCGCGCTGCCCCAGGTTCTGGATGGCTTCCTCCAATGCCTGGATGCCCGTGATGTCCATGAACGGTACTCGACTCAGCCGGATCACCATGCAGCGCGGATCGGTGTGGGTCTGTTCCAGCGCGCGTTCCAGGCTTTCCACGGCACCGAAGAAGAAGGGACCTTCAATCGAATAGACCAACACGTCCGAAGGGAGTTGGGCACCGCCATTTGCCGCCAGCTCGGTCTGCAGTTGCCCTTCGTCAAGCTTGAGAACCTCGACTGAAGAAGCCATTCGCTGCAGGAAGTGAAACATCGCCAGAATTACGCCGATGTTGACGGCGATGACCAGATCGGTAAACACCGTCAGGGTAAACGTGGTCAACAGGATTAACACGTCCGCACGCGGCGCCTTGCGCGTCATGCGGATGAAATGCCTGACCTCGCTCATATTCCAGGCGACCACAAACAGGATTGCGGCCAGCACACAGAGCGGGATCTGCGCCGCCAGCGGCGCCAGCAACAGCAGAATCAGCACCAGCGTTACCGAGTGCACAATTCCGGCCAGCGGCCCGGTGGCCCCGTTGCGAAAATTGGTGGCGGTGCGCGCGATAGCACCGGTCGCGGCGAAGCCGCCAAACAATGGCGAGACCACGTTGGCGATGCCCTGTCCAATCAATTCCTGATTGGAGTTGTGCCGCGTGCCCGCCATGCCATCCGCAACCACGGCGGATAAAAGCGATTCAATCGCCCCGAGCATCGCGATGGTGAACGCGGCAGGTAGCAGAGTAACCAGCCGATCAAAGGTGACGTCGGGCAAAGCAAAGTGCGGCAGGCCCCGGGGGATGCCACCGAAGGCGCTGGCGATGGTGGCGACGCCCTCGAAATGGAATAGCGACTGCGTGGCAGTGACCAGCAGCACGGCGATCAGTGGTCCCGGTACGCGATTGAGACCCGGAACACGCGGCCCGTAGATCACGAGCAGCAGGCTTGCCAGCGCCAGAACAGTTGTCGCAGGGTGAAATTGGGGCAGGATTTGCAGCAAGTGCCAGAATTTTTCGTGGAAATATGCGCCACTGACCCCGGATAGGCCCAAAAAATCCTTCCACTGCCCGACCCAGATGATCACACCGATGCCGGCAGTGAAGCCGAGAATCACCGGATCTGGAATGAAGCGGATCACCCCGCCGAACTTGGCAACACCGAGGAAGATGAGCATGGCCCCGGCCATCAGGGTGGCGAGCAGGAGCCCGTCCACACCGTGCTGGGCGGTTACTGCAGCGAGTATGACGATGAATGCGCCGGTTGGCCCCGCGATCTGGATGCGGCTGCCGCCAAAGAGCGAGACCGCAAGACCGGCAAGAATCGCAGTATAAATACCCTGTTCCGGCTTGACGCCCGAGGCGATGGCGAAGGCCATCGCCAGTGGCAGCGCAACGACACCGACAATGACCCCGGCGATCAGATTTGGAATCCAGTGTCGGCGGCCAAACAAACCCGCTTTCGCCGCCTCAACGACCGCGATCATGCTGACTGTAAGTTACTTATGGAGTGATATTGTAATCAGCATATCAGTACGACCTGACTCATAGTCCGCTGATTGCCCTTCGTACACCTAAGCAAAGCATGCGGCTCCAACTGCGTAATCTCTGTTCCGAAGATCGACTTCCCGCCAGTCTGCATCCACTATTGCGCCGGGTTTATCTTAATCGCGGTCTTGCTCAAGCCGAGGAACTCGATCTTTCGCTCGAACGCCTGCTACCGTTTAACAGCTTGAAAGGCATTGATGAGGCAGTGCTATTGCTGGTTTGTGCCCTGGATCAGCAATGGCGCGTGCTGGTGGTGGGCGATTACGACGCCGATGGTGCGACCGGTACCGCTGTCGCGGTCACCGCCCTGCGTCAGTTCGGTTTGCGCGATGTCGGCTATCTGGTGCCGGATCGCTTTCGCTACGGTTACGGCCTGACGCCGGAGATTGTGCAACTGGCGCGTGTGCAGCAGCCGGATCTGCTCATCACGGTAGACAACGGCATCTCCAGTATCGAAGGTGTGGCTGCGGCCAGACTGGCGGGTATGCGGGTGCTGATCACAGATCACCATCTGCCGGGTGCGGTTCTGCCCGACGCGGACGCAATGGTAAACCCGAATCAGCCGGGCTGCGCTTTCCCCAGCAAGGCGCTGGCCGGCGTAGGGGTAATTTTCTACGTGATGATCGCGCTGCGCGCGCAATTGCGCGCGCGCGGCGCCGCCGCATTGCCGAATCTCGCCGAGTTGCTGGATCTGGTTGCCCTGGGCACGGTGGCCGATGTCGTGCCGCTCGACCAGAACAACCGCATTCTGGTGCAGAACGGCCTGAGCCGCATGCGCACCGGCCGCGCGCGGCCGGGCTTGCGCGCCTTGGCGCAAGTCGCCGGCCGTTCGCCGGCGCAACTGACCAGCGGCGACCTTGGCTTCTTCCTTGGACCACGGCTCAACGCTGCCGGACGCCTGGAGAACATGGCGCGTGGCATTGAATGCCTGATGAGCCAGGATGATGCCACCGCACTGACGATGGCGCGTGAGCTGGATACGCTTAACCGCGAGCGCCGCGATCTGCAAACGCAAATGCAGGAAGAGGCGCTGGCCGTCGCTGAATCAATCGAGGCCCGGCACGGCGCGGAGGAACTGCCCTACGGCTTATGTCTTTACGATGCAGCTTGGCACCAGGGTGTGGTCGGCCTGGTAGCAACGCGCCTGCGTGAGCGCTATCACCGCCCCGCGATCGTGTTTGCGCCGGGCGACGAGGCCGGCGCTACGCTTAAAGGTTCGGGCCGCTCGGTGCCGGGTTTCCACATCCGCGATGCGCTCGATGCGATTGCCGCGCGCCATCCCGGGCTGATCAGCAGATTTGGTGGCCACGCCATGGCGGCCGGCCTGAGCCTGGAGCACGCGCAACTGGCGGCGTTCACGGAAGCCTTCGCGGCAGAAACGCGCCGGCTGCTGCGGCCGGAGCAAATCCAGCGGGTCATAGAAAGCGATGGCGAGTTAAGCGCGGCAGACTGCGGACTGGAAGGCGCGCAGGCCTTGCGCGACGGTGGGCCCTGGGGGCAAGGCTTTCCCGAGCCGCAGTTCCATGGGCATTTCGAGGTGGCCGAAGCCCGCGTGGTCGGAGAACAGCACTTGAAGCTCAAGCTGCGCAGGCCGGAACAGAATCACACGCTGGACGCAATCGCGTTTCGCGAGACGCGCCCGCTGGCGGTTGGAAGCCAGATTCTGGCGGCTTACCGGCTGGAAGTGAATGAGTACCGCGGCCTGCTCAGCCCGCAGTTAGTGATCGAGGCGCTGGAACCCGCCTAGCAGGCCCTGTTTACGGCTTCATCAACTGAAAGCGCATTTTCGTACCCAGCAGCTCCACCGTGTCGCCGCCGTTCAACTTTTGCGGCTGAGCGCTTACCGGCTTGCCGTTGACCTGTACGCGTCGCACGTTCGGGCTGACATCGCCGATATGCACGATGTAGTAGCCGTCATTGCGGCGCGAGATCGCCGCCAGCTCCGGCGGCCGGCCGAGATTGTTCAGAGCCCGGGCCAGTTTCAGCTCACGGCCTTTGAAGGAGCCTTCGAGCACCTGCAATACGCCGATCAAGTCACTTGGCGAGGGCGCCACCGTCATTGGCCGGTCGGTACCCGAAGGCGGCGGCATCTTCAGTGCCGCCATCTGACTGGCGCTGATCACCATGGTGCGCTCGAACTCTTCCTGGCTGTCGTCATCGCCTTTGAAATCGAGCCTGGAGTGGCCGATGGTGATGGACTCGCCATTGGAAAGCGGATGTTTCTTGATGCGATTGCCGTTGACCTGGGTACCGTTGGTGCTGTTCAGGTCTTCGATGAAGGAGGCGCCGGCAATGGTGATGATGACCGCATGCTTGCCGCTGACGGAACTATCGTTAAGGTGAATCTGATTGTCCGGATGCCGTCCGATAGTGATCCGTTCCTTGTCCAGCGGCACCTCCGCGGACTTCCCGTCGGGTGATGTAACTACCAGCTTGGCCATACCCTATCCCCTAAAACCAGTTCGAGAGTGTTTTCCACAGACTCTTATGCTCCGCCGTGACCTGGTTCACCCGTGCCAGGATCACCGATACATTGTCTTTGCCGCCGCCCTTTAGCGCAAGTTCGATCAGGGCGGTAGCCGCCTTGTCCACGTTGGCGGCATAGGCGCGCAGTACCACGTTAATCTGAGCGTCGCTGGCCATATCGGTCAAGCCGTCGGAGCAGAGCAGGTAAATATCGTCGGTTTGCAACGGCTCCTCCAGCAGGTCCACCTCCAGCACCTCGTGCTCGCCGCCCAGAGCGCGGGTAATCACATTCTTGCGTACCTGTGCCTGTGCCTCGGCTTGCGTGTAAAAGCCGCGCGCGACCATTTCGCCGACGAGAGAGTGATCTTGCGTAATCTGCTCCAGCACGCCTTCGCGCAGGCGGTATAGCCGCGAGTCACCCACATGCGCGGCCACCAGCCGGTCACCCTGAAGCAGGCAGGCGATCAAGGTAGTGCCCATGCCTTGAAATATCGGCTTGGCCTGCGCTGCTCGGAGGATGGCGCCGTGCGCCAGCCGCACCGCATCGCGCAGCAACTCCGCTTCCGCGCTATAGCCGGTGGCGGGCTGCGGCAGGCTGCGGCCGCCGCCGAGCGTGGCGTTCACCGTGTTCTGCACCACGTCCACCGCCAGACGGCTGGCCACCTCGCCGGCGTTATGCCCACCCATGCCGTCGGCCAGAACCAATAGGCCCAGGTCTGCGTCGGTAGCGACCCGGTCCTCGTTGTTCTTGCGCACCCGTCCCATATGGCTATGGGCGGCGATGCTTAGCGGGCCGGGAGCCGGCATGCGGGCTTAGGCCATTCAGCCTGCACACTGGCGCAGATCCTGCGCCAGCTCAGCGCCACGCTGATAACGCGCGTCCGGGTCCTTTTGCAGCGCTTTGGCGATGATCGCGTCGGCGCAGGCCGGCATTTGCGTGCGCACCTCACTCGGCGGTGCCTGAGCTTCGTTGGCGATCTTGTACATCAGCGTGGCCATGGAATCGGCGGCGAAAGGCAGTTGTCCGGTGAGCATCTGGTACAGCGTCACACCCAGCGAAAATAAGTCGGACCGGCCATCCACTTTCTTGCCGGACAACTGCTCCGGCGACATATACGAGGGCGTGCCCAGCACGGTGCCGGTCTTGGTCTTGCTGGAGTCGGTTACGCGGGCGATGCCGAAGTCGGTAATCTTCACCTTTTCCTCATCCGGCAGATACATAAGATTGGCCGGCTTGATGTCGCGGTGCACGACGCTGCGGGTATGCGCGTAGTCGAGCGCGTCCGCCGCCTGCGCAATGAGCTTCATCACTTGCTGCGCCGGCAGCAGGCTGTCCAGCCGCGCGTAGCGCGTCAGGTCATGGCCGCTGATGAACTCCATGGCGATGTAGGCCAGATCATGCTCTTCGCCCGCGTCGAACATGGTGACGATGTTCGGATGCGTCAGCTTGCCGGCAGATTCCGCCTCGCGGAAAAAACGCGCCTTGACGTCGGCCAGTTCGCTGGCCTCGAATTCCTGCGACAGCGCCATGGTTTTGATGGCGACCTGGCGGCCGATCTTGGGATCCTTGCCGAGGTAAACCATGCCCATCGCGCCGCGGCCCAGCTCTTTTTCGATCTGGTAACGGCCCAGCATCGGCTTCTCGACCTGGCTGCCCTGCATGATCGACGTACCCCCGGCGGTGCTGCCGGCTCCGCCGCCGCCGAGGATGATGGTCTCCGACATCTGCTTGGCGCGCAGTCCTTTCTCGCCGGCGTCGCGGAACTTGGGATTGTGCCTGGCGATGTACTGGTAAACGTTTTCGGCCTTGTTGAACTGGCGTTTACGCTCGTAGTCGAGCGCCAGGTTGTACATCACATCGAGCAGGCCGTCGTCCACCGGTTGCACGCGGCGGAATTTCTCGAAGGCCATGTCAAGCTGGCCTTGACCCTGGAAGGCGAGGCCCAGCATCTTGTTGCTCTCCGCACCCTCGGCCTCGCTCTTGACCTTGAGCTTCTCCGTCACGCGGAACAGTTTCACCGTCATGAACAAATGCCCGAGGGCGAGCAGCGCAGCCGGAATCATCAGCTTCAGCCAGATGCCCGACTGTGTCATCAGATACAGGTGCGTCCCGACAAAACCCACCAGCAGCACCAGCGTGAGCCCAAAAGCGATGCCGGCGCGCACGCGCGGCAGGACAAAAGCGACGTACAGCGCGAGCAGCAGCATCAGTCCCAGCTCCAGCACACCGGCCCATTCTGGCCGGGTAATGAAATCTTCCTGCAGGATGCTGGAGACGGTATGCGCCAGCGTCAGCACCGGCGGCGTGCTGGCGGAAATCGGCGTCGGAAAACTGTCACCCACGCCCTGGGCTGAGGCGCCGAGCAAGACTATCTTGTCGTGATACTTCTGCGGCGGAATTTTGCCGGAAAGCACATCATAAAAAGAGTCCACGCTGAAAGCCGGTTTACCGCCGCGATCGCCGTAAAAGAATGTGTACATGCGCAAATCCGGCGTGGTGCCGATTGTGAGGCCGCCGAGCGTGACCCCTTCGCCCAGGCGCACTTCGATGTCCTGCATGTTCAGGTTGAGTACGCGCGCCGCGACCATCAGCGACAATGACGGGTAGTAGCTGTTGTAGTAGTTCAGCACCAGCGGTTCAAAGCGCTGCGCGCCGTCCACGTCCTGCGCGGCGCTGACATGGCCGATGCCGTTGACCGCGCTGGCGATCATCGGAATCGGGGGCAGCGCGGCCAGCGCCGGAATCGGCTGGTCGCCCAGACCGAGCGGATCCGTCACCGTGCGCAGTGTGCTGGCCTGCACCGACTCAGGCAGTTCCGCCGCCGGTTTGCCCTGAGGTACTCCCAGAATGAAGGCCATGCCTTGCACCACATTACCCGCCTTTTGCAGGCTGGCGGCGAGGCTGGCGTCGGTGTTCAGCGCCTGCCTTGCGTCGAGCAAGCGCTGGACGATGCCAGCGAGTTCAGGATCGCTTGCTGGACTGGGTGCGGCAGCCGGCGGAACGCCGACGCTGGCCGCAACGGCTGCGTCAGGCGCCGGTGCCGGGGTGATGGGCGCTTGTGGCAAGTAAGCGCGCAGCCGGGTTTGTCCGACATAGCTGAGCAAGTCTTCGATCCGGACCAGACCGGCGTCCTTCTGCGCTTCGGAATACAGGACCGTGTTGCCAATCACGGCAGCGCCGCCCTGATGTAACAGCTCGATCATCTTGCCGTGCAGATCGCGCGGCCAGGGCCAGCGGCCGATGTTTTCGATGCTTTCGTCATCAATGGCGATGACGGCGACCTGTGGGCTGGGATCGCGTTCGGCCGCGCGCATGCCAACGTCATAGGCGTAGCGCTCCAGGCTTTGAAAGCCGTCAGCCAGCACCCAATAGGCCAGGGCGAAGAACACCACAACGAAAGCAAGTCCGGCGAAGCCGTCGGATGCCCAGATGGACTTTTTCATGCCCGCTCCCTGACCGCGCACCGCGTTATTTTCAGGGGATATTAGCGCGTTTTGCGCAAGGCAATGCGGGACTTACTCGGTCTTGGCCGGGGTTTGATCGTGCTTGAGCGCAGCCTGTAGCGTGTGCCAGGGCAGGGTGGCGCACTTCACGCGCGTAGGGTATTCGTGCACGCCGGATAGCACCGCCAGCTTGTCGAGCTGATCCAGCGTGTCCGTACTGGGGGGCAGCGCGTCCGGCCGCGTCAGCATCTGGTGAAAGGCTTGGAACACGGCGTCGGTTTCCGCCAGCGTTTTTCCTTTCAGGTGCTCGCTCATCAACGAAGCCGACGCGGTGGAGATGGCGCAGCCGCTGCCGGTGAAGGCGATATCGCCAATGCGGTCGGCCTCGACGCTCAGATAAAGGTGGAGCTTGTCGCCGCAGAGCGGATTATGGCCGAGCGCCTCATGCGTGAAAGCCGCCGGCGTGCGGAAATTACGCGGCTTGCGGCCGTGGTCTATGACCACTTCCTGATACAAATCGCGCAGATCGGACATTTATAGGCCGAAGAGTTTTCTGGCCTTGTGCAAGGCCGCCGCAAGCTGATCCAGGTCCTCGCGCGTGTTGTAGCAGGCCAGCGAGGCACGCGCGGTGGCCGGGATGCCGTAGCGCTCCATCACCGGCATGGCGCAATGATGACCGGCGCGGATGGCGACGCCCTCGCGGTCCAGCACCGTGCCCAGATCGTGCGCGTGAATCGCGTCCAGCATGAAGGAGATGATGCCGGCTTTGTCGCGCGCCGTGCCAATCAGGCGCAGGGCAGGGATGGCGCCGAGCAGGCGCATGCCGTAGTCGAGTAGGGTTTGCTCATGTGCTGCAATGCGCTCGATGCCGGCCGCATGCACCCAGTCCAGCGCCGCGCCAAGGCCGATAGCCCCCGCGATATGCGGTGTGCCCGCTTCGAACTTGTAGGGCAGGTCATTCCAGGTGGTTTTTTCGAAAGTCACCGTGCGAATCATGTCGCCGCCGCCCTGCCAGGGCGGCATCTGCTCCAGCAGCGCTTCCTTCGCATACAGCACGCCGATGCCGGTCGGCCCGTAAATCTTGTGGCTGGAGAAGGCATAGAAATCAACGTCGAGCCCGCGTACATCCACCGGCGTATGGGCCACCGCCTGAGCGCCGTCCACCAGCACTTTGATATCGCGTGCATGCGCCGCCGCGATGATGCGATCAATCGGATTAATCGTGCCGAGCGCGTTCGAGATATGTCCGACCGCAACCAGACAGCTGCGTTCCGGATTCAGGCGCCGCTCAAACTCCTCCCAGATGAGTTCGCCGGCATCGCTGAATGGGGCCACTATCAGCTTGCTGCCGGTTTGTTCGCACACCAACTGCCAGGGCACGATATTGGAATGATGCTCCATGCCGGTGATCAGAATTTCGTCGCCGGCGCGAATCCGCGGACGCACGAAGCTTTGCGCCACCAGGTTGATGCTTTCGGTAGTGCCGCGTGTGAACACGATTTCGTGCGTGCTAGCCGCATTCAGAAAACCTCGCACCTTCTCGCGTGCGCCCTCGTAAGCTGCGGTAGCGCGCTCCGACAGCGTATGCACACCGCGATGGACATTGGAGTTGTCCAGCCGGTAGTAGCGAGTCAGCGCATCGAGCACCGCCTGCGGTTTATGGGTGGTGGCGGCGTTGTCCAGATAAACCAGTGGCTTGCCCTGCACCTGCTGTTGCAGGGTTGGAAACTGCGCACGGACCGCGGCGACATCAAAATCCCCCCGCGCCTGCGGCGCTCCCCCCTTTACCAAAGGCGGGGCAGGGGGGATTTCCGGATCACGCAGCAGCTTACTCATTGCAGCAATCCACTATCAAAATTCCCCACGCCTCTAGCGCCCCCCCTTTGAAAAAGGGGGGGCAAGGGGGGATTTCCGAGCTGCGCAGCGACTTGCTCATTGCAGTAAACCCGCGAACTGTTCCGCGCCGGGCAAGCGGCTGAGCAGCGCCGCTTCGATATGGCGCCGCAGCGGCTGAATCTCGATCTGGCCGATCAGCGCATCCACAAAGCTGTAGGTCAGCAAACCGCGCGCAGCCGGCTCGCTAAGGCCACGGCTGCGCAGATAGAACACCGCATCTTCATCGAGCTGACCAACGGTGGCGCCGTGCTTGCACTTCACGTCGTCGGCATAAATCTCCAGTTCCGGTTTGGCATCCACTTCCGCCGTGCGCGACAGCAATAATGCAGCGCTAGATTGCTCGGAATCGGTTTTCTGTGCGTCTTGATGCACCACGATCTTGCCGTTGAACACGCCACGGCCATGACCGTCCAGAATTCCCTTGAACACTTCCCGGCTGGTGCCCCGCGGCGCGCGATGGTCAACCCGCGTGTGATTGTCCATGTGTTGGCGCTTGCCGGGCGCATAGACGCCGTGCAGATGCGCCTGCGCGCCAGGCGCGGCGAGGCTCGCTTGCAAATCGTTGCGCACCCATAGCCCGCCGAGGTCCACGCTATGGCTGTAGAACTGGCTGTCGCCAGCTTGTTGAATCTGAAACTGGCCGACGTGTAACGCGCTGGGACCGTGTTGCTGCAGCCGGTAGTGACGCAGCCTTGCGCCGTCAGCCAGTACCGCGCTCGTATGCGCGTTGCAGAAATATTCGTGTTCAGCGCCGGCGTAGTGCTCGATCAGGCTGAGCGCGCTACCGCGGCCCAGCCGAAGCCGCATCCGGTGGTGGCTCATGCTGCCGGCGGCGCTATGCAGATACAGCAGATGTACCGGCCGTTGCGGCGCAGCGCCCTCGTCCAGGGCCAGTTGCCAGCCTTCGGCCAGCGCGAAATTGAGATCGCTGAAGCTTGAACTGGCAGTAGCAGCGACTGCATCGCCCGCCTTTTCGAGACGCAAGCCAGGGGGGAAGGGGCCGGACAAATCGGCGCGGTAATGCCCGTTCACGAATATCAGCGAGGTCGCATCCAGACCGTCCAGCAGCCAGGGCGCCGCATCGCCGTTGTTGGACGAAGCAGCCTGAAACTGCTTTTGCGCCAGCAGGCTGGGCTCGCTGTATTTCCAGTCTTCATCGCGCTTGCTGGGCAGGCCGCGCGCCAAGGCTGACACCAGCGCCTGTTCGCGCGCAGCATCACCAGTGCGCAGCGCGTTGCGGCAGCTTTCGAGGAAAGGGGCAAGCGTCATCAGGCCGCTGCTCCAGCGGGGCTCGAAGAGCTATCCTCCAATCCCAGCCAGCCATAACCTTTCGCTTCCAGCTCCAGCGCCAGTCCGCGGCCGCCGGAGAGCACGATCTGGCCCTCGGCCAGCACATGTACCGCATCCGGCACGACGTGATCCAGCAGCCGTTGATAGTGCGTCACCAGCAGCACAGCCCGCTCGGGTGAGCGCAGCGCGTTGATGCCTTCCGCCACAATCTTGAGCGCGTCAATATCCAGCCCGGAATCCGTCTCATCGAGAATCGCGAGCTTCGGCTCCAGCACCAGCATTTGCAGAATCTCGTTGCGTTTCTTCTCGCCGCCGGAGAAGCCTTCATTGACGCCGCGATACAGCATCTTCTCGTCTATCTTCATGAGCCGCACTTTCTCGCGGACCAGCTTGAGAAAATCCATGGCGTCCACTTCCGGCTGACCTTGGTGCTTGCGTTTGGCGTTAAGCGCCGCGCGCAGCATGTACAGATTGCTCACGCCTGGCACCTCCACCGGATATTGGAAGCCCAGGAAAATGCCGTCGCGCGCGCGTTCTTCCGGCGCCAGCGTCAGCAGGTCTTTGCCCTGATAGCTGACGCTGCCCTGACTGAGCGTGAGGTCTGCACGGCCGGCCAGAATGCCGGCCAGCGTGCTCTTGCCTGAGCCATTGGGGCCCATGACCGCATGCACTTCCCCGGCTTTTACCTCGAGGTTGATGCCCTTGAGAATTTCTTTGCCGTTTACGCCGGCGTGCAGATTCGTGATCTTTAGCATTTCGCTGTGATGTCATTCCCGCGCAAGCGGGAATCTTCTCCGGTTTACATAGACACTAAAAATTAGCCCACGGCACCCTCAAGCGAGACGCCCAGCAACTTCTGCGCCTCCACCGCGAACTCCATCGGCAATTCCTTGAACACTTCCTTGCAGAAGCCATTGACGATCATGTTGACCGCATCTTCTTCCGCGATGCCGCGGCTGCGGCAGTAGAACAGCTGGTCCTCGCCGATTTTGCTGGTGGTGGCCTCATGCTCCAGACGGGCCGTGGGGTTTTTCACTTCGGTATACGGGAAGGTATGCGCGCCGCAACGATCGCCAATCAGCAGCGAATCGCACTGGGTGTAATTGCGCGCATTTTCGGCGCTTGGCATCACGCGCACGAGTCCGCGATAGGCCTGCTGGCCGCGATTCGCGGAAATGCCCTTCGAGATGATCGTGGAGCTGGTGTTCTTGCCGACGTGAATCATCTTGGTGCCGGTGTCGGCCTGCTGACGGTGATTGGTCAGCGCCACTGAGTAAAACTCGCCGACGGAGTCATCGCCGCGCAGAATCACGCTCGGATACTTCCAGGTGATGGCCGAGCCGGTTTCCACCTGTGTCCAGGAAATCCGCGAGCGTGCGCCACGGCAGTCACCGCGCTTGGTGACGAAGTTGTAAATGCCGCCGACGCCGTTCTCGTCGCCGGGATACCAGTTCTGTACGGTTGAATACTTAATCTGGGCACCTTCCAGCGCCACCAGTTCCACCACCGCGGCGTGCAACTGATTTTCGTCCCGCTTGGGCGCGGTGCAACCTTCCAGATAACTCACATAGGCGCCTTCGTCCGCAATGATCAGCGTGCGCTCGAACTGGCCGGTGTTGCTGGCGTTGATGCGAAAGTAAGTGGACAGCTCCATCGGGCAGCGCACGCCCTTGGGCACATAGACAAAGGAACCATCGGTGAATACCGCCGAGTTGAGCGCGGCGAAGAAATTATCCTTTTGCGGCACGACCGAGCCCAGGTACTTGCGCACCAGTTCCGGATGCTCGCGCACTGCCTCCGAAACCGAGCAGAAGATCACGCCGGCTTTGGCCAGCTCGGCCTTGAAAGTGGTGGCGACGGAGACACTGTCGAACACCGCGTCTACCGCGACGTTCCGCACCCCGGCCAGAATTTCACGCTCACGCAGCGGAATGCCCAGTTTCTCGTAGGTTTCGAGCAGTTTGGGATCCACGTCGGCCAGACTCTGCGGCGCGTCCTTGGCTGATTTCGGCGCGGAGTAATAAGAGATCGCCTGGTAGTCAATCGGCCCGTATTGCACATGCGCCCAGCGCGGTTCCTCCATCTTCTGCCAGAACGCGTAGGCCTTCAGCCGCCAGTCAGTCATCCATTCCGGCTCGCCCTTCTTGCGCGAGATGTGGCGAATGACGTCCTCATTCAGACCGGGCGGTAGCGTGTCCGCGGCGACGTCGGTGATGAAACCGGCGGCGTAGTCCTTTTGCAGCAGCGCGTGGACTTGTTCGTTTCTTGCGGGCTGTTCGAGCGCGGCCATGCTCAGGCTCCCGCGGCCGCGCCCGTGCGCGGCTGCATGTGAATTTGCACCTGTCTGATCGGCGCGATCATCTCCGCCAGCGTGACGTTGTCCAGGGCTTTTTTGATGGCGCGGTTGATGACTTGCCAGTGGCCGCGCACACCGCAAAGATGCTCAATGCCGCAGGCACCCGGTTCATGCGCGCACTGTGTGAGGCCGATAGGACCTTCCAGCGCGGCAATGATGTCGGTCATGCGGATCTGCTCGGGCGCTCGCGCCAGCCGATAGCCGCCATGCACGCCGCGGATGGAATTGATCAAGCCGCCCCGCGTCAGCGCTTTGAGCAGCTTGCTGACGGCCGGTTCCGATACATGGGTGCGCGCGGCCAGATCGGCTGCGTTGTGCAGGCCGGTGGGGTCGTGCGCCAGCGCAGTCATCACCAGCGCGCCGTAATCCGTCATCTTGCTGATCCGAAGCATGGCAAGTCCCGCGTCGTATATAGGACTATTTTAGTCCAGTATCGCTCGGCAATACTAGAGGGGACTGGAGGGCGCTAAGATGCGGCTGGTACTGATTCTATTGACTATTCATGACCCTGGAAGCCGACCGCCTGCCTTGGGATATACCACCCTCCTTCAGCTTTGCCGTCACGGTCGAGTCCGCCGATGTGGATGGTCTCGACCACTGCAACAACGTCAGCTATCTGCGCTGGCTGGAACAAGCCGCCTGGCAGCATTCCATCGAGCTGGGTCTCGATTTGGAAGCTTACAAGCGTCTTGATCGAGCCATGGTGGTTCGCCGGCACGAGCTCGACTATCTGGGTGCAGCCTATTTGGATGACGAGTTGATTGTGGGCACCTGGCTGCACGAAAACGACGGCAAGCTAAGCCTGTGGCGCAAGTATCAAATTATCCGGCCGCGTGACAGCATGGTACTGATCCGTGCCACCACGCATTTTGTCTGTGCTGAATTATCGTCCGGCAAACCCAAGCGCCAGCCGGAAGAATTTCTCAAAGCCTACGCTTCGCTGTCATCGCGAGGAACAAAGTGACGAAGCGATCTCTTTGTTATCCGCGTGGTAACGTCGAGATTGCTTCGCAAAGTTTATCCTGAGCTTGTCGAAGGGGGCTCGCAATGACAGTACAGGAATATGACCAAGCCCAGAGTCGAGATTGAATACTGCACTCAATGCCACTGGCTGATGCGCGCGGCCTGGATGGCACAAGAGCTGCTGACCACCTTTACCGATGAGCTTGGTGCAGTCAGCCTTGTTCCCGGTACCGGCGGCATTTATCAAATCCGGCTCGATGGAGAAATACTGCTGGATCGCAAGCTGCTGGGGCATTTCCCGGATATCCGCGAAATCAAGCAGATTCTGCGCGACCGCATTGCACCAAACCGCGATCTTGGGCATACCGATCGGATCAACTCGCCGTAAAAGGTCTGGGCGCGCGGACCGCCCGCGCAAAAGAATGGATGCGATCTAAGCGACCGCGCGGCGCGGCACCGTCATCATGGCCGCTTCGAAGGGGTTCTGGATGTATTCCTTGGTGAAGTGGTCACTCCGGTCTCCACACCCGCCGGCGGATCTTGGCTAGAGCAGAAAAGCTTCAGGAGAATTGCCGCAAATCAGGCCGTCAATCTCCGCAAAATGAGCGTCATAAGAGTAAAGCCGCATGCCGCACTCCAGCGCCGAGGCTGCGATCCAGAGGTCGTTGGTCGGGATCGGCCGCCCCTTGCGCCGCAGGGCGGCGTAGGTGCGCGCGTAGTAGTCTGCGGTCGTGTCGCTGATCGCCAGCACACGCACACGCGGCGACGCCAGAAACTTGGTGAGCGTCGCCCGGTTCTGGGCCTGGCGGCTGCCAGCGGCGAACCCGGCAAGCAACTCACCGAGAACCACCGCGCTCAGAGCCAGGACGTCCGCCCGCCGCACAATCTCACGCGCCACGTCACGCCCCAGCAGGAACGCGGTGTAGGCATTGGTATCCAGCAGAATGGATTTCAGCGCCACAGCGTTTCGTCCACCTTGCGAAACGGCGCGGTCGCGCGCTCAAAAGCCTGCGCCTGCGCCTTGTTCCAGCCGCCGGCCAATGCGTCGAGATCGTCGTGCGGACCTTGTCCTGCACCCGCCTGCTGCACGCCACCCTGGCTCAACACACCGAGTAAATAGCGATTAAGGCTCTGCCCTGTTTTCTTGGCCGCACGCTTGAGTTGTGCGGCCGTAGCGGAGTCGAGATTGCGAATGCTGAGTTGGGTCATGGCGATGCCTGCAAAGTGATAGCGGAATGCTTTCATTTTGATCGGCTACTGTCAATCCTTCCCACGCCAGCCCGATTGCGCCAGCAATCTCGCATTGCCGCCGACCGCGGCCGTATTCACCGTCAGCGCGCGAAATCGGGTCTGTGCCATCATGACGGCACATGACAAGGGTGTTCATCTCTTCCGCCGCGAGTGCGCCGCCATGATCCAGCCCGAAACCCGCTACACCACCGTCGGCGACGACCGCGTCGCTTATCAGGTGCTGGGCGAAGGGCCGCTCGATCTGGTTGTGACCCAGGGGCGATGGGGACACCTCGACCTCGAGTGGGAAGACCCCGGGGTCGCGCGCTTTCTGCGCCGGCTGGTCTCCTTCAGCCGGCTGATCCGTTTCGACGCGCGCGGCTCCGGACTCTCCGATGCGCGCCCCAACGGTGGCGGCGAAGTGTCGCAATACTGGACCGAAGATCTGTTGGCGGTCATGGATGCGACCGGCTCCAAGTCGGCCGCCTTCCTGGCCTGGATAGACGGTGCGCCCTTGGCTTTGCAGTTCGCCGCCGCGCACCCCGGGCGGGTCCGTGCGCTCGCGCTGTTCAACCCGGCAGCCCGCCGCTCGGCGGCGCCGGACTATCCGCAAGGATTTGCACCGGAGACCACGGCCGAATTCCTGGACTTCACGCGCAAGTCTTGGGGCACGGAGAAACATGCAGTCGCAATCTGCCCCAGCCTGGCCCATGACGAGCGCACCCTGCGCTGGGTTGCGAAATGGCAGCGCGCCGTAGCGTCGCCCAAGGCCGTCGTCGAAAGTATGTTGCAAGCGCGTAATTTCGACGCAAGGCCGATTCTGTTCAGCATCCGCGCGCCAACCCTGGTCATGGCACGCGGCAACAGCCGGTGGTGGCCACTCGCCCAGGCGCGCTACGTGGCGGAACATACTTCGGGCGCGCGCTTGGTCGAACTCCCCGGCGCCGATGGCCAACCGTTCTGGGAAACGCCCGAGCTGATTCTCGACCACGTCGAGGAATTCGTGACCGGACAGCGTCGCGGCGGCGAGGCCGAGCGCGCGTTGCTCACCGTGCTGTTCACCGACATCGTTGATTCGACCGCGCTGGCCGCGAAGATGGGCGACGCCGCTTGGCATGCGCTGCTGAACCGGCACGACCAGATCACCGCCGAGCAGATCGCCCGCTTTGGCGGCCGCCTGGTCAATCGTACCGGCGATGGCATGCTCGCGAGCTTCGACCGCCCCGGCCGCGCGATTGAATGCGCGCGGGCGCTGCACGAGGCGATGGCGACGGTGAACCTCAGGTTGCGTGCCGGCCTGCACACCGCGGAAGTGGAGTTGCGCGACGATGGCGACATCGGTGGTATCAGCGTTCATGTCGGCGCCCGTGTGATGGCTGCGGCGCGTGCCGGTGAAGTGCTGGTGTCGCACTCCGTGCAGGCCATCCTGTTGGGCTCGCATTACAACTTCGAGAAACGCGGCATCCATGATCTCAAGGGCGTGCCCGGTGAGTGGACCCTGTTTGCCGTCGGACAAGGTGACGCCTGACGAGTCGCACAGCCGAAGGCGCTGATTGAAAATCCCAGGAGCGGTCGGATGCGAGTGACAGCAACGGGCTGATACGAGACATTCAGAGCGAAGCCTCGAAAGATCGCAATTGGCCGAGAGCGGCCACCCTCATGTCCCCGAGGTGATTACAAGGGCCCAGCGACTAGGCGACCGCGCGGCGCGGCACCGTCATCATGGCCGCTTCGAATGGATTCTGGATGTATTCCTTGGTGAAGTGGTCGGTCAGAATCGCATCCAGCCGCAGCTCCTCGAATACCTTGAGCTGATCCGCTTCGGCTTGAGTCAGCGCACCCGCTTTTACGCAGTTCGCCAACTGTTCCAGCACGCCAAAGCCGCCGATCTTGTCCTTGTGGATGGCTTTCTGGAATTTGTTATAGAGCGGCTCAATTTTCAGCAAGGCCTCATACGCGTGTTTCATGCGGCCGGACTGATCATCCTTGCTTTCGCCGACGTAAACCTCGCGCGTCAGGCGGGCTTTGAGCGCGGTCGGTTCCATCATCATGTTCGCCAAAACTCCGCTTAAGCGATCGGAAGGAGGCGTATAGGAGCGGCCGAGCGGGAAGGCCATGAAGCGCAGAAACCACGCCACCGGACGGACCGGGAAGTTGGCGAAGAACTGGTCGAAGGCCTTGTTGATCTCCGCCAGGGAATTCTGCAGGCACCACTCGACGTGCGGCAGATCTTCCTGCGACTGGCCCTCATCGTAGTAATACTTGAGGACACAGGACGCCATATAAAGGTGCGAGAGCACGTCGCCAAGGCGCGCGGACAGCCGCTCCTTGCGCTTCAACTCGCCGCCGACGACCAGCATCGTCACGTCAGAGACGAAGGCCATCGCCGCCGACATGCGCGTGAGCGCCTTGAAGTACTTGGCCGTCGGACCGGGCATGGGTGAGTCGGCCAGCAAACCACCGGTCAGGCCCAGAGTCAGCGCGCGTATGCCGCGATTCAAGGAGAAGCCGATATGGCTGAAAAACAGCTTGTCGAACTCGGCGAGATCGTCCTTGCGCGCGGCTTCCATTTCGGGAAATACAAAGGGATGGCAGCGAATCGAACCCTGGCCGTAAATCATCAGGTTACGGGTAAGGATATTCGAGCCTTCCACCGTGATCGCAATCGGCACGGCCTGGTAAGCCTGCGCCAGGTAATTGCGCGGGCCTTGCATCACGCCGCGGCCGCCGTGGATATCCATCGCGTCAATCAACACCTGCCGCATCATCTCGGTCATGTGGTACTTGGCAATCGCCGTGACCACCGACGGGCCTTTGTGCAACTCGCGCTGGCAGTAGTCCACCGCGCTGGCGGTGAGCGAGCGCATCGCCTCCAGCTGGTAGGTGTAGCCGGCGATGCGCCCCATCGCCTCCTGCACGCCTTCGAACTTGCCGATCGGCATCTTGAACTGGCGGCGGATACGGGTGTAGGCGCCGGTGGCGAAGTAGCCGGCCTTGCCCGCGGCGGCGGACAGGGCAGGGAGCGAGATGCCGCGACCGGCGGACAGGCATTCCACCAGCATGCGCCACCCTTTGCCGGCCATGGCCTGGCCGCCGATGATGGCGTCAATCGGCACGAAGGCATCATTGCCAGCGATGGAGCCGTTCATGAATGGCGTGTTGCAGGGCCACGCCCGTGAGCCGATCTTGATACCCGGCAGATTGGCGGGTACGAGCGCGCAGGTGATGCCGTATTCCGTCTTGTTCTTGTCACCCAGCAAGCCATCCGGATCGTGCAGCTTCAGCGCAAGGCCAACGACGGTGGCGACCGGCGCCAGCGTGATGTAACGCTTCTTGAAGCGCAGCTTCATACCGAGCACGCGTTTGCCTTCCCATTCGCCGAAGCAAACGATGCCGACATCCGGAATTGCACCGGCGTCGGAACCGGCGTCAGGGCCAGTCAGGCCGAAGCAGGGGATTTCCTTGCCCGCGGCCAGACCCGGCAGCCATTTCTTTTTCTGTTCCTCAGTGCCGTAGTGCATCAACAGCTCGCCCGGTCCCAGCGAGTTCGGTACCATTACCGTGACCGCTGCGGTGGTGGAACGGGTGGCAAGCTTGGTCACTACGCAGGACTGAGCGTAAGCGGAGAAGCCGAGCCCACCCCATTGCTTGCTGATCAGCATGGACATGAAGCCCTTGTTGCGGATGAAGCTCCAGACTTCTTCCGGCAAATCCTTCAGCTCAAACTGGATTTTCCAGTCGTCAACCATCGCGCATAGCTGGTTGCACTCGTTGTCCAGGAAAGATTGCTCTTCCCTGGTGAGCTGGGTGCGCTGGAAATTGAGCAACTGGTCCCAGTCCGGCTTGCCGCGGAACATTTCGCCTTCCCACCAGATGGCGCCGGCTTCCAAAGCCTCGCGTTCGGTGGAGGTCATTTCCGGCAGCACTTTCTTGAAACCCGCGAACACCGGGCGGGTGACCAGCATCCGGCGCAGCAGTGGCAAGTTGAACAAAAGCGCCAGCACGCCGAAGATCACCAGCGAAACTTGTAGCGCACCCATACCCATCAGCCCGGTTGCCCACAAGCCCAGTAGATATATCGCCGCCGCACCGGTCCAGACCAGCAGCGGCACGCCGATATAGGCCAGCACCCAGAACGCAGCAAGCGCGATGAGCAAAGCGGTTAGTCCGGTCATGAGCTTCTCCTTCGTATCTATGCTGTCTTTCTGGCGAAAGCCGGAATCCATTTTTTTCAAGCCCATGGACACCGGCCGGAGTTTATCCCCGTATCGAGTACGGGGCAGGCTCTGAGCGAAGTCGAAGGGCCGGTGTGACGGCAAACTGAGACACCACCTCTGAATAACGTCGAACTACTTAACGATATTTCCAATTCGCAAACACTAAGCCACCTTCATCCGGAGTTGCGCTTCGCGCGCATGCGTTTCCGGGATGAGCGTGGCGATCAAATGCTGCATATAACCCTGATAGGCGGGCGAACCGTACTCGGGTAGCGCATCCGGCACATCGTGGCGCAGATGCAGGATGCCCAGATAAACCGAGTAGGCATGGGCGGCCCAGCGCGCTGCGTCGTCCTCGCTCAGGCCGAGCGCGCGATAGCCATCCACCAGGTGATCCAGCCGCGACACCGATACGCGGCGTACGACTTCCGCGATCTTCGGATGATGCGCACCGGCCGCGGACAGCGCGAGATACAGCCGGCTGGCGTGCTGGCTGGCGTCGACTTTGGTGAACGCACGCACAATGCGTTTATAGGGATCGGTCTCGTTACCGACGCGCGCCAGCAGATCTTCGGTTTCGTGCTTCTCCCAAAGCTTCAAGGCCGCGTCCAGCAAGGCGTCGCGCGAGGGGAAATGCCAGTAGAAACTGCCCTTGGTGACGTCCAGTTCGCGCGCGAGCGATTCGACCGCGACGCTGTCCACGCCCTCCCGCGCAATGGTTTCCAGCGCGGCCCGCGCCCAGGCTTCCGCCGTCAAACTTCGTTTTGTGTCAGCCATGAGGGAAAGTGTTGTCCGTACGGGTGCGTATGTCAAGATTCTTAGGCGGCAGGTAGTGTCCCAGTTCGCCCTTCGATTTCGGCCCCGTTCGTCCTGAGCGTAGCCGCGCAGCGGCGAAGTCGAAGGAATCGAACGGGGCCTACGCTCAGGACGAACGGAATCTGAAACACCCCCGGGCGCGCTGATAAAGTGGCGCTCCTAAACAGCCGGGTCAGCTCATGCGTCCAGAAGTCCGTCGTGAACAATTCAAGCACCTGTTATCAATGCCGGTACGCTGGGGTGATGTGGACCGGTTGGGTCACGTGAACAACGTCCAGTTCCTGCGCTACGCTGAGGATGCCCGCGTGACCTGGGTGGAGCGTATGCGCACCGGTTTACAACAGGCCGACTTGACCGACGAGGGGCCGATTCTGGCGGATATCCAGTGCAGCTTTCTGCGCCAATTGCGCTGGCCGGCGGCGGTGGAAATCGGCGCGCGTGCGGAGCGAATCGGTCGCAGCAGCATGACGCTGATCAATCCGGTGTTTGAAGCGGGGCAGACGGAACCGGTAGCAATCGCTCGCGCGGTAATCGTCTGGTTTGATTACAAAGCGCAGAAGTCCGTGCCGGTGCCGGAGCCATTACGTGCGGCCATCAGGCAGTTTGAGGTGCTGGCCCCGGAGGAATAACCGAGAGGGAACTTCCCCTCCCCCTGCGGGAGGGGATTGAGGGGAGGGGTCGGGTGCCGCACATCACGGCATCGCGCTTGGATCGTGCAGGCTCGCTCCTAAACTGTACCCGCCGCCTTGGCTTGCTGCGCCGCGTTCCCGGTATAACTACTCGGAGTCAGCGCCAGCAAGCGCTTCTTCTCCGCTACGGGCAGATCGAGCCCGTTGATGAATTTAGCCAGCGTCTCCTGCGTCACGCGCTTGCCGCGAGTCAGTTCCTTGAGCTTTTCGTAGGCTTGCTCGATGCCGTAACGGCGCATCACGGTCTGAATCGCTTCTCCTAGTACTTCCCAGTTCGCGTCAAGGTCGGCGGCCATCGCGTCGGGATTGGCCTCCAGCTTGCTGATTCCCTTAAGCGCCGACTGATAAGCAATCACGCTATGCGCCACGCCGACACCTAGATTACGCAACACCGTGGAATCCGTGAGGTCGCGCTGCCAGCGCGAAACCGGCAGTTTTTGCGAGAGATGATCCAGCAGCGCGTTGGCGACGCCCAGATTGCCCTCCGCGTTTTCGAAGTCTATGGGATTGACCTTGTGCGGCATGGTCGAGCTGCCGACCTCGCCCTGCACGGTCTTCTGCTTGAAATAGCCGATGGCGATATAGCCCCAAGCGTCGCGGCTGAAGTCAACGAGTATGGTGTTGAAGCGCATGATGGCCGCGAAATACTCGGCGATGTAGTCATGCGGTTCGATCTGGGTGGTGATCGGACTTTGCCCCGCACCCAGCCCCTCGATCACGATGCGCGCGAATTCCGGCCAGTCCACTTCAGGATAGGCGGCCAGATGCGCGTTGTAATTGCCGACCGCGCCATTAATCTTCCCCAGCACCGCCGTTGTTGCGAGTTGCTTGCGCTGACGTTGCAGACGCAGGGCAAACACCGCCATTTCCTTGCCCAGCGTGGTGGGCGAGGCGGGCTGGCCGTGAGTACGGGCCAGCATTGGCTGCTCGGCGTAGGTCTGCGCCAGGCCTTTAAGCGTGCGGATGATCTCATCCATCGCCGGCAGCAGGAACTTCGCGCGCGCATCGCGCAGCATCAGGGCGTGCGCGAGATTATTGATGTCTTCGGAGGTGCAGGCGAAATGGAAGAACTCGGCCAGCTTCTTCAACTCGGGATTGTGGTCGGTTTTCTCCTTCAGGTAATACTCGACCGCCTTGACGTCGTGATTGATCGCCTCCTCGATCGTCTTGACGCGCTGCGCCTGCTGTTCGTCGAAGCCCTCGATGAGCTGATTCAGTGCCTGGTTGGCCTCCGCGGAAAGGGCGGGAACTTCCTTGATCTGGTGATGCGAGGAGAGCGCCTGTAGCCAGCGGATTTCGACCGTCAGCCGGTAGCGCATCAGCGCATACTCGCTGAAGATATCGCGCAGACCCCAGGTCTTGTCGGCGTAACGCCCGTCAATGGGCGAAATAGCGGAGAGCGAGCTCAGTTTCATGCCCGAAAACCGTGATGGTAGGATTGCGCATCTTAATTCAGGAGCTAGGGCGATGGCGAAATTTCGCATCGAACGCGACAGCATGGGCGAGCTGAAAGTCCCGGCCGACGCATTATGGGGTGCGCAAACCCAGCGCGCGGTGGACAACTTCCCGATCTCGGGTCTCGCCATGCCGCGCGAGTTCATCCGGGCGCTGGGCCTGATCAAGGCCACCGCGGCCGAGGTCAATGCTGAACTCAAGACCATTGACAAGAAGACGGCGCAGGCCATTATCGCCGCGTCGCTCGAAGTGGCCGAGGGCAAGCACGACCGGCAATTCCCGATTGACGTATTTCAGACTGGCTCCGGCACTTCCTCGAATATGAATGCGAATGAGGTGATTGCTAATCTGGCGTCGAAAGGCGGCGCCAAGGTGCATCCGAACGATCACGTCAACTACGGTCAGTCCTCCAACGACGTGATTCCTACCGCGATTCATGTTTCAGCGGCGCTGGGTGTCAGCGAAAAACTGCTGCCGGCGCTGGCGCATCTGGCGAAAACGCTGGAGCGCAAGGCGCAATCGCTCAAAGGCGAGACCAAGACCGGCCGTACGCATTTAATGGACGCGATGCCGGTACGCTTCGATCAGGAACTGGGTGGCTGGGCGCAACAGATACGCAATGGCATTGCGCGCCTCAAGGCCTGTGGCCCGCGTATTCAGGCTTTGGCTCAGGGCGGCACCGCGGTCGGGACCGGTATTAACGCGCATCCGCAATTCGGCAGGAAGTTTGCGCAGGCGCTGTCAAAGCGCACGGGCGTCAAGTTCACGCCCTCGCCGGATTATTTCGAGAGCCTGTCTTCGCAGGATGCCGCGGTAGAACTGTCCGGGCAACTCAAGACCGTGGCGGTGTCGCTGCTGAAAATCGCCAATGACCTGCGCTGGATGAATTCCGGTCCACTGGCGGGCATCGGCGAGATCGAGCTCGTCGCGCTACAACCCGGCTCGTCCATCATGCCGGGCAAGGTCAATCCGGTGATTCCGGAAGCCACCTGCATGGTGGCGGCGCAAGTGATCGGCAATGACGCCACCATCACCATCGCCGGCCAGAGCGGCAACTTCCAGCTCAACGTCATGCTGCCGGTGGTGGCACTAAACCTGAGTCAGAGCATTGAACTGCTGGCGAATGTTTCACGGCTACTCGCCGACAAAGCGATCGCGGATTTCAGCGTGCGCAAGGACAATATCAAGAACGCGCTTGAGAAAAATCCCATACTCATCACCGCTGCGAATGCGGTGATCGGCTATGAGAAGGGTGCGGCCATCGCCAAGAAAGCCTATAAGCTCGGCAAGCCCATTTATGACGTGGCCCGTGCAGAAACCGATCTCGATGACAAACTTCTGCGTAAATTGCTCGATCCGGCCGAGTTGACCACCGGTGGTATCAAGGGACCCGGCGGAGCGGGGGGTTGATGCGTCAATGTCTCTGACTTTCCGCAATCTCAGCCTGCTCGGCTTTCTGATTTGCGCCGGCGGACTTGGCTTCGCCTATTTGCTGGAATTCGCATTTGGCCTGGCGCCTTGCCCACTGTGCATTTTTCAGCGCATCGCCATGTTCGCGGCAGCATTGGCTTTTCTGGCGGGCGCCATTCATAACCCGGTGGGGTGGGGAAGGTGGGGCTATTCGTTTCTTGCGCTGATCGGCGCCGGAGCGGGCGTGGCGATAGCAGGGCGGCACGTGTGGCTCCAGCACCTGCCGGCGGATCAGGTGCCGGCCTGCGGACCGCCGCTCGATTACCTGCTTGAGATCCTGCCCTTTACTGAAGTCATGCGCGTGGTATTGCGGGGTGACGCCGACTGCGCCAAGGTGGACGCCGCCTGGCTGGGTTTAAGTCTGCCCGCCTGGACGCTGATCGCTTTTGTCGCCATCGCACTGTACGCGTTAGTCTTGCCGACGCTGGTCAAACGCTCCGACAAAATCTCCCAATGAGTTACGCCACGACTGACTTGTCTGACGCGCATCCCGAAGCCCAGGTCTGCGAGCCGATGTTCAGGGACTACGGCGGCCGGCTCGCGTTTCACGGGCCGATCAAGACACTCAAGATTTTTGAGGATAATGCGCTGGTGCGCGCGACGCTCGAAACGCTCGGCGAAGGCCGCGTGCTGGTCGTGGACGGTGGTGGTTCAAATCGCTGCGCCCTTGTGGGCGGCAATCTGGGGCAACTGGCGGTGAAGAACGGCTGGGCAGGGATGGTCGTGTACGGTTATGTGCGCGATTCGGCCGAACTCGCAACCCAGCAAGTGGGTATCAAGGCCCTGGGCACGCATCCACGCAAGAGTGAGAAGGGCTTGCATTCCGGTCACGCGGACAAGGTCGTGAGCTTCGCCGGTGTTACGTTCAGGCCGGGCTCGTGGGTATACGCCGACGTGGACGGCGTGGTTGTTTCAGATCAGCCGATACATCAGAAGTAGCGCTGCCCAGTAGAGAATTCAGCTCGCTGGATGCGAGTTCGCGCCACTGACCCGGAGCGAGTTGCTCGAGACTGAAGAGCCCTATCGCATAACGAATCAGTCGTAAGCTGGGATGGCCTATCGCCGCCGTCATGCGCCTGACCTGCCGATTACGGCCTTCATGGATTTGCAATTCCATCCAACTGGTCGGGATAGCTGCTCGATAACGGATCGGCGGCGTGCGCGGCCACAGCCAGTCGGGCTGCCCGACCGGTGTTACGCGGGCGGGGAGAGTAGGGCCGTCCTTGAGCAGAACACCGCTACGCAGTTTGTTCAACGTCAGTTCGTCCGGCCTACCCTCCACCTGCACCAGGTAGGTTTTCCACAGCTTATGGCGTGGATCGCTGATGCGATTTTGTAGCACGCCGTCGTTGGTTAATAGCACCAACCCCTCGCTATCGGTATCCAGGCGGCCCGCGGGATAAACATCCTTCACAGATAGATAGTCAGCCAGCGTAGACCGGCCCGCGTCATCGCGGAACTGGCACAGCACGCCATAGGGCTTGTTGAGCGCGATGATCAGCGAAGCTTTATGCGCCGTCGTTTGGCGAGTCTGCACACGCATACGCCTGAATATGTAAAAACGCTAAGACTCGCTATACTACGCGGCCCTTTGGGGCGACACTTTTGGCTTGCGCTACGCCGCGATTCTTTTACTGTTGGGCGTGGGGAGGAAAGCCAAAAACCTGTTCATAAAAACAAGGCCTTACGGGGCCTTTTCTATTGCGGTTGGGTATGAATGAGACCATGAGCAAGGCGCAGAGCACGATCGGCGGAGCCGTCATCACGGCGCCGATAAAACCCGAGTACCAGGCCATTCTCACGGAAGAAGCCCTGGACTACGTCACCGATCTGGTGCGTATGTTCCGGCCACGGGTGGAACAAGCCTTGGAGCGCCGCAAGGAGCGCCAGCAGCACTTCGACAATGGCGGTCTGCCGGATTTTTTACCTGAAACAAAGCACATCCGCGAAGGCGACTGGAAAATCCGCGGCATCCCCGAAGACCTGCTCGATCGGCGCGTGGAGATCACCGGCCCGGTGGATCGCAAGATGGTCATCAACGCGCTGAATACGCCGGTGAAGTGCTACATGGCGGACTTCGAGGACTCGCAGTCGCCCACCTGGGACGGCGTAATCGAAGGTCAACTCAATCTGCGCGACGCCATCCGCGGCACCATCAGCTACCAGAGTCCGGAGGGCAAGGAGTACAAGCTCAAGGACCAGACCTGTGTGCTGATCTGCCGTGCCCGCGGCTGGCATCTGCCGGAGAAGCACATCCTGGTGGACGGCAAGCCGATCACCGGGGCGCTGCTGGATTTCGGTCTGTACTTCTTCCATAACCACCAGACGCTGCTGGCCAAGGGCAGCGGGCCGTACTACTACCTGCCGAAGAACGAATCCCACCACGAGTCCCAGATCTGGGCCGACGTGATGGATTACAGCGAGGATCGCTTCAATCTGCCGCGCGGCACCATCAAGGCGACCCTGCTGATCGAGACCCTGCCGGCGGTGTTCGAGATGCACGAAATCCTGCACGCGATGCGCGATCACGCGGTGGCGCTGAACTGCGGCCGCTGGGACTACATCTTCAGTTACATCAAGACCCTGAAAAATCACAAGGACCGGGTGCTGCCGGATCGCCATTCGGTCGGCATGGACAAGCCCTTTCTCAATGCCTATTCACGTCTTTTGATCAGGACTTGCCATCAGCGCGGGGCGATGGCGATGGGCGGCATGGCGGCCTTTATCCCGGTCAAGAATGATCCCGAGCTTTACGCACAGGTGATGAAGAAGGTCACCGAGGACAAGGAGCGCGAGGCGAGCAACGGCCACGACGGCACCTGGATCGCGCATCCCGGCCTGGCCGAAGTGGCGATGAACGTGTTCGGCAAGCATCTGGGCAAGCGCAAGAACTTCCTGCACGTGATGCGCGAGCAGGACACGCCGATCACGGCCAGGGAGCTGCTGGCGCCGAGCGCCGGGCCGAAAGACGAGGCCGGCGTGCGCAAAAACATCCGCATTGCGTTGCAATACCTCGAAGCCTGGATTTCCGGCAACGGCTGCGTGCCCATTTATAATTTGATGGAAGATGCCGCCACGGCCGAAATTTCCCGTACCCAGATCTGGCAGTGGATTCGCCATAAAGTGAAGCTGGATGACGGCACGCCGGTGACCAAGGAGTTCTTCCGCAAGCTGCTCAAGGAAGAAACCGAAGTGGTGAAGGGCGAGGTGGGCGAAGCGCGCTTCAAAAGCGGGCGCTTCAAGGAAGCCGCTAGAATTCTCGACGAGATCACCACCGCTGACGAGCTGGTTACCTTCCTGACTCTGCCCGCTTACGAGTATTTACATTAATAGTTAACGTTAAGTATTTGTATTTAATGGAGAAGTTATGATGAGCATGACCCGCGAACAGCAGATCACAGCACTACAGAAGGCCTGGGAGACCAATCCGCGCTGGAAGAGCATCAAGCGCGGCTATAAAGCCGAGGATGTGGTCCGTCTGCGTGGCAGCATCCATGTCGAGCATTCGCTGGCCCGGCGCGGCGCCGAGAAGCTTTGGGATTTGATCAACACCGAGCCCTACGTGAACTGCCTCGGCGCGCTCACGGGCGGCCAGGCGATGCAGCAGGCCAAGGCCGGCGTCAAGGCGATTTATCTCTCGGGCTGGCAGGTGGCGGCGGACAACAACAGCTACATGTCCATGTATCCCGACCAGTCGCTGTATCCGGTGGACTCGGTGCCGAAAGTGGTGGATCGCATCAACGCCAGCTTCAAGCGCGCCGACGAGATTCAGTGGGCGAAGGACATTGCTCCGGGTCACAAGGACTACGTGGACTATTTCCTGCCGATCGTGGCGGACGCGGAAGCCGGCTTCGGCGGCGTGCTGAATGCCTATGAACTGATGAAGGCGATGATTCGCGCGGGCGCGGCCGGCGTACACTGGGAAGACCAGCTCGCCAGCGTGAAGAAGTGCGGCCACATGGGCGGCAAGGTGTTGGTGCCGACACAGGAAGCGGTGCAGAAGCTGATCGCCGCGCGTCTCGCAGCCGACGTATCGGGCGTGCCGACGCTGGTGATCGCGCGTACCGACGCGGAAGCGGCTGACCTCTTGACCTCGGACGTGGACGAGAACGACAAGCCCTTCGTCACCGGCGAGCGCACCTCCGAGGGTTTCTACAAGACCAAGCCGGGTCTGGCGCAGGCGGCTTCACGCGCCATCGCTTATGCCCCTTACGCGGACCTGGTCTGGTGCGAAACCGGCAAGCCGGATCTCGGGTTCGCCAAGGAATTTGCCGACAAGGTGCACAAGAAGCATCCGGGCAAGCTGCTGGCCTACAACTGCTCGCCGAGCTTCAACTGGAAGAAGAATCTGGACGACGCGACCATTGCCAAGTTCCAGCGCGAGCTGGGCGCGATGGGCTATAAGTACCAGTTCATCACGCTCGCCGGTATCCACTCGATGTGGTTCCACATGTTCGACCTCGCGCAGGATTACGTGAAGCGCGGCATGACAGCCTATGTCGAGAAGGTGCAGGAACCGGAGTTCGCGGCGCGCGATCGCGGCTACAGCTTCGTCAGCCACCAGCAGGAAGTGGGCACCGGTTACTTCGACGACGTGACCACCGTTATTCAGGGTGGCGTGTCATCCGTCACGGCGCTGACTGGTTCGACCGAAGAGGAACAGTTCCACTAAACCTTTACAACGCTTCAACAAAAGCCCGGCCTGTGCCGGGCTTCTTGTTTTTGGGCGCCAATACGGCGCTAAATAGCCGCAATGGACGCACAGAACCTGGAACAGCTCGCGGCCTTGTTGAACCGGCCGGTAAAGAGTCTCTCCGCCTTCGGCTCGCTGACGCCGGAGCAGATCGGCCTGCTGGGTGCCGCCATTGGGCAGGCTAGCGAGCGGCAGCGAAATGCCGTCAAGTACGCCCTGCCACAACCGATCCGCTGGGTCGTGCTGAAGCTGAAGCGATGAGCCGGCTTGCGATCCGGGCGGAAGTCATCAAGCTGGCGCAGGTGCTGGACCTCAATCCTGAGCGGCTGGAATTCCTGAAGGCGATTCCCGCCGGGGAGTTGAAGCGTTTCCGCGCCGCGACGAACGAGCGGCTGTTCGATCAGGACCTGAGAATTTTCCGCCGTCTGGCCGTGCTGGCGAGCGTGTTGCCGGCGTGGTTGACCGCCTTGCTGGGCCGCTACCTGTTCGGGCCGGTGCTGACCGGCAGGGTAGCGAGTGAGATGTCGGCGCGGCGCGCGGTGCGGATCGCCCTGCATCTGCCGCCGGCGTTTCTCGCCACGGTCTGTGCGGAGCTCGACCCGCGGCGCATCCGTGACATCATTCAACTGTTTCCGATCGAGCGCATAGTGAGTGTGGCGCAAGCGCTGTTTGAGCGCCGCGACTTCATGACCATCAGCCGCTTCGTCGAATTCCTGTCGGACGACGCCATCCGCGCGGTAGAACAGGTATTGACCGACGAGGCAGCGCTGCTGGAGATCGCCTTCTACATGGAATCCAAAAACCGTCTGGACCATCTACTGCATCTGCTGCCGTCGGAGAAAGTGCGGGAAGCGATTCTGGTCGTGCAGGATCCCGCCCGTCGCGAGCTGTGGCCCAAAGTCCTGGCCCTGATCACGCACGTCAGCTATGCGCTCAAGCATGAACTCGGCGAGCTGGCGGCGGGGCAGGGCGAGGCGGTGCTTGACGCACTGGTCAACGCCATCCAGGAGGAGGACACCTGGGCCGATGTATTGCCGGTGCTGGTCTGCCTGTCACCAGACACCCAGCGCAAGCTGGCCAATCTGCCTATCCTCAAGACCCCGGGTTTGCTGGAGCGGGTGTTTCAAGATGCGGATCAGGCAGAGCAATGGGGCGCCGCGCTGTCGTTATTGCAGCTGATGAGCGAGGCCTTGCGAGGCATCGTGGCGCAGATCGCCGAGCGCCTGCCGCGGGCCGCGGCCGAGCGCATCGTCAATGCCGCACTGCTGGGCGAGCACTGGGAGACGCTGCTGGAACTGCTCGCGCGGATGTCGCCGGCCAAGCAGCGCGAGTTCGCGGAAATCGCGCGGGACTATGGCGCGGTGGACCCGGAACTGCTGCTGCGTATTGCGGGCCGGGCCGAGGCCTACGGTTTTGGCGCGCAGTTCGCGGGGATGCTGCCCGCCGCGGTGAGCGCAGAGACGATTTAATCCCCGCGTTCAGCGCGGGAGCCGGTCGCGCAGGGGAGTGAGTTCCTTCAGCGCGTGCTGGTAGCCGCGTTCCACCAGCTCATCCAGTCGGTGCCAGTCGAACATGCGTATGTCCTGGATCGGCATGCGCAGGTAGATATCCGCGCGCCCGGCGGATTCGCGCTGCTTGGCGGTATCGCTGGTCAAAGTCGCCGTGCGGAACAGGATTTCGGCGAGGCGTGGCGACGGGCCAGCGCCTTTCCAGTGCAAGAGCGCTTGCGGATCGGGCTGGCCGATACCGGCGCCGGGCGCGCGGATATCGCCCTCGGTGCTGACGTTGCAGGCGATGATCGAACCGCGCTCCAGATTTTGCATCACGTCCGTCGGCAGATTATTCACCACGCCGCCGTCGCAAAGCAGCTCGCCTTCATAGGCGATGGGTGGCACGATGCCGGGCACCGCCATGCTGGTACCGACCCAATAGGCCAGCCGGCCGCGGTCGTGAACGACCGGGGCGCCGGTGGTGAGGTTGGTTGAGATGCAGTAGTAACTGCGTCTGAGCGCCTCAACCTGGCGCTCGCCGAAAATCTCCACCAGCCGCGCGAGAAATTTCTGCGCGCGGATTAACGACACTCTGGGCACTACGTAGTCGTTGAGGTTATTGCGCTTGACGAAGGTTTCGCGCGTGATGTGGGCGATCTCGACGCTGTCGAAGCCGCAGGCCAGCAGGGCCGAGATAAAGGCGCCCATGCTGGTGCCGCCGGCGATGTCCACCGGAATCTCGAGCTGTTCCAGCGCGCGCAGCAGACCGATGTGGGCGAAGCCGCGCGCGCCGCCGCCGCCCAGCACCAGACCCACGCCGCGGCCGGTCACCTGCCGCGCCAGCGCCGCCAGATCCTGCTCATCCCAGGGATGCACGTAGTAGTGCGCGCGGGCGCCGGTGCGTTCGCGCCAGGCCAGCGTATGCGGGGAGGGGTCGCCCTCGGGCCGCAACAGCACCAACTCGATCGGCGCCAGCAAGCCACCTTCCCGCAGCGCGCGCAGCATCGCCGTGTCGGCGGGAGGCAGGTGGGCCTCGGCCAGGACCAGCACCCGATCCGCCTGCCGCAGGCAGCGCTGCGACCAGGTCGCGCCGCTGCCGTCCGCGGCATAAATCACGTAACGGTGACGGCCTTCCAGCCGGTTCAGCCAGGCGCGCAGCCGGCGGTCGTCCTCGCTGTCGGTCAAGGGTGTTTGCGCTGTACCGGGGCCCAACGCCGCATCCACATGGGCGGCGGTGATCAGGCGCGCCTTGGGCCAGCCCGATAGACACTGGACCAAAGCTTCCGCCAACACCGTCGTGGGCACGTTCGATGAAGCCGGCACGATGGCGAAACTGCCCTGGCTTTCGGTGGCGGCGGGCCGGCGCTGGCCCTGATACTGCCGCAAGCGCGCAATCACCAGTCGGGTGACCGCCATCAGTGCCGGCGCGTTCTGATTGAGCAGCTCCAGCAAGGCCACACCGGGAATGCGCAGGATCAGGCTATCGCGAACGGCGTGCACACTGGCAGAGCGCGGTTCGCCGGTGATCACGCCCATCTCGCCGACGGGCTCCAGCCGGCTCACATAACCCAACAGGACGCCGTGCGATGTAACGCGCAGCCGGCCGCTTAAGACAATGTGAAAATATGCCGGCGGCTCGCCCTCCAGGTAAAGGCATTGGCCGCTATGCAGGTCGTGCAGCTCGGCAATCGCGGCAAGGCGTTGCAGCGCGTCATCGCCGAGGCTCGCGAATAACGGCGTCTGGGCAAGACTAGAGCTGAAATCCACCCAGGCCGCCTATTTTTCCTTGTTGCCGAACGGCCAGGCGGGTAGGCGGGGGATGGCTGAACTCACATCTTCGACGCGTGCCGTCAAGCGCGCGGTGTTCTGCTCGATTTCCCCGGTGCGTTTGTACATGGCGTCGGTCACTTCAAGCAGCTTGAATACGGACAATACGAACTCCAGCGCGACCCGCATCGCCAGCACCGAGGCGAGGAAGGCCGCCGGCGCGACGACCAGCAGGTAGAAGAGGCCCGCCCAAAACGAAATGCGGAAGCCCAGCACCCCAATGGACAGCGCCAGAATGGCGAAGGACAAGATGCCCAGGGTGTAGATGATCGGCACCATCCGGGTGGTCAGCGTGTGTTTGAACTCCAGATCGAATAGCGTCGCCAGGAATACCCGGGCGATACGGCGGAGCCGCTGCATGACGGGTTGGCGCTCGGGCGCTCGCGGATGGGGAAAAGGGGAGTCTGGCATGATTCGTCCTATGGCCGTTGTGTTGTCAACAGTAGGTAGTGTCTCAGTTTGCCGCTTGATTCCCGAGTTCGTCATTCCGGCGGAGCCTGCCCCGGCGTGTTTTAGGCCGGGGGCCGGAATCCATTCTTTTCAACCCGATGGACACCGGCCTGCGCCGGTGTGACGGCAAACTGAGACACCACATAGCGCCGACGAACCAGATGTGATCACTATGCAGGATGCCGTGGCGTTCGCGGCTAGTTGGATTGGAGCCTGGAACGCGCATGATCTCGAACGCATTCTGGCGCTTTACCGCGACGACTTCGAAATGTCTTCCCCGTATATCCGCGAAATCATGGATGAGCCCTCCGGCGTCCTGCAAGGCAAAGCGGCGATCCGCGCCTATTGGTCAAAAGCCCTGACGAAATTCCCCGACTTGAACTTTGAGTTGATCAACGTACTGACGGGCGCCAATAGCGTAATGATCAACTACTACGGGCGGGGACGGCGGCTCGCTGCGGAGGTTTTCTTCCTGGATGCCGCGGGCAAGATCGCACGCGCGGCGGCGCATTACGCATAAAGACTTATTGAACGCTCGCCGCGGCCTGCGCTGGTGCCGCCGGCGGTGATGCCGGCTCGGTGACGAACGGATCGAAGCTTTCGGCACGCGCCATCGGCCAGAAGGTGGTGAAAACCGGGTGATCGGCGCGATGGTCCAGCAGATCGCCGGGCTTGAGGAACTTAATCAACGCGGATACCAGACGCACCTCGTTTACCGAAACGCGGCGCACGATGTGGTGCGGGCGCAACTGATTGGGATGCGCAAGACCGGCGGCGCCCACCAGCTCGGCCAGGGCCAGCAGGGTATTGTGGTGAAAGTTGTAAACGCGTTCGCCCTTGTCGTCCGGTTCCAGCGCGCGCTGGCGCAACCAGCTCTGGGTGGTGACGCCGGTCGGACAGCGGCCGGTATGGCAGGTCTGAGCCATGATGCAACCCAGCGCGAACATATAGCCGCGCCCCGCGTTGCACCAGTCGGCGCCCAGCGCCATGGCGCGGGCGATGTCAAAGGCCGAGATGACCTTGCCGGCCGCGCCGATCTTGATCTTGCCGCGCAGCCGCAGGCCGACCAGCGTGTTATGGACCAGCACCAGCGCCTCCTGCATGGGTGTGCCGACGTGGTCGGTGAATTCCACCGGCGCGGCGCCCGTACCGCCCTCGGCGCCGTCCACCACGATGTAGTCCGGTGTCAGACCGGTTTGCAGCATAGCCTTGCAGATGGCGAAGAACTCCCAGGGATGTCCCAGGCAGAATTTGAAGCCGACCGGCTTGCCGCCCGAGAGTTCGCGCAGCCTGGCGATGAATTGCAGCATTTCGATCGGCGTAGCGAACGCCGAATGGCGCGCGGGTGAAATGCAGTCCACCCCTTCCTCCACGCCGCGCGCCTGCGCGATCTCGCGCGTGACCTTGGCGCCCGGCAACACGCCGCCATGGCCGGGTTTCGCGCCCTGGCTGAGTTTGATCTCAACCATCTTCACCTGCGGATCCGTTGCGTTCTTCGCAAACAACTCCGCGTTGAATGTGCCGTCGGCGTTGCGGCAACCGAAGTAGCCGCTGCCGACTTCCCAGATCAGGTCTCCGCCATATTCGCGGTGGTAGGGCGAGATACCGCCTTCGCCGGTATCGTGGGCGAAGCCGCCTTTCTTCGCGCCCTTGTTGAGGGCGCGGATAGCGTTCGCTGAAAGCGCGCCGAAACTCATCGCCGAGATATTGAACACCGACAGCGAGTAAGGCTGTTTGCAACCATGTTCGCCAATCATCACGCGAAAATTGGCGTCCGTGATGTGCACCGGATTCATCGAGTGGTTGATCCACTCGTAGTGTTCCTCGTATACATCTATCAGAGTGCCGTAGGGCCGCTTGTCCACCACGTTCTTGGCGCGCTGGTAGGCCAGCGAGCGCTGTGCGCGCGAGAACGGGATTTTTTCGTTCTCCGATTCGAGGAAGTATTGCCGGATCTCCGGCCGGATGAACTCCAGCAGAAAGCGGATATGGGCGATGATCGGGTAGTTGCGCCGGATCGCCTGCTTGGTCTGGAAGTAGTCCAGGAAGCCAAGCGCGGAGAGGGCACCGGTGACTAGCACCGGCACGGTGCCGACAAGGGGATTCCGCCACAGCAACAGCAGCGAAATCAAAAACGCAATGCTGCTGGCCAGCCAGGTGAAATAGCGGTAAGGGATCAGATGCCTAAGTTTCATGCTCCTCCCAACGCCTGCCTTGTAGTTGTTCTCTTTATCTCATCATATTCCTCTCTCGCGTAAAACAATAAGGGGCAGCTTGCGCCGCCCGTCTTATGCCAGACGTGTCTGGTTTAAAGCCCGACTACACCGCCGTCCGCCTTAGTAATCACCAGTGTTGCGGAACGCGGCCGATTACCCGGCCGGGTGGCCGCAAACTGGTTACCCGGCCAGCGGCTGCCAAAAGTGTTCGGATCGCCGAAGTTCAGGGTCGGGGTCGCGGTGTCTTCGCCAGGGTGCTGGATGTTGACGAAGAGCACCTTGCCATCGGGTGTGGAATCAATACCGGTGATTTCGCATTGTTTGGGACCGACCAGAAAGCGGAGCAGGTTTGCGGTACCGGGCAGCTTGCCGATCTTGGTGGTTATGGTCTTGGACTCACCGCTAAGCGTGGAGGTAATCATGCGGTTCACGCCGTCGCCTACCGCGCCCGGTATCGCCGCCAATAGCATGCAGTTGGTAACGTCCGTATAGGCACCGTCGTCCGTCTGAATCCAGAGTACGCTGCCGGATGTGTTGGTTTCGCGCCCAAACCAGAGACCATCCGGACTGGAAAAATCGTTGTCCGCCGTCAGAGCGGAAATGTTGACGTTATTGGGATCGGCGTCAGCCTGGGCACCGAACACGTAGATGTCCCAGTTAAAGGTGGTCGCTGCCGGGTCATCACCAAGTTCGCGCCAGCGGATAATGTGGCCATTGACGTTACCCGGCGTATTGCTGCCGGTGGGTGTGCGGGCATCCTCGTACGCGCGCGGATTCGCCGCATCGAGGCTCGCAATCGGACGGCTCGCGACCCGGTTATTGGTCAGGGTGAAGTAAACCTCACCGGTCACCGGATGAACCGCCGCCCACTCCGGCCGGTCCATCTTGGTGGCGCCGAGCTTGTCCGCCGCCAG
>JBOICV010000097.1:0-8685 GCA_050740255.1 Nevskiales bacterium | reverse complement strand
TTCGTACCTACCAGCTCAACAAAGCGGTCGGCTTCCGGGATCTTCAGGCCGTACATCGCCATTCGTGCGAACACCACATCGGCACAGATCTTCGCCTTCTCGACCGCATCCGGGCCGGTCACGACCAGCATGCCACCGACCTTGTAACCGTTCGCGTAAGACATTGAGACTTTGTAGGTCGGTGTCGGTGCAGCGCCCTTGATGCCGCTCACGCGCACTCGATCCTTGCCGTCCTGCGCGAGCTGAATGGTGGTGAAATCCGCTACGCAATCCGGGCCGAGATAACGCTTGGGGTCACCCATTTCGTAAAGCAATTGCGAAGTGACCGTCTCCACATTCACCAGCCCGCCGGTGCCGTCGTGCTTGGTAATCACGAAGCTGCCGTCTTCGCTGGCTTCGGCGATGGGCCAGCCGATGCGCGCGAAATCCTTAATCTCGCGCCAGCGCGTGTAGTTGCCGCCGGTGCATTGCGGCCCGCATTCCAGGATGTGCCCCATTACCGTGCCGGCCGCCAGGCGGTTGTAGTCATCGAGCGACCAGCCGAATTCGTGCAGCAGCGGGCCGAGCGCAATGGACGGGTCGGTCGCGCGCCCGGTAATCACCACGTCCGCGCCCTGCGCCAGCGCCTCCGCAATGGGCTTGGCGCCGATATAGACGTTGGCGCTGGTAATACGCTGGAGCACGGTGCTGACCGGGGCGCCGGTGTCGAGATTGGCAAAGGTCTCGCCACCCTCCATAAGCTGCGGCAGGCGCCCCAGAATGTCGTCGCCTTCCACGATTCCGATCTTGACGCCCTTAAGTCCGAGTTCCTGCACCACTTTGCGGATCGCGTCGCGGCAACCTTTGGGATTGACGCCGCCGGCGTTGGCGACCACCTTGATGCCTTTCTGTTTACAGCGCGGCAGGATGCGGCGCAGCATCTCGACAAAATCCGTCGCATAGCCCGCGTTCGGATCACGCTGCTTGAGCTTCTGCATGATGCTCATCGTGACTTCGGCCAGGTAGTCGAGCGTCAGATAGTCCAGCGGACCTTCTTCCACCAGGCGGATCGGCCCTAGCAGGCTGTCACCCCAAAAGCCCTGACCGTTGGCGACGCGCACAATTTTCTTGTTCATGCCTTATGCAAAGTCCTCGGATTTAAGAATTTCAAGTACGGCACGCTAGCCTACAATGTTTTGTCTTGCACGAAGCTCAAGCGTTTATGGCTTGACGAGTCGCCGCACAAACCGCCCCGCAGCTGCCGATTGTCCTTGCGGAGGTGCAGCAGGATATCAGGTAATAAATATTACCTGATAGGTTTGATTTTTATCGGTTGTGGCGCCAGCACAGCTCGTCTATGTGCGAGAAATCAACATTACTGTACACCCGGTGCCGAAGCCCGATTAACGCCCTGGTTGCCGATGCTCGCGATGTATCTTCGGTAAACTTCGCGGCACGCCCCGGTAGCTCAGGTGGATAGAGCGTCCCCCTCCTAAGGGGAAGGTCACAGGTTCAACTCCTGTTCGGGGCGCCACCTCTTCCGGAATGCTTAAATAGCGCCACTCAAGCGGGTGCCGCAGGATGCAAGCTGCAAACTACGCAGCCGCCTGCCGCGCAACACGCCACGCGGGGCGGTCAGTGATGCAGGAGAAAGCCGGTGGATGCCGGCAGCGCTAATCAGAACCAGCGCGGCACGTCAGCGCAGTAGCGGCGATAGGCGTCGGTAAACTTGTACTGCAGATAGCGCTCTTCGGGGGCGATGACGAACAACTGGGTGGCCAAGGTGGATAGGGCAAACGTCGCCGCGTACCAGAGGATGCCCGAGGTCAGGGTGACCCCGAGGTGAATCAGGGCGAGCGCAACGTACATGGGATTACGGGTATGCCGATACGGTCCTTCGATGACAAGAGTGCTGACCGCCCGGCTCGGAATGATAGTGGTGCGGTTGCGGATGAAAATAGCGAAACACCAGACCAGCAAGGCTGTGCCTACCGCATTGTGCAAGTAACCGATTGCATGCAGCACCAGCGGGGGATCGATTTCGCCAGGCCAGAGGTCGTTCAGCCCATAGCCCAGCGCAATCGCCAGCGCAGTGATGATAGGCGCTGGAACGACTACTGCGGGCCGGCTTAGTGCGATGTCCATGGACTTTAAAGACCACCAATTGGGCGCAAAGTTTAACGTGTAATTTCGTCCTTGGGCGGCCGACCGGCGCCACGACGTTAGCGGTTTCTCCTTATAATCGAGCGGGAACCCTTGTCGATCGAGAACCTTGGGCGCGCAGCTTGGGATGCGGTCAGCATTCGAGCATCGTCTCCCCGCCAACAATAATGAAAGCGATCTTCGCTTTAATCCGACCACGTCAGTGGGTCAAGAACGCGTTTGTCGGCGCCCCGCTGGTATTTACCCCGGACGCCTTGAATCCGGACAATGCCCTGCGGGTTTTGGCAGGGTTCATAGCGTTCTCCCTGGTCGCCAGCGCGGTATACATCCTGAACGACTATATGGACCGGGAGACCGATCGCCTCCATCCGGCCAAGAAGCAGCGGCCGCTAGCAGCCGGCAGCGTGTCGCTTGAGGTGGCTACACTGTTGTTCGCTGCGCTGATGGCGGCAGGGATAGGCCTGGCTTACGCGCTCGGTTATCTGTTCTTTCTGCTGGTCATGGTCTATCTCGGCATCAACATCGCATATTCAGTGTGGCTCAAGCGCGTGGCCATCGTGGATTTATTATGCGTGGCGGTGGGATTTGTGCTGCGCGTCGAGGCCGGCTCCATTCTTATCAACGTCGAATCCTCAGTCTGGATTCTTAACTGCACCGGCCTGCTGGCGATGTTCATAATCCTGGCCAAGCGGCGCGATGATCTGGTAAGAGACCTCGACCAGACACACCGCGCCAGTCTTGGCGGCTATAACCTCGGCTATTTGGACGTCTGCATCGCCATGGTGCTGGGCGCCTTGCTGGTGGCTTACATGATGTACGCGACCGATTTAAGCGTCGGCGACCGACTGCATACGGGGCGCCTGTATCTCACGGTTCCGTTCGTGCTGGCCGGGATCATGCGCTATCTGCAAATCACGCTGGTCGAGAAGCGCTCCGGTTCGCCTACCATCATCGTCACTTCGGATCCTTTCATGATCCTCTCGATTACCGGCTGGATGGCGATGATCGTGGCACTCGTCTACTTCTGATGCAGCCGCTGGAGCGCAAGTTTGGGACGCGGCTCACCGTAGCAGTTGTGTTCACCGTGGGCATGCTGCTGACGCTGATGGCTGTTGGCCTTTATCTCGCGGGACCGCAAGCAGTGCTGCAACTGCTAAAGCAGGCAGGCTGGGGACTGGTCGGGCTGTTACTTTTATTGTCACTATGTAACTACGCACTGCGAACCTGGCGTTGGCTGTTATTCGCGCGTGCGGTCAAACTGGAGGTGCCGGGGCGAGCGAATGCGCTGTACTATCTCGCTGGCTTCTCGATGGCGACGACACCCGGCAAGCTGGGCGAGGTGCTACGGCTGTGGCTGCTCAAGCGCGGCCACGATTATGGCTACCACCGCAGCCTGCCGCTGATGATCGGTGATCGCATTAGCGATCTCTACGGCACGCTCGTGCTGTGCCTGCTGGCCATGGCCTTCCTGCAGAACAAACTGTGGGTGGTCGCCCTCGTCGCCGGCCTGCTCGGCTTCGCCACCGCCTTGCTGGTATGGCCACAGCCGGTGATGACCTTGATTGACACCGTATACAGCCGTCTGCGCCGCTGGCCGCGCGTATTTGCCGGCGCGCGGCATACCTTGCGTCACACCCGTCGGCTACTGCTGCCGCGGACAGCCTGGTTGGCGCTGGGCGCGTCAGTCGCTGGCTGGTTCGCGGAATCCCTCGCCTTGTATTTTCTGTTGCACGCCCTTGATAGCCAGGTCAGCCTTGCGCAAGCCGTGTTCGCATTTACTTTCGCGATGATGTTGGGTGGCGTCTCAATGTTGCCGGGTGGACTCGGGGCTACTGAAGCGGGGCTGGCGGCAATGCTGATCGGTTTCAACGTCGATACCGCCAGCGCGGTGGTCGCGACTGCTTTAATCCGCATCACAACCTTATGGTTTGCGGTGGGGCTCGGGATTGTTCTGCTGCCCTGGGCCGTGCGTACCTGTAATGCCCATCGTGCATTGACGGTAGCTATATGAACTGGACCGACAGCGAACTTACCGGCTGGGGCCGCAGTCGGCGTGCGCACTCGCAAGCATGCCGGCCGGAGCGGATCAGCGAAGTATTTGCCGCCCTTAAACAGACGCCAGACTTGCTGACCTACGGTGGCGGCCGCAGCTATGGGGATGCCGCCCTGAACAGCGCCGGCCACAGTTTGCTGACTACGCGGCTTGATCGCCTGCTGTCTTTTGACGAGACCACCGGCGAGTTGGAATGCGAGCCCGGCGTCAATTTTCGTACGCTGTGGCAGATTTTTCTGCCGCGCGGCTGGCTGGCGCCGGTGAGCCCCGGCACGGCTTACGCAACGATCGGCGGCGCCATCGCCACCGACGTGCACGGCAAGAACCACGATCGCGACGGCGGCTTCGGCCAACATCTGCAATGGTTCGATCTGGCCCTGCCCAACGGCGAGGTCAAGCGCGTCAGTCAAGGTGAGCAGCCGGAGTTATTCGCCACCACCGTCGGCGGCATGGGGCTGACCGGGATTGTGGTGCGCGCCGTCTTTCGTTTGCTGCGCATCCCCTCTTCGGCCGTAAGCGTGAACCGGCGGCGCATGGTGGATCTGGAAAGTTTCCTGGCCGCGCTGGAGGAAAGCCGCAAGCGCGATCGTTTTTCGGTCGGCTGGGTGGATGCGCTGGCGCCCGGCGGTCAACTCGGCCGCGGCATTCTGGAAACGGCGGACTTCGCGCCACAGGCGCCACCGGGTGAATACCGGGAACCCTTGCGCCGCGTGCCCTTCAATTTTCCAGCCGGGACCTTGAACCCGCTGAGCGTGCGCGCATTCAACGCGCTGTACTACCGCCGCATACCGGCCGGTGGCCGCGCGCGGACGGAGTGGCTGCCGAAGTTTCTGTATCCGCTGGATGCGCTGCAGGACTGGAACCGGATTTACGGCCGGCGCGGCTTTTATCAGTTTCAGTGCGTGATCCCGGACGCGCAGGCGAATCGTGGCTTGCGCCAGCTACTGGAGACGATTCGCAGCGCCGGCCGCGGCTCGTTTCTAGCGGTGCTCAAGACACTCGGCGCGGAAGGGCCAGGTTACCTGTCGTTTCCGTTGCGCGGCTATACACTGGCGCTCGACTTTCCCCGCCAAACCGGCGTGGAGGTATTACTGCAACGGCTGGAAGACATCGCCATTGAACACGGCGGCCGCGTTTATCTGGCGAAGGACGCCACGCTGACGCGTGAGCGCTTTCGCGCCATGTATCCGCGCTGGCAGCAGTTCGCCACAATACTGGCCCAAATCGACCCGCAAGGCCGCATGCAATCGGACATGGCGCGACGGCTTGACTTGCGTGGGGCCGGTGCATGATCGCGGCGCAGAACACCTGGGTGGTGCTCGGCGCGTCCAGCAGTATCGCGCGGGCATTTGCGCGGGCGGCGGCGGAATCCGGCAGCGCCGTCATTCTTGCCGGGCGCGATCAGGCGGACATGCAAGCCAGCGCGGCCGATATCCGTCTGCGCAGCGGACGTTCGGTCGAGGTGCTCGCCTTCGACGCGTCCGCGACGGGTGGACATGCGGGCTTCGTACATCGTTGCCGCGCCTTGTGCAACGGCCGGCTGAATGTTTTTCTGGCCTTCGGGCATATGCCGGCGCAAGCGGCGCTGGATAACGATCCACAGTCGCTGCGCACGACGATCGAAGCGAACTTCCTGGGCGCGGCTTCCATACTCACGCAATTCGCGCCGGTGCTGGAGGCGCAGCGAGCCGGCCATGTTGTCGTGATTGGCTCGGTTGCCGGCGATCGCGGCCGACTCAAGAACTATGTCTATGGGGCGGCCAAGGCCGGTTTGCATGCCTATGCCCAGGGCTTGCGCGCACGCTTGTGCCGCAGTGGCATCACCGTGTTGACGGTCAAGCCAGGATTTATCGATACCGCAATGAGCTATGGCCAGCCCGGGCTTTTCCTGGTGGCACAGCCGGAAGCGCTGGCGCGGGCGATACTAGGCGCGGTTGAGCGCGGGCGCCTGATCATGTATTACCCGTGGTTCTGGCGCTGGATCATGCTGGTCATCCGGCATATTCCGGAACGGATTTTTCAGCGACTTAATATCTAGGGCTGATGCCGGCGCCGCGCACGCACGACGAAAAGATAAAATGGACTGGACTTATATCGCAGCACCGTTTCTGGCCTGGCTCGTGGCCGGCGCGCTGAAATTCCTCATCAATTCACTGCGCGCCGGCAAGCCGGCTTTTGCCGCCGTGGGGCTGGGCGGGTTTCCGAGCAATCACAGCACGATTGTCAGTACCGTAACGACGCTGATTGCTTGGCGCGAAGGCTTCGGGCCGGTATTTGCGGTGGCGCTGACTCTTGCCTTCATCGTGATGCTGGACGCCCTGGATTTACGCCGCAGACTGGGACAGCAAGCGGTAGCACTCAACCTGCTGGCGCAACGGTCCGGGCAGGATTTGGCCTTGCGCGAAAAAGTCGGGCACACGCCGCTCGAAGTGCTTGGCGGCATTGCGCTGGGAATTCTCCTGGGCGGTTTGTTGTCACAGCTCTGAAGTAATATTCCCCAGCTAAATGCCCCAAAATCGGAACCCGCGTTCATCAACGCGCTCACCCTCCGCGAGCCGGACCGGGTTCGCCGCGACTCTCGTTTGGGTGGGCTTGCTGGCCGCTTGTCAGCCTTCATCCGAGGAAAGCCAAACCGCAATTCCACCCAGCGCGACGGCGGAACCCCCAGCTCAATCGGCGGATGCGGCAACGCCGGCACCACCAGCTCCATCGAAGGCGGACATCGTCGCGCAGGCGCGCAACGCGGTCGTGCTGGTGCGCACTCCGGACACGCAGGGTGTGGGCTTTATCATCAACCCGGATGGAATCGTCGCTACCAGCTATCAGCTCATCAAGGGCGCGAAGGTGATTGGCGTCAAAGTCGAGTCGGGCGACATCTTTCCGGTCACGGAGATCTTCGCTCAAGACCCGCTGAAAAACCTGGCGCTGCTGCGGATCTCGGGCTACAAACTGCCGGTGCTGCCGTTGCAGGACTCGACCTTGGCGCAAGCGGGGCAGGAGGTGATCATCATCACCGATCCGGCCGGCTCGGGCACGATGATCAGCGATACGCTAGCCACCGTGGCCGATATTTCCGAACTGGACAAGCAACGGCGCGGCCATCGCCTTATGCAGATGAAAGCGGTGCTACCCCCCGGCAGTAATGGCGCCCCGGTGCTGGATATGCAGGGTAAAGTCGTCGGGCTGGCCTTCAGTTATGGCTTAGGCGGGCAGAAACAAAGCGTAGCCATTCCGTCGAACTATATCGCCGGGTTGATGAATAACCCGCAGCCGGTCGCGCTCGGTGTGACTGAAATAGCGCCCGCGGGTAGCGAAGCCGCGGCGCCAGCGGACAGTCCTCAAGCCTCGCAGACCCCTACTCCCGCTAGCTCGCCGCGCACCCCCGAGGAGAAACCACCAGCGCCCGCAGCACCGCGGTATACGCGATCCGTACGCGAGGTGCAGCGTATTTACGTCGTGCTCGCCGATCGGGGCAGAGTTCATACCGATAGACGCGCCGGTCCCGGCGTGTGCAAGCCCAAAGTGGAAGAGGCCCTGCAGGAGGAAGATTTCCGGATAGCGGCCTCGGCCAACAAGGCGGATGTCGTGCTCGCCCTGTCCGGCACGCATGAAACCGGCTGCACCCGACTCGGCTGCGGCCGCGAGATCATGCTCTATCACGCCAGGCTGACCAATAAAGATGGTGATGCGATCTGGCAGATGTCGGGCAACGAAAACGCCACCAGCTTCAATGAGGTGTGCAAGGACATGGCCGAGGATATCGCCGAGGCCCTGGACGAGGCGCGCGACCGGTAACACTTGATGAACATGCCGATGCGATGGGTGGGACGATCGTTTCTGGTTTGCTCCGCGCTCTGGATGAGTTCTGCGCTGGCAGCGGCCGAGTGCCTGCCGCGCGAGCCCTACCAGAAGCTATGCGAATGTCCGGGTGGAACAAGCTACGAAATGACTTGCGAACGCTGGCGTACCACCAACGGTACGATGTGCCGGGAGGAAACCTGCGCCGACTGTGAATGCGCGGCGGAACCCGCGCCGGAAGACGCGGAACAGACTTCGCCGGAATGACGCTAAAACGCCGTCCCTTGACGGGTCCGCCTACGCGCGCTTGACCAGCTCGACCGTGCGCGGTTTCTGTTCACCCAGCTTGTGCTGTGCCGGTGCGGCACGTTGCGGCAATACGTCTTTCAGTTTCTCGTGCATGGCCCGCAGCAACTTTTCCGTGGTGACCCAGTCAATGCAGGAATCGGTCACGGACACGCCGTAAATTAGTTGCGACAGATTGGCGGGAATTTTCTGACTGCCCCAGCCGAGATTGCTTTCCAGCATCAGGCCGACGATCGAGGTGTTGCCGTCGAGCACCTGATTGACGCAGTTCTCCGCCACCAGCGCCTGCAGCGCGGGATCCTTGCTCGAATTCCCGTGCGAACAGTCCACCACGATGTTGAGCGGCAAGCCGGCCGCAGTCAGTTCCTGCTCGGTCACGGCAATGG
>JBOICV010000096.1:0-8305 GCA_050740255.1 Nevskiales bacterium | reverse complement strand
GGATAGAGGCATTGCTCCAGTGGAGCAATGCCCCGGCGAGCGGGCGGTCCACGGATGGACCGCACCGGGCTTTCGCGCGGAGCAGGAAAGCGCAGCGCGAAACAAGCCGTCGGGCGGCCTTTCTTTTCGCCCATTTTCTTTGGCCGCGCAAAGAAAATGGGTCCCGCCCAGCGAGGGCGGAACAGAAGCTTTAACGAACAGCAAGCAATAGGAATAGATGCGCTCGCTATTTCGCTTACCCCTCCCCTTAATCCCCTCCCGCAGGGGGAGGGGAACTAATCTGGGAAGATTCCGGCGTTCGCGGGAATGACGAGCGATCATCCGCCCGCGTTTTTCCGCACTGCAGCGCGCAAATGGCGAAATCTTGCGCAGGGCTTCCCCACCCTCCCCATGTTTTTATCCACTGCCTCCGGGGCTTAGGTGAAAAAGCTCGTCCCGCCTCTATTTACGGGGTTTGCCCACCTTTTATCAACAGCTTTTCCCAGGCTTAATCCCCCGCTCACACTACATATAGGCTTGACGTTCTAGGAAACGAGGCATATATAGTGTTGTATACCGCCGTTCACGGCGGACCGGGATAACTTTTTCAGGGCGGCTTTACCACAGGGGGGAGCGAGATATGCAGACTCAAATCAGCACCGCGGATGAACTTGGCCAAAAACTCTTGACCCCTATAGGCCAGGATGGTGCTGGGTCGAATAACGCCGAGCTGGCCGCCACCGCGCCGGGCGGCATCCGCGTGATCCGCCGCAACGGCAAGATTACGCCTTTCGATGCCGCCAAGATCGAGCTGGCCGTGACCAAGGCCTTCCTCGCGGTCGAGGGCGCCAGTGCGGCCGCCAGCACGCGTATTCACGAATCGGTACAGGCCCTCACCGAGCAGGTGGTGCAGGCCGTGACGCGCCATCAGTCCGGCGGCGGCACGGTACATATAGAAGACATCCAGGACCAGGTCGAGCTGTCGCTGATGCGCGCCGGCGAGCACAAGGTCGCCCGCGATTACGTGCTGTACCGCGAAGAGCGCTCGCGCGCCCGCGCCGCGGAGGCCGCCAAGAAAGAGGAGCCGGCGAAACCGCGCATCCACGTCAAACTCGACGACGGCAGCAAGACGCCGCTCGACGAAACCCGCCTGCGCCGGCTGGTGATGGAAGCCTGCACCGGCCTCAAGGACGTGGACGCCGAACGCATCATCGCCGACAGCCTGCGCAATATCTTCGACGGTATCACCGAGAACGAGCTTTCGATCGCGCTGACGCTGTCCGCACGCGCACTGATTGAAGTCGAACCGAATTACACCTACGTCTCCGCGCGCCTGCTGATGGACAAGCTGCGGCACGAAGCGCTGCACTTCCTCGGCGAACGCGTCGAACGCGCCACCGGCAGCGAGATGAAGAACGTCTATCCGGTTTATTTCAAGGACTACATCGCCAAGGGCGTGGACCTGGAACTGCTCGACCCGCAGCTCAAGGACTACGATCTCGACGCGCTCGGCAAGGCCTTGCTGCCCGAGCGCGACATGCAGTTCACCTATCTCGGCCTGCAAACCCTGTACGACCGCTACTTCCTGCACTGGAACCGGATCCGCTTCGAGCTGCCGCAAGCCTTCTTCATGCGCGTGGCGATGGGCCTGGCGATCAACGAGGTCGAGCGCGAGAAATGGGCGATTGAGTTCTACAAGCTGCTCAGCTCCTTTGATTTCATGTCGAGCACGCCGACGCTGTTCAACTCCGGCACGCTGCGCCCGCAGCTGTCGTCCTGCTATCTCACGACGGTGCCGGACGACCTGCACGGCATCTTCGGCGCGATTCACGACAACGCCATGCTGAGCAAATTCGCCGGCGGCCTGGGCAATGACTGGACACCGGTGCGCGCGATGGGTGGTTACATCAAGGGCACCAACGGCAAGTCCAATGGCGTCGTGCCCTTCATGAAGGTCGCCAATGACACGGCGGTGGCGGTGAATCAGGGCGGCAAGCGCAAGGGCGCGGTCTGCGCCTATCTCGAAACCTGGCACAAGGACGTCGAGGAATTCCTCGACCTGCGCAAGAACACCGGCGACGACCGGCGCCGCTGCCACGACATGAATACGGCCAACTGGGTGCCGGATTTGTTCGTCAAGCGTGTCATCGAAAACGGCGAGTGGACCCTGTTCTCGCCCAACGACGTGCCGGACCTGCACGATCTTTACGGCAAGGCCTTCGAAGACGCTTATGTGCGCTACGAGCGCGCGGCGGATCGTGGCGCGATCACCAATTTCAAGCGTCTGCCGGCGGTACAGCTGTGGCGCAAGATGCTGTCGATGGTGTTCGAAACCGGCCATCCCTGGTTCACTTTCAAGGACCCCTGCAATCTCAGAAGCCCGCAGCAGCACACCGGCGTGGTGCACAGCTCCAACCTCTGCACCGAGATCACGCTCAATACCAGCCCGGGCAAGGAGATCGCGGTCTGCAATCTCGGTTCGATCAACCTGGCCCAGCATGTCGCCGAGCAAAAGGACGGCACGCTGGGCATGGATCGGCCCAAGCTCAAGCAGACCATCCGCACTGCGATGCGCATGCTCGACAACGTGATCGAGTACAACTACTACTCGGTGCCGACCGCGCGCAATTCCAATCTGCGTCACCGGCCGGTAGGCCTGGGCCTGATGGGCTTTCAGGATGCCTTGTACATGCTGCGGCTGCCTTATGAATCGAATGAGGCGGTGCAGTTCGCCGACACCAGCATGGAGTTGATCAGCTACTACGCGATCGAGGCCTCTGCTGATCTGGCTGAGGAGCGCGGCGCTTATCCGAGCTTCAAGGGCTCGCTCTGGGACAAGGGCTGCCTGCCGATCGATTCGATCGATATTCTCGAGCGCGAGCGCGGCGCGGAGCATCTGGATCAGGACCGTTCGCGCACGCTCAACTGGGACAAGCTGCGCGAGCGCGTGCAGAAAGTCGGCATGCGCAATAGCAACACCATGGCGATTGCGCCGACCGCGACCATCTCCAATATCTGCGGCGTCGCCCAGTCCATCGAGCCGACCTTCGAGAACCTGTTCGTCAAGGCCAATCTCTCCGGCGAGTTCACGGTGGTAAACCCCTTCCTGGTCGCTGATCTGAAGACGCGCGGGCTGTGGGATGAAGTCATGGCGCACGACCTCAAGTATTACGACGGCTCGGTGCAGAAGATCGATCGCGTCCCCGATGAACTGAAAACGCTATACAAGTGCGCCTTCGAGATTGATGCCAGCTGGCTGGTGGAAGCAGGTTCACGCCGCCAGAAATGGATAGACCAGGCGCAGAGCCTGAATCTGTACATGGCGCAGCCGAACGGCCGCAAGCTGGACGAGCTGTACAAGTTCGCCTGGAAGAAAGGACTTAAGACCACTTATTACCTCCGCACGCGCGGTGCGACGCACGCGGAGAAATCGACTATCAGTGACGACCGCTTGAATGCCGTGAAGGGTGTTGCGGCGGAAGCGGCCGGAGCAGCTGCAGCCAAGGCCTGCTCGATCACTGACCCGGACTGTGAGGCCTGCCAGTAGCCCCGGCGCAAGCCGGACGCTAGCGGGAAAGCTGCACAGGGTTGTTGAGACCGAAGCTGTTCGCAGAGGAGGTGTGAATGACCGATATGAGTGAAACATCGGGTTGGGGCTCCATGATGCCCCAGGCAAGCACCGCAGTTACGAATGCGGTCACTGCTGCCAAGGAGACGGCCGCCAAAGCCGTCGCCAAGGCAAGTGCGAGTCGAGCAAAAGCCAAAGCCGTGGTCAAAAAAGCCAAGGCTAAGGTGAAAAAGGCCGCCAGTAAGGCGAAATCCAAGGCCAAAAAGGCCGTTAAAAAAGTGAGATCCAAAATGGCAAAGAAGAAAGCTCCGAAAAAAGCTGCTAAGAAGAAAAAGAAGTAGGTAGTGCTGTAAGCCGGCGGAGGCGCCGGCGCCAACCAGTCGTATCGGTATCTCTGGGTTGGCACCAATGCGTCGGCGTCTCCGCTATGTCTTGACGGGTTTGGATTTGAGTTAAGTGCTTTCGTAACAGGGTTTTAGCAACAGGATTTCTTAAGGAGTATGGCCATGCTGCAATGGGACGAACCGATCGCAACGCCGCCCACCGCGCGGCCGCAGCCACCCGCAGCCGCTGCACCCACGCTACGCCCCGCTGCACCCGTTGCAGCACCTGCGCCGCAGCTTGAGGCCGGCGCTACGGGTCTGGAAAACCTGGAGATGGGCGCACGCCGCATCCAGGTGGATGACAAGCGCATCATCAACTGCCGCGCCGATCTCAACCAGCTGGTGCCGTTCAAGTACGAATGGGCCTGGAAGAAGTATCTGGACGCCTGCGCCAATCACTGGATGCCGCAGGAAATCCAGATGTCGGCCGACATCGCCATGTGGCAGGACCCCAAGGGGCTGACCGACGACGAGCGCGTGATTATCAAGCGCAGCCTCGGCTTCTTCTCCACCGCCGACAGCCTGGTGGCCAACAACCTCGTGCTCGCGGTCTACAAGCATCTGACCAACCCCGAGTGCCGCCAGTATTTGCTGCGCCAGGCTTTCGAGGAGGCCATCCACACCCACGCCTACCAGTACTGCATCGAATCGCTCGGCCTGGACGAGGCCGAAGTGTTCAATATGTACCGCGAAATTCCGAGCATCCACGACAAGGCCGCCTGGAGCCTGCCCTACACCCAGTCGCTGGCCGATCCGGATTTCCATACCGGCACGCTGGAGAGCGACCGGCGGCTGCTGCGCGACCTGATCGCCTTCTACGTGGTATTCGAAGGCATCTTCTTCTATGTCGGCTTCGTGCAACTGCTGAGCTTCGGCCGGCGCAACAAGATGATCGGCGTGTCCGAGCAAATCCAGTACATCATGCGCGACGAGTCCATGCACATGAATTTCGGCATCGACGTGATCAACCAGATCAAGCTGGAAAACCCGCAACTGTGGACCGCCGAGTTCCAGCAGGAAATCGCGGCCATGATCGTCGAAGCGACCGATCTTGAGATTCGCTACGCGCACGACACCATGCCGCGCGGCGTGCTGGGGCTGAACGCCAGCATGTTCAACGAGTATCTGAGATTCATCGCCAACCGGCGCTGCAGCCAGATCGGGCTGAAGCAAATCTACCCGGGCGCGACCAACCCCTTCCCCTGGATGAGCGAGATGATGGATCTCAAGAAGGAGAAGAACTTCTTCGAGACCCGCGTCACCGAATACCAGACGGGCGGTGCGCTCAATTTCGATTAGCGCCGATGTTGTTGGTTGGCCCATAACCAGTCAATTCAGGCGCGTAACGTGACAAAAAAGGCCCTAAATATGGCAACACATGCAGACGATAAGTGCTAACTAATACTTGCTGAGCTGTACGTCTGGGTGAAGGTGGTCGTGGGAAATGGGGACAGACGGGGTCAGTCGTCCCTTTTTTGTTTATGACACCCCATCTGCTGGGATCTCATGGGTGAGAGTTGTGTTCCTCGGACTCTTGCCGATCCGCGTTGGCGGGAGCAGTGCATGATTACAGACAAAGGACCTGTGCGCCTTCCTCCGACCCTAGTGGAGTGGCTGAAGCGTGGTGGGCCGTTCCCTGAACAGCTCACCCTCTGCGAAAAGAACAACGAAACCAGATCCTTCCGCATTCGTGAGCGCGACTCGAACGGATTTATACAAGGTGTTAGCGATCGCTGCGGGATGAAGGGATTTGTCCTTCAGGTTGAGGACGCTAACGGCATGCCTTATGCCGCCAAGCTGTGTCATCCGGAGGAATATACCGCCAGAGATGAAGCCGACGAGGCTCACCTTATCGCCAAGCTCCGCGCTGCGCCGCAGTTGTTCTCTCTACCGAGATGTTGCGGACGGGTTATCCCGTTTGATGGTATGCCTGCCGTCGAGTTCGATGAATTTGTCTGCTTCATCAGCGATTGGGTTGAAGGCGACACCCTCCATGCTCACATGGAGAAGTATCGCTCAACGATCGGTAAAGAGTTCATCATTACGGTTGCTTCAGCGCTTAACCGCGCGCTGAATATGCTCTCCACGAATCAGCTGAAGCATGACGACCTGCACGCTAAGAACATCATGATCGAGCCGCTGCCGGCCAATCAAATTCTCGTCGAGTCCGATCGGCAGAGATTGAATGTGAAGGTAATAGATGGCGGAAGTCTTAAACCAATAGGTGCGCCATCTCACAAGGAACTGGATGACCACCTCGCGTTTACCAAGATATTGGTTCAGCTAAGAAACTGCCTTCACCGCAATCGACCGAATGCCGTACTCCACAACGCCTTCTTATCCGCATTGGATGGCCTGATCAGCGACCTTGTAGAAGAGGATCCTCAGCGGTCCAACTATTCCGATCACAAGGAGATTGAGCAGGCAATCGAAAGGCTGCGCCTGATATCGCCCGCTCAGCCGGTGAACGCTGTAAAGCTCGCGGATCCTTTTGAAATTATTTCGGCCGAGCAACTAGCGAGTGATCAGCTGTTGCTGAGTTTGTTCACCCGCGGGATGTCCTGGTACGACACCATACGTGCTAAGGGCCCAACGATGCTCACAGGGCCGAGAGGCTGCGGCAAGTCAATGGTTTTCAGGCATTTGGCTCTGAAAACACACTTGAATGCATCTGTCGGTCCGAAGCTCACCCCTTCGGACGTGCCGTTCATTGGTGTATATGTGAGCTGCGCCACTGAGCTACAAAATAGCCTTTCCTGGATTTCGCTGGAGACCGATGGTGCTCGCCGAATGCGAGCCCCAATTGTTACCTACTTCCAGTTGGTACTTGTGCGCGAGCTCCTGCGTACGCTGGCCCTCGTCCGGCAGAGCGCTCATATCTCGTCGATGCTCGGATTTTCCGAGGCTGCGGAGCACAGCCTAGGCACCTACATAGAAAGTTTCCTGCCACGGGCTTACAGGTCACCCAGGTTCATGGACCGGTTTTCGTCTTCATTGCTGGCCGATGTACTGGACAGAGCGAGACTCGACTTGTCGAGAGACATGCTGTCAGGTGCCGTGTCGCCAATACTCCTTAGTGAGGCGTTTTTGGGCGAAATAACTACTAAGCTGCTCACACTGGTGCAGAACCACGACCGCCCCGTCGTATTTCTGCTGGATGACTTTACGCGCTACCGCATACCCCCCGAAATTCAGGCGGTCCTCATTCGCATCATCTGGGAACGGAGAAGTTCCCACATGTTCAAGGTTTCATGCGAAAAATTCGGATTTGAGGATAAGGATATTTATGAGGCACTGAGTGATCCTGACCGAGAGTACACCCGCATAGATGTGGGCACCGAGACACTCCTTTCTTCAGGCAAAGATTCTGCAGACGAGCACATCCTCAGCAGACGCAAGGCTACAACACGCTTCATTCAGGACTTGATCGATAACCGATTGCAAGAATCCGGGTGGAAGCATTCTGCCGAATCGATGATTGGTCATAGTGACACCCAGACTCTGATCGCTCTGGCGCGCAAACTCCGCGAATCCAAGGGGAAACATCCCCCCGTTTACCATGGGCTCGAAATACTATCTGACTTATTTTGTGGCGACGTCGCCACCATCCTGCAAGTGGTTCGCTCCATGTGCAGGCGATCTGCGGTGGACGCTAAGTCTACGGCCTTGATAGCGAAGCAGGCGCAAGATGCCACCATTCGCGAGGTTTCGAATCGCTACATGAAGCGCGTTGACATGTTTCATCCATATGGCGCGCAAATGGCGGAAATCATCCGTGATTTTTGCTCGCTGATGCGCGAGGTACTTATAGACGGAAAAACCATCGGTGAGGGCAAGGATCCCAGGATGATTCCCCGTATTGAATTGACCGTTCATGATGGGCGGGAACTGCTCGATCACATACGGGAGGTGGACGAGGAGGCATACAAAATCGCACGCGAGTGTCTCAGGCGCTCAATATTCATTGAGCTTGATGATAGTCGGCCCAAAAACCAAGATCGAGGCGGTCAACGGACCGTCCGATGGGAAATAAGGAGAATCTACGTACCACAGGCGGGAGCTGCTTTCGGCAAGAATCACTACTTTGATCTAAGGTCCGTACCTGACCTGGTAGCGTTGCTTCGCACACCAAGCATATTCAAGCGAGCTCAGCTCAAGGCAAATACGGATCCCGGTTCGCAGATGTTGTTGCTCCATGACCCTGAAGACTCCAACCGCATCTCGTAGGCGCGGGATGATAACGACAGTAACGGCTGCGGAGCTGCGCAGCCGTCTGCCGCCCGTTACCGACGTCACGGATGAGTATTATCTAGCGGAAGATCTGTTTATATGCGCAAACGGATTCGAGGACCGTGCACTTGCAGTATCCGACTTC
>JBOICV010000095.1:0-2177 GCA_050740255.1 Nevskiales bacterium | reverse complement strand
CCTGGAGGAAAACGTCGCCGCCACGCAGCTCACGCTCCCCGCCGCCGACATAGCGGCGCTCAATTCGTGATCTAAACCAATCGGCTGCTTGCCGTCCCTCTGAATGACCGCGTTCGGCCAAAGCGGTGGGATGGACCCCTCCTCACCTAAACGGCATCTGAGTGCCAGACTGGAAGTCTCATCCACCAGTCAATAAGGGGAAGGGGTCCACCATGAAGCTTATTCGCGTCGAAGTTGATTTGGCAAAGAACGTCTTCCAAGTGCACGGCGTAGACCGGCACGAGAAGACGGTGTGGCGTCGGCGGCTCACGCGGGAGAACTGGGTCAGGGTGTTGCGGGAAACGCTTGAGCCTGGCTGCGCGATCGGCATGGAGTCCTGCGGTGGCGCGCACCACTGGGCGCGGCAACTGCAGGGGCTGGGATTCAAGGTGAAGCTGATTCCGCCGCAGTTCGTCAAGCCCTACGTCAAGAGCAACAAGAACGATGCCAATGACGCCGAGGCGATCTGCGAAGCTCTGGGGCGACCCAGCATGCGGTTTGCTGCCGTGAAGAGCGTTGAGCAACAAGACATCCAGGCGGTGCACCGTATCCGGGCCGAATTGGTCAAGCAGCGGACGGCCAAAGCGAACCAGATCCGCGGCCTGGTGGCTGAGTACGGACTGGTGGCTCCCAAGGAGATCGGGCATTTACGCAGGGCGCTACCGATCTGGCTGGAAGATCCCGAGAACGGTCTCAGTGACCGGTTCCGCCGACTGCTGGACGGACTGTGGGGGGATCTCAGAGGGCTCGATGACCGGATGGTCGAACTCGACCGCGAAATCGCGCTGATCGCGCAGAGCGACCCGGTCGCAAAGCGGCTGCAGCAGCTGCGCGGGGTCGGGCCGATCATTGCCACGGCACTGGTGGCGGCGGTGGGGAACGCTGAGCAGTTTGCCAACGGCCGGCAGATGTCGGCCGCGTTCGGGCTCACGCCCAGGCAGCACAGCTCGGGCGGTAAGGAGCGGCTGCTGGGAATCAGCAAGCGTGGTGATGCCTATCTGCGGTCGCTGCTGATTCACGGCGCACGATCGGTGATCCGAACGGCCAGAGACAAGGACGATCGACTGAGTCAGTGGGTCACGCGCCTGGCGGCGCGCAGCCACCCGAATGTGGCGGCAGCGGCACTGGCCAACAAGACCACGCGCATGGCCTGGGCGATGTTGAGAAACGGTACCGATTACCAACCGGATCTGGTGACAAGCTGAAGTAACACTCGATTTAGAGACCGATCAACGGCGCAGTAAACAGGAGCACCTCACTCACGATTGCTAAGCAAGCCGAACGATGGCAAACAGGTCGAACCGGCGCCGGCAGAACCCGAGAATGACCAGGTGCGAAAAGCACGAAAAAGCAACTGGGATCTGGCGCGCGAATAGCCCATCATGGCCCGGCATCGGTAGATCGATGCGGCAGCTAGAGGCCGGATATACGTGTGCAGTCGTACCTCAAAGCCAAAGCTCGGAATGCTTGCAACCGAGGAGGGGTCCATATACGGTCATTCGGGAGCTACGAACTCAGTAAACGTGCCGCTCGATCCTGAGTTCGCGCAGGATGGTGGTGGCGATTTCCTCGATTGACTTGGCGGTCGAGTTGATCCAGCGGATGCCCTCGCGCGTCATCATCGCCTCGGCCTGCGCGATCTCGTAGCGGCAGTTCTCCGGGTCGGCGTACTGGCTGCCGGGCCGGCGCTCGTGGCGGATTTCCTGCAGCCGCTCGGGCGCGATCGTCAGGCCGTAGAGTTTCGGCTTGAAGGCGCGTAGCGCCTCGGGCAGCTGCCCGCGCGAGAAATCCTCCGGGATCAGCGGGTAGTTGGCCGCCTTGACGCCGAACTGCAGCGCGAGGTAGAGGCTGGTCGGCGTCTTGCCGCTGCGCGACACGCCCACCAGGATCACGTCGGCTTCGCCCAGTTCCCGGTGCGAGGCGCCGTCGTCGTGCGCCATCGAGAAATTGATCGCCTCGATGCGCTGCTTGTACTCCTGCTTGTCCATCGCGCTGTGCGAGCGGCCGATGGTGTGGCTCGATTTCAGGCCCAGGCCGCCCTCGAGCGGGCCGATGAAGGTTTCGAAGAAATCCACGAAGAGCGCGTTCGCGCGGCGCACGACTTCGCGCACGTCGCCGTTGACCAGCGTGGAGAACAC
>JBOICV010000094.1:0-1853 GCA_050740255.1 Nevskiales bacterium | reverse complement strand
TGCATGACAGCCTCCCGCGCAACCATGGATGGACAATCGCGGCGCAGTCTGTTGCGGGCAGGTTACACCATCATGACAGCCCTTGCGGGGCAAGGACTTACGGGTTAACCCGGACGCAGGCCCTTGTGGACAACTTCGTATAAATCGCCTGAAAGCCGGCTCTTGGCCAGCTCGGCCAGCGCCTCCCGCAGTACTGAACGCCAGGGTTCGGCGAGGCGCTGCCAGCGCGTGAGCGGCTGTGCCAGCCGCGCGACAAGCTGGGGGTTTTGCGTGTCCAGTCGTTGCAGTTCGCGGATAACCAGCCGGTAAGCGCTACCGTCGCTCTGATGAAAACCACGCAGATTCTGCTGCGTAAAAGTCCCCAGCACCGCACGCACGCGATTGGGATTACGCGCGTCGTAGCGCGGATGCGCCAACAGAATCTCGATACGCGCGACCGCTTGCGGCAGCGGCGAGCTGGCCTGCAGTGCAAACCATTTGTCGAGCGTCAGCGGGTCCTGCTCAAAGTCGCTATAAAAAGTGTTCAGCGCTAGGACGCGTTGCGGGCAGTCCAGTTCGTTCAGGATGGTCAGCGCGGCCCAGCGGTCGGTCATGTTATCGGCCTGTTGCGCCTGCGTGGCGGCCAGCGCCATCGCTTCCGCGTTTTCCAGTCGCCCCAGATAACTCAGGGCCAGCCCCTGCAGTCGCCGGCGGCCGCATTCGTTCGCGGAGTACCGATAACTGCCCACGGGTTTGAGCCGTCGATAGAGATCGAACCACTGCACGCGGCAACGCTGCGCGAGCCGATCGCGCATCACATCCCGCGCCTGTACCAGACGCGTTGGGTTAACAACCTCCAGCTGCTCCGCTACAAACTGCTCACTCGGCAAGCTGAGCATTTCGGCGGCCAGTGCCAAATCCAGCGCCAGGTTCTGCAAGGCCGCATCGCAGGCTTGCAGCCACGTGTCGTCGGCAGCCTCACCACGCAACTCGGCCAAGAGCGCGTCGAGCATCAGTTGCTGCAAGTGCTCGCTGCGGTTGAAAGCGTCCGGCTCCACCGCCGCCAGCAGACTACGCTGAGCCTCGCTGTAGTGGTATTCGAGTCGTGCAGGCGCGCTGAAACCGCGCAATAGCGACGGAATCGGATCCTGCGTAATCCCCTCAAACCCGAACACCTGCTCGGCCTGCGACAACTCAAGCAGCCCCTCGTACAGCAAGCGGCCATCGCGGGCGAACAAGGCTGCCTGTATTGGGATCAACAACGGATACTTGTCCGGTTGACCCGGTGTCGCCGGTGTCTGTTGCGACAGCGTCAGCTCATAGCGCTGCGCCGCCGCATCGTAGCGGCCGCGTGCCATGAGTTGCGGGGTTCCAGCCTGGGTGTACCAGCGCCGGAACTGAGTGAGATCGCGGCCACTGACCGCGGCGTGCGCCGCCAGCCAGTCGTCTACCGTGGCCGCACGCCCATCATTGTCCTGGATATAGCGGCGCAAGCCTGCGCGGAAGTTTTGCGCACCCACCAGTGTATGCAGCATGCGGATCAGCTCGGCGCCTTTCTCATACACCGTCAGCGTGTAGAAATTATTCACCTCGATATAGCTTTGCGGCTGCACCGGATGCGCCAGCGGGCCGGCGTCTTCCGCGAACTGATGGGTGCGCAGGTAACGCACACCATCCAGCCGTTTGACGGCCGCGGAACCCATCGCTGCGCTGAATTGCTGCTCGCGAAATACGGTCAGGCCTTCTTTCAGGCTTAGCTGGAACCAATCGCGGCAGGTGACACGGTTGCCGGTCCAGTTGTGAAAATACTCGTGGCCAATTACCGACTGTACGTGCTCATAGTCGTTGTCCGTCGCGGTGCGCGCATCGGCCAG
>JBOICV010000093.1:0-1804 GCA_050740255.1 Nevskiales bacterium | reverse complement strand
GACGGCGGAGCCGGAGTATCCGACGGACAAGCCCGTTGGAGTACAGCCTTCCGGCTGCTTTCCCACAAACAGCGACACGCCGACGACGAACACCGACAGGCTAAAGCCGAATGGCACTTGGTTTAGTCTAACTGTTTCGCAGGCAAAGCTTTCGTTCTTCGTCGCGCGGCTTTTTCAGCGGCGCGTATGGTTTCGCGGCGCGTTTGCGTTTGCGCGGCTCGTAGCGGTTTGGTCGATCGCCCACGCGGTGTTCCTGCACCGCGTGCAACAGACTCGTGCACAGGGACTCCAGTGCGTCCGGCGCGCTGGTCACCAGCAAATGATAGAACGCATTGAGCAGTTGCATCGTCCCTTTGAAGCTCAGCTGCCGCACCGGCAACTCGTGCTCCGCCGCCGCCGCGCACATGACGCTGCGCAGCAGATTGTACGCCAGCAGATGCACCCACAACTCCTTGCGCACCATCTCCGGCGTCTTGCAACGCAGCACATCCATCTGCATCACCGTCTTGATCGAACGCAGATCCAATTCCGCGTGCCAGCGTTGCCGGAACAACTCGGCCACGTCGTGCTTCGAGAACTGCTGCGGGTCCAACAGCGTGGTCACCACGATCAGCGAACGCACGCGGAAGCCCGGCAACTTCACGCGCACGCGCACTTCGCGCAGCTCCAACTCGTCGGGCAACGCCGCGAACTCGGCTTCGCTCAGCCAGTCCGGACGCCGCGTCGGCTTGCGCCAGCGCAGCACATGGTCGTCGTGGCCGAGCCGCCGGCCGCGGCGAAAGTCGGCGCGGCGTGCGGCGTTCAGGCGAAACACCAGGTCCACGCCGGCGCGACGCAGTCGCGCGATGTCGCAGTACGTGCAAAACAGCCGATCGCCCAGCAGAATATCGCCCGCCTGGAACGGGTAGTTCATCGCGCGAAACAGCGACAGCTCGCCGCAATGCTTGCCGCGGTACGGCCCGCAGGCCATGTCGAGCACCACACCCGTGGTCAGGCACAACAGCACCACCAGCCGCGCCACGGGAAACAGGCCGCCGCCTCGTTGATTGCTCGGCTTGCCGAACTCGGCCGCGTTCTCCGAGGTGTCGGGCATGGAAACGGTCGAGCCGTCGACGACTTTCACGGGGCGGCCGTGCAGCCGCCACTGCGCCGGCGCCGTGCGGTGCTGCTCCGCGCCGGTCTGCCGCACCAGCCGCGTGAGCAACTCCAGCGGCAGCCGCTGGCGCGCCTCGCAGTAACTGCCGGTGTCGGTGGAGCAGGCGGCGTGGCCTTGCGCCGTGCGAAACGCCAAGAGCCGAGCCACGGCGTCGCGACAGGAATGGTCGGCACTGAGCACCTGCGACAGAAAGACCCAAAGCGTTACGCATGGCGTGTACACCCGCTCGCGATAGAATGCGTGCAACTCGCTGAGCACCGCGTCGATGCGATTCTGCGTGAGTGCATCGGTAAACGGCAGCTCCGGCGCGGTACTGAGCCGGGACCGAAGTTCGACCAAGCGGCGGAAAAAGCGTCCGTGAACCATGGCGGCCCTCCTTGGCATTGGCGTTGTTTCAAACTCTCAACGCTCCTTTATGCCACGGAGTGGCCGCTTTGTTTAAGACCAATTGACTCCTGAACTTGAAGCTAAACCAAGTGCCATTCGGCTTTAGTCGGCTAAAGCCTGACCTACGGTCGATCCACGCCTTGAAAGCGGTCACGGCCGAATTAGAATGAATACCCGTTCAGACTCGACGAGCTTGCGTGACGAAAAGGAGAGTTGGTCATGAGACGTCAGTTCGCGTTGTGCAGTTGCCTGGCCCTGACC
>JBOICV010000092.1:0-115456 GCA_050740255.1 Nevskiales bacterium | reverse complement strand
CCGGCTTCTCGCAAACCGAGCAGCGGATATTGGCGGCATTGATTCAAGTCCAGCGCGGCAAACCCAACAAGAGTGCCTGGGAGGAGTTACCGGGCAACTGGCCCAAGATTGTGCGTCGCCTGGCGGTGCTGCTGCGCCTGGCGGTATTGCTGAACCGCGATCGCGCGGAAAAGGAGTTGCCGAAGATTTCGCTGAGCGCCGAAAAGGACCGTCTGGAACTGAAGTTCCCGAAGGGCTGGCTGGATGAACATCCGCTGACCCACGCCGACTCGGAACGCGAGCAGGACCATCTCGAAGCGATAGATTTCAAATTGGTGTTCGAAGGTTAGGCGCCAGCTGCCGCATCCCGCAGTGCAGCATGCGAAGCGCCGGAAAATGCGGTAAAAATAGCACCTGTCTTACGCGTAGCCGCCGCAGAGCGTCTCCCTAGGTGGAGTGTTGGCGAGCCGGTAAGACAGCGTGCAGGAAGCCGTCGGCGGTTGCGATGTCGTCGCTCGCCAAGAGGAGAGTTATGAGTAGGATGCTCAACGGATTAACACGTTCCGCGACCATGTTGGCGATACTGCTGCTGACCGCTTGCTCGAGCGATACCACCAGTGACGGCAGTCCGGTGCTGGGCACCGCCAACCCGGTGGTACTGTTCGATCCGGTCGCTGCCAGCGCTGTCGTGCCCTTCCCCAACAACCTGTTCTTCGCCGGCACCACCGACTCCACGCTTAATATCCCCAACGCGACCGGCGCGCCGTTCGTTACCCAGGCGAATCTGCTGGACGGCTTCTCGACGATAGAATCCGCTTTTCTGGATATCCTCGGCGAGCTGAGTTTTTCCAGCGTCGCTTCCGGTATCCGCGTGTTCAACGCGACCGGTGGTTCGCTGCTGACCCAGGGGGTGGACTACACGGTGACGCGCTCGCCGGTGATTCTCACCCGCACCCGCTTGCTGATCAAGCCATTGCGGCCGCTGAATCCGCGCAGCCAATACATCGTGTTCGCAACCCGCGACTTGCTGAGTTCCACGGGTCTGCCGGTGGAGCAGTCGGTGATGTTCGCGGCGATCAAGAGCGCCAGCCCGGTCGGGTCGGCACAGAATCCGGCACCCAGTACCACACCGCCACTAACGCCCACGCAGATCGCCACCCTTGAAGCCGTCCGCATCGGGATGGCCCCGATATTCGACACGGTTGCGCCGACCCTGGGCCTCACGCGCAATGACATCGTGCTGGCCTGGGCGTTCACCACCCAGTCCATCGGCGACACGCTCAACCTGCTGAACGCGAGCGCAACGCCCCAGCTAATTGACGTGGCGGCCGCACCGGGGCCTGGCGGGACACTGAGCACCGGCGAACTGGGGCAGGGCCTGGCCGACACCGCCGACATCTTTGTCGGCACGATCACGCTGCCCTACTACCTGACACCGCCCTCGCCGGCTGATCCGACCGCGCCGCTGACCAGGTTCTGGCTGTCGGACGGCGTGGCCGCGGCCGGTAGCAGCAGCCTGCCCGGCAGTCCGCCCTGCTCAGCTCTGGCCCCCAGCACGAGCACCACGTTTTGCTTCCCCAATCCGATGATCCAGACCGCCGTGATCGTACCGGTGCTGCTAACCGTGCCGAATGCCAGCTCGCCCAGCGGCGGCGTGCCGCCGCTCAATGGCTGGCCGGTGGTGATCTTCCAGCACGGTGTCACCCGCAACCGCAGCGATATGCTAGCGATCGCACCGACCCTGGCGACGGCAGGCCTGGTGACGGTCGCGATTGATCTGCCGCTGCACGGCATCCTGCCGAGCGATGCCACCGCCAGCTTTCGCATCCCCGGTGTTGATGAGCGCACATTCGACGTGGATTACGTCGATAACACGACCGGCGCGTCCGTGCCGGACGGAATGATCGACGCCTCGGGCACGCATTCCACCAACCTGGGCAGCGTGCTGACCTCGCGCGACAACCTGCGCCAGGCGGTGATTGACCTGATCCATCTCGCCAAGTCAGTGAACGCGCTCGACCTCGACGGCAACGCCGGCACGGACGACATTGACGAAGGCCGCGTCCATTTCGTCGGCCATTCGCTGGGCGGCATCGTCGGTGGCACGCTGCTGGGTGTGAACAGCACGGAGATCAAGGCGGCAACCCTGGCCATGCCCGGCGGTGGCATCAGCAAGCTGCTGGACGGTTCGGCCACTTTCGGGCCGCGCATCGCCGGCGGCCTGTTCGCCGCCAACAGCGCGCTGCTCGAGGGCACGGACAGCTACGAAAGTTTTCTGCGTTTCGGGCAAACCATCCTGGACGCCGCCGACCCGATCAATTACGCGGTGGCGGCCAACGCCGGCCATCCGCTACACATGCTGGAGGTGATCGGCGAAGCGGGCGTCAGCCTGCCGGACCAGGTCGTGCCTAACAACGTGCCGCGCAGCGCACCCAATTCCCCCATTTGCCCAACCTATAGCGGCGCCGGCGTACCGCCGGGAGCGCGCGGACCGGTGTGCATCGCCGGCCTGCTGTCGGGCACGGACGCGTTGTTCATGGTGATGGGTCTGAACACCGTGGACGTCACGCCGCCGGTGACCGCCGCCCCGCCTGCGGCGACGGATACGGTAGTGCGCTTCAGGCGCGGCCATCACGGCTCCATCCTAGATCCTTCAGGTTCCGCGGAAAACGCCCAGACCACCTGCGAGATGCAGCGCCAGACGGCGACCTTCCTGGCCAGCGACGGCATGATAATCCCGCTCGGGCCGATCAGCTGCCCATAAGGAGATTCGATCATGCATGCGCTGCTTTATTCCGTGAGCCGCGACTACCCCCCGCGACGGTTTGCGCTGCCGGCGCTGCTGCTCCTGCTGCTGGCGGCGACACCGGCTTCGGCACTGGAACTGAAATTCGGTGAAATCAACGGCGCTGTTGACACCACACTTAACGCCAGCGTCGGCCTGCGGATAGATGAGCCCGATCCGAGATTCATCGGCCAGGGCAATGGCGGCGAGGCGTTCTCGACCAATGGCGATGACGGCAACCAGGCTTTCGGCAAGAATGATCTTTACGCCGCAGCCGCCAAGATCACCTCGGATCTGTCTCTGAACTACCGCGACTACGGCGTGTTCCTGCGCGGCAGCTATGTGTATGACGCCGAGTTGAACAGTAAAAACGACTTTTTCGACCGCACCGATTTCGCCGGACCGCCGAGCCGCACCCAGGGTCCGGCCGATTTCGACCGCAAGACCAACGACGTGCAGGACCTGATCGGCAGTGACGGCAACCTGCTCGATGCCTATTTTTTCAGCAGCTTCGCCCTGGGCGAACGCACCGTCAGCTACCGGATCGGCAAACAGGTGCTGAACTGGGGCGAAAGCACCTTTGTGCCGAATGGAATCAATAGCAATGTCGCCGCCAACCTGAACCTGGCGCGGGTGCCGGGCTTCGACGTGAAGGAAGTGTTTGTGCCGGTCGAGAAGGTCTGGGCAGCGACGAGCATCGCCGGTTGGGCGGAGCTTGAGGTGTTTTACCAGTGGAAATGGCGGGAAACGGTGATCGACGCCGCCGGTAGCTTCTTCAGTACCAACGACTTCGCCGGCGTGGGCGGCGAGCGAGCGGAAATCGGCTTCGGCCGCTGCCCGGAAAACTCTGCGCCGCAGACCTGTGTCTTTGCCAACGGTGGCTCCGCCGTCCCACGTGCACCGGACCGCCTGCCCGAGGACGGCGGCCAGTATGGTGCCGCGCTCAACCTCAGCCTGCCCTATCTGAACAGTATCGGTGTGGGCCTGTACGCTATGAACTACCACAGCCGGCTGCCCCTCATCAGCGCCCTGGCGGCGACCACGCCGGGCATGGCCGGCAGCGCGCGCTACCTCGTCGAGTACCCCGAGGATATCCGGCTCTATGGCATCAGCTTCAACAGTACCCTGCCCGATAACTGGGGCGGTTTTGCAGTGCAGGGCGAGTACAGTCTCAAGCAGGACCAGCCCCTGCAGATTGACGATGTGGAAACGGTGCTGGCCGGACTGCGCGTAGGGCTGCCCAACCAGATAGACGCGATGGACGGTCGGCCGCGCAATCCCGGAGAGTTCATTCAGGGCTTCATCCGCCGCGACGTGAGTCAACTAGATCTGAGCGCCCTCAAGATCTACGGTCCGATCGAGTGGTTGCGCAGCGACCAGCTTACCCTGCTGGCCGAAGTCGGCCTGAGCAAAGTGCACAGCATGCCCCGCGAGAGCGAGCTCAGACTGGAGGGCCCAGGCACCACCACGGCGGGGAACGCTGCGGTGGCCAGCACGGTGGGCGTGCCGCAACAAACCGACGGCTATGCCACAGCGACCTCCTGGGGTTACCGCATCTTCGGGCGGTTGAACTACAACAGTGTGCTGAACCTCTTCAACATCACGCCTACGCTGTTCTATGGTAACGACGTGAACGGCACCAGTCCCACGCCCATACTCAATTTCATCGAAGGGCGCAAACAGATCACCGCCGCGGTCGGCGTCAGCTATCTGGACACCTGGCAGTTGGATCTCGGCTATACCGATTTCTTCGGCGGCGGCGGCTTCAACCTGCTGGAGGATCGCGACTTCCTGTCGTTTGCGATCAGATACAACTTCTGAGCGCCGCTCAACTGGCACTGAGCTGAAACTCCAGCAAGCGCTGCTGAGTAGAGAGTCGCTCGCTAGCTTCGGCCTGAGCAACTCGCATATAGCTACCGTCACGCTGCAATAGCCACGCGTGGCAGTTATCGCTCAGATAGAACTCCAGATCACGGACCACACGCTCGCGCAGCGCCGGCGTGGTGATCGGGAAACAGGCTTCCACGCGACGGAAGAAGTTGCGCTCCATCCAGTCGGCGCTGGCGCAATAAACCTCGGGCTCGCCGGCGTTGTGGAAATAGAAGACGCGGCTGTGCTCCAGAAAACGGCCCACGATGGAGCGCACCCGGATGTTCTCCGATACGCCGTTGACGTTCGGACGCAGGCAGCAGATACCGCGGATGATCAGATCCACCTCGACGCCAGCCGTCGCGGCACGATACAGGGCGCGAATGGATTCGGGTTCGGTCAGCGCGTTCATCTTGATGATGATGCGCGCCGGTTTGCCCGCCTGGCGGTGCGCAATCTCGCGCTCGATTCGCTCGATGATGCCGGTGTGCAGCCGGAACGGTGCATTCAGCACCGCCTGCAGGCCGGTGATCTTGCCCAGGCTGGTCAGCTGCAGAAAAAGTTTATGCACATCGTTGCCGATCGTCTTGTTCACGGTGAACAGGCCGTAATCGGTATAGATGCGTGCCGTGCGTGGGTGGTAGTTGCCGGTGCCCAGATGCACATAGTGGCGCAACTTGCCGTTCTCACGGCGCACCACCATGATCATCTTGGCGTGAGTTTTGTAGCCCACCACGCCATACACGACGTGTACGCCGGCTTCCTGCAAGCGGTTGGCCAGACCGATGTTCTCGGCTTCATCGAAGCGCGCCCGCAGCTCAACCACCACTGTCACTTCCTTGCTAGCGCGGGCGGCGTCCACCAGCGCGTCCACCACCGGTGATTTGGGGCCGGTGCGGTACAGCGTCTGCTTGATCGCCAGCACGTTGGGATCGGCTGCTGCCTGACGCAGAAACTCCAGCACCGGCGCGAAACTATCGAAGGGATGGTGCAGCAATACGTCGGCTTTCTTGATCTCGTCGAAGGCGCTGCCGCCGCGCACCCATTTCACCGGTAGCGCGCCCGCGAAAGCGGCGTACTTGAGGTCGGGCCGATCAATCAGATCGGGGACCGTCATCAGGCGACCGAGATTCACCAGGCCGTTAACGCGGAATAAATCCTGTTCCTGCAACTCGAATTTCTTGAGCAGATAAGTCGAAAGCTGCTCCGGGCAGTCATGTGCGACTTCGAGGCGCACGCTGTCGCCGAAACGGCGTGAGGATAGCTCGCCTTCCAGCGCGCGCAGCAAATCTTCCACTTCCTCCTCATCCACCAGCAGGTCCGAGTTGCGCGTGACGCGGAACTGGTAGCAGCCGGTCACTTTCATGCCGGGGAATAATTCCTCGACATTGGCGTGGATGATGGAAGACAGGAACACGAAGTCATAAGCCCCGCTTTCAGTCTCCTCGCGCGGCAACTGAATGACGCGCGGCAACGCGCGCGGCGCGCCCACCACCGCGTATCCCCCCTGACGGCCGAAAGCATCGCGGCCTTGCAGCGAGACGATGAAATTGAGGCTTTTGTTCAGGATGCGCGGGAAGGGATGCGCCGGATCGAGCCCGATGGGCGACAGCACTGGCAGCAGCTCGTTCGAAAAATACTTGTACAGCCAGTTGCGCTGTGGCTCGCTCCACTGGTCGCGACGCAGGAAGCGCACGCCAACGTTTTCCAACTGCGGGATGACTGCTTCGTTCAAGACGCGGTATTGCTCGTCAACCAGCGTGTGCGCGGACGTGCTGATCGCCTTGAGCAGTTCCGGCGTTGTCGTCTGATCGGCATCCACCAGTTGCGAGCCGGCCTCGGCCTTTTGCATCAGAGCCGCAACGCGGATCTCGAAAAACTCGTCGAGGTTGGTGCAGGAGATACAGAGGAAACGCAGCCGTTCAAGCAGCGGCACACTCTCGTCCAAGGCCTGCGCCAGCACGCGGCGATTGAACTCCAGCAGCGCCAGTTCGCGGTTGATGAACAATTCGGGACGTGTCAGATCGGCTGCGGGAGGCGCCAGTTCCGCCGGAGCGGCGGGCGGCGCGACATCCGTAACAGACTGATTGTCTTGGAGTTTCTCGGATGTCAGGGCATTCATAGGAGTGCCAGCATACTCTGGGCTGAGGCCCGTTTGCCACCTCAGGCGACGCAGAGTGTTCCTGTCCGTTCGTCCAGAGTGTAGGCCCCGTTCGATTCCTTCGACTTCGCCGCTATGCGGCTACGCTCAGGACGAACGGGGTCGAAGTCGAAGGGCGAACTGCGGCGCTGCGCCAGCGCAGAATCTCGATGCGGCCGTCGGGATGCTCGGCCAGCGCCGTGCAGGATTCCACCCAGTCGCCGCAGTTGTGATAAGTGACGCCGTCAACCGGCCGGATTTCCGGATGGTGAATATGGCCGCAGATCACCCCGTCCAGACCGCGCCGGCGGCATTCATGCGCCAAAGCCCGTTCATACTCGGAGATGAAGCTCACCGCGGTCTTGACCTTGTGTTTCAGAAACGCCGCCAGCGACCAGTAGGCTTGGCCGCGCCGACGGCGATAGCGATTGACGTGGGCATTGGCCCAGACCACGAAGTCATAAGCCTTGTCGCCCGCCAGCGCCAGCCAGCGGTGGTAGCGGGTGACGACATCGAACTGATCGCCGTGGATCACCAGCAGGCGGCGGCCATCCGCGGTGGTGTGCACGGCTTCGTCCACGATGCGGATGTTGCCGAACTTGAGACGGTAGTCGGAGAACTTGCGCAGGAACTCATCGTGGTTGCCGGTGACGTAAATCACCTTGGTGCCATCGCGCGACTTGGATAGCAGCTTGCGTACCACGTTGGTGTGGCTTTGCGGCCAGTGGAAGTTGGCCTGAATGCGCCAGCCGTCCACGATGTCACCGACGAGATAGAGCTGCTCACATTCGATGCGGCCGAGAAAATCCGTCAGCTCCTCGGCCTTGCAGGCGCTGGTTCCCAGGTGTACGTCGGACACCCAGACGCTGCGGTATTGCTTACGCGTTTTCCGGGCCATGTTCTGCCTCGCGTGCGTGGTTTTTTCCGTTTTCACGCAAAGCATTATGCGCACAAGCTGTGACCGACATCTAACAGCGCAGTGACAACCGCGTTACAGCGTTTTAACTGGCGGTGCTGCGCAATTGGGCCGTGAACATCACCCGCCCCGGCGTGCCGGTCTGCGAGCCGCCAATGGGCTCCCACGAAGCAGCGAGCATCGTGCCGCGGGCAAACTGATCGGCGTGCGGCAGCGGCACGCGCATATGCCCCTTTACCGGCAGCACGCCCAGAGACAGGGGTGCCTCGCCTTCGCCGCGCAGCAGCCAAAGCTGGCAATCCATGCCGACCGGCATATCGGGTTTCGAGAGTACGGTTACAAGCAACTCACCGCTGGCCGGATCGGCCCGTACCCACCAGTAACTCTTCGCGGTTGCCGGACCCAGCATGGCGGTATAGGCCGCCGTGGCGATTGATGGCCGGCCGCCCGGCTCGTCGCGTCCGATATCACCGAATAAAACCATCATCGCCGCCAGCACGGAAGCGAGAGCCGCGCCGGCAGCCCAAGGCCATAACCCCCGCGGCCGCACGCGGCTGGCCGACGGCGCTATGCGCCGCTCTATCGCCTGCCACAAGCCGGCGCCAGGTTCGACGCCTGCCACTTCGCGCGCGAACGGCCACAGCCGGTTTTCCCAACCGCGCACCGCCGCGGCCAGTGCCGGCTCACGCCGCAAAAGTTTTTCCATGCGCGCACGCGCGCCACCGCGTAGCGTGCCCAGCACGTATTCCGCCGCTAGCGGTTCGTAAAGTTCCGGCCGGCGGTAGTTCATTCCCTGCCCCCGGCGTTCAAGCAGTCACGCAAGCGCGTGAGGCCGCGCCGAATCCAGCTCTTGAGCGTACCCAACGGCACCCCCATGCGCTGGCTGAGCTCGCCGTGGGTATAGCCCTCGACGAAAGCCAGCCGCAGCGCGCGCTGGGTTTCGGCCGGAAGATGGGCGAGGCAGTGGTGCAGCATCGCTTCCGGAGCCGCATGATCATCGCCAGCCAGCGATAGCGCGGCTCCGGCCGCGGACGGGCTTGAGTCATCATCCAACGAAAGCTCATGACGCGGCTGCCGGCGCAGCAAATCGAGCGCGCGATAACGGGCGATGGTGCCCATCCACGCCTGCGGATGGCCGCGTCCGCTGCGGTATTCGCCGGCGTGTTGCCAGATTTGTACAAAAGCCTCCTGCACTGCATCCTCCGCAAGCGCGCGATTCTTCAGAATACGCAGAGCAAGCCCCAGCAGATGCGCAGCGGTCAGGTCGTAGAGCTGTTGGAAGGCGATGCGATCGCGCAGCGCGATGGCGGCGAGCAGGCGTTCCAGAGCAGAGGCGTCAGCGGTGGGGGCTGCGAGCAATTCCTTTCCTTTTGCCTATTCGGCGCTACATCCAGTAAGCGTCTCGTCCCGTATATTAGGCAGGTCGCCACGCGTTCCGCAAAAGGATCGCGTATACCTCACAGGCCCACTACGCGGATTAAGCCATGACGGATTCAGCGATAAGCACAACGTTTGATAACGCGGGCTTTGCCGCGATACCGCGCATCGGCGCGCTGGACGCCGGCAAGCTGGCGGCACGGCTCGGGCGGGCGCTACGTGCCTTTATGGCGCGTCGCGTGCAAGGCATCGAATGGGGCGAGCTGGTGGTGCACGACCGCTATGGCGTGATGACCCTGGGCCGTGCCGGAACGGGCCCCCGCGTTCAATTGACCGTGCACCATCCGGCGTTTTACGCCTATGCCGCGGTGGGTGGCAGCGTGGGTGCCGGCCAGGCCTACTTCCTGGGTCTGTGGGACTGCGATCATCTGACCGATCTGGTGCGCATTTTTGTGCGCAACCGGGACACGCTGAACGCCATGGACGCGAGTTTATCCCGGCTCACCGCCTGGCTGCACAAATGGATCCACCGGAAGCGCGACAATACGCTGTCGGGCAGCCGCGCCAATATCGCCGCGCACTACGACGTCGGCAATGCGTTCTTCGAGCAGTTCCTGGATACATCTATGATGTACTCCAGCGCGATTTTTTTGCAGACGGACGCAAGTCTGACTGAAGCGCAGACCGCCAAGCTGGACATCATCTGCCGCAAGCTCAATCTCGGACCGCAGGACCGGGTGATTGAGATCGGCACCGGCTGGGGCGGCTTTGCACTGCATGCGGCGCAGCACTACGGCGCACAGGTAACCACTACCACCATCTCGCACCAGCAATACGAATACGCGCGCGATCGCGTCGCCGCCGCCGGCCTGCAGTCCCGCATCACTCTGCTGGATCAGGACTATCGCAATCTCAAAGGCGCCGCCTTCCGCGGCCGCTTCAACAAACTGGTTTCGATTGAGATGATCGAAGCGGTGGGTCACGAGCATTTTGCAACCTTCTTCCGCAAATGCTCGGAGCTGCTGACACCAGATGGTCAAGCCCTGATCCAAGCTATCACCATTCAGGATCGCTACTACGAGCAGATGCGGCACTCGGTGGACTTTATCCAGCGTTATATTTTTCCTGGGGGCTGCTTGCCCTCGGTATCCGCGATGCTCGATGCCGCGCGCCGCAGCACCGACTTGCAACTGGCCCAGCTGGAGGACTACAGCGCGCACTACGCCGCAACCTTGCAGCAATGGCGCCAGCGCTTGCTGCATAACCTCGCGAAGGTGCGCAGCCTCGGCTACACCGATCAATTCGTGCGGATGTGGGTGTACTACCTCTGCTACTGCGAAGGCGGCTTTCTCGAGCGGCAAATTGGCGTTTCGCACCTGCTGTTCAACAAGCCTCTCCACCGCGGCGCACCACTGCCTTTACGCGCGTGAATTTCGCGCTCAACTTCGTTGCGTTCCAGGCACTGTGGGCAGCGAATGTCGTGGGCGCGGGACACGGCTATAGCCTGCTGGGTCCGCTGTTGCTGGCCGCTTATCTGCCGGTGCATTTCTATTTGTCCCATACGCGCAGACAGGACCTTTGGTTGGTGCTGATCGCCGCGGTGGCGGGTACGCTGATTGACAGCGCTTACGCCTGGGCTGGCTGGCTGGATTTCCACGGGTTCGGATTAATCCCGCAGGTGGCACCGCTGTGGATCACGGGCTTATGGATCAATTTCGTGCTTACGGTGAATCACAGCCTGAGTGCGCTGCAAGGCAAGCCGCTGGTGGCGGCGCTACTGGGCGCCGCCGGCGTTCCGCTGGCTTATTGGGGTGGCGCGGCTTTGGGTGCGGCGACGCTGCAGCCGCCGCTGTGGCTCGCTTTGGGCGGTATCGCGCTGGCGTGGCTCATCGCCTGTCCGGCGCTGTTCGAAACCGCGCGCTGGTTGAACGCCAGAGCCAGCAGGAAGAGCGCATGAACCCATTAACGCTCTGGCTGCTCGGCTGGCTGCTGATTGCTCTGACTCTGAGTGGTGTCTGGCTGGTGCAGACGAGGACCAGAAACGCAGGAATTGTGGACGTATTCTGGCCGCTATCCATCGGCGCAGCAGGCGTGCTGTACGCAATGTTGGCTTCCGGCAGCGGCTTTGCACGACTTTGCCTAGCGCTGCTGGCAGCAGCCTGGAGCCTGCGGCTTGGCGGCTATCTTGCATTGCGCAATCTGGGCCAGGCGGAGGACGCGCGCTACGCCAAGTTGCGCGAGCAATGGGGCACGCAAGTTAACGCGCGCATGTTCGTGTTCTTTCAGATTCAGGCCCTAGCCGGCGCCGCGCTCTCGTTATCAATGCTGGCGGCTGCTGGCCATGCCGATTCTGGCGACGGCCAAATATTGATCGGCGTCGCTGTCGGCGCGCTCGGCGTTCTGGGGGAAGCAGCGGCTGACGCGCAGCTTGCACGCTTCAAGTCCGATCCAGCCAACCGCGGGCGGGTGTGCAAGTACGGACTGTGGCGCTACTCGCGGCATCCCAATTACTTCTTCGAGTCTGTGTTCTGGTGCGCTTTTCCGATACTGGCCTGGGGCGCGCCGCAAGCCTGGCTGGGCTTTGTCGGGCCGGTATTGATCACGTTTTTTCTGCTCAAATTCACCGGTGTGCCGGCCACTGAAGAGCACGCACGCCGCTCGCGCGGCGCGGAGTATGAAGACTATCTACGCACCACCAGCCGCTTCATCCCATGGCTGCCGAAGAAGTAATTGCGGCTGCAGCCGACCCCAAGCGGGAAAGCCTGCTGATCGAACTGTGCGAACGCGGCTGGATTCCGGATCGTCTTACGCGCATGGGAATACGGCGGCTGTTGCGTACGCGACTGCACGACGAAGGCGCGCGGGATCCCGCCGTCTACGAGGCCAGAAAAAGCGTCTTGATCGAACAATTGCGCAACAGCCCGATTGCGTTATCAACGCGAGCCGCCAACGCCCAGCATTACGAAGTGCCGACGGAATTTTTTCTGACCTGCCTCGGCCCACATCTGAAATATTCGAGCTGCCTATACCCCCATACCGGCACCACCCTGGAACAGGCTGAGGCGGCAATGCTGGCCTTGAGCTGTGAGCGCGCGGCGCTGGCGGATGGCATGCGAATACTGGAGCTCGGCTGTGGCTGGGGCTCGCTCTCGCTATGGCTGGCCGAGCAGTATCCGCGCTCGCAGATTGTGGCGGTGTCCAATTCCCGCAGCCAACGCGAGTTCATTGAAAGCCGCTGCCGCGATCAGGGTCTGCAGAACCTGCAAATCATCACCGCAGACATGCAGGATTTTGCTGCGCAGGGGCGTTTCGATCGGGTGTTGTCAGTGGAAATGTTTGAGCACATGCGCAATTACGAGTTCCTGTTGCGACGCATCGCCAACTGGCTGGAGCCTTCGGGTCGGTTATTCGTCCACATCTTCTGTCATCGCAATCTCGCCTATCCGTTTTGCACCGCCGGCGCGGACGACTGGATGAGCCGGCACTTCTTTACCGACGGCTTGATGCCGAGTTTCGATCTGCTGCTGCACTTCCAGCGTGACCTGCGGTTAGAGCAGCGATGGTGGGTCAACGGTCGGCACTACGCCCGCACCTGCGAAGACTGGTTGCGCAATTGCGACGCCGCGCGTGACAGGTTGCTGCCTATGTTCGCGCGGGATTCCGGGATCGAACCGGACCGCGAGCGACAGCGTTGGCGCATGTTCTTCCTGGCCTGTGCAGAACTTTTCGCCTTTGGCGGCGGCAATGAATGGGGCGTTGGGCACTATCTGTTCACCCGCCCCTGAACCGCGCCGCTCTTGGGAACTCGACGATGACGGCGCTAGACTAAGCATCGTATGAACCGGCCGACACCCGGGTTCGAGGCAGTTCGAGAGGAATCATGTTCCACAGTAACCAGGCGCGCCGTTTTGGCGCCGCACTCTTGTCCGTTAGTCTTGTGGCGCCGGCGCAGGCGCTCATCAAGGCTGATGAAGAGGGGGTGCCCAACTCCCGCGAGTTCCTAGGCTATGCCTACGACCAGAAAACTGGCGCCCTGCTCTACACCGAGCGGCACCAGCAAGAGTACCAGGGTACGCGGCTGGTGCGCGGCACCGTTGTTTACGACAATCCGCAGGGCGAGCTGATCGCCCGCAAGACGCTTGACTACAGCGCGAACGCCTACGCTCCCAAGTTCCGGACCGAAGACCTGCGCACCGGCGGCATCGAAGCCGGCGAATTCCGTAACGGCGAATACACCGTGAGTTTTCGCGCCAGTCAGAGGAGCGAGCAGCACACCCGTGGTCTGGGAGAACAGAAGCGGCTGGTAGCCGATGCAGGCTTCGACACCTATGTGCGCGCACGCATGCACGAACTGCTCAAAGGCGACGATGTGCATTTCAATTTCGTCGTCCCGAGCCGGCTTGAGTCCGTTAATTTCCGCGCGGCGCCGATGGGCGTGGAGCGCAGGGATGGCCGCGAATTGCTGCGTATCCGCATCGAAACGGACAACGCGCTGCTGCGTCTATTCGTCTCGCCCGGCTTTATCGTCTATGACGTTAGCACCGGCGAACTACTGGAGTACGTCGGCTTGTCCAATCTGGACGATAGCGACGCGAACAAGTATCGCGTGCGTATCCTGTACCCACATGGACAAAAGCCCGCGACGGCACAGGATCCGGCGCCCAGTACTGCAGGCGGCAGTTGAGTTTTCAGCAAAGATTGAAGCTGCTACTACGGCGGCTGGCGGCCGCGGCCTATGACAGCGTGCTGCTGGCAGCGCTCTTTTTCTGCGCCGCGTTCCTGCTGATCGCCTTACGCGGCGGCAAACCCATACCCGCGCTCAGCCTGTGGTTCGAGTTGTGTCTGTGGGTCCTGGGATTTCTGTTCTGCGGCTGGTTCTGGACTCATGGTGGTCAGACTCTGGGCCTGCGGGCTTGGCGCCTGCGAGTAGTCGCCACCGGCAGCGCGCCACTGAACTGGCGGCGAAGCTTGGCGCGCTATCTGCTCGCCCTGCCCAGCTGGCTGAGCATCGTCGGCATCTTCTGGAGTCTCTTTGACCCACAAGGCCGCGCCTGGCACGAAATCGTCACGCACACGGGGCTCGTCGTAATTTCCAAGCGTGGGCCGGCGTTTTAGCGGGTTCGCTGCAACCAGCCCAGGGCCGCGCCGCCCGCCAGCACCGTCGGCAACAGCGCAGTGAGCCACGGCGGCAAGCCGTAGACCTGTCCGCTGTTCTGTACGATTTCGTTAAGCAGGTAAAAACCGACACCGAGCATGATGCCAAGGAACAAGCGCTGCCCGGCGCCACCGCCACGTTGTGAACCCAGCACAAACGGCACCGCGACCAGCGTCATGACGATGGCGGTCAGCGGCACCGCCAGCTTGCGCCAGAACGAGGACCAATACGGGGACGCGTCCAGCCCATTCTTGTCGAGGTAGCGCGCGTAATGCAGCAAGCCGGTGCTGGACAGCGCTTCCGGCCGCACCACTGAAAGCCGTAGCAAGCCGGGATCTATCGTCACCGGCCATTCCATTTTCGGATAAAACTTGGCGTGGATGCGCTGATCTTCGAGCGTGCTCATGTGGACCATATCGAGCTGCCAGCGCTCGCCGTCGTAGTGGGCACGCTCGGCCGCCAAGGTGCCCGTGATGCGGTGGGCGTCGTCGAAGGCGTAAATGCGCACATCCCCCACCGTATTCTCGGCGTAGATGCGGCCAATATGGATGTAGCGGTTCGCTTCACGCAACCATACCCCTTGCTGCGCCGGGTTCGTCACCTCGCCGAAGCGCGCCTCGGTCCGCATGCCGTGGGCCGTACTGAAAGTTGGCGGCACCACGTAGTCGCCCAAGGCGTAGGTAAAAATTCCAGCCAGCAAACCGGCCTGCGCCGACGTGGCGCCGAGCTGCAACAGCGACAGACCCGAGGCACGCATCACCGTTAACTCACTGCCGGCAGCCAGCGCCCCCAGGCCCATGAGCGTGCCGATCAGCATGATGGTCGGCAGCAGCAGGTAGAGGCTTTCCGGCAACTTGAGCATGACGAACTGAACGGCCTGCAACGCGCCGTAAGCACCGCTCACGTTGTCGAATTCAGCCAGCAGTGACGTGAAAGCGGAAATGACGAGAAGAATCATCGCCACCATCAGGCTCGCGGCCAGGATGTTGCGCATCAGGTAGAAATTGAGCGTTTTCACCGCGCGCGCGCCCGTATGCGGCCGAAGCCGCTTTCGCGCTGGACTATCGTCCACAGCACGAACACCAGCATCGCGGCGTGCACCAGCCAGATGCCGGTCCCACTCGGCAGATCCGGCGTCCGATCGGTCCAGAGGCGCGCGCCGACGAGCAGGTTCGAATAAACCAAATACGCAACCATGGCCAGCACCAGCCGGCCATAACGGCCTTCGCGCGGACGCGCATGAGCCAGCGGCACCGCCATCAGTGCCAGCATCAAGACCGTCACCGGCGCCGACAGGCGCCAATGCAACTCGACCGCGTCGGTACGTTCGGCTGACTTGATCAATTCATCCAGGGTCTTGGCGCTGCTGCGTTGCCGGACGGAGACATCCGGCGGATTGATGCGCACACCGTGTTCGCGAAATGCGGTGATGCGGTAGTCGGCGCGCCCGGCTTCACCTTCGTAGCGATAGCCTTCCTGCAACACCAGCAGCCGCTCACGCGTCTGCTCATCAACCTGCTGCACGCCGCGGTCGGCCACGATCACCACGGTATTGCCTTCGCCGTCTTCCGCGCGCACGAACACCTGCCGGAAACTGCCGTCTTCCGGCGCATAGTCCTGGGTATAGAACACGCCGCGGCCGCTGAGAATCGAGCGGAACTGGCCGGGTTCGAGCACACGCAAATCCACCGCCTCCGCGCGTCCCACGCTGCGGATTCGGTTGACGCGGCCGCTGGCCCAGGGACTGAGTTCCAGGCTCAGCCAGGCGGTCAGCCCGGCAGCCACCAGCGCCAGCAAAAAGAACGGGCGATAAATCCGCTTTAGCCCCATGCCGCCAGTGCCCATCGCGGTCATTTCGTTGTCGCGGTACAGCCGGCCCAGGGCGAGCGTGATCGCGATCAATAGCGAGAACGGAATGATGATGACGGCGTACTCAATGCTCGACAGACCGACCAGACGCAGCACCATGTCCGGTGGCAGCTTGCCCGCCGCGGCGACCCCTAGAAAGCGCGCGAAACCGCTGCCGACCATCAACAACAGCAGCACGACACTGACCGCGAGCCAACTGAACATGGCCTCGCGCAGCAGGTAGCGTTCTAGAATTCCAAGGCCTGCGCGCATAAATTAGCTTAATTACACCGTTTTTTTCTCATTTCCCCGGCCTTTACGTACAATATCGGGCGCGGGGCCGTGTCTCACCCGCGCATGTCTCATTCATTTCAAGCATGCCAGAAACCCACCAGGAGCGTCGGATGGACTTTTTTGTCAGAAGCGGCCACCCCGAAAAACAGCGCACCGGTTGTGTGATCGTCGGTATTTACGAGCGACGGGTGCCCAGCGCCGCCGCCGCGACACTGGATGCGCTGTGCGATGGCGCGATCGGCAGCGTCATGCGGCGCGGCGACATGGACGGCAAGCTTGGCCAGACGCTGGTGCTGCACCGTCCGACGGGCCTGCTGTGCGACCGGGTGTTGCTGGTGGGATTGGGCCGTGAGCGCAATTTCAACGAAGCCGCCTTTCGCAAAGCCAATCTCGCGGCCTTGCGCGCCTTGCGCAGCACCGGTGCGGTGGACGCGGCCAGCTACCTGACCGAACTCGTGGTGAAAGGGCGTGATCCGGGCTGGATGGTCAAGCAGGCTTTGTTTGGTTTTCACGAAGTGCATTACCGCTTCGACCAATGCAAGGGCCGGAAAGATTCAACCAAGAAAGCGGGCAGTGCCGGCAGCAAGGAGAAACTGCTGCGCCTGAGCTTCGCCGTGCCACGCCGCAGCGACTTGCCGGCCGGCGAGCTGGGACTCAAGCAGGTGCTGGCCATAACCCGCGGCATGGAACTGGCCAAGAATCTTGGCAATCTGCCGGGCAATCTCTGTACACCGACTTATCTGGCTGAACAAGCGCAGGCGCTGGCCAAACAGTCGCCCAAGCTGAAAACAAAAGTGCTGGAAGCCGAGGAGATGGAAAAGCTCGGCATGGGTGCCTTGCTGTCAGTGGCAAAAGGCAGCCGCCAGCCGGCAAAGCTGATCGTGCTCGACTACCAGGGCGGGGTGAAAAACCAGAAGCCGATCGCGCTGGTCGGCAAGGGCCTGACTTTCGACGCCGGCGGCATCAGCCTGAAACCGGCGCAGGCGATGGACGAGATGAAATACGACATGTGCGGCGGAGCCAGCGTGCTCGCCGCGTTAAAGATCGCCGCCGAACTGCAGTTGCCGCTGAACCTGGTGGGCGTTGTACCGAGCTCCGAGAACCTGCCCGATGGCGCGGCCAACAAGCCGGGTGACATCGTCACCAGCATGGCCGGCATCACTATCGAAGTGCTCAATACCGACGCCGAAGGCCGTCTCATCCTGTGCGATGCGCTGACCTATGTGGAACGCCACTACGAACCCGAATGCATCATTGACATCGCCACGCTGACGGGCGCCTGCGTGATTGCGCTCGGCGGCCACGCCGCCGGCCTGTTCAGCAATAGCGAAACGCTGGCGCGCCGCCTGCTCAGCGCCGGCGAGGAGATCGGTGATCGCGCCTGGCAATTGCCCCTATGGGAAGAGTATCAGGAGGGGCTCAAGAGCCCCTTCGCCGATGTCGCCAATATCAGCGGCAACCGTGACGCGGGCGCGATCATCGGCGCGTCCTTTTTGCACCGCTTCATGCGCAAGCAGAAATGGGCGCACCTGGATATCGCCGGCGCCGCCTGGAAAACCGGCCCCGCCAAGGGCGCGACCGGACGGCCGGTGCCGCTGTTGGCCCAGTTTCTGCTCGATCAAGTCCAGCGTAACGCGGAATAAAGGTGACCAAGGTCAGCTTCTACATCCTGCCGGATGGGCAGGAAAAAATGCATTTCGCCTGCAAGTTGACCGAGAAAGCGTTCAAGCTGGGCCAGCAAGTCTATTTGTTCGGCGCCGACGCGAAGTTCTGCGGGACGCTGGATGATTTGCTATGGACGTTTCGCCAGGGCAGCTTTATTCCCCATCGGCGATGGCATGGCGAGGGAGCGGACGGCGCCACGCCGGTGTTGATCGGCACCGGTGAACCGCCGGCCGGATTCGAGGCCACGCTGGTGAATCTAAGTGACGAGGTGCCCTCTTTCTTCAGCCGCTTCGAACGCGTTGCCGAGATCGTGGATGGTGCGGGCAAGGCGCCTGCCAGGCTTCGCTACAAGTTTTATCAGGATCGCGGCTACCTGCTGGAATCCCACAACATACCGGCCGAATAAGGCCGCACGGTTTCGACACAGCGGGCCCGACATAGTGGAAAAAACGCTGGACCCCAAGGCCATCGAGGCCAAGTGGTATCCCATCTGGGAAAGCCGCGGCTGGTTCGCGCCCAGCGGCCGCGGTACGCCCTACACCATCATGATTCCCCCGCCCAATGTAACGGGCACCCTGCACATGGGGCATGCGTTTCAGCACACGCTGATGGATGCGCTGACCCGCTATCACCGCATGCGCGGCGAGGACGCCTTATGGCTGCCCGGCACCGATCACGCTGGTATCGCCACGCAAATGGTGGTGGAACGTCAGCTCGAAGCCGAAGGACTGAAACGCACAGCGCTAGGCCGTGAAACCTTCCTTAAGCGCGTGTGGCAGTGGAAGGAAGAATCCGGCGGCACCATCACGCGGCAGGTCCGGCGCATGGGCAATTCCGTGGACTGGTCGCGCGAGCGCTTCACTATGGATCCCGCTTATTCCGCGGCGGTGAGCGAGCATTTCGTGCGTCTGTACGGGCAGGGCCTGATTTACCGCGGCAAGCGGTTGGTCAACTGGGACCCGAAGCTGCTGACTGCGATATCGGACCTTGAAGTCGAGAACCGCGAGGAACAAGGCAAGCTCTGGCACTTCCGCTATCCCCTGGCCGATGGCTCCGGACATCTGGTGGTCGCCACCACGCGGCCGGAAACCATGCTGGGTGATACCGCCGTGGCGGTACATCCGGAGGATGAGCGGTATCGGCATCTGATCGGCAAGAAAGTCCGTCTGCCGCTGGCCGAGCGTGACATTCCAGTCATCGCCGATGCCTATGTGGATCCGGCGTTCGGCAGCGGCTGTGTGAAGATTACGCCGGCGCATGATTTCAATGACTATGCCGTCGGTCAGCGGCATAAGCTGCCGCTGATCAATATATTCACACCGACCGCCCATTTGAATGAAGCCGCGCCTGCGCCTTATCGCGGGCTGGACCGCTTCGTTGCGCGCAAGCGCGTGGTGACTGCACTTGAAACGCTGGGGCTCGTTGAGAAAATCGAGGAGCACAAGCTAACGGTGCCGAGAGGCGACCGCACGGGTGAAGTGCTCGAACCCTATTTGACCGACCAGTGGTATGTGAAGGTCGGCCCGCTAGCGGAGAAAGCCATCAAAGCCGTTGAAGACGGACGCATCCGCTTTGTACCCGAGACCTGGGCCAATACCTACTTTTCCTGGATGCGCAATCTGCAGGACTGGTGCATCTCGCGTCAGCTCTGGTGGGGCCATCGCATACCGGCCTGGTACGACGAAAGCGGCAAGGTTTATGTCGGCCGCAACGAAGCTGAAGCGCGCAGCAAGGCAGGAATCGGTGCAAACGTCCCCCTGAAACAGGACGACGACACCTTCGATACCTGGTTCTCCTCCGCGCTCTGGCCGTTCGCCACCTTGGGCTGGCCGGAACAAACCGCCGATTTGAAGCGTTACTATCCGACCAGCGTGCTGGTGACCGGATTTGACATCATCTTCTTCTGGGTCGCCCGAATGATCATGGCCGGCCTGCACTTCATGGACGAGGTGCCGTTCCGCGAGGTGTTCATCACCGGCCTGATCCGCGACGCGGAAGGGCAGAAGATGAGCAAGTCCAAGGGCAATATTCTGGACCCGCTGGATTTGGTGGATGGCATTTCGCTCGATGCCTTGATCGCCAAGCGCACCGGCGGGCTGATGCAGCCGCAGATGGCGAAGAAAATCGAGGACACCACGCGCCGCCAGTTCCCGCATGGCATCCCGCCGCTGGGAGTGGATGCGCTGCGCTTTACCTTTGCCGCGCTGTGCTCACCCGGCCGCGATATCCGCTTCGATGCCGGCCGCGCCGAAGGCTATCGCGCCTTCTGCAACAAGCTGTGGAACGCCGCGCTGTACGTATTGATGAATACGGGGGGCGAGGACTGCGGTCGGGCCACAGTTCCCCCTCCCCCTGAGGGAGAGCCTGTCCTGAGCTTGTCGAAGGAGGGCAAGGGGGAGGGGTTGCGCGCGCTCCTGACCCCCTCCCCTGACCCCTCCCCGCAGGGGGGAGGGGAAATCATTTTGTCGCTCGCCGATCGCTGGATCATCTCGCGGCTGCAGCGTGCCGAAACCGAAGTCACGCGCCAGCTTGATAGCTATCGTTTCGATCTTGCTGCGCAAGCCATTTACGATTTTATCTGGCGCGAATTCTGCGATTGGTATCTCGAGCTTTCAAAACCTGTCCTGAGCAGAGTCGAAGGGCCGGCCCTGAGAACCGGCAATCCGGCGCAGCAACGCGGTACCCGCCGCACGCTGCTGCGCGTGCTGGAAGCCCTGCTTCGCCTGGCGCATCCGCTGATGCCCTTCATCACCGAGGAAATCTGGCAGGCGGTCGCGCCACTCGCCGGCAAGGGAGGGGAAACCATCATGCTGCAGCCCTGGCCGCAGGCGGATCAGACCAAAATCGATGCTGCTGCCGAAGCGGAAATGGAGTGGCTGCAAAACTTCATTCTCGGCATCCGCCAGATTCGCGGCGAAATGGATATCAGCCCCGGCAAGCCGCTGCCGGTACTGATCGAAACCCCCAGCGTCGATGACGAGCAAAGACTCGCGCGTCACCGCGCCACCATTGACTTCATCGCCCGTGTCGCCAGTATCAGAATCCTGAGCCCCGGCGAACAGCCGCCTGAGTCGGCCACCGCACTGCTTGGCCAGATGAAGATTCTGGTACCGATCGCCGGTCTGATTGACAAGTCGGCGGAGACCGCGCGCCTCGGAAAACTGATCGCCGAACGTCGCGCGCAGGTGCAGCGGGCGCAAGGCAAACTCAGCAATTCCACGTTCGTAGATCGCGCCCCATCGGCAATCGTTGACAAGGAACGCGCCCAGTTGGCCGAGCACCAACGCGTGCTGATGGAACTGGAAAGTCAACTCGCGCGCATTCTGGCGCTGTAGCGCTCGCATGGAAGCGGATCATTCCCGCCGGCGGCTGCTGGTCATGCTTGCCCTGCTCGCGGTGTATCTGATCTGGGGCTCGACCTATTTGGGGATACGGGTCGCGATCGAAACCCTGCCGCCGTTCACCATGGGGGGCGCGCGTTTCCTGCTGGCCGGTCTGGTGCTGATGCTTTATCTGCGCGCGCGTGGCGCCGCCTGGCCGAGTGCGCGCCAATGGCTGGCCTCCGCGGCGATCGGAGTCTTGCTGCTCGGCGGCGGCAATGGCGCCGTGTGTTATGCCGAACAGTGGATCGCCTCAGGGCTCGCAGCGGTGTGGATCGCAACAGTGCCGCTCACCACTGCGCTGTTCGAAGGCTTGTGGGGGCGCTGGCCGACGCGCCTGGAGTGGCTCGGGCTGATGGTCGGGCTCGGCGGCGTCGTGATTCTGAATCTTGAAGACAATCTTGCCGCCAATCCGCAGGGCGCAATCGCGCTCACGATTGCGGTCGTCACGTGGTCGTTCGGCTCGGCGTGGAGCTGCCGGCTCGACCTGCCGCGCGGTTTGATGGCCAGCGCCGCGCAGATGCTGACCGGCGGCCTGTTCATGCTGCTGCTCGGCGCGCTCGTCGGCGAGCGGATAACCGTGCTGCCGAGTGCGCGCTCGGCGCTTGCCTTCGCCTACCTGACGGTGTTCGGCTCGTTCATCGCCTACAGCGCCTATGCCTATCTGCTGCAAACCGTGCGGCCGACCATCGCCACCAGTTACGCCTATGTGAATCCGCTGGTCGCAGTCGCGCTGGGCGCTTGGCTGATTGGCGAACCCATCACCCGCGTCGCTATCGTGGCGATGGGCGTCATCCTCGCCGGCGTGGCACTGCTGGCGCTGGCGCGCCAGCCGCGGACTGAAAAGTCCGTTTAGCGCACCACACGCAACTGCGGCCGCCCCTGTTCACCCACGGCGCGGGTGCGCAACCGTGCGACACAGCGTTCCAGCGTCTGGCTGATGCGCGTTTGATTGCGGATCATCGCGATGCGCGGCCAGGTGGCGCGCTCGCCCTCCAGAATCAGGCTGTCCACCATGCGTGGCGTCGGGTTGCGGATGATCCCCCAGTAATCGCTGAGGCGGAACTTGGGCACGATGGTGATGTTGCCCCGATAGTCCTGCTCCAGTATGGATTGCAGACCCCGGAGCCGGCCCTTGCCGATGCCGAAGGGCGTCAGCTGGTGCATTAGATTCACCAGATTTTCGGCCTGGCGTCCAACGGTATTCAGAACCAGCTCCTTGCCGTGGTGCAACGCGTTCTTCTGCATGGCGCGGTGATGCTGGACGAAGGGCACCACATGCGGATTGGTCTGGCTGACGATGTAGTGATTCACGTTGTGCAAGCGGCGTAACCGCAAAATAGGCAGGTCTGACTTCAGCGTACCGTCCACCCATTTGAGCGAGGGCATGTATACGGACTTGGTGCCGTCGACGTCCTGGGTCATGAGTTGCACGGGCGGGAATAACAATGGCAACGCACAGGACGCCATCACCGCATCGAGCACATATAAATGCGGAAAAGTCAGATGATTCAATAGCCGCGGGATCTGGTTTTCGCTGGTCGGCGATACGGTGATATTGATCGAGCGGCCGCTGATCTCAAAGGCTTCGGCAAAAGTGACATCGCCCAGGATTTTCTCCAGCACGCGCCGCAACTGGTTGACATCCATCAGCGCGCCCTGGTTCCAGGCGGCTTTCGCCGGCACGGGTTTGAGGAAATAGTTGTAGAACACATCGGATTCGAGCATCGCGACCGCATCCTGCTCGTTGCGGGTGCCGATCGTCGCCGCGACGATGGCACCGGCGCTCGAACCGGACAGCACCAGCGGCATCATGTCCAACTGCTCGAGCGTCTTGACCACGCCGACGTGGAACAGACCGAGCGTGGCGCCGCCGGAGAGCATCAGCGCGGAGCGGCCGAACGATAGTGCCGTATCCTGGAAGAACTTCAGTTTGATCTCGGCGCTGAGCGTCGCGAAATCGTTGTCGCAGATGTAATTCAGGGCAGCGCAGACCTCATCGATATAGTCCTCGATCAGCTTCTTGGTGCCGGTGCGCGCCACGCTGTAAAGCTTCGGATTGCTGGTATTGCCCAGGTTCCAGTGCAAGCCCTGCCGCAGATGGTGCATCAGGTACTTGACGTCCTGCTGCTGGCGGCGCTGACGCAGGCGCTCGCGCCGTGCGCGGATCAGCTCGAAGTCATAGTCAACCGAAATCTCGTCCTGCCGCCACTCCTCCAGCCCTTCCCAACGATCCAGCTCCAGCGCCGCGTCGTACCAGGTCTGGTAGTCGGTCGCCTGGGCCATGGTCCGCAAACATTCTCTGCGCAGCGACGCCATATAGGCACTCCTGAGATAACGGCGCGATGTTAGCAAGCTTGGCACCGAGCGCAAGCCGTATTTTTTAACTCGGATGAGAACAGCGCCCAGTCGTGTGAGGCGCGTTACCATAAGATGAGATTGGGGAGGAGCAAGGCTCTATATGCAGGCTTTATTGAAAGAGACGCTGGAATCGGCGGCGCAAGTCATTCTCGGCAAACCGGAGGCACTGCGCCTGTCGTTCGCCTGTCTGCTGGCGCGCGGGCACCTGCTCATCGAGGATATTCCCGGGGTGGGCAAAACCACGCTCGCGCAAACTCTCGCGCGCGTGCTGGGGCTTGACTACCGGCGCATACAGTTCACCAGCGATTTACTGCCGGCCGATATCGTCGGTGTGGCCATCTTCGAACAGAACAATGGCGGCTTCCGCTTTCATCCCGGCCCCATCTTCGCGCAACTGGTGCTGGCCGACGAGGTGAACCGCGCCAGTCCCAAGACGCAATCAGCCTTGCTTGAGGCGATGGAGGAACAACAGGTCACGGCGGAGGGCGAAACGCGCAAATTGCCGCAACCGTTCTTCGTGATCGCCACCCAGAATCCGCTGGAGCAGGTTGGCACTTTCCCGCTGCCGGAATCGCAGCTCGACCGCTTTCTGATGCGTGTCGCCATCGGCTATCCGGGCACGGATGCGGAGCGCGAATTGCTGAAAGGCGGCGAACGTCGCGACTGGCTGCCGCATGTGAAACCGGTGCTTGACGCCGCCGGCCTGATTGGATTGCAAAACCAGGTCCGTCAGATTCATACCAGCCCCGCCTTGCTCGACTACATCCTGGCGCTGGTGCGCTACACCCGCGAGCACCCTGGTTTGCGCCAGGGCTTGTCGCCGCGCGCGGGGCTCGCGCTATGCCGTGCCGCGCAAGCCTGGGCGCTGCTGGCCGACCGCAGCGGCGTGATTCCGGAAGACGTGCAAGCGGTATTTTCGGCGGTCGCGGGGCATCGTCTGGTCGCCAATACCAAGCTGGAGGCGGGCGCGCCGACGCCAGAGGAGATCCTGGCCACGGTAGCTATCCCGTAAATCAGTGCGCTTCTGGCTGATTGCAAAAATCCTGCTGCATCCGATCCGCTACGCACAGGAGCGGATCGACGCCTGGGTGATGGCGCGCGTCAAACGCCAGCCCGGACCCATCCCCATTCCGCGCCAGCGCATTTACATCGTGCCGACGCGCTACGGCTATGTCTATGCCCTGCTCCTGCTGCTGATGCTGCTGGGCTCGATGAATTACTCCAACAGCATGGGTTTCGCGCTGACTTTTCTGCTCGCGGGCCTGGGCTTGGTGGCGATGCATTACACCCACGCCAATCTGGTGCATCTGCAAGTGCGCGCCGGCCGGGTGCCGCCGGTGTTTGCCGGCGAGACCGCGCATTTTGAAATTTATCTGGACAATCTCTCGCTCAAACCGCGGCAGGCGCTGAAGCTGGCCTGGCCCAAGCAGGAAGCGCTGGGTCTGCATTCCGACCTCAATGCCGAGAGCGATGCGGCGCTGAAACTGCCCTTGCCCGCTGTGCGACGCGGGTGGTTGAAAAGCGGGGTCTTCAGTCTCTCCACGGAATTTCCGCTCAGCCTGTTTCACGCCTGGACCTGGCTCGAACTCGATATGAGCTGTCTGGTCTTTCCGAAACCGGCGCCGGTGGGGGGTTTGCCACCGCCGCCGGCGCGCGGCTCCAGTGGCATGCTGACGGGTGCGCGCGCGGGGCAGGACGAATTCACCGGCCTGCGCGATTACCAGCGCGGCGATGCGCCCAAGACCATCCATTGGAAAAGCCTGCCCAAACTCGGCACGCCGATGGTCAAGCAGTTTAACGAAACCATCGAGCAGGAAATCTGGCTCGACTGGGACGCGCTGCCACAGCAGGATTTTGAAACGCGGCTGTCGCAATTGGCGCGCTGGGTGCTGGACGCTGAAAACGGCCGCCGCGCTTATGGTCTGCGCATGCCCGACCGGCGACTCGCTCCGGCGCGTGGTGAAACCCACCTGCACGAGTGTCTGAAGACACTCGCGCTGTTTGATACCCAGCCGTGACGGTCGCCGCCGAGTATCTGGCGCAGGCTTCCCTGCTGCGGCTGCTGGCGGTCATGCTGCTGGTCATCGCGCCGCATTTTCCCCAACTGCCCGTCTGGGCCTCGGCCCTGGCGGTGAGTGTCATCCTCTGGCGCGCGATCGCCGCGCTGCGCCAATGGCGTCTGCCGGGAGCCGTAGTTCGCAGCGCGCTGGCGATGGCCGCCTTCGCCGGCGTGTATCTGACCTTTGGCCGCTCCACGGGTCAAACGGTCGGCACCGCTCTGTTGGTGGTCATGCTGGCGCTGAAACTGACCGAGATGCGCGCGCGCCGCGACGTAATGCTGGTGGTGTTTCTGCTCTATTTCGTGATGTTCACGCACTTCCTGAATTCGCAGGAAATCTGGACCATTCTTTACCTGCTGGTTTGTGCGGTGGCGATTACCGCGGTACTGGCCGAGGCCAGCCATCCGGGCGCGGCGTTGTCGCCGCGAGTTACCGCGCCCATCGGGGCCCGCATGATTGCGGCGGCCTTGCCGCTGATGGTCATCATGTTCGTGCTATTCCCGCGCATTCCCGGACCTTTGTGGGGGGTGCCGTCGCAGTCGGGCGCCACCGGCCGCACCGGCCTGTCCGACAGTATGGAACCAGGCGCAATCAGCCAGTTACTGCAGTCCGACGAGGTGGCCTTGCGCGTGCGCTTTGAAGGCGCGCCGCCGCCGATGCGTCAGCGCTACTGGCGCGGACCGGTGTTCTGGTATTTCGATGGCCTGCGCTGGGAGATGGGTGCTCGCGGCCGCGATCCGCAAGTGCCCGCGATCGAGTTCAGCGGGCCACCGATCCGCTATGAGGTCACGCAGGAGCCGCAGCGCGCGCCCTGGCTGCTGGCGCTGGAGATGCCGCGCATCGAGCAACTACCCCAGGACGGCCGGGTCGGACCGGACTATCAGTTGCTGGCGCGCAAACCGAGCAGCGACCGCCGCGTATACCGGCTGACGTCCTATTCGAGTTATGTGCTACAGCCCGAACTGCCGGAAGCGGTGCGCGAACTGAGCATCCGCTGGCCGCGCAACCGCAACCCGCGCAGCTACGAGTTCGCGCAGCAACTCCGCGGCGAGGGACTATCCGATGAGCAACTCATCGAGCGGGTTCTGCGCATGTACCGGGAGCAGGAATTTTTCTACACGCTGGAGCCGCCGCCGCTGGGGGCCCACAGCGTGGATGATTTCCTGTTCGAGACGCGGCGTGGTTTCTGCGAGCACTACGCGAGCAGCTTCACCGCGCTGATGCGCGCCGCGGGTATTCCCGCGCGCGTGGTTACCGGCTACCAGGGCGGTGAAATCAACCAAGTGGGCGGTTATATGGTCGTGCGGCAGTCGGATGCGCACGCCTGGAGCGAGGTGTGGCTGGCAGGCCGCGGCTGGGTACGCATTGATCCCACCGCCGCGGTCGCACCGTCACGCATCGAGCTGGGCATCGAAAGCGCGCTCGCCGCCAGCGGCGAACGCCTGCCGGGCCTCGGCTGGAGCCGGGCGAGCTTGAGTCTCTGGGTGGCGGCGCGCTGGGACTGGCTTAACGCCAACTGGAATGGCTTAGTGCTGGCTTACGGACCCGAGCGCCAGGCTGATTTTCTGCGGCGCTTCGGCCTGCGCGACTGGGGCCAGATGGTGCTCGTGCTCACGGTCCTGCTGGTAACGGTGGCCGGCGCGTTGGGCGCGTTTCAGTTGTGGCAGCTACGACCGCGTCCGCATCCCGATCCGGTGCAGCGCGAGTGGCAGCGCTACTGCCAATGGTTAGCGCGGCGCGGACTCATCCGCGCCCCGGGTGAAGGTCCGCTGAATTTCACCAGGCGCCTAATCGCGCACTATCCGGCACAGGCCGAAGCTTTGGCGCGGGTGCGTGACTACTATGTGAGATTGCGCTACTTGCAATCCGCACAAAGCGGTCATGTGCCCCAGGCGCCGGAATTCGCGCGCGAAATCGCCGGGCTACGGCGTAGTTTGAAGCGAACTTAGGCTTACGCTGGATGCAGCCACAGGCAATTCCCCTCGCTGGCCTGCTCGATCGCCTGCAGACGCCGCTGATGTTCGGCCAACTCGGCTGCGTTGGGCTCGACAATGGGCGGCCGTCTGCCCAGGCGGCCGAGCAAGGCCGCCACACTCTCACCGGCGCTGAGCTGCGCCGCGGTAGCGTCATCCAGGCTCATGGCGGTCTGGCCGCCGGTCATGGCCAGATACACCTCCGCCAGCAACTGCGCATCGAGCAACGCGCCGTGGAATTCACGGCGCGAGTTATCCACGGTATAACGCTTGCACAAGGCATCCAGCGAGTTCTTCTGACCCGGATGCAGTTGCCGCGCCAGCGCTAAAGTGTCGATCACTTTCAAGCGCGTTTCGAGTGCGGGACTTTGCACCCCGGCGCGCCGCAACTCCGCATTCAGAAAGCCCAGGTCGAAGCTGGCATTGTGGATAATCAGCTCCGCCTCGCCGAGATAGCGCAGCAGCTCAGCAGCGACGTCAGCGAATTGTGGCTTGTCGGCCAGCGACGCATTGGTGATGCCATGCACCGCCACCGCGCCGGCGTCGATTTCGCGCTCGGGATTGATATAGACGTGAAAGTTATTGCCGCTCTGGCGGCGATGCCGCAACTCAACGCAGCCGATTTCGATGATCCGGTGATCCAGCGCCACTTCGAGGCCGGTGGTCTCGGTATCCAGCACGATTTGCCGCATGCTCACGCCCCCACGGCGGCACGCTGCTGCAGTTCCATGATCGCGCTGCGGGCCAACTCGTCCGCGCGGTCATTGTTGACGTCGCCGCTATGGCCCTTGACCCAGCGCCACACCACGTCGTGGCTTTGCGCCAGAGCGTCCAGTCGCTGCCACAGGTCCACATTCTTCACCGGCGCCTTGCCCGCGGTTTTCCAGCCACGCGCCTTCCAGGCAGGCAACCATTCCGTAATACCCAACCGGACATAATTCGAATCGGTATAAAGCAGGACCTGACAACGCTCGCGCAAGGCCGTTAGCGCCTGAATCGCGGCCATCAACTCCATGCGATTGTTGGTGGTGGCCGGCTCGCCGCCTTTCAGCTCGCGGCGGCGGCCGTTGTACTCCAGCACTGCGCCCCAACCCCCGGGGCCCGGATTGCCGCTGCAGGCGCCATCCGTGTGAATGACCACGTCTTTTACTGGGTCTTTCACTTAACCAGTCTCAAATGCGCACGGCTGGCGCGAGATACGCGCGCCTCCGGCATGGCCACCGCGCCGATCTTGGGCAGTTGCCGCCAGCGCGGTCGCGCGGGTGTAAGCGGCACGACGCGTTTGCGCGCGAAAATGACGTAGGCTTGCGCCAGGGGCGCCGTCAGCCTTTCAGCCCAGCGTGAATTCACCGCCCGCCCGCCCGGGCCGTTCCAGAAACTGCCGAAGCGCCGCAGTTCCTGCACTTCATAGTCGAGCAAACCGAGCCAGTCGCCGACGCGCGCGGCCCCATAAAAGCGGCTCGCCTGAAGCTGGCGCCGCAGCAGCTGTTGCAGACGTCGCGCCAGACTCCAGGGACTTAAGGGGTTGAAGCCGAGCACGATCAATTGCCCATGCGGGCATAGAATGCGATCCACTTCGCGCAACAGCCGGTGCGAGGAAGCGGCCTGCTCCAGGCTGTGCGGCAGAAACACCGCATCCACACTTTGGCTCGCTATCGGCAAGCGCTCCGGCTCGGCGCAGACGTGCACGCCGTCGGCGGCGCGGGCCGCCACCGTCCAGTACTGTACGCGGCCGCCCTCCGCCTGCAGCGCCTTGCCCAGCCATTCCTGCAAACCGTTCCAGCAACCGATTTGCACGAAACGGTAACCGGTGAGCTGCGGCAGCAGGCTTTGCAGCTCGCGCCGCTCGCGCGCGAGCAATAGCCGGCCACGCGGACCGGTCAAGGTTTGGATGAGTTCGTCGGCGGCGTAGCGCATGACAGAAACTTTGGCAAGAGGCCTGGTGAAAAATGCGATTGACGTTGCTTCGCCCGCTCACCAGTATAGGTGCGTATGCAGCATGGAGTCTGCCCCGAGGCGATACCTGCACTGCATGATAACTATATCTGGGCGTTGCGCGGGAGAGGAGAGGAGGCACGCCGGTTCGCCGTGGTGGATCCCGGCGAGGCTGCGGCGGTGCGCGCTTGGTTACGGGCGCAGCAGGCGGAACTCGCCGCCGTGCTCATTACGCATCATCACTGGGATCACACCGGCGGCATCGCTGAATTGCTGCGCGAGCACGCTGTGCCGGTCTACGGTCCCGCGCAGGAACGCGCGCCGATCCCCGGCCTCAGCCATCCGCTGCAGGGGGGCGAACAATTCACGATCGACGCACTGGGTCTCAGTTTCGATGTTGTGCATGTGCCGGGCCACACCCTCGGCGCGATCGCTTTCTACGGCCACGGCTGGCTGTTCAGCGGCGACACCCTGTTCAGCGCCGGCTGCGGCCGACTGTTCGAAGGCACGCCGGCGATGATGCACAGCTCGCTTAGCCGACTGGCCGCGCTGCCGCCCGCGACGCAGATTTTTTGCGGCCATGAGTACACTCTGGCGAACCTCCAGTTCGCGCGCGTGGTGGAGCCGGACAATGTAGCAGTGGCGCAAAAACTGGCGGCCGTGCGGCGCTTGCGCGACCGCGGGCAACCCAGCCTGCCCTCAACGCTGGCAGACGAACAAGCCTGCAATCCTTTTCTGCGCTGTGCCCATGCCGACGTGCAGGCCGCGGTGAGCGAGCAGCTCGGCCGCACGGTAAGCGACGAGATAGAGACTTTCGCGGGCTTGCGGCGCTGGAAGGATCAGTTCAAAGCACCCGCCGTCTGATATGACGCGCAAACGCAGACTCCGGCAGCTCAGCGTCGCGCTGGCACTAGGTCCATTTGTATCGGCCTGCTCGCCGCAGTTGGTCAAGGACTCAGGCGCCTTGGCGATTAGTCTCACGCCAAGCCCGCTGCTCGTCACCAAGGTGCCGCTGCTGCCGCCGGAGGATCCGCCGGCGCCGCCGCCCGCGCTAAGCGCGGACTCGGCGCCCGAGCCGAGCGCGGCGCCAAAGCCGCAGCCGCCTACACCCTCCGAAATAGCGGTCAAAGCGGCGGCGCCTGCGGCCCCGCCTACCCCGCATTCTTTGGGTAAGGGTGAGGCGACTATCTGGCCGCGGCTGACTCGCGGTTTCACCCTGAGTGGGCACCGTCATCCGGAAGTACAACGGTTTGCGCGCCGCTACAGCGCGCATCGCCGCTCGACTCGCCGGATGCTGGCGCGGGCCGAGCCGTTTCTATACGACATCCTGGTTGAGCTTGAAGCGCGCAAACTGCCGCTGGAACTGGCGCTGGTGCCAGCCGTGGAAAGCCACTACAACCCTTTCGCCTATTCGCCGCGTCATGCCGCGGGTTTGTGGCAATTCATGCCGGGCACGGCGCTGCACTGGGGTTTGAGGAGTACGCCGTGGTATGACGGCCGTCTGGATACCCGCGCCGCCACCGAGGCCGCGTTGGACTATCTGCAATTTCTGCATCGGCGCTTCAGCGGCGACTGGTTGCTGGCGCTGGCGGCTTACAACGCCGGCGAAGGACGTGTAGACAAGGCCATGTCTGCTGCCAAACACGGGAGGGATTTCTGGCAGCTTAAATTGCCCCGGGAAACGCAGCGTTATGTACCGAATTTACTCGGGCTGGCGGAGTTGATTGCCACGCCGCAGCAGTATGGTGTGGACTTGCCGCCGCTACCGAACCGCGCGCAACTAGTGCAGGTGCCCCTGGCCGGTCCGACCCCCTTGGCTCAGGCGGCGGCCCTCGCCGGTCTGAGCCTGGCCGATTTGCAGCTGACCAACCCCGCGCTTAAGCGGACCGGCACCGATCCCGCTGGCCCGCACTATCTTTATCTGCCGCAGGCGGCGGCGAAACGGCTGACGCAGAGTTTGCGTCTGCCGGAAAACGCCCGACTGGCAGCCGCGCGCAACGCACCAGTCGAAAGCTCCGCCAAGAATAGAGCACAGCCGCTGAAAGTCGCCGTGGCCAAAGCGCCCGAGGCGGCGCGGCGTTTCAGCTACACCGTGCAGGCCGGTGACTCGCTGTGGGATATTTCACGCAAACACTACGTCAGCATCCGCCGGCTGGCGGCCTGGAACGGTCTGCAACCGGACAGCCCGCTGAAGCCGGGCCGGCAACTCACCCTATGGCTGCAGGAACCACCGCATCAGCCGCCCAGCTTCACGGGGGTGGTGTATACCGTCGGCGAAGGCGAGAGTCTGGTCACAATCGCCAAACGCTTCGGTTTGGACGTCGCCGGAATCTGCGCCTGGAACGGACTCGCACAGCAAGCGGTCCTGGCGCCCGGCTTAAAACTAAAACTACTGCTGCCCCGCGAGCGCCGCCGCGCGTCTCTGTAAGCAAGCCCCCCAACTCTTTACAATACGCGCTTCACTCCTCGCATAGGACATGAGGCATGGGTTTTCTTGCCGGTAAGAAGGCGTTAATAACGGGCCTGGCCAGCACCCGCTCGATTGCATGGGGTATCGCACAAGCCTTTCGCCGCGAAGGCGCTGAGCTGGTGTTTACCTATCAAGGCGAAAAACTCAAAGAGCGCGTAGTGGACATGGCTGCGGAATGTGGCTCCGACTTCGTCCTGCCCTGCGATGTCACCCGCGACGCCGAGATCGACGCCGTAATGGCTGCGATCCAGCAGCGTTGGAGCGGGCTGGACATTCTGGTGCATTCCATTGGCTACGCGCCGCGCGAACTGCTGGCGGGCGGCTATCTGGAAACGGTCACGCGCGAGGGCTACGCGATTGCGCACGACATCTCCGCCTACAGCTTTGCCGCGCTGGCCAAGGCCGCACGCGCCTTGTTACAGGGGCGCGAAGCTGCCTTGCTGACGCTGACTTATCTGGGTGCCGAGCGGGCCGTACCCATGTACAACGTCATGGGGCCGGCCAAAGCCAGCCTTGAAGCCAATGTGCGTTTCATGGCGGCGGAACTGGGCGCCGAAGGCATTCGCGTCAATGCCATCTCAGCCGGGCCGATCAAGACATTGGCCGCGGCCGGTATCAAGGGTTTTCGCGGCATGCTTGCGAGCGCCGAGCAGATTGCGCCGCTGAAACGCAACGTGCGCATCGACGAGGTCGGCAATGCAGCCGCCTTCCTTTGTTCCAGCCTCGCCTCCGGCATCACCGGCGAGATCGTTTATGTCGATGCCGGCTATAGCATCATGGGAATGGCCGCGGCGGGCGCTCCCGGCGGCGAATAGTCCCGCATCGTTATTGCAACTGATCGGGGTAGATTGTTACGTCAAGTTCCTCTCGCAACCCATCCATATAGGCCCGGAACTCCTGCGCGCCGGCAGCCGCTTCCAATTGTCCCTTCAAGGCCGCGCGCGCCGCCGGATCCGCCGCCGCCGCATCCGCATCCCGCACCGCACTGAGCGCCACCAGCGCCTGGTCGCCGTCCTTCAGCTCCACCAGCGCCACTGCGGGCCGTCCGCCGCTGGGCCGCGGGATCGCGAACAGGCCGGCGAGCAGTGCCGGATCGAGACCCTGCCCCTCCACCGCTTCGCGCTGCAGCCAGCCGGGTTGCTGCAGCGGCACGCCGAGGCCTTGCGCCAGCGCTATTAAGTCTTCGCCGCCGCGCGCGGCGGTCAACGCCGCCGCCGCTTGTTGCGCAGCGCGGGCGCGGCCGCGTTCGGTAGTCAACTGCTGGCGGATCTCGGCTTCGACTTCGGCCAGCGGGCGCTGCCGCGCCGGCTCATGCTCCGCCAGCCGCAACACCGCCTGGCGCATGGGGCCCAGATTGATCGGCGCGCTGTTCTCGCCATCCTTCAGCACACTCTCCGTGAAAGCCGCTTCGCGCACCGCCGGCAACTCACCGATACCCAGCCCCGCGTCGCGCGTAATCCAGTCGGTGGTCTGCACGCTGGCATTTAACGCGCGGGCTACCGGCTCCAGCGAGCTGGGTTCATCAAAGGCCAGCTCATCCATGCGTTTCGAGAGCTGCTTGTAACGCTCCTCCGCCTCGCGGCTGCGGTAAAGTTTCAGCAGCTCCGCTTGCACGCTGGCCGAGTCGAAGGGCTCGATCCGCTCGGGTTTGACGTCGATCAGACGGATCAAATGCCAGCCGAATTCGGTGCGCACGGGCGGACTGGTCTCGCCCTTACTCAGGGCAAACAGTGCTTGCTCGAATTCCGGCACCATCACGCCACGGCCGACCCAGTCAAGCTCGCCGCTCTTGCTGCGGGAGCCGCTGTCTTCGGAGTGAGTCAGCGCGAGCGCTGTAAAATCAGCGCCTGCGGCAACTTGCCGGGCCAGGTCGTCAAGCTTGCTTTTGATCGCGGCTTCCTGACTTTGATCCGCCACGCGCAGCAGGATATGCCGCGCATGCCGTTGTTCAGGCTTGGCAAAGCGCGCCTGCTTTTCGGTTTCATATAGCGTCTTGAGCACGGCGTTCGCCGGCGCCGTGATCGGCGCCAGCCGTTCGCGGTCAAGCTCGACGTACAGCAGTTTGATGCGCTCGGGCGTGCGGTACTTGTCGGCCTCGCGCTGGTAGCGTGCCTCGATGTCCTTGGCCTCGATTACCGCCTCGGCGTGGTAGCGGGCGGCGCTGAATAGCAGGTAGCGGGTCTCGCGCTGTTGTTTCGCCAGGCGCCAGGCGCTGTCCACATCGCGCTCCGTCACCACGCTGGTGGCATTAAGCGCGCCCTGTAACTGGTCTATCGCCAGGCCTTGACGCAGCTCCGCTTCGTAGCCCGAAGGGGTATAGCCAGCGCGCGCCAGCGCGGCGCGATACTGTTCGGGCGAGAACGCACCGTCCTTGGTAAAAGCGCTTTGCCGGCGCAGCGTGGCGGCAACGGCTTCGTTGCCCACCCGGTAGCCTTCCGCCCGCACGTGCTGCGCCAGCAGGGTTTCCTGAATGAGGTTGTCCAGCACGCCGCGACGGAACTTCTCCGGCTCGATCATGCCGGGCGGTACATTCCCGCCCAGCAGCTCCTGCAAGCGCTGATAACTCTGATCATAGGCGCGTTGCAACTGTACCCGGCTGATCTCCTGATCGCCCACCTCGGCAACCTTCGGGTTGGTCGGCGTGCGCAGATAGGAATCGATGCCCCAGAAGGCAAACGGCACGGCGATGATAGCGACGATGCCGATGGCAATCGGGCCGGTCAGACGATCACGCAGGGTCTGTAGCATCTCGAAGCACCTGTAGAGCAATTTTCAAGCATAAAAAAAGCGCCGAACGGCGCCCTTTCTTAACGATCGATATGGCGGAGTGGACGGGACTCGAACCCGCGACCCCCGGCGTGACAGGCCGGTATTCTAACCAACTGAACTACCACTCCAGTATCTACATCCCTGTAAAAGATCGCGACATCCCTGTCGCGCCCTTTCGAAAAAGCGTACTGGTGGGTGCTGACGGGATCGAACCGCCGACATTCGCCTTGTAAGGGCGACGCTCTACCAGCTGAGCTAAGCACCCGTCGCGGCCGTCAATCGGGTCTTGGCGCTCCGCGGCCCCAGAAGGCGCGCTAGTTTACAGCGTCCTTCAGGCCCTTGCCAGCCTTAAAACCCGGCGCTTTGCTGGCTTTGATACTGATTGCCGCTCCGGTTTTCGGGTTACGCCCTTTGCGCGCTTTGCGGCTGCGCACCTGGAACGTGCCAAAGCCGACCAGCGCTACCTTCTGGCCCTTTTTTAGTGCCTTGGTGATGGCATCGAAGACCGCGTCAGCCGCCCGCCCGGCCTCAGCCTTGGACAGATCGGCGACCTTGGAAACGGCTTCGATCAAATCGGATTTGTTCATGCGCTAACTCCCCCTTCTTGCACAGAAACTACAAAACCAAAAAAGAAACCCTCTGACCCTACGCGCTCCAGGCCCATATGGAGCCCCGCCAACGGACTCCTCGGCGCGATGGGTTTTGCGCCGGAACAAGCCGCTTCGTACGACGTGACGCAATGCCGGAGCGTGTTATACCAAGCGCTTTCCAAATACGTCAACAGATTACGCAAAAAAAGTTTTGCGCGTATTCGACACGCTCAACTTTTATGACGCTAGTGCGGCCGCACATTCGCCGCATCAGCTGGCGATTCTACCGGCGTCGGCAGAACCTCGGCCGGCAGCGGCAGACGCTCGAGCGCCAGCGCCCATATTTCGTCAATCTTCTGGATCGGTTTGATCTCGAGCTTGCCTTTGATCTTGTCCGGAATCTCCGCCAGGTCTTTTACGTTCTCCTCCGGAATCAGCACGGTCTGCGTGCCGCCGCGATGCGCCGCCAGCAACTTTTCCTTGAGCCCGCCGATCGGCAACACGTCGCCGCGCAAGGTGATCTCGCCGGTCATGGCGACGTCCGCCCGTACCGGAATTTCAGTGAGCGCCGAGACGATCGCGGTACACATCGCGATGCCCGCGCTGGGGCCGTCCTTGGGCGTCGCGCCCTCCGGCACATGCACATGCAGGTCGAGCTTCTGCGTAAAGTCCTTGTCGATGCCCAGTGCACTGGCGCGGCTGCGTACCACCGTCAGTGCCGCCTGGATGGACTCCCGCATCACATCGCCCAGCGAGCCGGTATGCGTCAGCTTGCCCTTACCGGGCACCACGGCAGCTTCAATGGTCAGCAGTTCGCCGCCGACTTCGGTCCAGGCCAGACCCGTAACGAGGCCCACTTTATTCTCTTTCTCCGCTTTGCCGTAGCGGAACTTCGGCACGCCCAGATACTTTTCCAGATTGCCGGCGGTGACGTGCACGGTTTTCTCGCGCGGCTTGATCACCAGCTCCTTCACCACCTTGCGGCAGATCTTGCTGATGTCGCGTTCCAGACTGCGCACGCCGGCTTCGCGCGTGTAATGGCGCACGATGTCGCGCAGCGCCGCCTCGGACACCTGCAACTCTTCTTTCTTGAGGCCATTGTCCAGAATCTTCTTCGGCAGCAGATACTGCTGCGCGATGGAGACTTTCTCGTCCTCGGTATAACCCGGCAGCCGGATAACTTCCATGCGGTCCAGCAAGGGCGGCGCGATGTTGAGCGTGTTGGCGGTACACACAAACATCACGTCCGACAGGTCGAAGTCCACTTCCATGTAGTGGTCGTTGAAGCTGTTGTTCTGCTCGGGGTCGAGCACCTCGAGCAGCGCGGAGGCCGGATCGCCGCGGAAGTCGCTGGCCATCTTGTCCACTTCGTCGAGCAGATACAGCGGGTTGCGCACACCCACCTTGGCCAGGTTCTGCAGAATCTTGCCCGGCATGGAGCCGATATAAGTGCGGCGATGGCCGCGGATTTCGGCCTCGTCACGCACGCCGCCAAGGCTCATGCGCACGAACTTGCGATTGACCGCACGCGCGATCGAACGCCCCAGCGAGGTCTTGCCGACACCGGGCGGGCCGACCAGGCATAGAATCGGGCCCTTGGTCTTTTCCACGCGCTTCTGCACCGCCAGAAACTCGATGATGCGTTCCTTGATCTGCTCCAGACCGTAGTGATCCTCGTCGAGGGTTTTCTCGGCCTGCTGCAGCTCAATCTTGGCCTTGGTCTTCTTGCGCCAGGGCATGTTCAGCATCCAGTCGAGATAATTGCGCACGACGGTGGCTTCGGCCGACATCGGCGACATCATCTTCAGCTTGTTGTACTCGGCGGTGGCCTTCTTCCGCACCGGCTTCGGCATGCCGGATTTCTCGATGCGCTTGCCCAGCTCTTCCAGTTCGTTGGGGCCTTCCTCGCCCTCGCCCAACTCCTTCTGAATCGCCTTGAGCTGCTCGTTCAGGTAGTACTCGCGCTGGGATTTCTCCATCTGCTGCTTGACGCGGGTGCGGATCTTTTTCTCGATCTGCAGCACCTCCATCTCGCCTTCGATGGCCTTGAGCACGTGCTCCAGGCGCTCGCGCGGCGACTCGATCTCCAGCACGCGCTGGCGTTCGTCCAGCTTGAGCGACAGATGTGCGGCGATGGTGTCGGCCAGGCGGCCGGCGGAATCCATGCTGGATAGCGAGGGCAGCAGCTCGGCCGGGACTTTCTTGTTGAGCTTGATGTATTGTTCAAACACCGCCAGCGTCGAGCGCATCAGCGCATCGAGCTCGGCGTCATCGCCGGCCTTGTCTTCCGGAATCGGCTCGCAGTCGGCGGCAAGATAGCCGTCGTCTTCGCTCAGATGCAGAATGCGGGCGCGCTCAGCGCCCTCCACCAGCACCTTGACCGTACCATCCGGCAGCTTGAGCAGTTGCAGAATGCTGGCGAGCGTGCCGATGGCGTAAACGTCCTTGGCCGCCGGGTCATCCACCTCGGCGGTGCGCTGCGCGATCAGCAAGATGCGCTTGTCCGCTTGCATCGCCACTTCCAGCGCCTTGATGGACTTGGGGCGCCCCACAAACAGCGGTATCGCCATATGCGGATACACCACCACGTCGCGCAAAGGCAGGACGGGGGCGCGGTTGTCGGTGCTGGCGGTCATCGAGACCTCACGGCTGGAGTAAGGGTGATGATACTAAATGGAGGCGGCGGCGGGGCATTTCAAGCGGGCCGCCTATTGACAGCCGCAGATTCGCCGCTCAAGCGGAGCCGTTTCGACGAGGGAACCGGCCCCGGCGGCGCGCAGCGACGGCTAAGGCGCTACTTGCTATCGCCTACCGCCGCCAGATGCGGTTCGTTGTTCTGATAGACGATCAGCGGCTTGGAGTCGCCTTTCACCACGGCTTCGTCCACCACCACCTTCGAGACGTTCTGCATCATCGGCAATTCATACATCACGTCCAGCAGGATGTTCTCGACGATGGTGCGCAGGCCGCGCGCGCCGGTCTTGCGCTCCTTCGCCTTCTTGGCGATGGCGCCCAGCGCGTCAGGCCGGAACTCGAGGCCGCAACCTTCCATCTGAAACAGGCGCGAATACTGCTTGGTCAGCGCGTTTTTCGGCTCGGTCAGAATCGAGACCAGCGCCTTCTCGTCGAGCTCTTCGAGCGTCGCCACCACCGGCAGACGGCCCACGAACTCCGGGATCAGCCCGTACTTGATCAAATCCTCCGGCTCGACATCCATCAGGATCTCGCCGATCTTGCGCGCGTCGTCCTTGCCCTTCACATCGGCCTTGAAGCCAATGCCGCCGGGCGCCGAGCGGCGCGCGATGATCTTCTCCAGGCCGGAGAAAGCGCCGCCGCAGATGAACAGAATGCTGCGCGTGTCCACCTGCAGGAATTCCTGCTGCGGGTGCTTGCGCCCGCCCTGCGGCGGTACGCTGGCAATGGTGCCTTCAATCAGCTTGAGCAAGGCCTGCTGCACGCCCTCGCCGGACACGTCGCGCGTGATGGAGGGGTTCTCGCTCTTGCGCGAAATCTTGTCGATTTCGTCAATGTAGACGATGCCGCGCTGCGCTTTCTCGATGTCGTAATCGCATTTCTGCAGCAGCTTCTGGATGATGTTTTCCACGTCCTCGCCGACATAACCCGCTTCGGTCAGCGTGGTGGCGTCCGCTATTGCGAAGGGCACGTCCAGCAAGCGCGCCAGCGTTTCGGCCAGCAGCGTCTTGCCGCTGCCGGTCGGGCCGATCAGCAGGATATTGCTCTTGGACAGTTCGACGTCTTCGCTGGTCGCGGGCTTCGCGTGCAGGCGCTTATAGTGGTTGTATACCGCCACCGCCAGAATCTTCTTGGCGCGTTCCTGGCCGATGACGTAGTCATCCAGCACCTTGCGGATCTCGTTGGGCTTGGGCAGACCCTTGTGCGCAGGTTTCGCCTGCAGCTCTTCGCGGATGATGTCGTTGCACAGCTCGACGCACTCGTCGCAGATGAACACGGACGGGCCCGCAATCAGCTTGCGCACCTCGTGTTCGCTCTTGCCGCAGAAAGAGCAGTGCAGGACCTTACCGTTGCTACCGCGCGTTTCGTTACTCATGCCCTATCCCGTAGCTCCAGACCGCCGGTCGGGACGCCCTCGCCTCCCCGGTATGCAATCCTTATATACCATGTCGCTGGACGGACGCAAAATTCGGGCCGTCGCCAGTGGCGTACAAGAACTTAGGCCGGGAAACGCAGGGAAAAGTTCAGCTAGGTCCGAACAGGTGCTTGTTGCAGTAGCGACGACCGGCCCAGCTTAGGCGGCGCGCGGGGTCTTGCGCGTGAGCAAGACCTCATCCACCAGGCCGTAAGTCTTGGCTTCGGCCCCGCTCATGAAGTAATCGCGGTCGGTGTCTCTCTCGATCCGCTCCAGCGTTTGCCCGGTGTGCTCGATCAGTAGCTTGTTCAAGCGGTCGCGCATTTGCAGGATTTCCCTGGCGTGAATCTCGACATCCTTGGCCTGCCCTTGGAAACCGCCCAGCGGCTGGTGCACCATGATGCGTGAATGCGGTAACGCGAAACGCTTACCCTTCTTGCCCGCTGCCAGCAGTATCGCGCCCATGCTGGCCGCCTGACCTACGCAAATGGTCGAGACGTCCGGCCGGATGAACTGCATGGTGTCGTAAATGGACAGACCCGCCGTGACTACGCCGCCCGGTGAGTTGATATACAGATTGATGTCCTTGTCCGGATTCTCGGACTCGAGAAACAATAATTGAGCGACGACCAGGTTGGCCATGTGGTCTTCCACCGGCCCGACGATGAACACCACGCGCTCCTTCAGCAGGCGCGAATAGATGTCGAAGGCGCGCTCGCCCCGCGGGGTTTGCTCAACCACCATCGGAACCAAGTGTTGCGCCTGGGGATGCTGGGCGCGGGCAAGGTATTCCTCAAGCTCACTGCGGCGAAATGTCATGGATGGCCTCAAAGTCTGACGACCCTATTATTACTGAAAGCGTTGTGAGCTGGGCGAGAACGCGAAGCGGGCGGCGCGAAACACCGGAGTGAACTTGTGCCGGTTCATGAGGATGTTGAGCCCGTCCGCGACAAAGTCATCGTCCGCCGCAGCAGCTTTCAGTGGTCGCAGTCGGGGCCGTGCTGATGTCCGGGCGCGCCATGCGGCGGCCGCATCAATTCCTCGAAACTGCTGGCCTGGTGCTTGATCTGTGCGCCGGCCAGCAGGCTCTCAACCACCTGTTCTTCCATAACCATCGCTTCGACGCCCTGCATGAGCTGCGGATTGGCGCGGTAGTAGCGGATCACGTCATCCGGCTTGTCATAGTCAGCGGCCAGCCCCGCCAGGCTTTGCTCCAGGCGGCTGCGATCCAGCTCCAGCTTGCGCGACTTGATCACTTCACCGACCAAAAGACCCAGCGCCACGCGGCGGCGCGCGCCCTCGCGGAAACTGTCCTCCGGCAGCAATTCCGCAAGCCGGCTGCCGTCTTTACCCAGTTCGCGCTGCATGCGTGGCGGCAGGCGGCCCAGCGCCTCCTGCCGCATACGCGCAAGTTCCTGCGCCACCAGGCCGCGCGGCAAGTCGAGCGGATTGCGTTTGAGCAATTGTTCCAGCACTTGTTCCTTGAGCCGGCCCTGTACCGTCTTCTCCGCCTGACGCGTCAGCGACGTATGGATTTTGGCCTGCAACGCCGTTGCCCCGCCCTCGATGACACCGACGGTTTTCAAGAATTCATCGCTCAGCGCCGGCAACACCGGCTCCGTCACCTGCTTCACCGTGATGGCGAACACCGCGCGCTTGCCCTTGAGGTGCTCGGCCGGGTAGTCGGCCGGGAAATCCACGTCCACGCTATAGCTTTCGCCGGCTTTGCGGCCAACCAGCGAATTTTCCATTGATTTGAGCAAGCGACCGGCGCCCAGCACCAACTCGAAGTCCTGGGCGCTGTTGCCGTTGAAGGGTTGGCCGTCCAGCAGGCCCGCAAAATCAATCTTGAGCTGGTCGTCCGCAACGCTGGCGCGCTCCACCACGCAATAAGTCTTGTGCTGCTGACGCAGCGAGGTGATCACGCGCTCTACATCCGCGTCGGTTATCTCCACTTGCGGTTTTTGCACCTCGATCTGATCAAGGGCTTTCAGTTCGATCTGCGGATAGACGTCGAACACCGCGGTGTATTCCAGCGCCTGACCCGACAGCGGCGCCTGCGGCAGCTCGATGCTGGGTTGTCCCGCCGGCCTCAGCTCGGATTTTTGCAGCGCGTCGACATAGCTGTTCTGAATCAGCTCGCCTACCGCCTCTTCGCGCGCCTGAGCGCCAAAACGCTGTTGCAGCACCGGCAGCGGTGCCTTGCCCGGACGAAATCCAGGTATGCGTGCGCGGTTGCCGATGCGGCGGATGCGCTCCGAAACAGCCTGCTCGACCTGCTCAGCGGGCAACTGCACCTTCATACGGCGTTCCAGCCCGCCGGGGGATATCACGGAAACTTCCATGCTCAGCCTCTGACTGTATATATCATTGCCGCTGCGCCCTACCCCTCCCTCTTCTCCCTCCCTCAAGGGGAGGGAGGATAAGGCCGCTGCGCGTCTTTATCTTCTGGTGCGAAAGGAGAGACTCGAACTCTCACGGGTTGCCCCACTGGAACCTAAATCCAGCGCGTCTACCAATTCCGCCACATTCGCACGGAAATCCTGCCCCTCGCTCTATTCTCTCCCCGCAAGCGGGGAGAGAGCATAAGGATGCTGCGCGCTACCCCTCCCTCAAGGGGAGGGAGGACAAGGACGCTGCGCGTCTTTATTTAGGGGCGCGAATTATACCCGATGGGTTCCCGTCAGCCGCGCGGGGTCTAGCTGGCAGGGATTTTCAGCACCTGCCCCGGCTTGATGCGCGAGTCCGACATCGAGTTGGCGGCCTGGATCGAACGGACATTGGTGCCGTAACGGCGGGCGATGCCGTGCAGGGTCTGACCGGATTGCACGCGGTGAGAGCGATACTTCGCCTGAGACTGCGCCGAGGCTGACTTGGCCGTTGAAGTTGCCGGTTTCGCCTTGGCGGGCGCGGAAGCGGTCTGCACCGCACGTGCGTCCCGCGGTGGAATCTTCAGCGTTGTGCCAATACGTAGCCGGCCATTCTTGCGCAGCCCATTGGCAGCCTGGATTGATGCGGTACTGCTGCCATAGCGGCGCGCGATACCGCCCAGGGTTTCGCCGCGCCGCACGCGGTGGCTGGCGTAGTAGTGCTGTTGCGCCGAAAACAAATACTGCGGTCCCAGACTTGCGTACTGCGACTGGAAGCTGGCCGCGCGTCCCGGCGGCACGCGCAGACGGGTTTGCGGCGGTACCCGCAGCCGGCCGCTGGCCACGTGCGGATGGAATGCGGGGTTGAGTTCGTGGAAGTGCTCGGTCGACACGCCGGCGAGACGCGCCAGCGTCGGGAAATTCACGTAGTGCTGGGTGCTGACCTCGTCGAAATACTGCAAAGGCTCACGCCGCAGCGGGCCGAAGTATTGAATGTAGTTGCGCTCAACGTCCATTGCCGCCAGGAATTCGGCGTAGAAATTGCGTGATGCGAACCCGAAAGTACGGCTGCTGTAACGCCGCACGATGTCGGCGATATTGCGGCTGCCGGCAATGCGCGCAGCCTTGGCCACGCCGCTGCGGCCATGGTTATAGGCTGTGACCGCCAGTCCCCAGTCCTGCAGCGCAGCGTAATCGTCGCGCAAGTGCCTGGCCGCCGCTTCCGTGGACAGCCACGGATCACGGCGGTCATCCACCACTTCGTTCAGACGCATGTAGATGCGGGCAGAGGACGGCATGAACTGCCACATGCCCGCGGCGCCGACTTTGGAATAGGCCTTCACGTTGAAACTGGATTCCACAAACGGAATGCGCGTCAACTCGGTGGGCAGGCCATAGCTGCGAAATACCGCTTCCATGCGCGCCATATACCGGCCGGAAATCATCACCGCGTTGCGGGTCTTTTCCTTTAATCCGCGCTGGCTACGGATGCGTCCCTGCGCCAGCACATAGCGGTTACGCCCCGGCACCTCGGCGAAAAGCTGGCGCAGCCGTAGCTCTTCTGCAGTCAGGTCCGCTTCGCCTTTGTGCACGCGCCACAGCATGTTCTGCAACTTCGCCCTGGCGCGCTTCTCCTCGGTGCGCATGCGCCGCTCAATTTCGATATTGGACGCCCCGGCCGCCGCCAGCGGCCGAAAATCCAGGACTTTGAGGATTTTGTTGGGATAGCGGTCGTCGTGAAAAACGATTTGCTGGCTGGAATAAACGCCAAAGATCTTCTTCCAGAACTCCACTTGCGGTTGCAGCGCCGCGGGCCGCGGGAAATCCTGCGGCGCGGCCTGCGCGTTGCTGGCCGCCGCGGCCAATGCCAGGCAGGAGACGAGTCTTAATACGCGCGGAATCACCTGGACCCTTGAAAAATATATGAACAAACTGGAGTCAGCCGGAAGCAGCGAAATAATGGCGCGATTTTAGACCAAGCGTCAGCGCAATAGTGGAGCGAAAACGATATTACGCCGCGGCCGGCGCCATTGTGCGCGCGCCGAAAGGGGCAAAACTCAGGTAGGCCAGCAAGGCAGCCACGATCGAGGCGAGGAAGGGATAGTCGGCTTCCAACACAAAGTCCGCGACGACAAACACCGCGAGACCTGCGATCAGCGACGCATAAGCCGGTAGCCGTCCACCCCAACCCTTGGCGAATAACGCGAACAGCACGCAAACCAGCAAACCCGAGGAGCCGAGACTGGACGCCAGCTCTACCAGCGAATATACGCTCTCGCTGCTCAGCGCGATGATGAAGGCCAGGATGCCGTAAGCGACCACCGCGACCCGGTTATAGGCAATTTTCTGGCGTTCGCTCGCCTGCGGCCGGAACGGCAGCACCAGATTGTGCGCGGTCAGGGAGCCGCAGACCAACAGCGTGGTGTTGACCGTAGACAGAATAGCCGAGACCAGCGCGCCGATGAACAGAATATAAACCCACTGCGGCAGATACTTCTGCGCCAGCAGGGTGATGACCTGTTCGGATTCCGCGACGCCCGGCAGCAGCGTCGCCGCCGCCAAGCCCAGGCTGACCGGTATCAGGCCGATGCACAGATACATGACGCCGGCCGCGACCGTGGCGTTGCGCGCGACCTGCGGGCTGCGCGCCGAGATGACGCGCGAGATCAATTCCTGCGCTACCAACGAACCGAGTATGGGTACCGACCAGGTTTCCAGCACCTCCAGCCAGGGCGTGCCTTCGGGCTTGAAGCTCAGCCGTTCCGCGGGCACTTGCGCCAAAGCCTCCCAACCACCGCCTTGCATGACCAGTACGCCCGTCAGCACCAGTCCGAGCACCATCACGATGCCCTGCAGAAAATCCGAGTAGGTGTCGGCCAGCATGCCGCCGACCGTGGTGTAAACGATGACCACCGTCGCGGCGATCGCCATCGAAACGACCGGGTCGAGGTCCGACGATGCCGCGAGCACCTGGCCGAAGCCGCGCACCTGCGCCGCGGCCCACAGCAGGGACGTCGGAATCATGATCACGGCCGCGAGCCGCTCCACGCCCTTGCCATAACGCAGGCGGAACAGGTCCGCCAAAGTGGTGAGTCCCATCTTCCACAGCGGCACCGCCAGCAGCAGCCCCAGCACAATCACACAGCTCGCGTAGCCAAAAGGGTCAACGCTGGTGCCGACCAGACCGCTGGAGTACGCCTCGCCCGTAGAGCCGATGCAGCTTTCGGCGCCGAACCAGGTCGCGAACACCGAGAACATGACCAGGCCCGGCCCAAGCGTGCGCCCCGCGAGCAGATAATCCTGCTCGGTCTTGATAGTACGCATGAAGAAAAAACCGAACAGGAGCTGCAGGCCGACGTAGCCCAGCACCATCGCCGTGACCAGATTCATATCTTCCCCTCCTCCGCCTGGCGCGAAGTCTGGGGTGAATCTGCGCCTTCGGTCAATGCGCCTTGGATATTTTTTCTGCGACCAACCAGTTCAGGCGCCAGCGCGGCGACTCCACTGCGAGCAGATTCATCAACGACGGCAACAATCCGCCGAGCCAGGTATCGAGCTGCCAAGGCGGATTGATGACGGCCACGCCGCAGCCGTACATGCCATGCGAGCCGCGCACCGCGCCGACCTCGATCTCGGCGGCCAGCGTCTTGGGAATCGCCAGCGCCGCCAGGCCCTGCACGAATGTGCTGGCGCTGCGGCCCGGTAGTAAGGGATACCAGATCGCCAGCATGCCGCCGCGCCAGCGGCGGTGGATTTCCTGCACTGTCTTCACGACCTGCCGCCATTCGCGTTGCAGTTCATAGGGGGGATCAATAAAGACCAGCCCCCGGTTCTCCGGGGGCGGCATGAGTGCGCGCGCCACGGCCAGCCCGTCTTCATGCCGCAGCTCCACGCCGGGCCGGACCCGTATCGCCTGCTCCAGATTGGCATGATCGGTTGGATGCAGTTCCGCCAGCGCCAGCCGATCTTGCGGACGCAACACGCGCTGCAGCAACAGGGGCGACCCCGGGTAGCTGCGCAGTTGTCCTGTCGGATTGAAACTGCGCACCAGGTCCCGATACAAGAGCAACTCCTGCGGCAGCGTTTCAGTCTGCCACAAGCGCCCGATGCCGGTGTCGAATTCGCGTAGTCGCTGCGCATGCACGGAGCGCAGGTCGTAAAGACCGGCGCCGGCATGGGTGTCCAGTACGAAGAACGCGGCGTCTTTGCGTTTGAGCGCCGCGATCAGTTCCAGCAGGAGCGCGTGCTTGAATACGTCCGCAAAATTGCCGGCGTGAAAACCATGTCGATACGACAGCATGGCTTCAAGTACTGCGCAGAGCTGGCTGGTGGAAGCGCGCCAGCAGGCTGTACGCGACCGGTATTACGAATAGGGTGAACAGCGTACCGACCAGGAGGCCGCCGACGATGACCCAGCCGATTTCCTGGCGGCTCTCGGCGCCGGCGCCGCTGGCCACCGCCAGCGGCAGCGCACCCAGCACCATCGCGCCGGTCGTCATCAGAATGGGTCGCAGCCGCAGCACCGCGGCTTCCGTCACCGCGTCGAGCAGCGACCGCCCCTGCGCACGCAACTGGTTGGAAAACTCGACGATGAGAATACCGTGCTTCGTAATGAGACCGATCAGCGTGACCAGGCCGACCTTGCTATAGATGTTGAGCGTGCCGCCACTGAGCTTGAGCGCCAGCAGCGCGCCGGCGATGGACAGGGGTACGGTCAGCAGAATAATCAGCGGATCGAGAAAACTTTCGAACTGCGCCGCCAGCACCAGATAGATGAACGCCAGTGCCAGACCGAAGGTGATCCAGAGACTGGCACTGGATTGTTTAAACTCGCGCGACAGACCCGAGAAGTCCACACGAGCGTTATCGGGCAGCACTTCAGCGGCCGCAGCCTCGACGAAGTCCAGCGCCTCGCCCAACGAATAGCCGGGCGCAAGCCCTGCCGTCAGGGTGGCCGCGCGCAACTGGTCGAAGTGATTCAGTTCACGCGGCGCGACCGTTTCTCGCAGCTGCACCAGGTTGGCGAGCTGCACCATACCTTGTGCGCCGCGCACGTAAATGCGCGCCAGATCGTTCGGATTGCGCCGGTCCACGCGATCGAGCTGGACGATAACGTCGTACTGCTCGCCTTCACGTTTGAAGCGGGTCAGCTTGCGGCCACCCAGCAGGGTTTCCAGCGTGCGGCCGATAGTTGCCACGCTGACGCCCAGTATCGCGACCTTTTCGCGATCCAGCGTTACGCGCAGCTGCGGTTTGTTCAGTTTCAGGTCGGTATCCGGATTGATCAGCCCCGGGTTGGACTGCAGGCGCTGCAGCAGCGCCTGCATGCTCTGGTCGAGTTCGGCATAGCTGCCGGTGGTCTGCACCACCAGGCCGATCGGCAGCGAGCGCACCGGCTGACCCAGCGGCGGGCGGCCAGTGGGGAATGCGCGTACGCCCGGAATGCCACCGAACATCTTTGGCGTTATTTCCTGGGCAATCTCTTGCTGGGTACGCTCACGAGTCTGCCAGGGCGTGAGATTGGCGAAGGAAATCCCGTTGGTGATGACCGGGTTGCCCACTACGACGAAATAGTTACGAATCTCCGGGACCGCCGCATAAATCGCCTCGACCTTGCGCATGGATGCGTCCATGTACTCGATGGTGGCGCCTTCAGGCCCGGACAGAAAACCGATGATCGAGCCCTGATCTTCCGCCGGCGCCAGTTCGCTTTTGAGCAGGCGGAACAGGCCCGCGCCGGTCGCGGCGACCCCAAGGCCGACCGCCAGTACCAGCAAGGGCCGGCGCAGACCGGCGCCCAGCAGGCGGCGATAGCCCACGGTCGTACCCTGGATCAAAGCTTCGATGCGGTTGTAAATGGCGCCGTGTCGCTCGTGCTCGCGCAGCAGCCGTGAGCACATCATCGGCGATAGCGTCAGCGCGACGAAACCGGAAACCAGCACGGCGCCGGCCAGGGTCCAGGCGAATTCGGTGAACAATTTGCCGGTGGTGCCCTCCTGAAACCCTACCGGAATGAATACCGCCACCAGCGTTAGCGTCATGGCGATGATCGCAAAGCCGATTTCGCGGCTGCCGCGTATCGCCGCCTCGCGCCGGGTGCTGCCCTGCTCGATATGCCGGTGGATGTTTTCGAGCATGACGATCGCGTCGTCCACCACCAGCCCGATCGCGAGCACCAGCGCCAGCAGCGTTAGCGTGTTGAGGCTGAAGCCGAGCGCATACATGACGGCGCAGGCGCCGATCAGCGACACCGGAATCGTCACCAGCGGAATCAGCGTCGCGCGCAAGGAACGCAGAAAAAAGAAAATGATCAGTATCACCAGCGCTACCGCTTCCGCGATGGTCTCGTAAACATTGGCAATGGACTGCTCGATAAATACCGCGGTGTCGCGCGCGACCTCGACCTGCATGCCCTCGGGCAGCAGTTTGGTGATCCGGGGCAGCTCTGCGCGCACCGCCTGCGAGACTTCCAGCGGATTGGCGGTGGATTGTTTGATCACGCCCAGCGCCACCGCCGTCTTGCCATTCAGGCGCGCCAACACCCGTTCGTCTTCCGCACCCAGCTCGGCGCGCCCGACATCGCTGAGGCGCACCAGATAGCCGCCGTTGGCACTGCGGCTGTCGCGCAGAATCAAGGCATCGAACTGTTCTTTACTGCGCAAGTCGGTTTCCGACAACACCGTGAATTCGCGTTGCGCGCCCTCGATTCGGCCGCCGGGCACCTCCAGATTCTGGGCGCTGAGCGCCGTCTCGACGTCCTGCACCGTCAGGCTGTGCGCCGCCAGACGCTCGGGGTTGAGATAGATGCGCATGGAGTAGCGGCGTTGGCCGAAGATACGCGCCTGCGCCACGCCCGGTAGCGTTTGCAGGCGGTCTTTGACGCGGCGGTCGGCGATATCGCTGAGATCCAGTGGCGTGTGCCGGTTGCTGGAAAAAGCCAGGAACATGATCGGCTGCGCGTCCGCCTCGACCTTCTCGATCACCGGATCGTCTATTTCCTCCGGCAGCGCACGGCGTACCCGGCTGACACGGTCGCGCACATCGCTCGCGGTAGCATCGGCATCGCGGCTCAAGAGAAACGTCACGGTAATCTGGCTCTGCTCTTCGCGGCTGATCGAGGACATGAAGTCGATCCCTTCGATACCGCCCAAAGACTCTTCCAGCACCTGCGTGACCTGGCTTTCGATGATCTCCGCACTTGCGCCCGGATAGCGGGTGGTCACGGTCACCACCGGCGGATCGATGTTGGGGTACTCGCGCACCGTGAGGCGCTGGTAGGCGATCACTCCCAACAGCAAGACCACCAGGCTCAGCACCCAGGCGAAGACCGGACGCTCGATGCACAGTTCCGGTAGGCGCATTGATTCAGGGCGCTGCGCGGGGAGCCGACGGCGGTACGGCCACTGGCGCGACCGGCACGCCGTCGATGAGCTTTTGCTGGCCGGACGTCACGACCGTATCGCCAAGCTGCAGACCGCTTAACACCTCGACCTGGCCGGGACGCCGCTGGCCGAGCGTGACGGCGGTCAGATTCACCTGCCCGTCCTGCACGCGATACACGAAATTGCCGTCACCCTGCGGCAACACCGCCTGCTCCGGAATAAGTAGTGCGTTGGCCCGCTCCGCCAGCAGCAGATTCACGCGGGCGAACAGGCCGGGTCGCAGTTGTCCGGCCGGATTCGGCACGCGCGCTCGCAGGGCGACGCTGTGGTCCGCCGCGGAAATTTGCGGATCCAGGGCGTAAACCTCGCCGGTGAAGCGCACACCTGGAAAGCTGTCCACCTCCAACTCGATCGTCTGTCCGACGCTGAGCGCCGCAAGATAGGTTTCCGGCACACGGAAATCCACCTTGAGACTGGCGAGATCATCCAGGTTGACCAGACTCTGGCCCGGCGTGACGTAGTCGCCCACGCTGACCTGGCGCAAGCCGAGCTGACCGGCGAACGGCGCGTAAATCCTGGTTTTGTCCTGTCGCGCCTGGGCGAGCTTGCGGTTCGCCTCGGCCAGTTTGAGTTCGGTTTCCAGCCGGTCCATTTCAGTGGCGCTGATATAGCCTTGTCCGACCAACTTGCGGCCGCCGTCGCGCAGGCGCTGTGCGCGTTCCTCGCCGGCGGCGGCCTGTGCCAGTTCGGCGGCGGTAATGGCGTCATCGAGTTGAATCAATAAGCTGCCGCGTGTCACCGGCTGGCCTTCGCGCAAGGCCATCGCCTCAATGCGACCCGCGATTTCCGGCCGAATCACCACGGCTTCGTTTGCCGTCAGCGCCGCCACTACGGTCACGCTGTCGCGCAGCCTGTCCTGTAGCACTTGGGCAGTTTCAACCGGTATGACCGGGCGGCCGGCGGCAAGCTGCGCCGCGTTTGACGCCGCCGGCGGCGCGGCGGCGGCCGGCGTGCGGGAGTAAAAAAATTTATAGCCGGCAAGTCCTGTAATCAGCAGCAGGAGCGCGGCTACGAAGAACATTCGGCGCATGAGGACTTTGACAGCAGATATCAGCGTTCAGCCTAAGCGAGTTGCGTAGGCTTGTGAATCACGCAGTCCTTTGTCGGCAAAAAAAGAAGGCCCCGCAAGCGGGGCCTTCTCGCAAGCTTTTGCGGTTTACGGGCAGGTCACGCCTGCGATGCCGGCAAGCGCCGGTCCAAGTGACGGTATCGCGCACAACGCGGTCGGCTCCACCGGGGTTGCACCGCCGCCAGGACCGCCAGTGCAGGAACCGCCTGCAGCACCTACGATGGCCGGATCCAACACGGGAACGGCGCAGAGCGCGCTGGCATCAAACGGGGGAGTTGTACCACCACCACCGCCCCCTCCACTACCACCTCAGGTGGTGCACGCGGCAATCGCCGCCGGATCACCGGTCAAAGCAAGCAGCAGATTAGGTACGTTTACAGTCAAGGACGTCAGCGCGTCCGCTAAAGCAGTCGCCGCGTCCGTAACGGCAGCGGGATCCGCGGCCTGGTTAGCGAGCGCGTCCAACAGCGCCTGCAGCAGCACATCTGGCCCTTCCGCCAGGTCGTTCACGGTGGGATCCAGGCACTGAATGAAGCCTTCCAGCGGTGTGCCCGCCAGTACCTCGGCCAGCTCATCCACCAGATCGGTGACCGTGCATTGTGCGCCGTTCAAAACGCTGCCGGGCGGACAGCCACCTTGCCCGCCGCCGGCGCCAGGACCGCCACCGGGCTGAGTCGGATCAATTCCACCCTCAGTATCGGTCGAATGGCAGGCGTTGAGACTCAGTGCAACGGCCGCGATAGCGACCGCTGCGAGCTTGCGAAGCATTGCTGTATTCATATGTCGTAGTCCTGATAATTATTGCGACAGGATGCGGAACTCGACGCGACGATTCTCTTCGCGCCCGTCCTCGGTGTCATTCGCCACCACCGGCTCTGCTTCGCCATAACCCTTGGAGGTGAAGTTGGCGTCCGGCGCACCTTTTTCCACCAGATAGTCGCGCACCGCTTTGGCACGGCGCTCGGACAACTGCTGGTTGTAGGTTTCATCGCCGTAGTTGTCGGTATGACCGGCGATTTCGACCTGCATGCTGGGCTGGCCTTTGATGCCTTCGCTCACCTCATCCAGGATGGTGCGGGCGTTCTTGCCGACGCGCACCGAATCGAAGTCGAAGCTCACGCCGTTCAGCTTGAGCACCTGCGGCACGGCGCAGCCATCGCCGTCCACCTTCACGCCGGCCAGCGTGCCGGGGCACTTGTCTTTCTCATCCACCACGCCGTCGCCGTCGCTATCAACCGCGGTGGGGGGCGGTGGGGGCGGAGGCAGCGGGACCGGCTTGGCCGTAAGCGGCACGGTGATGCCCGCCACCAAACGGATGTCGGCCGGATCGTCGTTGCCGTCTTTGTCATCGAAATGGTAGAGATAACGGGCTTCGGCGCGGAACGCCGCGCCGTGGTCGTTGAACGGCTTGATCACACCCGCGCCGACGTTGACGCTGGCGTGCTGGGAATCGGACGTCTGACGTGCGTCGTGGGTCAGCGCCACGCCGGCCAGGCCAAAGGGCGCCCAGCCATCGCGGTTCAGGAAATAAAGAATGTCGTAACCGATATTGACCTGGAAGTCATGGGCGAACTCGATCACGCCGATGCTGTATTCGAAGGTGCTGTAGCTGAGATTCCACTCGGTATTCAGCTTTTCGGACTTCTGCGAGCCGACGATGATGGATAGCGTATAGGCATCGTCGTAGTCCTGTGGTCGATCGCTGTCCGGCTCGGTCAGCCCGCCGAGCACGCCGATATAGGTGCGGTCGTCAATCTCGCCGGACGCGGCGGCAGCGTCATCGCCGCCACTATCTGCTGCTTCCTCTTCCTGCGCCACGGCCAGCGGTGCGATGCCCAGAGTGAGCGCCAATAGGAGAACGCGTTGCAGATGATTTGCGGTATTCATAATCCCCAGATTCCTTATATGCAAGATACAAGATATACAGACGGCGGTCAGTGCGGTTACATCTTGTTCATGGCCTGTCCTGGCCTCAACACATTCTAAACCCAAGCCGATGAGCCTGAGTATTCTCTAACAAGCCGCGGCGGGCAACCGGGATTCACCCCGTTGTTTGACCGAGCGGAATCAAAGCAGCTCCGGCTGGGTATTGCCTCCGCGATATGGGCTAGCCGCCGCCCTGCGCGCGTGCGCGATCATCTTCCCGATCATCGCGATAATTTTCCGACGCATAGTAAATACCGCCGCCTAGCGCGACCATGCCTACCAGGCCCCAGTTGATATTGCTTAGGAACCCGTCACCGTCTTCCGCGCCCTCGTCCTGACCGAGCACGTAGGTCGGCATCAATGCATTGACGCCAGAGATGTTCAGCGCCGTCACGCCGCCGCTATTGAAGCGCAGATCCAGCAAGGCCGGCCGGCTGTTGAATCCATACGCCGGGTAGGCATATCCGGTCGTATCGCGATAGTTGAACTGAAAACCGAATTCCGTCGGCACAGCAGCCGTGGCGCCGAAATACCGGGTGACATAAAAACCCATCTGCGGTTCAAGCTGCAGCGGTGTGCCGGCTTGCGCCGCAAGCGTCAGCGCCGCCAGCAAGGTCCCGATCCCCCATTTCAACGATTGCATTGCTCTCCTCCCAAAATCCGTAATCCCGATTATCACCCCTGGCACGCAGATCTACGCCCGCGCACCCTAGGCACTCCTGGCACCGAAATTCAGTATAGGGATAAGCCAAGTGTGTGCCAAGTCAGGCTTTTCGGGACTTCGGCAGCGTTCGCGGCGCATCTCGCATCGGCCCCGTCATTAACAGGCCGTTAAATGCCGGTGTACGCAGTATCATTAACGATTCTATAAGGACCGGATTTGTCGGCGCAGTGAAATTTACGATTCTGTCTCATGCGGGCCTGCTGCTCGAGCACGCAGGCAGGCAAATTCTGATCGATCCCTGGCTGGTGGGCAGTTGCTACTGGCGCTCGTGGTGGAACTATCCGCCGGTGTCGCCACAGTTGCTCGAAAGCCTGCGACCCGACTATATCTTCCTGACCCACCTCCACTGGGATCATTTTCACGGGCCGAGCTTGCGCAAATTTCCGCGCAACACTCCGGTTGTCATCCCAAAAGATCATTTCACGCGCATGCGCGACGACTTGCACGGGATGAAATTCGATCAGGTGATTGAACTGCCCCACGGCGGGTGCTTTCCAATCGCTCCGGATTTCCGGGTCAGCTCTTATCACTTCCTGCCGACCACCGACAGCGCGCTGGTTATCGAAGCGGGGCAGCAGGTCGTGCTGAACGCCAACGACTCCAAACTGATGGGCCTACCGCTTAAGCAGTTGAAGGAACGCCACCCGCGCGTGGATTTCCTGCTGCGCAGCCACAGCTCGGCTAATGACAGATTGTGCTACGAGTTCACCGATGCGGTAAATATATACGCTGATGATCCGACGCGGTATAGCGAACTGTTTGCCGCGTTTGCAAATAACATCAAACCGCGTTACGCGATCCCCTTCGCCAGCAATCACTGTCATCTGCATGCCGATACCTATCACTACAACCTCCACATCCAGACACCGGACACCGTAGCGCGTGACTTTGCAGAACTCGCAAACCAGCAGGCCGGCGTACCTGTAACCGAAGTCGTTACGATGATCAGCGGCGACTCTTGGGATGAAAAACTGGGCTTCACTTTGCAGTCGCACGATTATTTCAGCCAGCGCGAGCGCCACCTGGCGGAGTACCGGTTGCAAATCCAGGACAAGCTGCGCGACGCCCAGTTAAAGGAAGACAAGACGCAGGTATCCTTGCCGCCGATAGCCGAGTATTTCGCCAAATTCACGCGCGCTGTGCCTTGGCCTCTGCGCCTGATGTTCCGGCAGACACCGCTGCTGTTCGTGCTCAAGTCGGGCGCCAGCCAGCGTTATTTCCGCTACGACCTACCGCGGGGCAAAGTCGAGGAGCTGGCCGAAGACCCTGCCGGTCAACGCATGCTGCGCTTTTTTTCCTCGGCCGCTTTGTTCCAGCACGCCATGCGGTCCAGGATGTTTGCGCACATGAGCATAAGCAAACGCGTCATTTATCGCGTACAACAGCACGACTTGCGGCGCATGCAGCTTTTCAACCTGCTGTTGAAGCTGTACGAGTACGAGTTGATTCCGTTACACCGGCTATTTCGGTGGCGTCTGCTGGAGGCTTACGCCCGGCGCTGGCGCGAAGTCATTCTTTATCTGCAGATCGGGTTCGATATCTGGTTTCGCCGCCTGGACCCGCTCGCCATCGAACATAAGTACCTCGGCGCCGCCGCCGCGCCTACCGGCGGACTCGCCACCCCCGTAAACCGATGAACCGAGGAAAGTAATGGTGGGCCGTGTAGGAGTCGACGGTTTTGCCGGGAGCAAAACCGAGCGAGCGTAGCGAGTCCATAGGACTCGTCTCAGGGATGAGACGAGCAACCTACGACCAATGCGGCCGTAAGGCCGCTTCTCAGAATAACTTGGAAGTTGGTAACCGCGGAAAGTGGTGGGCCGTGTAGGAGTCGAACCTACGACCAAGAGATTAAGAGTCTCCTGCTCTACCAACTGAGCTAACGGCCCATTTCTGCCGCGGCGACGGGGCATCCTGCCGCCGTGCCGCCACGGCAATCGAAAAATGTCATTTTCGATTGCCTTCGCTCAGGCCAGGCCTTCGCGTTGGCACATCCTGTGCCAAAACATCCAACAGGGGCGCGCATTTTAATGTAACGCGCGCCTGCGTAACACAAAAAATGGGGTGACCGACGGGGCTCGAACCCGCGACAACCGGAATCACAATCCGGGACTCTACCAACTGAGCTACGGCCACCATTGACCCTCACCCATCCTCTCCCAAAGGGAGAGGGGATAAGGAAAATCGCTCCTCATAAAATTCTGGCGTGCCCGGCAGGAGTCGAACCTGCGACCTACGGCTTAGAAGGCCGTTGCTCTATCCAACTGAGCTACGGGCACGGATGCCGCATATTCTAAGCTTGCTGGTCGGGGTGAGAGGATTTGAACCTCCGACCACCTGCGCCCAAGGCAGGTGCGCTACCAGGCTGCGCTACACCCCGAATATCGACTCCTCTACAACCCGAGCTTCCTGCCCGCGCAAGGGCGCGAATAATACGCTCCAGCGGGCGGGCGGGTCAATGAAATGTGCTGCGCGAAACATGCGAAAATACGGCCCGAATCCGATGCTTAGCCACTCCCGTGCCCGCCCAACTGATAGACGGTAAGGCCATCGCTGCCAGTCTTCGTGCCGGCATCAAGCAGCGCATTGACGCGCGCCTGCGTGCCGGCCAGCGTGCCCCGGGCTTGACCGTCATTCTGTTTGGCGAGAATCCAGCGTCCGAGATTTACGTGCGCAACAAGCACAAAGCCTGCGCCGAAGTCGGAATTCGCTCGCAAGTATTGCATCGGCCCGCCTCACTGACCGAGGTCGAACTGCTGGCCGAAATTGACCGGCTTAACGCAGATGAAACCGTGGATGGCATTCTGCTGCAGCTACCGCTGCCTGCACACATCAACGCTGAGCATGTGTTGGAGCGCATCCGGCCGGATAAAGATGTGGACGGCTTTCATCCATTTAATTTCGGCCGGCTGGCGCAGAAGCGTCCGCTGCTGCGCCCTTGCACGCCTTATGGTGTGATGAAGCTGATAGAAACCACCGGCGTCGCCACTCGCGGCGCGCGCGCGGTGGTGGTGGGGGCGTCCAATATCGTCGGGCGGCCGATGGCCCTGGAACTGCTGCTGGCCGACGCGACGGTCACGATCTGCAATAGCAAGACCCGCGATCTAGCGGACATCGTCGCGCAAGCCGACATCGTTGTGGCCGGCGTCGGTAAGCCCGAGTTTGTGAAAGGGGCGTGGATAAAACCGGGCGCAGTCGTGATTGACGTCGGCATCAACCGCGACTCCGACGGACGACTGATCGGCGATGTGGAATTCGATGCTGCGAGATCCCGCGCGGGTTGGATAACCCCGGTACCCGGCGGCGTCGGACCGATGACGATCGCCATGCTACTGAATGCCACACTGTTCGCCTGCGAACGGCGCAATTGCTGACGAGCTATAGAAACAGTAAATGCGCGGTCCCCGGAGATCAGGCTAACGCTTGGTCAAGATACTGAATGTCGTTCTTCATTCGCCCCAGCTCGAACCCTTCCCCGACTCCGACAACCATTGTTGAGGGGTTCTCGGGCAGCCAACGCGTTGCAGCGTTCGCGGATTCAAAGAAGTGTACGTAGTGGCAGAAGCGTGCGGCGATGTCCGACATCACGCTGCTGTGGGCCGGCAGCATCAGCGACATCACTGCGGTTGCTGGCTGTAGGTCTTCGACGCCTTGCGGCGTGACGGTGAGCCGGATGGGTGTCCGCGTCACCGGGCAGAACGACTCAACGTGCGCCGTCTCGCCAAGCAACTCGGGGATGAACAGGCTGTCCCACGCGCACCAGGTGTAGAGATTGCGACCGTTAACCCGAAACCGGTGCGCCATCGGGTGGATACTCAAGCCCCAGTAGCCGATCACGGCACCCTGCTCGTCGTAAAACACGCCGGGCCATTGGCTTAATTGCTCGCTTACCGCTGATGCGTCGCGATCAACGGCGGCGGCGAGTCGGGTTGTGGATACCGGTTCGCCCCGAGCCAGCTGGCGGTACAGCGCAAGCGAAAGGCGCTGAGCTGCATTATCCAGCTTCGGGAACAGGCTCAGGATACGGGCCACGCACTTAGTTGACGTCACTGTCCACCAGCACAGTGTAGCGATGCTTCCAGCTTCCGGTTTCAACGTAACCGGTTACGGGGGCATGCTGGCCGGTGAAGAGTGCGTTGTCATCAAAAACGATGGTCCCGGTGAGCTTCCAGCGACGGATCGGCTGGCCGGGTTCCGGCGTAAACACGCCAATGATCTGGAACGGATGGCGCTTGCCGTCACGCTCGATGAAGCCGCGGAACTGGGTCGGGTGCAGGTCGTCGCGTGACTGATCCTCGTGCAAATCCCAGCCGACGCGGCCGGCAATGGCCCCGGTCGCTGTGCCATCGCCCGAGCCAAGGTACTGGCATCGAGCAAATAGATGTCCGCCATCGGACATCTGCCGGTCCGCCGACTTCTGATAGTTCAGGGTCAATTCCGCTACGGCTTTCGGTGCAGCCAGCGCGGAATGCGCCAGCAACATCAGCGCGACGACGAGAAATCCGCGGAAGAAATCATACGCAGCAGGTTTCAGCATTGTCATCTCCTTTAGGTGGTTGGTTTGCTTCGGTTGGATTCTTTGCCGCGGCGAAGGCTTTTAGTGCCCACATCTCCGCCACGCAAGCGCCCATCGTGGGTGCAAGCGCGAGCATCTCGCCCAACTCGGCATCGCTCGCCCCCAGCTCTCGCGCCTTTTGCGCATAGAACTTGATACAGGGCTCGCAGCGGCTGGAAACAGCCCACAGCAAGGCCGCGAGCGTCTTGATGCGCGCCGGTAGCGCGCCATCGCGCAAGAGCGTCATCTCGCGCAGCTTCTGCACTGGCGCGGTGACGTTGCCGGTGGCCCTGGCAAATTCGCCCATCTGGCCGAGCGCGGGATCAATGGCGGTCAGATTCATAGATGTTCTCCGGAACGACGACAGAGGGGTAGCCGCCGCCGGCGGTGGCCTGGGTTAGCGCGGCGTCGGTCACACGGTCATCGCGAATCAGCACGACCGCTGTTTTGGACTTGAGGTCCACCGATTGCACTTCCACGCCGGTCACGCGTTCGAGGCTTTTGCGCACCGTTACCGGGCAGGCCGGGCAGTTCATGTCCGGCACGGATAGCCGCACCCAGCGGTCGGCGGCGAACACTCGCACGGGCGCTAGCACCACCAACATCAGCAGCAGGGCGTGAATGGCGGATTTCATGGCTTTCACCCCAGATATGCGACCAGATAGGGGCTAGCAATCAGTGCGACGACCAAGGCAGTCACGCCCAGAAATATCCCTTTGCGCCGTCGCTGCAACGCAGGCTCCACACAAACCTGCTCTGCCTCGCAGGCCGGCGCTGTGCGGAAAATCTGCCACCCCGCGACGGCCAGCGCGGCGAACGCGAACAGGATAAAGGCCGGCCGGAAGGGTGCAAACAGCTGCAAAGTCCCAAGCCAGGCTCCGCCCAAACCGGCCATGACGAGCAGCAGCGGCAAGGTACAGCACAGGGATGCACCGACTGCGCCCACTACGCCGAGGGATAACCAGGTTTTGCTGCGATCCTGCATCTGCGTCTCCAGTTGCCAGGGGACGCGTCCAGCCTAAACGCCGTACTGGGGTACGGAGTCAAGTGGTGCTGTCATCAGCCTCGGCGAGTGTTTCGATGATGGGACAGGGAGCGTGCCGGCGACGTGTCCGGCAGCGCGCCAGCGTACCCTTGAGCGCCGTTTCCATGCGTTTGAGGTCCTTGATTTTGCCGCGCACCAGGTCGAGCTTGCGGGTCGCGAGCCGTTGCACGTCGGCGCAGTCTTCACGCGAAAGTTCCAGCAGGGCGCGAATCTCCTCCAGCGAGAACCCCAACCCTTGCGCGCGGCGGATGAAGCGCAGTCGCACGAGACCCGCTGCATCGTAGTGACGTGTGCCGCCATAGGGCTTGGGTGGATTCGGAAACAGACCGATGCGCTGGTAGTAACGGATGGTCTCCACACCGACGCAAGCGGTCTTTGCGAGCTGTCCAATACGCATGGAACCAAAGTGCCTGCTCAAATCGCGGGATCTAATCGGCAGCGAGGCCTGGCAAAGGTTCCCTGACGTTCAGGTACCCGTTACCCGACTCCAGGTCGTACCCTTCGGGCCGTCCTCCAAGCGGATACCCCGCTTGACGAGCTCGTCGCGAATGCGATCCGCTTCGGCATAGTCGCGCGCCATCCGCGCGGTGAGCCGCGCAGCAATCAGGCTCTCGATCTGCTCGGCGCCAGGGCCGCCGTCGGCGCTGGCCGTGAAATAAGCCTCCGCATTCTGCTGTAGCAGACCGAGAATCCCGCCGAGCTTGCGCAAGACCGCGCCAAGCGCCGCCGCCTCTTTGGGCTGTTCGGATTTAAGCCGGTTGATCTCGTGCGCCATGTCGAACAGCACCGCGACCGCCTCCGGCGTGTTGAAATCATCGTCCATCGCCGCGTCGAAACCTGCGGTATACGGCTCATTTGCGGCGGGCGTGCCCACCGACAGACCCCGCAAGGCTGTATAAAGCCGCGCCAGCGCTGCGCGCGCGGCGCGCATATGCTGATCCGAGTAGTCCAGCGGACTGCGGTAATGGCTGGAGGTGATGAAGTAGCGGATTTCCTCGGCGCGGAAATGCTTGAGTACGTCGCGGATGATGAAGAAGTTTCCGAGCGACTTCGACATCTTCTCTGCGTTCACCTGCACAAAGCCGTTGTGCATCCACAGATTGACGAAGTGCTTGCCGGTCGCGCCCTCGCTCTGCGCGATTTCGTTCTCGTGATGCGGAAATTTGAGATCGAGGCCGCCGCCGTGGATGTCGAAATGGTCGCCAAGGCAGTGGGTGGCCATGGCTGAGCACTCGATATGCCAGCCGGGCCGGCCGGGTCCCCAGGGCGAATCCCAGCTCGGCTCACCGGGTTTGGCGGCTTTCCACAGCACGAAATCCAGCGGATCGCGTTTGGTCTCGTTAACCTCGACGCGCGCGCCAGCGCGCAAATCGTCCACATTCTTGCCCGAGAGCCGGCCGTAATCCCGGAAGCTGCGCACGTCGTAGTAGACGTCGTGGTTGTCACCCACGTAGGCATGGCCGCGCGCGATCAGCCGTTCAATCATCGCGACGATTTGCGGAATGTGCTCGGTCGCGCGCGGCTCCTGATCCGGCGGCAGGATTGCCAGTGCTGCGGCATCTTCGTGGAATTTCTCGATGAACTCGCGCGTCAGCCCCTGCCAGCCGCGTTGCTGCTCGTTCGCGCGCTTGATGATTTTGTCATCGATATCGGTGATGTTGCGGACGTGGGTGACGTCGTAGCCGCGCGCGCGCAGATAGCGCGTGACGACGTCAAATACGACCAGAAAGCGTGCGTGGCCGAGATGGCAGTAGTCATACACGGTGACGCCGCAGACGTAGATGCGAACCTTCCTGCCCTCGATCGGAGTGAAGGCTTGCTTTGCGCCGGTCAGGCTATTATGAATTTGCAGCATGGTCTGGGTGGACACGAAAGCGGGTATTTTACGCATGTGCAGGTCGTTTCTCGTGAGCGCGCTTGTGCGCTACGACACCCGCCGCTAGGCTGGCCGCTTTTCTCCGCTCCCATGCGACCTGCCGAAGAATACTGCGCGCTTACCCAGAACTGGACTTATGCCGATGATCGCGGTCCACGCCTGCTAGGGCGTTACTGTGAGCACCCCGGCAAGCCACTACTGCACTTCATCCACGGCACCGGTTTTTGCGGCGGTGCCTACTGGACGTTTCTGCGCCTGCTACAGGATGAGGCCGCGTTAATTCTCCACGACGTGCAGGGGCACGGCGCAAGCGAGGTGGGCGATAAGTATCTAGGACCCCACGCCACCGCCGAGCGGGCACTGCATGCGCTGGCGGCTCATCCACTGAATACGCCGGGCCGTGACATTGTCGGCGTTGGACACAGCTATGGCGGCTATGTTCATGCCTTGATGGCGGCGCGCGAACCGCAGCGCTTCAAAGCACTGGTGCTGCTTGATCCTATCTTCCTGCCGCCGCTGTTGTTGTTTGGCATGTGCTTCATCACGTCGCGTTTCAATCCGCTGGTCAAACGTTCGCTCAAGCGGCGTGCAGAGTGGCCGTCACGTGCTGCGGCGTGGCAGGGGCTGCATCAGCGCGGCATTTTCAAAGGCTGGCCGGACGAGGCGCTGGAGTGCTATGTCGCTCACGCACTGCGTGAACACGCTGACGGCAGGATGGAATTACGCTGTCCACCGTGGCTGGAGTCGGCCTTGTTCGCACGGCCGCCCTGGAACACCTGGCGCGCGATCCGCCAGCTCCAGTGCCCGGTGCTCATTCTGCACGGCGCGCAAAGCTACCCCTTCATGGCGCCGAGCATCCAGCGCGCGGTGTGCGCCAACCCACATATTCGCGCCGAGAACGTGCCCGGCGGGCACTGCTTCATGCATGAGCATCCCGAAGCGGTGGCGGACAGAATCAAGCGCTTTCTGGCCGAAGTGGCCTGAGCGTCCGTTCTATCAAGGTCCCGCCGGCAAGGGCAGCGGTGGAATAAACAGCACGGTCGGCAGCGTCATCAGCACCAGTACCGCGGCCGCGCAGACGCCGGCCAGAACGTCGTCCAGCATGATGCCCAGACCGCCGCTCACCTGCGCGTCGGCACGGCGGATGAAGGCCGGTTTGGTGATGTCGAAAGCGCGAAAAGCGCCGAAACCTACCAGCAGCCAGAACCACAGCGGCGCGGGTGTCAACGCGCCGAGCAAGCCGGGCGTGACCGGTAGCATCGTGATCAGAAAACCGACAATCTCATCCCAGACGATGCCGGGATGATCATGGGTACCGAGCCGGCGGGCACTTTCACCGCAAAGCCAGACGCCGACGCCAAACAAAGCCGCGACTATCGCGAGATAAAGCCAGAGCGGCAGCCAATACAACAACAGGAACAGCGGCACCGCAACCAGGGTGCCGAAAGTACCCGGCGCCTTGGGTGCAAGCCCCGCGCCAAAACCGAAAGCGAGCAGATGCACCGGATCGCGCAGGACGACGTGGGGCTGAGGACGCACGACGAGTCGGTTCAGGTTCATATATTGGGAAAGTGGTCGTAACCCGCCGGTGTCAGGCGTTGACCTCCCGGAGTGCTTAGATCGCGCAGTCCCGCTGTAGCTGTGACCGCACCAATAACGGTCAGCGGCACATTCAAGCGGGCCTGCACGGCGGCTAGTTTATCCTGCGGCAGGCAGATACATAGCTCGTAATCGTCGCCGCCGGAAAGTTGTAGCGGGAGGCGCGAGGCGCGAGGCGCGAGGCGTGCAAACGCGGGAGACATCGGGAGCTTGTTGGTGCGGATTTCAGCCCCGACGCCACTGGCGGCCAACACGTGGCCCAAATCGGCCGCCAGGCCGTCCGAAATATCTATCGCGGCATGCGCCACGCCAGCCAGCGCCAAACCGGCCGCGATGCGCGGGGTGGGACGGCGCAGGCGCTGTGTTAGATAGATAAGCTGCGCATCTGTTGCGCCCCCCTCCCTTAATCCCTCCCCACGAGGGGGAGGGAGATTTTTACTTACACCCTCCGCGCGAGGAGGAGAAAAACTCTGTTCCCCCTCCCCTTGCGGGAGAGCCTGTCCTGAGCTTGTCGAAGGAGGGTTGGGGGGGCGGGTATCGAGCAATTGCAAGGCCAAGCTCGCATCGCCGAGCGTGCCGGTCACACAGATCAGATCGCCGGGTCGGGCCGCGTCGCGCCGCAACGCTTTCTCTGCCGCTACGAACCCCAGAGCCTGAATCGTGATGCTGAGCGGTCCGCAGCTTAGATTGCCGCCGACCAGATCCAGCGGGTATTGCGCCGCAAGTTCAAACAGGCCTTGAGCGAACCCGGCGAGCCATTTTTCATCCGCTTCAGGGACCGTTAATGCGCAGGTAAACCAGGCGGGTTGCGCACCCATCGCCGCCAGATCGCTCAGATTCACCGCCAGCGCCCGCCAGCCGATATCGGCCGCCGGCCAGTCGTCGTGGAAATGCCGGCCCGCCACCAGCGTATCGGTCGTCGCAGCCAGCAGCATGCCGGGCGGCGGCTGCAACAGCGCCGCGTCATCGCCCGAACCCAGCACTACGTCCGGACGCTTAGGGGGCCGCTGGAAGTAGCGGCGGATAATCTCAAATTCGTTGGTCACTGCGGCGGCCCGCCCGGAAGATGCGGTGAATTTACGGCGCCGCCGCCAGTTCCACGGCGCGCGCCTGGCGCGCAAGGCGATCCATGATGCCATTGACGTACTTATGGCCTTCGCTGGCGCCATAAATCTTGGCCAGCTGCACGGCTTCGTTGATCGCCGCGCGGTAGGGCAGTTCCGGGCAGTGCAGCAACTCGAAACTGCCGATCAGCAGCACCGCGCGCTCAACCGGGTCAAGCTGGGTCAGCGGCCGGTCGAGATAGCGCGCGAAGGCCATGACCAGTTCGCCCTCGTGCTCCATCACCCCGCCAACCAGGCGGCTAAAATACTCACGATCGGCGCGATCCATTTCTTTCCCGCGCAAAAACTGATTGAGCAACTCGCCAAGGGACAGGCCATTGAGCTGATGCTGATAAAGCGCCTGCAGCGCCAGGCAGCGGGCCTTGTGGCGGTTATTGCCCGCAGGGGGGGCGGCGATCGCAGCTTCAGACATGACGCAGCTTGCTCAATAGCGAAGCCATTTGCACCGCAGCTAAAGCGGATTCACGGCCCTTGTTGTGCGGCCCGGGCGCGGCGCGCTCTTCGGCTTGAGCGAGCGTGTCGCAGGTGAGCACGCCGAAGGAAACCGGCACCGCATATTTCAGACTGACAGCCGCTATGCCGCGTGCGCATTCCCCAGCCACGTATTCAAAATGCGGCGTGCCGCCGCGAATCACGCAACCGAGTGCAATCAGCGCGTGAAAGCGCTTGCTCGCCGCCAACTGATCCAGCACCAGCGGCAACTCGAAAGCGCCGGGCACGCGGATCAGGGTCACATCGCGCTCTGCTGCGCCGCATTCCTTGAGCGTCGCCACGGCGCCGGCCAGTAAATTGTCCAGAATCACTTCATACCACTGCGTCGCGACCAGTGCGAAGCGCAGATTGCGCGCGTTGGAATCACCTTGCAGATGCTTGAGGCTTAGCAAGCTGTTCAGGTCGGGCGACTGCAATTTGTTTTTAAGGGCGGAATCGCGCATGGCTAATCACAAGCTACATATTCGGTGACTTCCAGCCCGAAGCCGGAAATCGCGTGCATTCGTTTCGGCGCCGACAGCACGCGCATCTTGCGCACGCCGAGATCTTTGAGAATCTGTGCGCCGATGCCGTAAGTGCGCAGCACGCGGCCCTCGTCGGAATCATGTGCCTCCTCGTCAGGCGCACCCTGCAATTCCTCGATCCGGCTGACCAGATCGCGCGGCGTTTCGGGTTTGCGCAACAGCACCACCACGCCCTGCCCTTCTTCCGCCACCCGCTGCAGCGCGCGCCGCAACGGCCAGGAGAAGCTGGGGTGCTCCACGCCAATCACATCGGACAGCGTGTTGCGGATGTGCACCCGCACCAACTGCGCCTGCTCGGGCTGCAACTTGCCCTTGACCATGGCGAGATGCACCGCACGGTCCACCTCGTCTTCATAAGACACCAGGCGGAATTCGCCGAACTCCGTATTCACCTGCGCCTCCGCGCAACGGACCACGGTGTGTTCATTGGCGACGCGGTAGCGGATCAGATCCGCGATCGTGATCAGCTTGAGCTGGTGCGCCTCGGCGAATCGCTCCAGATCGGGGCGGCGCGCCATGGAACCGTCTTCATTCAGGATTTCGACAATCACCGCCGCCGGTTCCAGCCCCGCGAGCCTGGCCAGATCGCAGCCCGCCTCCGTATGCCCGGCGCGCGCGAGCACACCGCCCGGCTGCGCCATCAGCGGAAAAACATGTCCCGGCTGCACCAGGTCTTCCGGCCGCACGTCCGGATGCACGGCCGTGCGAATGGTATGCGCGCGGTCGGCGGCGGAGATACCGGTGGTCACACCCTCGGCCGCTTCAATCGAAATGGTAAAACTGGTCTTGTGGGTGTCCGCGTTGTCGCGCACCATCAAGGGCAGGCGCAACTGCCGGCAGCGCTCGCGGCTTAGGGTCAGGCAGATCAGTCCGCGTCCATAGCGGGCCATGAAATTGACATCTTCCGCGCGGGCGTGACTGGCGGCCATGATCAGATCGCCTTCGTTCTCGCGATCCTCGTCGTCCATGACCACGACCATGCGCCCCTGGCGCATATCGTCGATCGCCTCCTCGATGGAGTTAAGCAGCATGGCCGGGCCGTGTGCTCAACTGCCCTTCGAACAGGCGCTCCAGATAACGTGCCAGCAAATCCACTTCCAGATTCACCGAGGCGCCGAGGGTGAGCGCGCCGAAGCTGGTTTCCTGCAAGCTGTGCGGCACCAGATTGACGCTGAACCGGCGGCCCTGCACTTGATTGACGGTGAGGCTGACACCATCAATCGCGATCGAACCCTTGCGCGCGATATACCGCGCCAGGCTGTCCCGAGCGGCGAACTCCATCTGCAGCGAGCGGCCCTCGGGGGTGATGCTCACCACCTGGCCGAGCCCGTCCACATGCCCGTTCAGCAAATGTCCGCCCAGCGGCTGGTTGAGCGTCAGCGCTTTCTCCAGATTCAGAGCGGCGCCGACTGCAAGTTGGCCGAGCGTCGTGAGTCGCAAGGTTTCTGCAGACACATCGGCCCAGAAGCCGTCATGCTCCAGCCGGGTAACCGTCAGACAAACGCCATTGACGGCAATGCTATCCCCCAACTTGACGCCGGCAAGCTCAAGTTTGCTGCTGGCGATGGACAGGCGCGCATCCACGTCCTGCGCTTCGCGCGCGCGCAGTTGGCCGACGGCCTGAATAATCCCGGTGAACATCGCGTTATTCTCTCACACGCTTTGCGTGCGAGGAGTCGCGATGATGCGCCAGTCCGAGCCAAAAGCACGGACATCGGTGACTTGAAACGCGAGCTGTTGCGCCAGCGATTGAACATCCGGCAAGTGCGCCAAACCCGGCGCCTTATCGCCCAACAGGATGGGGGCGACGTAGATAGTCAGCTCATCCACGAGCTTCGCCTGCAGAAGTGCACCAGCCAGGCGCGGGCCGCATTCGACCAATATCTCGTTGATCTCGAATGCGGCTAGCGTCGCCAGGGCCTGGCGGAGATCCAGCCGGCCGGCTTGCGCGGCAATGCGCAGGGTTTGCACTTCGGGGCCGTGACTTCCGGATTTATCCGGATCACTCGTAAGCACGAAGCGGCGCGCCCCAGGTGCCCAGACTTTTGCGCTGGCGGGCACCCGTAGCCTTGCATCCAGCACAATCCGGTCAGGTTGCCGAATCAAGACTCCCCCCTTCCCTAACCCCTCCCCACCGGGGGGAGGGAGAGAAAAACTGCGCACGGTCAATGAAGGATCATCGGCCAGCACCGTCGCCGAACTGGTAAGTACCGCACCGCACTCAGCGCGCAGCCTATGCACGTCTTCCCGCGCCAGCTCACCGGTGATCCAGCGGCTTTCGCCATTGGCCGCAGCGGTGCGGCCATCCAGGCTCATCGCCAGCTTGAGCCGGACCCAGGGCCGCTGTCGGCGCATGCGGCTGATGAAGCCGCGATTCAGCGACTCGGCCTGCGCCTGCATCAGACCGCTTTCAACGCCGATCCCCGTATCGCGCAATGTCGCCAAGCCGCCGCCGGCTACTTTCGGGTTGGGGTCCTGCATGGCCGCGATCACACGCGTCACGCCAGCCTTGATTAGGGCATCGGTACACGGACCGGTACGCCCCTGATGGCAGCAGGGTTCCAACGTGACGTAAGCGGTTGCGCCTTTCGCCTGCTCTCCCGCAGCGCGCAGTGCGAGCACCTCGGCGTGCGGCTCACCGGCGCGTTCGTGCCAGGCTTCACCGACAATCTCGCCGTTTTTGACCAGCACGCAGCCGACGCGTGGATTGGGGTGGGTGGTGTAAAGCCCGTGCTGTGCCAATTCCAAAGCGCGCGCCATGAAGCGCGCATCTGCTGCCTTATCGCTCATCGTCGCCCGAGATCAGCGGCAATTGGCGCCGGCGCACTTCCGGGTCCGGCGTCTGCTGCAAGCGTTCGATTTCCTCGCGGAAGGCATTGACGTCGGCGAACTGCCGGTACACCGACGCAAAACGCACGAACGCCACCTGATCCAGCGCGCGCAACTCCTGCATGACCCATTCGCCCAGGGTGCGCGCCGGCACTTCGCGCTCACCATAGGTGCGCAGACGATGTCGTATGTGATCGAGCGCATCGTCCAGCGCCTCGGCCGGCACCGGACGTTTGTACAAGGCCCGCTCCATACCCGTCCTGAGCTTGGGTTCATTGAAGGGTTCGCGGTTGCCGTCGCGCTTGAGGATGGCCGGCATCACCAATTGCGCGTTCTCGAAAGTGGTGAAGCGCTCACTGCAAGCAGAGCATTCTCGGCGACGGCGTACCTGATGACCCTCAGCCGCTAAACGGGTATCAATGACGCGAGTATCCTGCGCACCACAAAAGGGGCAGAACATGTCACGGAACCAGGGCCGCTGTTGAGAATTGCATGAGAAGCGCCCTCACCCCTGCCCCTCTCCCAGAGGGAGAGGGAAAAAAGCTAAGCGGCGGCGCGGGCGGATGCTTTCGCACCGTATACCGGGAAACGCGCGCAGAGCTTTTCCGCTTCGCCGCGCACACGCGTGAGAATCCCGTCAACGTCACCACCCGCACTCATCGCGTCAACGATGTCCGCAATCCAGTTGCCCACCTGCGTCATTTCGGCTTCCTTGAAGCCGCGCGTGGTGCACGCGGGCGAACCCAGGCGCAAACCGGATGTGACAAACGGCGACTTGGGATCATTCGGCACGGAGTTCTTGTTGACCGTGATATGCGCGCGGCCCAAGGCGGCTTCCGCGTCCTTGCCGGTCACGTTCTTGGCCACGAGGTCGAGCAGGAACAAGTGGTTGTCGGTGCCGCCGGACACCACTTTAAAACCGCGGTCAAGAAAGACCTGCGCCAGTGCGCGCGCGTTCTTTCTGATTTGCTGCTGGTAGGCTTTGAACTCGGGTTCCAGCGCTTCCTTGAATGCCACTGCTTTGGCGGCGATGACATGCATCAGCGGTCCGCCCTGTACGCCGGGGAAAACAGCCGAGTTCAGTTTTTTGTTGAACTCTTCGCCCTGACCTTTGGACAGAATGATGCCGCCACGCGGACCACGCAGGGTCTTATGCGTGGTGGAAGTCACTACATGAGCATGCGGCAGCGGCGTTGGATACTCATTGACTGCGATCAATCCGGCGACATGCGCCATATCCACCCAGAACCAGGCGCCGACTTTGTCGGCAATTTCACGCATGCGCTTCCAGTCTTTCACGCGCGAGTAGGCCGAGAAACCGCCAATCAGCATTTTCGGCCTGGTTTCCAGCGCGATGCGCTCCATCTCGTCGTAGTCAATATAGCCCTTATCGTTCAGGCCATAAGGAATGATTTTGTAATGCTTGCCGGAGAAATTCGCAGGATTGCCGTGAGTCAGATGGCCGCCCTGCGCCAGATTCATGCCCATCACGGTGTCACCGGGCGTACATAGCGCCATGAATACCGCGGCATTGGCCTGCGCGCCGGAGTGCGCTTGCACATTGGCGTAGTCGCAGTCGAAGAGCTGTTTGACGCGCTCGATCGCCAGCGTTTCGGCCACATCCACATGCTCACAGCCGCCGTAATAGCGTTTGCCGGGATAACCCTCCGCGTACTTGTTGGTCAGTACCGAACCCTGTGCTTCCAGCACCGCCGGGCTCACGTAATTTTCGGAGGCGATCAGCTCGATATGCGCTTCCTGGCGCGCAAGCTCAGACTTGAGCGCAGCAGCGATCTGTGGATCGTAATCGTTCAGGCGCGGGGAATTCTGGTACATCGCGGCACTCCGCAAGGCGAAGGGCGGCTATTTTAGCTGAGTCCCCACCCCGCCGCAGAGCGGCCCACTAGCGCTAGTGGGCTTACCTGGCGGCAGGGGCGATATAGCCCTTGGACCGCAGATAATCGAGAATCGTCTGGGCGTTCTCGGCGACCGTCGCCTTATCGGTATGCAGATGGATTTCCGGCTTGAGCGGCGCCTCATAGGGCGCGCTGATGCCGGTGAATTCGGGGATTTGCCCGGCCCGCGCCTTCTTGTACAGACCCTTCGGGTCGCGTTGCTCGCAGACGTCCAGCGCGGCATCCACGTAAATCTCGATGAAATCGCCGTCCGTGCTCAGGCTGCGCGCGAGATCGCGCTCGGAGCGATACGGCGAGATGAAGGCAACCAGATTGATCACGCCGGCTTCACGGAACAGCTTGGACACCTCGCCGATACGGCGGATGTTTTCCACGCGATGCTCGGGTGAAAAACCGAGATCCTTGTTCAAACCAAAGCGGACATTGTCGCCATCGAGAATGTAAGTGCGACAACCGCGTTCGAACAAGGCTTCCTCCAGCGCCACGGCGATGGTGGACTTGCCGGAGCCGGACAGTCCGGTGAACCACAGCGTAAGGCCGCGATGGCTATTGACCCGCTCGCGGTCGGCGCGGGTGATCTTGCCTTGATGGGCATAAATATTCTTCGAGACGGGCTCGCTCATACAACCTCTGGATGGATTAAACCGGGAATGGGCTGATACGGAAAGCGTACAGGGTTAGGCAGCGATGCGGGTCAGCTTTTAGGATGAGTCAGTCCGCGGGCGGCGAGACGTCCAGCATGCGCTGCAAAGCCAGACGCGCCTGACTCGCATCCGGCTCCGGCACCTTGATCTCATTCACCGGCTTGCCTTCCGCCAGATTTTCCAGCGTCCATGCCAGATGCTGCGGATCGGTGCGGAACATGGTTGAGCACATGCACACCACCGGCGACATGAAATGCACCATTACGCCTTTTGGTTTCATCTCGTTATGCAAGCGGTTCACGAGATTGAGCTCGGTGCCGACCAGCCAGCGTGTGCCGGGCTTGGCCGCGCGCACGGTCTTCAATATGTATTCCGTCGAGCCGACGTAGTCGGATTTGCGGCACACTGCGAAAGCATTTTCCGGATGGCTGATGACGATCGTTTCCGGATGCTCTTGCTTGAAGTTGTCCACGTGTTCGGGATGGAACATCTGGTGCACGGAGCAAAACCCCTTCCACAGAATGATTTTTGCCTGTCTGATTTCGTCGGCGCTGAGACCGCCTTGTGGCTTGTCATAGTCCCAGGTGACCATTTGCTCGAGTGGAATGCCCATCTTGTGGCCGCTCCAGCGGCCCAGGTGCTGATCCGGGAAGAACAGGGCCTTGTCGCGCTGGGTGAAGCCCCATTCGAGCACCTGGGTGGCATTGCTCGAGGTGCAGACGACGCCACCGTGACGGCCGCAGAAGGCCTTGAGGTCGGCGGCGGAATTGATGTAGGTGACCGGGGTGATGGTCTCGTCCGGATTCAAAACCTCGCCCAGTTCACGCCAGGCGCGCTCGACGTTGCGCAGATTCGCCATGTCGGCCATGGAGCAGCCGGCGGCAAGATCCGGCAGGATCGAAATCTGCTCGGGACGCGAAAGGATATCCGCCACCTCGGCCATAAAGTGCACACCGCAGAAGACGATGTACTGGGCGTCGGTCCTGGCCGCCTGGCGTGAAAGCTTGAGTGAGTCGCCGGTGAAATCGGCGTGCTTGAACACCTCGTCACGCTGGTAGTGATGACCCAGAATAACCACGCGCTTGCCCAGCGCGCGCTTGGCGGCGACGATGCGGCCATCGCATTCGTCGTCGTCCAGCAGGCTGTATTCCTGAATCGCCAGCGCGGGCTGAGCCATCACAGCACCTGCGGTACGGCCTGAGCCAATTTCATCTGTAAATTATAGACCCGCGAACAAGACGCGGCGTTCAGCAGCCGATCGGGAGCAGCGGCGGGATGCAGAGGAGGCCACCGCCGCCACCCGTTCCACCACTGCCGCCGGTTCCACCACTACCGCCGCTACCGCCCGTACCCCCTGCACCAGCGCTCCCGCCGGTGCCACCGGCACCACCGCTGCCACCCGCACCAGCCGTCCCGGCGGGCTGCACTGTAACGCTGGCAGTCGCACTAAGGTCGGTGGTTACGCCGGCGCTGGTTTCACGAAACAGACGCGCGTTGATGATGACCGGTGAACCGCTCGTGCTCACGCCGGTGGCCACACCGATGTTGGGGAAGAGGTTGTCCACCACCGCGCCGGCGGGGTTCTGCGAAGTCCAGATCACCGAGTTGGTCAAATCCTGGCCGTTGCTGCCGACGGCGCGCAAAGCCAACTGCCGTCCTTCCGGCACAGTACCGCTCGCCGGCTCGATGGTGAATGAAGCAAGCTGGTTGCTGACGGTGAGCGTGGCGCCACCGCTACTGTCCGACGCTTTGATGAGTGCAGCGGTAACAGGATCGGTGCGCTGCGCATCCACCGTCACGCTGCCGTTCGCCGCATCCACGCTGGCGCTGGCAAAAGCGTCACGCAGCGCCGGGTTGCCGATGCCCGAGATGTTGGTATCGCTGGTGCTCCAACTGACATTGCGGGTCAGGTCCTGAGTGCTGCTGTCCGTGTAAGTGCCCGCCACCGTGAACGTTACGCTGGTGCCCGGAAACAAGCTGCGCGTCGCCGGCTGAATCTGCAGCCGCGACAAGGCGATCCGGGGTACGCGCACGATAAAGCTTCGTTCGAGACGGGCGGTATCGCTCGTGTCCTGGTCAAAGCGAATGCGCAGACGCGCGTCGTCTGTCGTGAGTTCGCTGGCCGGTGTTCCGGTGAGCACCGTGATGACATCGCTCAAAAGGAAGCCGGCGATAGTCGTGGTCGAACCCGGCGTGTCCGGGTCTTCGGCCACCAGCACTTGCTCGGTGTTGTTGGTAATCGCGTTCACCTGATTGCGCGCGATGTTTGCCGACAGGTCTTGCTCGAACAGGATGCTGCCGCCGCTTTCGTCCACGCCGAAGACGCGCAGACCCTCCTGACTCAGCGGCCGTTGCAGCAAGGGATCGGGATTGTTGCCGAGGTGCTCGGTACGCAACTCGAGCCGGTCAAACACGCGGTTATTGATGCGCACACTCAATTGCGCGGCGAAGCCGTCACAGTCGGTGATGCGCGGATCCGCCTTCACCACGATCTGGTCGCTTGCGGCCGATCCACCCTTGGTGGCGGTCAGCAGGCCGGTGACGGAATCGATGGTCGCTTCGGCCGCGCCGGCATTGACCACGGACCAGGTCACGCTGCCGGCAGCCGATACCACCAGGCGGCGATCAATCAACCCCAGCGCCGTCAGCAGCTGGGTTGTACCGAAGGCCATCTCCAGTGCGGGTGGTGAAATATCCAGGCGGGCGTCCTGAACCGTCACCTCCGCTTCGGCGCGCAGGCCAAGGAACTCGACGGCAATCGTGGCCTTGCTGCCGACCGCGCCCACCGGCGTGATGACGCCGCGGCCCAGCCTGTTGTTGTCCGCATCCCGCTCGTCGCCGTTGCTGACGCGGATCACGGCGGGATCGCTGCTGCTAAAGTTGGCACGTCCGCTCAGGTTCTCACGGCTGCCGTCGCTGAAGGTGCCGACGGCGGAAATGGCGCTGCGAAAACAGCGCGACGCCTTCGCCTTGGTCTCACCGGTGCTGAGCGTTTCCAGCTCCAGTGTGGGATCGGCAAACACAGCTTCGAGCCTGACCCGTTCCAGACGGTTGCCCTCCCCCAGATCGGCATCGCAGCCCGCCAAGGCGGCCAGCACCACAGCGAACACACTTATTCGCACTGACGAAACTTGCAGCATGACTGCGACTCTCCAACCGAATAGGTGACCAGTATCTACTATAAGGACATATTGCCCATCAGCGCCTAACCCGTCGGCGGCTCGCGCAAACGCAGACCCAGCTCGCGCAACTGCTTCGGGTCAACTTTACCGGGTGCAGCCGTCAGCAGGCAGCTCGCGCTCTGGGTTTTGGGGAAGGCGATGACTTCACGGATGGATTGCGCACCGGCCATCAGCATCACCAGCCGGTCAATGCCGATTGCCAGGCCGCCGTGCGGCGGTGCGCCGTAGCTGAGCGCCTCCAGCAGAAAACCGAATTTCTCCTGTTGCTCCTCTGGAGCTATGCCCAGCAGATTGAACACCGCCTGCTGCAGCTCGGGCTGGTGAATACGCACCGAGCCGCCGCCCAACTCAGTGCCGTTCAGCACGATGTCATAGCCCTGGGACAGCACCTCACCCGGATTGTTCTGCAACTCCTCGGCTGCGCCGATTTTCGGCGCGGTGAACGGATGGTGCAGCGACACCCAGCCATGGTGTTGGTCGTCCCACTCGAACATGGGCCAGTCCACCACCCACAAGGCGCGCCAGCCGCCGGCGGTGACACCCAGCTCCTGTCCCAGCTTCAGCCGCAGCGCGCCGAGCGCATCACAGACGACTCTGAATTTATCGGCGCCGAAGAAAATCACGTCGCCATCCTGCGCGCCGGTGGCTTCCAATATCCCCGCGAGGGCCTGGTCGTGCAGATTCTTGACGATGGGCGATTGCAAGCCGTCTCGTCCCTTGGCCTTGTCGTTAACCACGATGTAGGCCAGACCCTTGGCGCCGTATTGCTTGACGAATTCGGTGCAGGCATCAATCTGGCCGCGCGAGAGTTTTTCGCGGCCGTTTGGAACGCGCAAGGCCGCCACGCGGCACTTGGGATCGTTGGCGGGAGTGGCAAAAACCTTGAAGTCCACGTCCTTGACCCGTTCCCTTATCTCCACTAGCTCCAGCGGGTTGCGCAGGTCGGGTTTGTCGGAACCGTAGCGCAGCATCGCCTCGGCATAAGACATATGCGGCAAGACGCCAAGGTCCACGCCGAGGACGGCCTGAAACAAGTCCCGCACCAGGCCCTCGATGACGGCCATGATTTCCTGCATGGACAGGAAACTGGTCTCAATATCGAGCTGGGTGAATTCCGGCTGGCGGTCGGCTCTGAGATCCTCATCCCGGAAACAGCGTGCGATCTGGTAGTAGCGATCCAGCCCCGACATCATCAGCAACTGCTTGAACAGTTGCGGCGACTGCGGCAGGGCGAAGAAATGACCCGGCTGGTTGCGGCTGGGCACCAGATAGTCGCGCGCGCCTTCGGGAGTGGCGCGGGTGAGTATCGGCGTTTCGACATCGACAAAGCCGTGCTCATCCATGTAATTACGCATGCGTTTGATGATTGCATGGCGCAGGCGCAGGTTTTTCTGCATCTGCGGCCGCCGCAAATCCACGTAGCGGAAGCGCAGCCGCGTTTCCTCGCCGACCGTGTCGTCGTCGAGCTGGAAAGGCACCGGCTCCGAACGGTTGAGCAACTCGAGCCGCGCGGCCGCCACTTCCACCTGGCCGGTCTTGAGCCTGGCGTTCTCGGTACCGGCCGGGCGCGGGCGCACTACACCTTCCACGCTGATCACGTATTCGTTGCGCAAGCGTTCGGCCTGGGCGAACAGCTCGGCCTGGTCTGGATCGAACACGAGTTGCAGCAGGCCTTCGCGGTCACGCAGGTCAATGAAGATCACCCCGCCATGGTCGCGGCGGCGGTGCACCCAGCCGGCGACCGTGACGTGCTGACCGGTCAGGGCGGCGGTGACTTCGCCACAGTAGTGGGAACGCATGATCGGGAGAGGATGGAATCCGAGCCGCGCATTGTAGCGGCGCCGGCGCGCCGGGGATAGAAGATGTAGGAGCGCGCCTGCGCGCGATAGCTCGTCTGTGCAGGTAAAACCTGCTGCTATAGCTGGCCCAGGCTCTTGGACTCGGGTGTCACCACGCCCAGAGAAATAATCAGGTTCATCGCGGCCTCGACGCTCATGTCGAGGTGCACCACTTCATCCGCGGGCACCAGCACGACAAAACCGGAGGTCGGATTGGGCGTGGTCGGCACGTACACCGTTACCAGCTTCTTGCCGATTCTTGCTTCGGCTTCCGGAATCGGTTGGCCGGTGATGAAGGCGACGCTCCACACACCCTTGCAGGGATACTGAATCAGAATGGGTTGGCGGAAAGAAGCGGAACCCTTGGAGAACAGCGTCTCGGCCAGCTTCTTCATGCCGCTATAAATCGAACGCACCAGGGGTACGCGGTCGAGCAGTTCTTCCGCCCACTGCAGCAATTGACCGCCGATAAAGTTGGCGGCCAGCGCGCCGGTGCCCAGCACCAGCACGAGGGATAAAAGGATGCCCAGACCCGGAATATCGGGTCGTATCGCGGCAGGAATCAGCAGCAGGCTGGCGTCCAGCGTCTTGATGAAGAAACGCAGCACCAACAGGGTGACGCCGAGTGGAATCCAGACGACCAGGCCGGCAATCGCCCATTTGCGCAACAGCACCGCTATCGCGCCGCGTCGCCCCCACAGGCTGGCTGGGGACAGGTCAGTCATAGGCTCGGAAACTCAGGCCGCGCTGGCGCCCGAGCCGGTGGCGGGTTTGCTGCTGTCGGTCGTAGCGGCAGCAGCGGGCACAGCCTTCTCGGTTTTTTCGGGTTTTTCCGCTTTTTCGGTTTTTTCCGCGCCAGCGGGTTTGGCCTCGCTATCGCCGGCGACGTTTTTCTTGCTCGCGCTCTTGAAGTCGGTCTCGTACCAGCCGCCGCCTTTGAGGCGAAAGCCTGCGGCCGACACCGTTCGCTCCAGACTCGGCTGATGACAGGCCGGGCATTCGGTTAAATCAGCCGCGCCAAGACGCTGCAGCTTTTCTGTTTCCGTACCGCAACTGCGGCAGTGGTACTCGTAAATAGGCATAAAACTTCTCGAAACCCGGTCAGACTCACAGACGGCGCGGGAGTATAGCGCCAAGCCGGCGGTCCAGCCTTACACCTTATATGGGGGCCAGCTCAGTTCGTTTCAAGCGGATTGAGGTAACCGCTGACCGCCTCACCGAGCAAAGCGCGCAGCCGCGCCGCGTCCTGATCGCTAATGGCCTGGCGCAGCTTTTCCAGATACGGCGCCAGCCGCTCCCAGGGCCAGAAGGCCTCCTGGGCGCAGAGAATGCGCGGATGCCGGGTCGGCACATCGGTGGCGGCGATCAGCAGTTCTTCGAACAGCTTCTCGCCCGGACGCACGCCGGTGAAGCTGATGCCGATATCGCCGTCGGGATGTTCGGTATCGCGCAGGGTCAAACCCGACAGGCGAATCATGCGGCGCGCCAAGTCCAGAATCTTGACGGGTTCGCCCATATCGAGCACGAACACCTCGCCGGCGCGGCCCATCGCGCCGGCCTGAATAACAAGCTGCGCGGCCTCGGGGATGGTCATGAAGTAACGCACCATGTCCGGATGCGTGATCGTCACCGGCCCGCCACGGTGGATTTGCTCGCGGAACAAGGGCACCACCGAACCCGAAGAACCCAGCACATTGCCGAAACGCACCATCGAGAACACTGTCGTCGGTCCCGGCGGCGCCGGCCCCGCCTGCGCCATGGCCTGCAAGGCCATTTCAGCCAGACGTTTGCTGGCGCCCATGACATTGGTCGGCCGCACCGCCTTGTCGGTGGAGATCAGCACAAAAGTTTCTGTGCCCGCGGCCCGCGCGGCCTGCGCCGCCGCCAGTGTGCCGAAGGTATTGTTGAGCACGCCTTCAAAGGGATTGTGCTCGACCAGCGGCACATGCTTGTAAGCCGCCGCGTGATAAACCGTCTGCACGGCATGCGCGCGCAGCGCCGCCTCGACCGCGCCCTGCTCCTGTACATTGCCCAGCACGCTGACCAGTGCGCTGCCGTCCGGCAGGCGCTGCCGCAGCTCACGCTCGACTTCGTATAACGCCAGCTCCGATTGCTCGAACAGCACCAGCTTGCTCGGCGTCAGCTTGACGATTTGCCGGCTCAGCTCCGCTCCGATCGAACCGCCGGCGCCGGTCACCATGACCGCTTTGCCGGTGATGCACAGGTGCAGCAGGGTGGAATCCGGCACCACCGGTTCGCGCCCCAGGATGTCTTCGATCTGCACCTCGCGCAGATCGCTGACGGTCACTTGGCCGCGCGCGACGTCGGTCATGCTCGGCATCACCATCACCTTGACCGGACGCGAGTCGAGAAAATTGAAAATTTCGCGCTGGCGCGAGCGCGGCAAGGATGGAATTGCCAGCAGTACGTCGGTCAGTCCGTGGCGCTCGATCAGCGCGTCCAGCTCGGCGGGAGCGTGCACGCGCAAACCCTGCACGACGCGGCCCTGCAGTTCGCGGCTGTCATCGAAAAACAGGCGCGGACTGAGATCATGATGATGTTCCAGCGCCGAGGCCAGTTGCCGGCCGGCGATGCCGGCGCCATAAATCGCCACCGGACGCGCCAAACGCCGCGCGCGCCGCGCCGGCACCAGCATGCCGCGCGCCGCCAGCCGGCTGGCGCACACCAGCAGTGTGGATAACACCAGATACAGGGGCAGCACCGAGCGCGGCACCTCGCGGTTGCTGGAGAACAGGAACACCAGCGCCACCAGCAGCAAGGTGCTCACGCCGAGGCTTTGCACGATGAGGATCAGCGTGGGCGAGCGCAGATACCGCACTACGGCATCGTACACACCTTGCGCATACATCAGAGGAATCGCGGATAGCGCCGTCAGCGGCCACAGCCACCAGGGCGGCAGCATGGACGGCAACCATTGACCCAGCCGCAATACATAGGCCAGGTACAGGGCGAGCGGCAAAAGCACCGCGTCCAGCCCGATCAGGATGATGATCTTGGCGGATCGGGGAAGCTTGGCGATGAACGCCAGCGCCTGTGTTTGCGCCATGCTTGCGCGGGAATTCTTATCAGGTTCGCGCCAGTTTAGCCTAGCGGCGCTGGTTATTTGGTGGTGTAGGAGAACACCCCGTCCCAGCTTGGCGGCGGCGGATGCGAGCGGTAAAACGCGCAACGTCCGGTGTAGATGCGGTACAGGCCCGCACCGGCATAAGTCATGCTCAGCATCTCGAACGCCTGCCCCGCACCGTCCCAGTCGTTGTCGCGGTATAGCGCCAACGCGCGTTCATAGGCTTCCAGTTCGGCGCGGCGGCGCTCGGCGAGCTTGTTCTCCGGACCGATCGGCTCGAAGATGCTGATCGGTTCGAGCTTGCCCTTGACGCGCACCCGATCCAGTTCGCGGAAGCGAAAACCCGCCACTTTAATGACCGTCGCTTCGCCGACCACGATGCCCGTGTCGTACTGCTTGGATAGACCTTCCAGCCGCGAGCCCAAATTTACTGCATCGCCCATCACGGTATAGCCGACACGAAACTCCGAGCCCATATTGCCGACGATCATGGGACCGGTATTGATGCCGATGCCAATATTGAGTTCCGGCAGTCCGCGATTGGCGAAATCGGCCCGCAGCGTACGCATGACCTCGACCATATCGAGCGCCGCTTCCACGGCATGCAGCGCATGCTGCTCGTCCGTCAGCGGCGCGCCCCAGAAGGCCATGACCGCGTCGCCCATGTATTTGTCTATGGTGCCGCGGTTGGCGTGGATGGTGCGCGTCAAAGGGGTGAGGAATTCGTTGATCAGCGCGGTGAGTTCCCTGGGTTGCAGCCGCTCGGCGATGGGCGTGAAGTTGCGGATATCGGAGAACAGCACCGTCATCTCGCGGCTCTCGCCTTCGAGCGAGATTTCCTTGCCGAGCCGGTCGAGCTCCGCCACCACTTCCGAGGGGATGTATTGGCCGAACATCTGACCCAGACGGCGACGCCCGCGCATTTCGACGAAAAAGCCGTAGGTCATCTGCATCATGGTGCAGAGAATCGCGTAAATCACCGGCGACGCCAACGGCAGCACCGTGCGCGTGCCGTACCACAGCAAGAGGTTGATGAATACGCTGAGCATAATCAGCCCCACCAGCAGGCCGGCGCCGGCCAATACCGAGAAATACGGCAAGGCGAAGGCCAGAATGAGCCCGATCGCAAACAGCGCGGTCGTCTCGTACAGCAGGTTGCTGGCTGGGTAGGACCATAGCTTGTTGTCCAGCAGCGCCGAGATCACGTTGGCGTGCACCTCGACGCCCGCATAGATATGCGCGATCGGCGTGACGCGGTGATCGAGCAAACCCGGCGCGGTGGCACCGATCAGCACCATGGTGTCGAACAGGGTGTCAATCTTGGCGCTCTCGTTCAGCACATCGGTGGCGGAAACAAAGGGAAAAGTGCGTTGTGGCCCGCGAAACGGCACTAGCACTGCACTATGCGGGTCGGTACGCAGGCGCCGTTCACCCAGACGCACATGGGTCAGCCGCGCTTGTGCGCCGGCGCCTTCGAAGTCGAACTTGATTTCCGGTTTGCCCAGATAAATCCGCGTCATCGCCATCGCGATGGAGGGGTATAGCTTGCCCTGGAACTCCTGAAACAGCGGCACGCGGCGGAACACGCCGTCCTCATCCACCATCGGATTGTCGAAGTAGCCGCCACCCAGCGCGGCCTCCTGCAATATCGCCAGATTGCCGACATAGCCGAGGGCTTGCGGCACCGCCGGCGCCGGCTTGAGTTCACTGAAATCGAATAGCCCCGCCGGCAGGCTGCCCACCTCGGCCGGTTCGCCGGGTTGCAGCTGGGCCTTAAAGCTATAACCCAGCAGTACCGCACGATTGCCGAGCGAGCGCGCGAACTGCGGGTCGGTCGCCGCGTCCGCCGCCCCCTGGTTCAGTGCCTGTTCCAGCAGCGGCCGCTGCTCGGGCGGAAGCTGCGCGCGTAACTGCTCGACGAAGTCGCCGAGACGGCCGCCGATACGGTCGCGCTCCGCGAACACCACGTCGAAGCCGACCAGGCGCGCGCCATATTTGTCGAACAATAAATCCATCAGCCGCGCCAGCTTGTCGCGCGACCAGGGCCACTGGCCTTCGGCGGCGAGACTCTTGTCGTCTATGTCCACGATCACCACGCGCGGATCCGTGGTCAGCGGCATGGATACCCGCACGCGCGCGTCGTACAACTGGTTTTCGATCGCAGTGAGAATACCCCAGCTCAGCAAGCCAACGCTATGCGCCAAAAACACTGATGCGAGCACGAGGCTGATGGCGATACGCACCAGATATTTGCTGCTGAATTGCAGCGCCCGACGCAGGGTGGGATTTGAAGCCATATCCGCAGACTCTAACCCAGGCACTAACCCCTCGCCATCCGCTTGCAAAACGCGTTACCTCGCGCGCGCATTGGGTTAAACTCACGCGTGAATTGATACGCGATCCATGGACGCCGACTTACTCAAAAATCTCCACCCGCTGAACACGCTCAGCCCCAAGGGCATGCAAGCCATGGCCAAGGGCTTGCAGACGCGGCACTTCAAGTCGGGCAGTTTCATCTTCCGCATCGGCGAGTCGGTGTACGACACCCTGTACGTGCTGGAAGGCCAGGTTGAATTGCTCAGTGGCGACGGCAAACTCAAGCTCACGCTGGGTACGGACAAGGCCAAGGGCCTGCATCCCTTTCCGCACGAAGTACCCAGCACGTACGATGCCCGCGCGTCGGGCGACGTGCGCCTGCTGCAGGTGGATTCACAACTGCTGAGTTCGGTGCTCTCCTGGGATCAGCCCAGCAGCATGGAAGTCGGGCGCCTGGAAGCGTCCGAACCCGCCGCCGACTGGATGTCCAATTTTCTCGCGACGCGCGGCTTCGGCCGCGTCCCCCCGGCCAAGCTGCAAACCGTGTTCATGAAGATGCAGGCATCGGATATGAAGGCGGGCGACGTCGTCATCAAACAGGGCACGGAAGGCGATTGCTTCTTCGTCATCGCGCGCGGCAAGGTGGTGGTCGAGCGTGAAGCGCCCAATCTGGCGCAGCCGATCAAACTGGCCGAATTCGGCCCCGGCTCCTGCTTCGGCGAGGACGCACTCATCTCCGGCAGTGTGCGCAACGCCACTGTGCGCATGCTGACCGACGGCAAGTTGATGAAACTGGCGAAACCCGATTTCATCGCGCTGCTCAAGGCGCCGCTGATTCCGGAAGTCAGCTTCCAGCAAGCCAAGGATTTGGTGGCGAAGGGCGGTCAGTGGCTGGATGTACGGATGCCGAATGAAGTCGCCAACGACCGAATCGAAGGCAGCGTGAACATCCCCTTCCCGATTCTGCGCACGCGTCTGTCGTCGCTGCCGGACGGCAAACCCTACGTGCTGTTCTGCAAGGACGGCCGCAACAGCTCAACCGCGACCTTCCTGCTGTCGAAGCAGGGTCTGGAAGCTTATCTGCTGCGTGGCGGGATAGAGAGCGTCACCAAGACTTAAATCCAATCAGACCCCGGGCAGCTTGTGCTCGCGGAACTGCTCTCTCAGTTTGATTTTCTGCACCTTGCCGGTCGCACCCAGCGGCAAGGCCTCCACAAAAGCGACATCGTCCGGCAGCCACCACTTGGCGATCTTGCCTTCGTAGAACTTCAGTAGCGCCTCGCGCGTGACTTCCTGGCCGGGCTTCTTCACCACGATCAGCAGCGGCCGCTCGTCCCACTTGGCATGCGGCACGCCGATCACCGCGGCCATGGCCACCGCGGGATGCGACATGGCAATGTTCTCCAGATCAATCGAGCTGATCCACTCGCCGCCGGATTTGATCACGTCCTTGCTGCGGTCCTTGATCTCCATGAAACCGTCGGGATCCAGAGTGGCGACGTCGCCGGTGGGAAACCAGCCGTCCACCAGCGGGCTCTGCTCGACCTTGAAGTAGCTCTTGATGATCCAGGGCCCGCGCACCAGCAGATCGCCCTGGGCCTTGCCGTCGCGCGGCAATTCCCTGCCTTCCGCGTCGGTGATCTTGAGTTCAACTCCGAACGGTGGACGGCCCTGCTTCAGTTCCACCGCGAAGCGCTGCTCCTCCGGCCACTCCAGGTGCTTGCACTTCAGCGTGCCGACCGTGCCAAGCGGCGACATTTCCGTCATGCCCCAGCCATGAATGAGTTGAATACCGTAGTCGCGCTTGAAGGTCTGCATCAGCGCCGGCGGGCAGGCCGAGCCGCCGACCAGCATGCGCTTGAGGTGGGCGGGCGCCTTGCCGGTTTTCTGCAAATGCTGGAGTACCGCCAGCCAGACCGTGGGCACGCCGGCGCTGAAAGTGACGCGCTCGTTCTCGAACAACTCGCACACGCTGGGACCATCCAGCGCCGCGCCGGGAAACACCAGCTTGAAGCCGATCATCGCGCCCAGATAGGGAAGAGTCCAGGCACTGACGTGGAACATCGGCACCACCGGCAGCACCACCTCGCGCGCCGACAGGCCGAGCGCATCCGGTAGCGACACGCCGTAAGAGTGCAGGATGGTCGAGCGGTGCGAATACAGCACGCCCTTGGGATTGCCGGTCGTGCCCGAGGTGTAGCACAGGCAGGCGGCGCTGCGCTCGTCGAAGGCCGGCCATTCGTACTGATCGGATGCGGCCCCGATTAGCTCTTCATAGCAAAGAAGATTGGGCACTTTGATCGCCGGCATGTGCGCACGATCGGTCATGGCGATCCAGCCCTGCACCTGTGGGCATAGCGCGGCGATTTTCTCGATGATGGGCGCGAAGGTAATGTCGAAGCACAAGAACTTGTCTTCGGCGTGATTCGCAATCCATGCGATCTGTTCCGGATGCAGGCGCGGATTGATCGTGTGCACCACCGCGCCGATGCCGGAGACGCCGAAGTACAGCTCGAAGTGGCGGTAACCATTCCAGGCCAGGGTCGCCACGCGCTCGCCGGATTGCACGTCGAGCTTGAGCAGTGCGTTGGCGAGCTGGCGCGTGCGGCTATGCGCCTCGCGGTAGGTATAGCGATGGATTGGCCCCTCTATCGTGCGCGACACGATTTCGGTATCGCCGTGATACTTATCCGCGTGCACCAGCAGCGATGAAATCAGCAGCGGCGTATCCATCATCTGGCCTTGCAGCATAATCTTCCCCTATCCGTTCAATGCGCTAAGGTAGCGCGAGCCTGATGAACTGCAAATAGCCAGGCCTGCCGGCGGCCGATGGCGCCTGCAAAGAATGGGTGGCGCTAATCGATGTATTCTGCCAGCGCTTACCGATGAACGCTTATTCTGACGTTTCCTCAGGAAGACTCAGTGATTCCGGAAACCGAGGAAGAGCGCCGTGAAGAAACGCAGGAACGGCGCGAGGATGCGGCCGAAGAGGCTGCGGAGGAACGGCGCAAGCGCTAGTAGCCCCTACTCCGAGCCGTCGGCGCGCGCCACCGAAATGTGGCGTTCATCGCCGTCGGTCCACACCTCGACCTGCCAGGGGTTGCAGCAGACTTCGCAATCCTGAACCAGACTCCCCTCAAGGTCCGGCTCGAGGTAAATTTCCAGCGCCTCTCCGCAGTAGGGGCAGATTACGGGGAACTGATCTTGCATCGCGTCAGCGGTACAACAGCAGTGCTTCACGCTCTGCACGCCACGCCGTTTCATCGGCGGCGGCGAGCGCATCCAGATCGGCGGGTGTAGCCGCAGTATCGTCCACCCATTGGCGTAACAGCTCGCTGCCGTTGATCACGTCAATCGCCAGCCGATCACGCTCATATTCGTAGGGGAAATCGCGCCAGAGTTCGTACTCTGGACGTAATCTGCGCAGCGCCTTGAATGCCAGAGCCATCAGACGCCAGGGCCGGAAGGCGTCATGGTCGTAGGCCGCGTCTTCGACATGAATCTGAATTCCCGCACAGAGCTTGCCGGAATGCTTGTGGAAAGTCGGCTCAAACCAGCACTCTCGCAGCCGGCAACCGCGCATCCATTGTGGAGCCAGCAATTCCATCGCAGCTAGCAAGGCACGCGGTTCCAGATCCGGTGCCCCGAACAACTCCAGCGGACGCGTGGTGCCGCGGCCTTCGGATAGTGTCGTACCCTCGAGCATTACCGTACCCGCATAGCAGCGCGCCATGGACAGGTTGGCTGCATTCGGGCTCGGATTCACCCAGGCACGCTCGCCCAGCGGCCAACCGTAGCCCGGTGTCCGCGCCGGCTGCCAGCCTTGCATCGTCACCACATTACATTCCACGTCGAGCTTGAGTGTGCGCACGAACCATTGCGCCAGCTCGCCCATCGTCAGACCGTGACGCATTGGCAGCGGCCCGGCGCCGACGAAACTCTCCCAGCCCGCGCGCAGCTTCAAGCCCTCCACCGGTCGTCCGGCAGGATTGGGCCGATCAAGCACCCATACCGTCTTGCCATGCCTAGCCGCTTCCTCCAGCACGTAGCGCAAAGTCGTTATGAAGGTGTAGATACGGCAGCCGAGGTCCTGCAAATCCACCAGCAATACATCGAAGCTGCCCATCATCTCCGCGGAGGGCCGGCGCAGCTTGCCGTAAAGGCTGAATACCGGGATGCCATGCACCGGATCGCGGAAATCCGGCGACTCGATCATATTGTCCTGCTTGTCGCCGCGCAGTCCGTGTTGCGGACCGAAAGCGGCAGTTAGATTGATGCCCTTCAGCCCTGCCAGTGCATCGAGCGAGTGCGCCAGATCACGCGTCACCGAAGCCGGATGTGCCAGCAAACCGATACGGCGGCCCGCGAGCGGTTTGCGCAACGCGGCATCTTCCAGCAGGCGATCAATACCGAACTTCATTGCTTTTATCGAACCCTCTCTTGTCCGTCATGCCGGCGGAAGCCGGCATCCATTTTGGAAAGATCAAGAATAAGGCATGCGCCGCTATCGAAGCTCCACAGCCAGCGTATCCGGGTGATGGAAGTCCGGTTTGCCGAGTGGATGCAACAGCGCCCAGTAGGAAATGGTTCCATCTAGCTCTTCTACGACAGCGGCAAGCCCCAGTTGCAGGGCCAAAAAATCCTTTATCTGGATGACTGCGTCAAGCTCCAGCCGCTCGCCTGCACTACGCGCGACGATCGCAGGATCAGGCGCTTCTAGCGGCTGCATGCCTTCGCGGTATCTGCGAAAACCATACGCCGCCCATTCGCGCGAGAGCGCAAAATTGTATTCGCGGTAAGCGGGTTGCCCAGCCTGGCGAACGAAGGCTTCGAAGCAAGAGTGCCGCCAAAGCTGGTCAGCACGGCGTGGCGGCCGTGTTTCGGGGATACGCAACCGGGTGAGGTCGCCTACAAGCTGATAACTCAGCGACAAGACCCCGCCGTGCTGCACGCGGAGCTGTACCTCAATGGCCCGCACAGCGCGGGAGACGGTGCTGGGATGGCGGATCAGTGCAACTGAACGTGCAATCAGACGAGCTGTACTCCGCTCAGTTCGCCGTGCGCCGGCACAGCTCGGAGCTTCCTACTTTGGATTTGAAGATGAATGCCAGCAGCTCGAATACGCCTAGAGGTGCGAGAAACAGAAGAATATTGTCCGTGTATCGCTCGCTACTGCCGCGGAGGCAGTTTATTTCCCGCAGCTTTTGATGCGCCCGCATATGCAACTTGGCGCAGTCGGTAATCAAATCATGGGCGCTGGTATAGGCCCGGTAAGCGGCATCGAGATCGGCGATGGATTTTGCGGCATCCCCTTGCCGCCAGAACCGTTCCGCCTGTACGGCGCGGTTTTCTATAGCCTGCATCGCTCGTCCTGGCACGAGACTATGGCGAAGCGCTACTGCTTGACCAGTATGCTCAGAACGTAAATATCTTCGATATCACCAGAGGTACTGAACTCGCGGTTCACGCCTATGAGCAGTTTTCCGGCAACCGGGCGCAGACGCGTGACTTCCCCGCCCGTGGAAGTAGCTACGACTTCTCCCGCATTGAGAGTCCAGGTTCCCCCGCCTGAATCAGTATCGGTTGCGCGACTGACGGCGACCTCGGCGTCGGTTGCGTTGGTCTGGGTGGTCCCGGTGCTGCCGGAGTTCGGCGGCGGTAGCGTGTGTAAGTGCGCACTCACCTGAAAGGAATCCACCTGCGCCACGGTGTCGTCGCCGGCGGTGGAAACGGTAAATGTGCCGTTGGCATTAAGCGTGACGGTGCCGGCGAATCTGGAACCCGTCACCCTCGCGCCCTGATGTCCGCTGCCACCCGCAAGCTGCTGCACGCCCATTTCCAAGCTCTGGTAACTGTAGGTTCCGGCCAGCGAAGCGACGGTCGGAGCTGGCCCGCCGCTTTCCAGCGCCGCTACGCGGTTTTCGAGGCTGGTCACTGCCGTCACCAGGGCCGCGAAATTTGCGTTCACCTCTTGGGCGCGCGCCGGCGTATTGGGCTGGAAAGTGTGAGGCACGGAAGCCGCGTAAGCTGCCGCGGCGGCCAGAAAAAGTGTGAGGCCGATGAGTTTCCTGTTCATTTGCATATCCCTTAACGGTTGAAAGGCCGGACTTAGAGGGTGTTATGGAGCCCAGCTGACGTTATCCCAGGTACCCTGGTCCCAGGTCAGTGCGGGCGGCATGAGGAAGTCATTGTCGCTACCACCGCCGCCACAGGCGTAGAGCAGCGTCGCTGCAAGCAGCATGAGCAGTAAAGCCGTAACGCGAGAACGCGATCTCCCCACAAGACCCCCTTGATGTTTCTGTGAACATCTCCTGCGTGACTATTTCACACTAGACCCAAGCTAGCACCTCGTCAAGCAGGTCTTGGCGATTCGCAATCACACCAAGCTACACCCGGCGAGCGCGTGGACCGGGTAGAAACAGGACCCCCAAGAACAGCACGACCAGCTCCACGCTGAACGCGGTCACGAAACCACCAGCGATACCTGAAGCGATGGCTTCCATCGTCAGCAATACGGTATAGCTGTAGGCGCTGCGGGTCTCGTTCCGTAATTCAGTATTCGCGTTAGCGAGCAGGTGATACACCTGCCGCACGAAGTCTTGATTCATGGCGGCCTGTTCGGCTTTCAGCATCTGCAGGCGCTGCCAGATGGAGCGGATGGCCTTGGCTTCGTCTTGAAATACCAGGTCGCTGCTTTGATCGTGATGGCGCAGCATCGCTTCCACATCGCCGCCGAAGTAGCGGTCGGCGGTCGCTTGGAAGCCGGCAAAATTCAGCTGCGCTTCAACATAGTGAGCATCCACCCGCTTCTCGTATTGATCAACGAAGGATGGGAGCTGCACGCCCACGAGCAACCCGCCGGTAAAGGTGATGAGCCTGAGGTAATCGCGAAACATCCGTTACCTCCTTTGTCGGGCGGCGCAACCGTCTCTGAAGCTTATGACCCGGCGCGATTTGCCGCGTTCCCCTACACGTAGAAAAACCCTCACCCGTACCCTCTCCCAGAGGGAGAGGGGAAAGTAGTTACGACGGTTTCACGAAAATCGGCGACGACCAGGCGCGCTCGGGGGCCGGCGCCAGGCAATCATCGTTATCCGACGTGCGGGAATCACCGAAGCAGGGTTTTACCGCGATGCACTCGCCTTGCTCGTTGTATTCGCAGCGCAGATTACCGGCGTTGACGGTGGCGCTGACCTTCTCCACCGCACGCACGTAGTAAATCACTTCCCGGTTTTCGGCCGCAAAACCCGGATCCTCGAACTCCACCGTGCAGCCGCTGGAATCGCCGCTGCAGGCGAAAACCTGCCACGGGTCCTGGATCAGATCGGCCATGTTTTCGCCGGGCGTGTTCTGCGGGCGGATGCGGATAACCTCGATGCGTTCAATCGTCTTGCGCGTGTCGGACGGGTTATAGCACTCGCCGCGGCAGATGCCTGCGATCTGGTTGGGTGACAGCGAGGTCGTGCTGTGCTCCGGGCAGCCGGGTAGCTGCTCGAAGTCGCCTACCGCGCGCACGCGAAAACGCGGAACGCCGGCGCCCGTGACTTCCGAGCCCATCGGTGCAGTGACCCCACCCTCGCCCAGTAAATCGAACCACAACAGCATGCGTTCGCCGGAGGTGGCATAAACTTCACGCCGCTTCATCGCGCCCCAGATCGCTTCGCGGTTACGCCCGGCGCTGTGCACCGCTACCAGCCCGCCGGTGTAGAAATACGACTGCTGGCGCTCGCTTTCCGCGATTTGCATGAAGTTGAAACGGCCGCTGGTCAGGTCGTAAGGCACGGATTCCGTGCCACTGCCCTTGGCCTTGGCCGCGTCTATGAAACCGTCCCTGAACACACCGTCCTGGCCGAATACGTCGGCGCTATCCTGGCGGTCGAGTTCCTTGTAGCCGGTGCCCGGCTGCGCGGAGTGGTTATCGCTGGAGGCAATGAAACCAAAACGAAAGCGCAGCGGACCGTTGCCTTCTTCGTTCTGCTCATCAAAGTTGCTGAGCGCCACGGCGTACTGCACTGAGCTTTTCGGCCGAAAGTTGAAGGCCGGCAGATAACAGTCGCGGCACTGGCCCGAGTCAAGCCAGTCGTCCGGCTGCACTCCCGGAATGACGATATGCCCGGCACGTCCCGCCGCGAGATAGTCAAGCTGCCCTGTCGTCACGCGCTGCTCGCACTCCTGTGTGGAGAGTTCGCCACAGCGCGTACGTATCAGCTCGCCCGCGCGCCAGCAGGACGGCAGGTAATTCTCGGTGGGTTCGGGACAGACTGCATTGCCCTGCGCGTCGTAGGCCACTTCGCGCCAGTCGCGGAATTCCTCCGAGTTGCCGTGGCCCGAGAACACTTCGATCAGCATCTGTCGCTTGGGGTCATGCTGCTCGCGCGTCAACTGTTTGTCCCAGCTTGAGCCCGGCGGCGTGTAATAACCCCAGGTGTTGCCGTGCGGAATCACCAGCGCATCGAAGCCCCAGTCGTTGAGCTTGGCGAACAGCTCCCTGGGCGTTTCTGCAAACTCGACGCAATCAACCGGCATTTCGCGCTCGGCAAGGCCATCGGGACATAGCGGCTGCGCCTTGAGATCCTTCATCTTGTACTGCTGATTGAACTGGCTCTGGCGGCTGCTCCAGTCGAGATAGGGACTGACCAGATTGCGCCAGAACGGAATGGCGGCGTTGCGCATGGCGGTCGCGGCTATGCCGCCCGCGCTGATCGGCCGGGCAGGCACTTTGTCGTCCTCGGTATCCATGAAAATCACGTTCTTGTGACCGTAGTGCTCCTCGGCGGTGTTTCCCATCTGGGTCCACTCCCAGCCGAGAAAGGAGACGAGATCAGGATTGGCCGGATCGCCGGCCACGGCATTGCACTGGCGGACGGTTTCCTTGAGCTCGCGCCAGTGCCGCGGCGTCAGCGACTCGGCGTGCTCAGTGGTGGCCCAGAAATCAAGATCGGAGCAGAAGCGCGCGTAGTCGCAAGCCTCGGCCGGTGGATGCACGCCCTCGCCGTGGAATATCGGCATACTCCAGGCGTGCGCGTCCACTGAGTAAGTCGTATGCACGTGCAGATCACCGAACAGGATCTGCTTGTCGCTACCGGCGCGCATGCCGTTTCGCTGCGCTACCCTCTCTGGCGGCACAGCGCTGCGGGTAATCTCCCCGGGTTCCTCCAGTTTGCCGCGGTGGTCAACTGCGACGAACACGACGAGTGCGGCTATGACCGCGACAAAACCGATCAGTAGTTTTTTCATCTCTCCCTCTATTTTTTACAAACTAATTCCGCGTATCAAAAACCAGTATGTGCCCAGCGCGCAGATCGCGGCGGAGCCGCCATCCCCCAGCCACCGGCGCGCCTGCGGCCAGCGTTCGAGCAGCCGCAATGCCGGCCAGACCAGCGCAATCACCAGAAGCTGCCCCAGCTCCACACCGCTGTTGAAACCCAATAGTCCCACGGCAAGCTGACCCGCCGGCAGATTCAGTTCTGCCATCACGCCGGCGAAGCCGAAGCCATGCACAAGACCGAAAACAAAGGCGAGCGCCAAGCGTAACCGCGCCGGGCGTTGCGTTTGTTGCAGCAGTGCAAAATGGCAGAGCGAGAACAATGCCAGCCCCAGCAGTACGGCGGCCGGCAGGCGCGTGACGCCCAGCAGGCAGAGCGCGACCAAGACCAGACTCAGCGCCCAGGGCAACCAGCGCTCGCGGCCGGCACGCAGCCAGAGATTCTCGGCCGCGACCAGCGCGATGGAAAAGCCAATCAGCGCCTCCACCACCTCGCCGCGGGTTTGCACCCAGCCGAGCACCGCCGCTGCGAGCGTAAGGCTGTGAGCGAGAGTGAAGCCGGTTGCGACCACCGCCACCTCGCGCAGGCTCGCTGCCAGCAGAATCAGGGCAAGCACAAAGGCCAGATGATCCCAGCCACTCAGAATGTGCTCGATACCCAGCGCTGCATAACGCCCGAGCGATGCCGGCGCACTTGCCTGTGGCATATCCAATTCCATCGCGGGCTCGGCATAGGTGAGCACGCGTTGACGCAGTTCGCCATCCGGCAACGTGACGCGTACGAAATGCAAGTGCGAAGGCGCGACCTCGTGCAGCAATTGGCTGCGGATGGTCAAATCCTGCGAGCTTGCACACTTCAGCCGCCAGCGCAGATTGAGCCAGCCGTCCTCTCCAGCAATCAGCTTGGGAGCTGAAGCGGTACACCGTCCGGCAGCCGACCAAAGCTGAACGTCGTTTATCGCGCGGGAACCCACTTCGTCGGTGTAGCCTGGCGTGAAGCTCGGGTCGAGTTGCAGACGCGTCAACTCCAGTTGCGATACGCGCACCCGCACGTCGGCACCAGCGTCGTCTATCGTCCAGAAGGAATAAGAAGTGCCGCGGCTGTGCGCCTGAGCCGGAACCTGGTTGAACAACAGCAGTCCCAGCGTCAGGACGCGGAGTAGGCTGTTCATTCGAGTTCTTCGCGCACCAGCACGCGGCCGCTGTCACGCAGTTCGGCGAGCAGCCGGCGCAGTGCTACTTCGTCCCGGCGGCGCTGATATTCCGCGCGAACCTGCTCCGCGACTTGTTCATACAGCGGCGCGAAGCCTGGTTCGTGCTCCAGCATCTCCACTACCACCGGGCTGCCACCGTTTTCGATTTGCGCACTGCTCTGACCCGGTTGTAATTGCATGGCCGTCTGTGTAAGTGCCGGGCCCAGATAAGTGCGCAGCTTGGCCGGCGGCAGCAATACATCCGGCACGGGCGGCACAAAGGCGCTCCGTGCACCCGCCGCGCCCAGTCGGTACACCGCCACGCGGATACGTCCCGGTGGTGTGAAAAAATTCTTGTTGTCCGCGTAGAAGCGCCGCAGCTCGTTCTCTTCCAACGCCGACCCTGCCTCCGCAGCGGTCGCAGTGGCAATAACATCCGATACCAACTGACCACGCAGGCGGCGATCCTGTTCGATCAGACCCAGCGCCACGCCATGCTGCACCAGCAACTCCTCGTCAATCAGCCGGTCGAGAATGTGGCGTTTGTCATCTTCGGTAAGTGGCGTGCGCCGCTCCGAGGCCACCGCCGCGACGGCGCGAAGCCAGGCATCGCGCAGAATCAGCCGCTCATTGACCTGCGCAATTGCCTGCGGCGGCAAGGCATTCCGTCCGCCGTCACGTAGTACCCCCACTGCGGCCGCGGCGATGCCGAGCAATAGCCCGCCGATTAATAAGACTCGCGGCAGGGCACCAGGCAGCACCGGCGCGGGACTCATGTCGGGAGTGCTAAGAAATCTTAAGGGCGCGCGCAGGCCGCAAAAATCGCCGCCGGTTCGGTGCCGGCGGATTCGACGGTCGCGCGGTCGCAGTAGCTTACGCGGGGAAAATATTCGCCCATAACGTCCTGCGGGGGCGTGCCGAAAGGAATATTCTGAATCGCCTCGGCGAAGCTGGCATTCGGCAGCATATGGCGGTAAATCAGCAAGGAGTCCGGGTATAGCCCACCCCAGGGCAGCCAAGCGATTCCATTCTCCGGCACTGCATTGCCCGGACGCTGGTCGGGGTCGGACACCACCAGCGTGAAGTAACCGTGCCGGTCCAACGGCATCTGGAAATCAGCGAGGCAGGCCACGAAGCGCTGGGTTGCAAACTCGTTGGTACACAGCGACCAGTAACGCAGTTGCGCGCTGCCAAGCGGCGCATCGGTGGGAATCTGCGCGTAGCTCGGTGCTTTCGCGCGCACCACGTAGAGCGGGCCTTCGTCGCGTCTGAACAGCGCCGAGACATAGGCATTGTCGACATTGCTCAGGAAGCCGCCGCCACCGCCTTCGGTGAGCGGATTTCCCGGAAGCTCCACACCGAGCAGGCTTGATAGCACGACGCGGCCGCTCTCAAACAGGTTGTAAAAGCGGTTGACGCGCGGAGCTTCCGCCGGACCGGAAGGCGCGGCAGCACTCAATGGGAAGCTCGCTTCGCGGATTAAATCGTTCAGCACGCCGGGAATGCCGTCCGGCGGCAGCGGTTGGCAGAGGCTCAAGCTCAAGGGTGCAGCCGAGCCATCGGCAGTCTCATAGGTCAATTTAGGCAAGGACACAGCGCCATTCCCATTCCCCTCCGGCAGATAGATGCGATAAATCAGCAGCGGCAACGGATTCAGTGGTAAGGAAGTGCCACCCGGCAAGGTGACGCTGGCGCTGTACAAGGTGTTCGGCGCAGCTTCTTCCGACTTCGGCTCCGGCGCGATATAGGCGACATAGTCGCCGCCTGCGGCTGCTCCGCTATTGCGGTAAGGATTAGTTCCGGGGACCCGTGGCAATAGTTCGTAATCCGTGATTGCATCCACCGGCCGCAGCTGCGGATCGTAGACATTGAATGAGAAGTAACGTGCCTGCGGAAACTGCCCCTCTATCCGCAAGCGCGACCCGGGAATCGCGGGCAAGGCTGTGACCCAGTAAGTGGCCGCCTCATCAGGAAACGCGACATTCAGCAGGTCGGGATCGCTGACGAAAGGCCAGCTGCAGGCGCCTTCCAGCGCGGCCTCGGGCGGCGGCTCCGCCGGAAAGGCCTGATCTGTCCGGGAAGAAGCGCCACCCTCGCTGGGCGATGACATGGGAACCAACCCATCGTTGCCGTTTTTGCAGGCGCCCAACAAGAACATCAGAACCAAGGCGGCGTGACGCATCAGTTCTCCGCCTCCGGTACAAACAACTTCATGAAGCGCGCGAAGTCCAACTTGCCGCCTTTCACCACGTCGAAATCCCTGGCGATGGTCAGAGCTGGACTGCGCAGGCGCGCCAACATCTCCTTGAACACCTGGGCCGAAACCCGCACCTGGATATCCGCGTCGGGCTGCAACTCGTTCACCACCTCGCTCGCGCCGCGCCGCACGATATAGGTGTAGCGCTCCGGTGAATCCGTGAACTCAAAACCCACGCTGACAATAGTATCGGCGCTCGCCTCGGCATCGAGGTTCACCGCCAGTCCGTCGAAGAACACCGACAGCGGCATGTCGGCCAGCATTTCCGGCTGCGGCGTCAGCGCGCGCTCGGGCAGCTCGAACTCGCCACGCAGCTCGCGCATCGACATCAGATAATAATGCCGCGCGTTCGGATTCGCCTCAGCCTCACCCAGCGCTTGCAGCGCGGCCAGCCGCGCATGCTTCACTTGTTCGTTCCCGGGATTCAGCCGTAGTACGTAGTCGCTGAGTTGCAGCGCCCATTGATGCTCGCCATCCCTTTCCGCCTGCACGATACGATCGGTCAGCGCCGCCTCGCCGCCCGCCAGCTCGGCCATGCGCCGCGCCTGCTCTGCTGGTGGCAGCGGCTGTAACTCGCTCGGGTTGCCGCTATACCAGCCAAGATTGCCCTGGAATACGGTGCGCGCCGACCAGGTCGGCTTGCCGTAAAACTCCTGCAGGAAGGGCGATTGCGCCAGATGCGGCGGCAACTTCATCCGCGCGGCGATTTCCTCCGGCATCAAGCCCTGGTTGGTCAGGCGGATGCTCTGGTCGTAGACATAGCGGATCGCGTCGCGGTAATCCGTGAGCGTGTCATAGATGAATTCCACACCCGCGAGGGGGCGTGTGTGGCTTGGCACCAGAAAAGCCGGCCGCAGCGCGCGCATTTTATCGAGCGAATCGGCCCAGACTTTCGGATCACGATAAGACGTGCCACGAATGGTGTAGAGATTCGGAAACGCCTTGTAGAAGTTGTCGCCGGGCAGCAGCGTCTTGGTCTCCGGCAGCCAGACGAAGAGCTGATCCTCGGTTTCGCCGGGTGCATGTACCAGCTTGAAGTGAATGCCGGCAACCGTGTCTTCCAGCTCATCCTCGAAAGTTTTGGTCGGACGCAGGATGCGGAGGGTGCTGCCCTCGTGCACGCCGAGCTCCGGCCCGATGCCGACATTCACCATTTCCTCGTGCGGCAGATGCGTGCCATACATGCGAAAACCGCGCTGGGTGATGATCGGCTGCAGCACGCTTGAGATCTTGTCCATGTTGCGCGCGACATCCGCCTGCGCATACACCGGCGGCGTCTCCTGTCCCGCGATGAGATAAGCCGGCGCGCCGCCGATGTGATCTGGATGCGAGTGGGTATAGACGAAAGCCTTGACTGGCTTATCCGTGATCTTGCGGAAATCCGCCGCCACGGCCTGCGCCGATTCCAGCGTCTCCATCACGTCCACGATGACTACGCCATCGCCACCTTCCAGCATGATCGAATTGGCAATGCCATAACCGACGGCGACGTACACGCCCTCGGTGACCTCGATCACCTCGCGCTTGAACTCGGCGCTGTGCGCTGCGAGCGCGGCCGGTGTGCTGGCCGCGGGCGCGGCGGGCGGCGCTTCGCCGCCGCAGGCCGACAGGACCGGAATTAATAGCCATAGGATAGCCCGCAGATTCATCGCTGCCTCCAGTTACACCCAATCAGGATACGGTTTGTGTCAGACAAGGTCTTGGCTTTGCCAGCCACCAGATTAGCCGAGCGGGCCAAAAACCCAAACAAAAACGGCGGCCCGCGGGCCGCCGTCGTGATGCCCGCTCCAGGCTGGCGTTAAATCGGCAGGCATTGCCCGCCGATCACCGGAATCAGGCCGGGGACGCAGAATCCGCTGGCGCCGCCTTCCCCGTCATCGCCGCCGGTGATCGCGCCCGCTGGAAACGCGATGCCGGTCAGCGGCAGGCGTACGCTGGCCGCAATATTGACCGCCGGCACCAGCACGTCACGCGTGATCGAGGTCGGGTACTGCAGGTGATAGCCGTAGACCAGCAGCGCCAGCTTGTCGCCTTCGTTCAATCCCTCGGCGACCCCCACCAGCTCTACGACATGCTGACCCAGACCGCGCACCGGTGTGATCTGATCGTCAATCAAGTCATAGCTGCCGGCGCCAGCACGCTGTACGCCAAGGCCTAGATAAATGATCGCGTCACAGGCCACGGACAGCGGCAACTGCTGTGGAATGGAGGCTGATTGTTCACAGCCGTCCACGCCGGCAACATGCGTCAGGTCCAGATCCACCGTCGCGATACCGGCCAGCACATCGCCGCCGGCGCCGATATCCTTGAGCGGAATCACTGACGGGCCTAACGCCACTGTCGCCAGTGCCAAAGCACCCACCGGAACGGGCAGGCCGTTGGTCACGGCGATTTCCGGTGCGCCAGGGAGCACTTCTCCGCGCGGCGGCGCCTTCACCTGGTCGGCCTTGACGTAAAGCGCATGATTGCCATCGAGCGAGAAGCAGACCTGATTCTTGAGCTGCGCTATCAAGGGATCGGCCGGCCGGCGCTTGAGCTTCTCGTTGAAGAAAGCCAGCGTGGCCGCGTTGCGGTCCAGCGTGCCGCAGCGATTATCGCCACCGGGAAGTTGAAAATCCGGCAGGTGCACGCCCAGTTCGCTCAAGGGATCCAGCGCACCTTCCAGCCCCGGCAGCGCCGAGGTGCTGACCGGCAGGATGTGGCCGCTCTCATGGGTTAGCAGGCGCACATCGCCGCCGAGTGCGCGATAGCTCTCGAAATTGCGCCAGGCGTCGTTGAAGTTGAACAGCGTGTCGCGGATACCCTGGCTGAACAGAATGTCCACTTTCACCGGCAGATTCGCCGGCGTACCGAAGGACTGCGGCCCGAATAACGGGTCGAGCAGGAAACTCTGCTCACCATCGGTGCCGCCGTCAAAGTAATAACGCGGGCTGTGATAGCGGTAGAAGTTGAGCGCGCCCTGGGGGAAGTTGTTCTCCGCCACCGCCCGCACCAGCGTCTCTTTCTGTGTTGGATCCAAGCCGTCGATCAGTGGTTGATTGGCGCCGGCCTCGCCAGCGGCGGTGAGCAGCAGACCCCAGCTCGACTTCACGGTGTCGCCCGGGTTCAGGCTGTAGGTCAGGTCGTTCCAGGTGATGTCCGGCGAGAGCGCATCCAGCCGGTGCTGGGGATCGATGTTATGGATCAGCAGTTGATAACCGCCGCCGTAGCTGCCGCCGATCGCACCAGAAACCAGATTGCCGCCCTCGTAAACCAGCCAGTCGAGGTTCGCCTCGGCCCAGTCGAGAATCGCGAGATAGTCCTTACCTTCGAAGTCCGGGTCCATGGTACGCACCGTGCCGGTGCTATCGCCAAAGCCGCGCGCATCGATGCTGATCACGCCGTAGCCGCGCTCCAGCAGTTCGCCGATGAAACCATCCCGGGTGGTCTGTCGGCTGCCGCCAAAACCGTGGCCGTGCAGCACCAGTTCGTGACCGGTCCGGCAGTTGAATGTTGCAGGTTCGAATACCTGGAAGGAAATGGTTTCACCGCTGGCGGAAGGCAGGGTGACCTGGTAGCTGCGCGCGCCTTCTAGATGCGTGCGGCTCACGCAGGAAGCATTGTCGCCGCTGCTGGCCACGCCTTTACCCACTGTGCGTTGTGCGGATGCGCCACCGCTGCCACCCAAAGCTAAACCATCGCTATCGCCGTTGCTGCAGGCCGCCAGTAAAAACAGGCAGGCCAGCACCGGCGTTAGCACGCCCAGGCGCAATGAATATTGCTTCATCTCTCTCCTCCGCGGCCGCTCGCAGCGGCCTTTAAGCTGATACGAAATATATGTGGCCGAATTCAGCCGCCCGCCAAACCGGCAAGCGGACCAAGCACAGCATCAAGCGGCGTGCCTGTCGGGCCGCTGCTGCCGCCCGGCTGCACGCGATTGCCGCCGCCGCCATCACTACAGCCAGCCGCCAGCAAGAGCGCGCATAGCGCGACTAGCAACGCCAAACCCCGCATGATTTTTCCTCCGAATGCCCGCAGACTGACGCGCCGCCCCCGCGGGCGCCGTCATGCGCTTGTCATATCGAGATTGTAGCGCAGCTGGCTGCACCCATCCGCACCAGCTAACCGGACTCAGTGCTGCGCTACTAGACCTCGGCGCCCACAGCGCGCGGCCGGCCCGCCAGGGCAAAACCGTGACCTCGACCCAGCAGAAAGTCCAGCCATTTGTTGAGCAGCAGGTTACGGCGCCAGCTATCCGCCAGATGCTGGCCATAGGCATGCCGCGGCAGCGCGGCATGGTCTACGTGATCCATGGCTTCGGCCAGTCCGGCGTCATGATAGAGCCGCACGAGCAGATCCGGTGTGGTTACCGGCGCCGCTTCGGCGTCGGCAAACCGATAAGTCAGACGCAAAGTCAGCGTGTACTTGTCGCGCGCGACGACTTGCAGATGCAGGTCGTGGTCGAGCTCGCTGCGCGAGACGGCGACGTCGAAGGGGACCCGTTTTTCCGGGATGAGGCGCAGCAGCCGGCGGTAGTTGCTTTCGTAAACACTCATTAAACCGGCGAAAGTCTGCGGCCGGGCGCTTGCCCAGAGCTGACCCAGAGCCGCGGCGGGTTCCATGGCCGCACTATGCCAAGCCTTGCCACTGAGCACAAATGCGCAAAGCCACGATTTTTCCGTCAAGCCGGCCCGCGCAGGTTTTGCTTGACACCCCTTCCGCCTAGCCTGAGACAATAGCGCTCCACCACTGGCGGGACCCGCTTCTTGGACGCTATTCCACTATCGTATCTCATTGGTTTCTTTGTAATTTCCATCCTGTTATCGGGCTTTTTCTCCGGCTCCGAAACCGGGTTGATGTCGCTCAACCGCTACCGCCTGCGCCATTTGGCCAAAACCGGCCACAAAGGCGCGCGGTTCGCCTCCAAGTTGCTGGAGCGTCCCGACCGCTTGATCGGCCTGATCCTGCTGCTGAACAACGTCGTGCAGGCGCTGATCCCGATGCTGTTGCTGCTGATCGCGCAGAGTTTGGTTCACGATCAGGAACTGGCTATTGGCATCGCCACCATCGCCACGGCACTGATGATTTTCATCTTCGCCGAGTCCATGCCGAAGACGCTGGGCGCGATCCATCCGGAACGCCTGGCGTTTCCCGCCGCTTATGTTTATTACCCGCTGGTGCGGCTGTTCCTGCCGCTGCTCTGGTTCGCCAGCCTGATCAGCAACGGCCTGCTGCGGCTGATCGGCGTTTCGCCCGAGGCAGCGGCGCAGCACTCACTTTCATCTGAAGAACTGCGCACGATTGTCGCCGAGACCGGCGCCATGCTGCCGCGGCGCCACCAGAAAATGCTGCTGTCCATTCTCGACCTGGAGAAAATCACGGTCGAGGACATCATGGTGCCGCGCAACGAGATATCCGGCATTGATATCGACGAACCCTGGGAAAAAATTCTGGAGAAGCTGGTGCATAACCAGCATACGCGTCTGCCGCTGTGGCGCGGCAGCATCGATGACTTGGTCGGTATCGTGCATCTGCGCCGCGTGTTGGCGCTCTACGCCGACGGCACCCTGACCAAGGAATCCATGCTGGCGCTGGCGCGCGAAGCTTATTTCGTGCCGGAAGGCACCACCCTGAACCATCAGTTGGTTAATTTTCAGAATCAGAAGCGCCGCGTCGGCTTCGTGGTGGATGAGTACGGCGACATCCAGGGCCTGATCGCGCTGGAAGACATTCTCGAGGAGATTGTCGGCGAATTCACTTCCGAGCCGAGCGCGCGCAACCGCAAGGTATTCCAGGACGGCGACGGTTATATGGTGGAAGGACGCTTGAGCCTGCGCCGGCTCAACCACCTGATGGGCTGGCGTCTGCCGCTGTCCGATGTTGGACCGAAAACGGTCAACGGGCTTATTCTGGAACGCATGGAAACCATTCCCGAACCGGGGACAGCGCTCAAGGTCGGCGACTACACCTTCGAGATAGCGCAGACGACAATCAGCGCTGTCAAGAGCGTGCGCATCTTCCCGCCGAAAACGGCCAAAACCGTAAAAAAAGCGGCGGCCGCCGCAGTCTAAAGCACCGCCAGCGCCTGGCTCAGGCGCTCGACGCCAATCACTTCCATGTCTGTGGCACGGCCTTTCTTGGGCGCGTTGGCTTTCGGTATCAAAGCACGCTTGAAGCCGTGCTTGGCGGCCTCCTTCAACCGCTCTTCGCCCGCCTGTACCGGCCGCACTTCGCCGGCGAGCCCCACTTCACCGAACACCACCAGATCCTGCGCCACCGGCTTGCCCTTCAGGCTCGATAGAGCCGCCAGCAACACCGGCAGATCGGCCGCCGTTTCGCTGATGCGCATGCCACCGACGATATTGACGAACACGTCCTGGTCGTACATGGCCACATTGCCGTGCCGGTGCAGCACTGCGAGCAACATCGCCAGCCGATTCTGATCCGGCCCCAGCGACACCCGGCGCGGATTGCCCAGCGGCGAGTGGTCCACTAAAGCCTGCACCTCAACCAGCAGCGGCCGCGAACCTTCGCGTGCCACCATCACTACGCTGCCGGGCACGGGCTCAGGATGACGCGACAGAAAAATCGCGGAAGGATTGCTGACTTCCTTGAGGCCGGCGTCGGTCATGGCGAATACGCCGAGCTCGTTGACCGCGCCAAAGCGATTCTTGGCGGCGCGGATTACCCGGTAGCGGCTGCCACGATCGTTCTCGAAGTACAGCACGGTATCCACCATGTGCTCCAGCACGCGCGGGCCGGCGATGGTGCCTTCCTTGGTGACATGGCCGACCAGGATCACCGCGGTGCCGGTCTGCTTGGCCAGGCGCACCAGCAGCGCGGTACTTTCGCGCAACTGCGATACCGAGCCCGGCGCGGACGCCAGCGCGTCCGTATATATCGTCTGCACCGAATCCACCACGATCAACTGTGGCCGCTCCGAGCTCGCCGCCGCCAGAATATTCTCGATGGAGGTTTCGGCCAGTACCCCGATGTCGGCCTCAGGCAAGCCGAGGCGCCGCGCACGCAGGTGCACCTGTTCGAGCGACTCCTCACCGGTGACGTACAGCGTACGCAATCGCCCCTGCAGCTTGATGAGCACCTGCAGCAGCAGCGTGGATTTGCCGATACCCGGATCGCCGCCAATCAGGATCACCGATCCCGGCACCAGTCCGCCGCCCAACACGCGGTCCATTTCCGCCAGCCCGGTGCTGGCGCGCGCCGTCTCAGCGGAGCCGACCTCGCGCAAACGGCGTACCGGCGCTGCGCCGGCGACGCCAGAGTAGCCCGCGGCGAAACTTTGCGCGCGCGTGTTCTTGGGTGGCGCTGCCTGCAAGGCTTCGACCAGGCTATTCCAGGCACCGCAGTCGCCGCACTGGCCCGACCATTTGGACGACTGCGCGCCGCATTGCTGGCAGACGTAGACGGTTTTGCCTTTGCTCATGGTGTTGTTAGGATGCTCGCGCCCAACCGGAGTGTACACGTGGAGCCAGCCCTCAAGCTTGCATTGACCGCCAGCGGTCTGTTCCTGCTGACTGGGCTGCTTACCGGTGTCTGGAAATACGCTGCCATTGCGCGCAGCGCCGATGCCAAGGCGCCGGTGTATGTGGACATCGCGCATCGCGCCGCCTTGCTGTACAGCTTCGCCGCCCTGGTCATCGCGAAGTTCGTGGAGTACAGCGCCTGGTCGGAAACGGTGGACTTGCTGGCGGTATTCTTTCCGGTGCTGTACTTCGCGCTGGCGATTGGCGGCTATGTGCTGCACGGCCTGTTGCGCGACACCGACAACCAGTTCCTCAAACCACACGTCGTCGGCCGCTGGCAATTGCCGCCAGTCATGCTCACCGGCTTCATGTGGACGCTGATCGCTGCCGAAATCGGCGGTTTCAGCGTGTTATTTGCGGGCTTTGTAAAAACCGTATTTCTGAGTTGAACAGCGCTCCGGCCGCAATCGGCTGCGGATGACCTTGGCGGGCATGCAGAAAGCGCAGTATCTCGGCGCGGTAGTGGTTGTAGGTCGCGTCATCAGCCAGCTCGATACGGCGGCGCGGGCGCGGCAGTTCGATGCTCAGTTCAGCGCCGACACCCGCCGCCGGCCCGTTGGTCATCATCACAACCCGGTCTGACAGCAGCACGGCTTCATCCACGTCGTGGGTGATCATGACCACGGTGTTGCCGAGTTTGCCCTGAATCTCCATCAAGGAATCCTGCAGATTGGCGCGGGTCAGCGCATCCAGAGCGCCGAAGGGCTCGTCCATCAGCAACACCTTGGGCTCCATCGCCAGTGCGCGCGCGATGCCCACGCGCTGCTTCATGCCGCCGGAAATCTCATTGGGGCGTTTGTCCTTCGCCTGAGTCAAGCCGACCAGTTCCAGCGCCGCGAGCGTGCGCTCCCTGAGCTTGCTCTTCGATTCGGATTTGCCGAACACCCGCTCCACTGCCAGATGCACGTTGCCGTAGCAGGTAAGCCAGGGCAGCAAGGAGTGGTTTTGGAATACGACCGCACGCTCCGGACTCGGGCCGTCGATTTCCTTGCCCTCCAGTACCGCGCCGCCCTGCGCCGCTGCGACCAGGCCCGCGATAACGTTCAGCACGGTGGATTTGCCACAACCGGAGTGGCCGATAATGGATACGACCTCGCCTTTCTCGACTTTGATATCCACATCGCGCACCGCGACAAAATCCGCCGCGCGCATCTTGAACACCACCGAAACGTGATCAACTTGCAGATACGAGGTCATTCCGTTCTCCTATGTAGGGCGGGTTAGCCACGCAGGGGCGTAACCCGCCTCTTACCGCCATTGGCGGGTTACGCGGCTATGCCGCTAACCCGCCCTACGCCGGATTCAACTCTTCCTATAGTCAAACCGGTTAGCAATAAGCGTCATACCCTGCTCCAGCAGCAGGCCCACCACGCCGATCACACCGATGGCGATGAGGATGTGCTCCATGTTCAAGTTGTTCCATTCATCCCAGAGCCAGAAACCTATCCCCACGCCGCCGGTCAGCATTTCGCTGGCGACAATGGTCAGCCAGGCGATGCCCAAGGCGAGCTTGGCGCCGCTGAGGACGTAGGGCACGCTCGCCGGCAGCAGAATTTTGGTGAACACCTTCCACTCGGACAGCCGCAGCACGCGCGCCACGTTCAGATAGTCCTGCGGCACGCTGGCCACACCGAGCGCGGTATTCAGAATCATCGGCCAGATACTGCAGATGAAAATCACGAAAATCGCCGCCGGATTGGCGGCCTGGAAGATGGCCAGGCCGATCGGCAGCCAAGCCAGCGGTGAGACCGGCCGCAGCACGCTGATGATCGGATGCGCTGCGCGATTGATTGCGGCGAAACGGCCGAGCACAAAGCCGAGCGGAATGCCGACCAGCGCAGCGAGCCCGAAACCTTTGGCCACGCGCCACATGGACTGGAGCAAATTCCAGCCGACCCCCTGGTCGTTCGGCCCCTTCTGGTAAAACGGATCGCTGAACACCTCAACCGCGGAAACCCAGGTCTTGCCCGGGCCGGGCAGATAACTGCTGTATCCCGAGACCGCCGCCCACGCCGCGATCAGCACCGCCAGCCCGAGCAGCGGCGGCAACGTCGCGCGGACGATGCGGCCGGTCCAGTCGGCGACCACCGGCCGGACCCGCGCCGCCACCTCGCCCAGGGGTTCGTAGGACGAGGCGGCGGGGGGCTTCCCAGGCACGATCTCCGGCGGCGCCGGAATCATTTCAAACTTCAGCTCCGGCTGCTCGCTCATGCGCCGCACCACGTAAAGACTGGCCGCCATAGCAATCCCCTCAGGCCCTGATCTTGAAGCCCGCCGCGTACTCCGCCGGCTTGGCCGGATCGAACACGGTGCCGTCGAACAGCGTCTCGGTCTTCAGCGGGTTCGCCGGAACCGGCACGTTCAGTGACTTGGCTACTTCGGTGTAGAGCTCGACCTGATTCACCTGCCTGGCGACGGCGAGGTAGTCCACGTCTTGTTTCAGCAAGCCCCAGCGCCGGTGTTGCGTCAGGAACCACATGCCATGCGACAGGAAGGGGAAGTTCACCTCGCCATCCATGTAGAACTTCATGTAGTCGGGGTCCTTCCAGGACTTGCCATTGCCATCGTCGTAATTGCCCTGCATGCGGCCGAGGATGACCGGTGGCGGCGCATTGACATAGGACTTGCCGCCGATGATCTCCGAAACCTTGTCGCGATTGGACATGGTGTCGATGTGCTGCGAGGCTTCGATCACGGCGCGCATCATCGCGCGCGTGGTGTTCGGGTACTGCGTCACGAACTCCTTGGTCGTACCCAATACCTTTTCGGGATGGTTCTTCCAGATAGCCTGGGTGGTGGTCGCGGTGAAGCCGATCTTGTCGAAAACCGCACGTGCATTCCACGGCTCGCCGACACAAAAGCCGTCCATATTGCCGACACGCATATTGGCCACCATCTGCGGCGGCGGAATCACGATGTTCTTGACGTCCCTGAACGGATCAATGCCGCTCGCCGCCAGCCAGTAATACAGCCACATCGCGTGCGTGCCGGTCGGAAAGGTCTGCGCGAAGGTGTATTCGCGGTCCTTCTTGGCCACCACCTTTTTGAGCGTGGCGCCGTCAACGACACCCTTATCACGAAGCTTGTTCGATAGCGTGATTCCCTGGCCGTTGTAGTTGATGTTCATCAGAACAGCCATGTCCTTCTTCTGGCTGCCGATACCGAGGTGCGCGCCATAGATCAAGCCGTAGAGCACGTGCGCGGCGTCGAGCTGCCCCAGAATCAGCTTGTCGCGCACCGCCGCCCAACTCGCTTCCTTCGAGATCGTGACGTTGAGCCCGTACTTCTTGTAGAGACCCAGCTCACCGGCCATGACCACGCTGGCGCAATCGGTCAGCGGGATGAAGCCGATGGTCAAATCGGTTTTCTCCGGTGCATCGGAGCCCGCCGCCCAGGCCACGCTTTGCAGCCAGGATGGAATCGCGCCGCTGAAAGCCGCGCCACCGCCGAGCGCCGCGGCGCCCTTGATAAATTGCCGGCGCGAGGGGCTGCGCGGCTTTCCCACTTTATTGCGTTTGCTCATCACTGACTCCCGGATTGATTCCCATCAGAATTTGTATTCGGCCTGGACCCAAAGTTTCTTGGTATCCACGGCGAAGGTATCGGCGCTGTAGTCGGCATACTTCAGCATTACGCTGAAGTTGTCGTTGATCGGCCGCGCGAGCTGCAGATCTATTTCATCGCCGTAATCGTCGCCGCTGCTATCTGGCGTGAACTGGTGATACACCGCCAGCCAGTTGAAACCTGCCAGCGGCCCGCTCAGGCTCAGATACGCGTCCTGCACTCCGGTAAGCGGTGTGACCAGGAACAAATCGGCCCAGCCCTGGAAGGCGTGGTTGGTGGCGAGCGGTGTCTGGAAACCGAACAGCCCGTCGTTGCTACCCAGCACCTCGTAACCCAGCTTGGCGGTAAGCCATTTACCACCAATGCCTGCCTCGATGAACTGATAGCCGGCGTCCACTGTAGGCGGCGCATCCTTGTAGTCGCTCTGGTCGGCGTATTCCAGCGCGTACAGGAACTGCAAAGCGCTGAACGGTATAGCGCCGGTAGCGCGCAGACCCACGGTTTGCGTATCGCGCCGCGCGGCGACGGTGTCGTTCTCGAAGTCGAGCAGGTAGCCATAGCCGATCAGACTGAACTTGGGCGCGGCCACGAAACCGATGTTGAGCAGATGACTGCCCATATGGAAATCCTGGAACTGGATGAAGTTGGAATTGTTCAGGTAGCCATAGGTGATGGTGGTCTTGGGCAGCGACGTATTCACCAGCGTGACGCCGTCAAAGGTCTGCTCGTTCTGGCGCCAGCCGACGTTGCCGATAAAGCGAGCGTTGTCGAGGATGATGCGCTGCCGGCCGTATTTGAGTGTCGTGCCGGGTATCCCGGTATAGCGCAGCCAGACCTGGTTGAGTTCGTCGTCATCCGGGTCGGCGATAACCGAGAAATTGGTTCTGCCATTGCTGCTACCCACGGTGCGCGGGCCACTGTTGTATTCCTCGTCATCGAGCGCGGCCACGCCTTCGTATTCCGCCGCCAGATCGAAGTTGTTCCACTTGCCGGTGGTGTAACCGAGGCGCGTACGCACGGTGTAGGCGGTGGCTTCCTCCAGCGCGTTGTCTTGCTCAACATTCTCGTAACGCAGCCGCACATCCAGATTCGGCGTGCCGCCGGAAAACGCGTACTTCAAATTGTCGAACGAGTCCGCAGCACCCACCAGCATCGGTAGGCCCATGGCAAGTACTGCCACTATCAGCTTTGAACTCCACTGGTACATCGCTTCTCTCCCTTGTAAATGCCGGTCCCCAGACCGGACCCAAAACAAAAAAGGCGTCCCCGCCTGCAGCGGTGGACGCCTTTGTCCGAAAACCATTTGCCGCGTCTCTCCACAACCCTTCGTTGGGCGCCCGCGAAAATGCGGCGGGCAGGTTGAGACGGCTGTTAAGACTTAAGCAAGCGCGATGCCAACTCCTTTTTTCGTTACGCCAGACCGGGACTGGCGAGGACCAACCGCGCCAACTCGGCGAGCCGTTGTCCGCGCGTCATCGCCAGGCTGCGCAGGCGCTCGTACGCTGCTTTTTCATTCAATCCGTAATGCTCCATAAGCCGGCATTTGGCGCGATCAATCTGCCGGCGATCTTCCAGCTCCTGCCGGGTCTTGCTGAGCTCGGCGTGCAGCACATGCTGGCCGCGGAAATGCATCACGGCGACCTGCACCAGCGAACGGATGGTTTCCGACGATACGCCTTCCACTACATAAGCGCTGACGCCGGCATCCGCGGCGGTGCGCGTCAGATCCGCGTCACCCTGCTCGCTCAACATGATCATCGGCCGCGGATAGCGTCGGCTCAGCCGAGCCAGACCTTCAAGCGTGTCGCGCCGCGGCGAGTCCGCATCAATGATGATCGCGTCGGGTTCGAGCCGGCGGACGACCGGCAAGACCTCGTCCGACTCCTGCAAGGAGCCAATCACCTGGAAGCCACAGGCAGTAAGCACCGCTGCCAGAACTGACGCCTCAGCCTGGCGCGCGTCGATCAGGAGCACACGCAAGGACATGGCAAATGCCCGCAGGAGTATGTTGCTACGCAGCAAGGACTGTGCCCGCGCCAAGGATTACAGCTAAATCAAAGGCTTATGTAAATACTAGACAGTGGGACGTGGGCTTGGGTTCTGCACCCGGGAAAGCAGTAGTGCACCACCAATGAACAGCACCAGAATGGTCAGGATGGATACGCGGGAGCTGCCGGTCACCAGCGCCGACCAACCCACCAGAATGGGGCCGATGATCGCCGCGAACTTGCCGAGCATGTTGTAGAAGCCGAAATACTCGGCCGCACGCTCAGCCGGAATCAGGCGCGAATAAAAAGAGCGGGAGAGTGCCTGCACACCGCCCTGCACCAGTCCGATGACGAGCGCCATTGCATAGAACTGCGCCACCGTCTGCAGGAAGTAGGCCCAGAAGGTGACGCCGATGTAAACCGCCAGACCAAGAAAAATTGCGCGCTTGGTGCCGAGCCAACCACCGAGATAGCCGAAGGCGATCGCGGCCGGAAAGCCGACGAACTGCACCAGCAGCAGCGCGATAATCAGGCTGGAATCCGGAAAGCCAAGCGCCAGCCCGAAGTCCACCGCCATCTTGATGATGGTGTCTACGCCGTCTATGTAAAGCCAGTAGGCCAGCAGAAAAGTCAGTACGGTGCGGTCGCGACGCAAATGCCCCGCGGTGTGCCATAGCTGCCGGAAAGCCAGTGGAATCGCGCGGAACCAGGGCGCCTGGCTCGGCGCGCGCCGCTCGCGCACGCGCGTAAGGAGTGGCAGGGAAAACAGCAGCCACCAACCGGCCACCGTCAGGAAGGCCAGTTGCACCGCTTGCGTTTTGCCGCTCAAGCCGAACAGCTCCGGCTTGAGCGTCATCGCCACATTCAGCGCAAACAGGATACCGCCACCGAGATAGCCCAGACCGTAGCCGAGCGCAGAGACGCGGTCGCTGTCCTGCGGGGTGGCGACATCCACCAGCAGCGCGTCGTAAAACACCATGCCGCCGGAGAAACCCAGCGTGCCGAGCACGAACAGGCCGAGCGCCCAGCGCCATTCGCCCTGCGGTACAAAATAAAGGCCGGCAGTACCGGCCACGCCCAGTAACATGAATATCGCGAGCAAGCGCTTCTTGCCGATACCGCCGTCGGCCAAGGCGCCGAGTATGGGCGCGAGAAACAAGACGATGATGCTGGCCACGGAATTGCCCAGACCCAGATGGAAGGTGCTGGTCTGCGCGTCCACGCCCTGATGCCAATACTGTTTGAAGAAAATCGGAAACAGGCCCGCCATCACCGTGGTGGCGAAAGCGGAATTAGCCCAGTCGTATAAAGCCCAGTTCCACTGCTGCCGCCGCTCTGGAGTCACAGCTGCCGGGCCAGTACCAGTGCATCCTCGCGCCCGCGCCGCGCCGGGTAATACTCGCGCCGGGTACCGATGTCGCGGAAGCCGGCATGGCGGTAGAGCACCAACGCATCCGTATTCGACGGCCGCACTTCCAGAAACATCATGTCGGCGCGGCCTGCGCGCGCGGCGTCCATAAGATGATCGAGGATGAAGCGGCCATAGCCCTGTCGGCGCGCGCCCGGCGCCACGCAAAGATTGAGCACATGCGCCTCGCCGACCGCCACCGTCATCAGCGCATAACCGAGCACGGTGCTGCCGGCATCCGCGAGCACACAGCTGAAATAACCGCTGCGCAGACAGTCGCGGAAAATATTCTCGCTCCAGGGAAAGGGATACGACTGTTGCTCGATCGTCAGTACCTGCGGCAGATCGCGTGCGGCCATGGCGCGCAACTGAAGTTTCGGCTTGAGCTGAGCACTCATGCGGCCTGCCCCAGCAATTCACGCACACGCCGCAAGTCGTCCCAGGCGCGGGCTTTTTCGCGCGGACTGCGCAAGAGATACGCCGGATGATAGGTCACGATTAGCGGAATTTTCTCTGCGCCGAAATGGTGCAGGCGGCCTCTGAGCTTGCCGATGGGCTCGTCAGTCGCAAGCAGATTCTGTGCCGCGATGCGGCCGACCGCGAGTAGCAGCTTCGGCTGTACAAGCTCTATCTGACGCAGAAGGTAGGGTGCGCAGGCCGCCGCCTCGTCGGGTTGCGGGTCACGGTTATTGGGCGGGCGGCATTTCACCACGTTGGCGATGAACACGCCCTGCTGTCTGCCTTCCGGCTTGCGACTGTGGTTGATCGCGAACAACATCGCATCGAGCAATTGACCGGCACGGCCGACGAAAGGCTCACCGATGCGGTCTTCGTCGGCACCGGGGCCTTCGCCAATCACCATGAGCCTCGCGGTTTTCGCGCCGACGCCGAAGACCGTCTGCGTACAGCCCGCGCGCAGACGGCATATCTGGCAATCCTTAACGCGCGCAGCGAGTGCGTCCCAGTCCATGGTGGCAAGCTCGCCGGCATTGGCAGGAATCGTCGTGGCCGGCACCGCTGCAGCATCGAGCTGCGCCAGCAGTTCGTCTGCGCTGGGGTGGGTGATCGGGGTAGATGCGGCGGCAGGCTTGGATTTACTTTCGGCGCCGCGGCGCTCCCACAGCTCGATGCCAAGAGCCTGGAGATATTGCCGCCGCCGCGCCTGTTCCACCGATTCGTCTGTCAGACCGTTTCGGTCATTTGCGGATGCACACGCTCAGTCATCTGCAAGCGGTTCAGCGCATTGACGTAAGCTTTGGCGCTAGCGATGACGATATCCGTGTCCGCGCCCTGGCCGTTGACGATACGTCCCGCCTTCTGCAGCCGCACCGTCACTTCACCCTGGGCATCAATGCCCTTGGTGACGTTATTGACGGAGTACAACTGCAGCTCGGCGCCGCTGTGCACAATCATTTCAATGGCGCCGAAAATGGCGTCAACCGGTCCGCCGCCGTCCGCTTCGGCGTTGTGCTCAACACCGTCGACGCTCACGCAGACCTGCGCGTGCGGTTTGGTGCCGGTCTCGCTGGCGACTTTCAAGTATTGCAGTGACAGACGGTCGCTCACATGCGCGGTTTCGGACTCGCTCATCAGCGCCTGTAAGTCCTCGTCGAAGATTTCATGTTTCTTGTCGGCCAATTCCTTGAAACGCGCGAAGGCGTCGTTCAGCTCGGCCTGACTCTCTATCCGGACGCCGATTTCCTCCAGCCGCTGCTTGAAAGCGGTGCGGCCGGAATGCTTGCCCAGTACCAGCTTGTTCGCCGCCCAACCCACATCCTCGGCGCGCATGATTTCATAGGTTTCGCGGTGCTTGATCACGCCGTCCTGGTGGATGCCGGCCTCATGCGCGAAGGCGTTCGCGCCGACAATCGCCTTGTTCGGTTGCACCGGGTAGCCGGTGATCGTCGCCACCAGCTTGGAGGTCGGCACGATTTGCGCGGTGTCTATGCGCGTGCTCAAGCCGAACACATCCGCGCGCGTCTTCACCGCCATCACCACTTCCTCCAGCGAGGCATTGCCGGCCCGCTCGCCAAGACCGTTGATAGTGCATTCAACCTGTCGCGCGCCTGCCAATACGGCCGATAGCGAGTTGGCGACCGCCATGCCCAGATCGTTGTGGCAATGCGTGGACCAGATGACCTTGTCGGAATTCGGCACCCGCTCGATCAATTGCCGCATGCGCTCGCCCCACTGGCCCGGCACGCTATAGCCGACCGTGTCCGGGACGTTGATGGTCGTGGCGCCGGCCTTGATCGCCGCTTCGAATATCCGGCACAGAAAGTCCAGCTCGGAGCGGACCGCATCTTCGGCAGAAAACTCGACATCGTCCGTATATTGGCGTGCCTGCTTGACCGCGCCGATCGCACTCTCCAGCACCTGTTCGGGCGACATGCGCAGTTTCATCTGCATGTGGATCGGCGAGGTGGCGATAAAGGTGTGGATGCGCGCGCGCTTGGCCGGTTTCAGCGCCTCCGCCGCACGCTCGATATCGCCGGGGTTGGCGCGCGCCAGGCTGCAGACGATGCTGTCCGTCACTTCGCTCGCAACGGCTTTCACGCCCTCGAAATCGCCAGGACTGGCGATCGCAAAACCGGCCTCGATCACGTCCACGCGCAGGCGCTCCAGCGCCTTGGCGATGCGGACTTTCTCGTCTCGGGTCATGCTGGCGCCCGGCGATTGCTCGCCGTCGCGCAGCGTGGTGTCAAAAATGATTAGTTGCTGCTTGCTCAAGGTGTTCATGATTGGTGGCTCCGACTCGCCTGCATGCGGCGGACGCACGCGGGCATTGTACGCAAATGGGCTTGGATGGCGGATTAAGCCCCGCCCGGGCTGGCCTAATGGTCTGCCTTACGGCAGAAGTCGAAGGCTAAGCAGCAACGCAGGCGCAGCCGGGCGGCCGCGGAAAGCGGTCGCAGAAAAAGTTGGTTGAAGCTTGATACGCATGCTCGAATGATACGGTAACAGCGGCCATCTGCCAATTCACGTGGATACCGGCTGCTGCGCTTTGCGCGCCTTGCGCCAGCTAGTGAAGGCGATGGCCGGGCCGGACAGGAAATAGATAAAAATCAGTCCAGGCAGCACGTGCACCGGATCGAGCACGATTAGCACGAAGGCGATGACCATCAGCAGCATATAGCGGAAGGGTACGCGTTCGTTGACCTTGAGGTCCTTGAAGCTGGGATAGCGGATGCGCCCCCAGACCATGAATGTGCCGGCCAGCAGCGTCACGATTAACGCCGGAATCAACAAGTCCTCACCGGAATAGTCAAAGTCCTCCACCGCGACCCAGACAAAGCCCATGGTGAAGGCGGCGGCGGCCGGGCTTGGTAAACCGTAGAAGAAACGTTTGTCGCCTTTGCCGCTGGTGGCCAGCACGTTGAATCGCGCCAAGCGCAATGCCGCCATTGCGGCATAGAAAAACGCCGCTGCCCAGGCGATTTGCTGACCATAGCGACCGAAGTCGGTCAAAGCATGCAGGCTCCACTGATACATCACCAGCGCCGGCGCCAGCCCAAAGCAGCACATGTCGGCCAGCGAATCGTATTCCTTGCCGAAATCGCTCTGGGTATTGGTGAGGCGCGCGATGCGCCCATCCAGCATGTCGCATACCATGCCGATGAACACGGCAATCGCTGCCTTGGTGTACTGCTCTTCGATTGCGCAAAGCGCGGCGAAGAATCCGGCAAATAGCGTGCCGGTAGTGAACAGATTGGGCAGCAGGTAAATACCGCGCCGGCGCCGCGCCTCAGGCTCCAGTTCCAAGTCGTCGCTTTCTTCCCACTCGCTCATAGGCTAACTATCTTACGCAGTTAAAAGTAAGGGCGCCGCAGCGCCCTTTTTGTTCCCAACAAACTCATCAATTCCTGCTCTTATCCACCAGCTTGTTCTTGGAAATCCAGGGCATCATCGAGCGCAGCTTGCTGCCGACCTGCTCGATCTGATGTTCGGCGGTGATGCGGCGCTGGGCCTTGAGCACGGGTGCGCCGGCCTGATTCTCGGCTACGAACTCCCGCGCAAAGGCGCCGGTCTGGATCTCGCGCAGGATTTTCTTCATCTCCTGCTTGGTCTGCTCGGTGACGATGCGCGGGCCGCGCGTGTAGTCGCCGTACTCGGCGGTGTTGCTGATCGAGTAGCGCATATTGGCCAGGCCGCCCTCGTAGATCAGATCCACGATCAGCTTGACCTCGTGCAGGCACTCGAAATACGCCATCTCGGGCGTGTAACCCGCCTCGGTCAGTGTCTCGAAGCCCGCCTGGATCAGTGCCGTCAGGCCGCCGCACAGCACCGCCTGCTCGCCAAACAAATCGGTTTCCGTCTCTTCCTTGAAGCTGGTTTCGATGACGCCGGCGCGGCCGCCGCCGTTGGCGGACGCATAGGACAAGGCGATTTCCTTGGCGCGGCCCGAGGCGTTCTGATGCACGCAGATCAGGCTGGGCACGCCGCCGCCTTGGGTATACGTTGAACGCACCAGATGGCCCGGGCCTTTCGGCGCGACCATGATCACGTCGAGGTCGGCGCGCGGTTCAATCAGCTGGAAATGAATGTTGAAGCCGTGCGCAAAGGCGAGCACGCCACCCTTCTTGAGATTCGGCGCAACTTCGCTGTCGTAAATCTTCTTCTGGTCCTGGTCCGGCGCAAGAATCATCACAAGGTCAGCGCCCTTTACCGCTGCGCCGACTTCCTGCACCTTGAGTCCGGCGCCTTCCGCCTTGGCCCAGGACTTGGAGCCCTGGCGCAGCGCGACGGTGACATCCACGCCGCTGTCCTTCAGGTTCTGCGCATGCGCATGGCCTTGCGAGCCGTAGCCCAGAATCGCAACCTTGTAACCGCGGATCAGCGAAAGATCAGCGTCCTTGTCGTAATAGATATTCAGACTCACTGCATGGTCTCCAGATTTATCCCGCATCAGCCAGGCTGAGCTACGGGGTTACATTAATACTTGAGTGCTTTCGGTCCACTGGCGATGGCGGCGGCGCCGGTACGCACCACTTCCAGCACCTCACAACAACTGTCCAGCTCGCGGATAAAATCGTTCACTGACAAGCCCGTCCCGGTCAGCTCCAACAGATAACTCTCGGCGCGGCCGTCCAGCAGCTTGGCGCCGTAGCGCTGCGCGCATTCTTCCACCTGCGGCAGGCTGGCGGGATCCAGCTTGAGTTTGAGCAGTAGCAGCTCACGCTCGATATGGTCGCCGCGCGTCATGTCGGCCAGATCCACCACATCCACCACTTTCGCCAACTGCTTGTTGATCTGAGTGATGACCTCGTCGGAACCGCTGGTCACCAGGGTCAGGCGCGACACGCGCTCATCTTCGGTCGGCGCAACACACAGGGATTCGATGTTATAGCCACGCGACGAGAACAGGCCAGCCACGCGCAGCAACGCGCCCGCCTCGTTCTGCAATAGCACCGAAATAATGTGGCGCATGCGCGCGGGCCACCGGGGGTGGAAAAGTCGCGCAAAGTAACGGTTTTTGCAGGCAAAATCAAGCCAATTTGTTTATAGTATGAGGTTCTCTCACGCATTTATTGAACCGCTTCAACCCGCCATGAACGCCGTGCTCGACACTCGCCCTTCAGCCCATCCGCTTGCCGGTCACCCGATGAGTGGGGCAGAGATGGTCGTCCAGGTTCTGGCCGATGAGGGGGTCGAGGTCATCTTCGGTTATTCCGGCGGCGCGATCCTGCCGACTTACGATGCCGTGTTCCGCTTTAACGCAGAACACAACAACAAGATGCCGCTGATTGTGCCCGCCAACGAGCAGGGCGCGGGCTTCATGGCAGCGGGTTATGCGCGCGCCTCCGGCAAGGTGGGCGTGTGCATGGTGACCTCCGGTCCCGGCGCCACCAATACGGTCACGCCGGTGCGCGACGCGATGGCGGACTCGACACCGCTGGTGGTGATTTGCGGCCAGGTGCCGACGGCAGCGATCGGCACCGACGGCTTTCAGGAAGCGCCGGTGGCCAACATCATGGCCGCGGCGGCCAAGCATGTGTTCCTGGTAACCGATCCCGCCAAACTGGAAGCGGCCATGCGCACGGCGTTTGAAATCGCGCGCAGCGGCCGCCCGGGTCCGGTGGTCGTGGACATCCCAAAGGACGTACAGAACTGGACCGGCCGCTTCGCCGGCCATGGCGGCCTGCCGATTCCCGGTTATCGCCGGCGTCTGGCGGAGCTGGAAGCGAACAAGCTGTCCGAGGAGCGTTGCCAGCAATTTTTCAAGATGCTCGGCGAGAGCCAACGCCCCCTGCTCTATTGCGGCGGCGGCGTGATCAACGCCGATGCCGCGCAGGAATTGCGTGCCTTCGCGGACGCCTTCGAGATTCCGGTGGTGACCACGCTGATGGGCATCGGCTGTTATGACACCACCCAGCCGCGCAGCCTGCACATGCTGGGCATGCACGGCACCGCCTTCGCCAACTACGCGACCGACGACTGCGACATGCTGATCGCGGTGGGCTCGCGCTTCGACGACCGCGTGGCCGGTGTGCCCGCCAAGTTCGCCCGCAACGCGAAGTACATCGCCCATTTCGACATTGACGCCTCGGAGATCGGCAAGGTCAAAGCGGTGCACTGGTCGTATGTGGGCCTGCTCAAGGATGCACTCAAATCCCTGACCCAGTTCGGCAAGAACGGTAATTTTCGCAAGGACTACGGCGCCTGGCACCAGCACGTGGCCGCGCTCAAGCGCGACTACGCGATGAACTTTGACCGCCAATCGCCCTTGATTCAGCCGCATGCGGTGCTTGAGGAGATCAACAAGCTCACCCAGGGCGACGCCATTGTCGCCACCGGCGTGGGCCAGCATCAGATGTGGGCCGCGCAGTATTTCGACTTCAAGAGTCCGCGCGAGTGGCTGACCTCGGGCTCCATGGGCACCATGGGCTTCGGCCTGCCGGCCGCGATCGGCGCGCAGTTCGCCTGTCCCAAGAAGATGGTGATAGATGTGGACGGCGACGCGTCGATCCGCATGAATCTCGGCGAGATGGAGACGGTGACGACTTATAACCTGCCGCTCAAAATCGTGGTGCTGAACAACTTCGGCGACGGCATGGTGAAACAGTGGCAGAAGCTGTTTTTCCAGGGGCGCCTGTCGGCCTCCGACAAGTCGCTGCACAAGAAAGACTTCATCAAGGCCGCCGAGGCGGACGGTTTCGGCTTCGCCAAGCGGCTGGACAAGAAAGCCGACCTGCCGCGCGTGATCCGGGAATTCGTCGAGTTCCAAGGCCCGGCCTTCCTCGAAGTGGTCATTGACCCGGATGCCGGCGTCTATCCGATGGTCGGTCCCGGCATGAGTTACGAGCAGATGATTACGGGTGACTTCATCCCCAACCGCTACGCGGCCAAACCGACCGAGACGCCCGGCAAATCGGACATGTATTGAGTCTGCGCTCTGGCAGAGCGCTGCGCCGCGCGCGACCACCGCTGCCCGTTTAAAAAAACTTTCAGGAGCTTTTGTATGAGCATAGAACACGTAGTGGTGGCGCGCGACGGTAATATCCTGCGCGTCCAGTTCAATCGTCCCGACAAGAAGAACGCCATCACCGCCGCAATGTACGGCAGCATCGCCGCGGCGCTGACGCAAGCGGATCGGGACCCGGCGATCCGCGTGGTATTTCTGACCGGCACTGCCGATTGCTTCACCAGCGGCAATGATTTGAACGATTTCCTGAAGAATCCGCCGCAGGGGGACGACAGTCCGGTGGCACGCTTCCTGGCTGCCATTACGCAGGCGGCCAAGCCTATCGTGGCGGCCGTAAACGGCGTTGCCGTCGGCGTAGGCACCACCATGCTGCTGCACTGCGACCTGGTCTATGCCGGCGCCGGCGCGCTTTCACATGCCCTTCGCCAATCTCGGCCTATGCCCCGAGGCGGCATCGAGCCTGATTCTGCCGGCGCTAATCGGTCACCAGCGCGCCGCGGAGCTGCTCATGCTGGGCGAAGCCTTTGACGCGGAACGCGCGCTTGAACTGGGACTGGTGAACGCGGTATTTTCCGACGCCGAGTATCAGGACCGCGCCTTGGCCAAGGC
>JBOICV010000091.1:0-44847 GCA_050740255.1 Nevskiales bacterium | reverse complement strand
ATTTTCGGCGGCGAACCGGGACCGGCCCGCGACATGCTGCTGCTCAATGCCGGCGCTGCGCTATATGTCTGCGGCAAGGCGAGAGATTTGGCGCAAGGCATCGAGCGGGCCGCAGCGGCGATTCAGGATGGCGGCGCCAACAGAAAACTCGACGCCCTGATCGCCCTGAGTTGCGAACTGGGCGCGGCCGCAGCTTAAGGCGCAACTCCTATGGCAGACATCCTTGCCCAGATTCTGGCGCGCAAGCGCGAGGAGGTCAGCGCAGCACAGACTCGCCGACCGCTTAGCGAGACTGTGGTCGCTGCCAAGGCGGCCGCGCCAGTGCGCGGTTTTGGACAAGCTCTTAAGTCGCGTATCGCGGCAGGCAAGCCGGCAGTCATCGCTGAAATAAAGAAAGCCTCGCCCAGCAAGGGGCTGATCCGCGCTGATTTCGATCCAGCCAGGCTCGCGCGCAGCTATGCGCAGAACGGCGCGGCCTGTCTGTCGGTTCTGACCGACCGCGACTATTTCCAGGGCGCGCCGGAGTATCTTGAGGCCGCACGTAACGCCAGCGGTTTACCGGTGCTGCGTAAAGACTTCATGCTTGATTCCTATCAGATTGCGGAGGCCCGCGCGCTGGGTGCGGACTGCATTCTGCTGATTGCGGGCGCTCTGGCGGACGCGCAAATGGCGGAGCTGGAAGCCAACGCCGTCGAATTCGGCATGGACGTGCTGGTCGAAGTGCACGATGCCGCCGAGCTGGAGCGTGCGCTCAAACTCAAGACACCGCTGCTCGGCATCAATAACCGCAACCTGCGGAGCTTCGAAACACGGCTCGAAACCACGCTCGAATTGTTGCCGAAAGTTCCGGCCGGCAAGCTAGTCGTTACTGAAAGTGGTATCCACACGCGTGCCGACATCGCGCGCCTGCGGGCCGCGGGCGTGCAGGCTTTTCTGATCGGCGAATCGCTCATGCGCGCACCGGATCCCGCTATCGCGCTCGCCGAGATACTTAGCTGAGCCGTCTTGAAAGTGTCTCCTTTAGACCCCATTCTTGTAGCGCACAGGCGGACCAACGGAGGTGTAGCCATGCATCGGACAATCCCGTGGCTGTTGCTGTTAGCTACGTTTCTGTTGAGTGGCTGCGGTTACAACAGCCTGCAAAGCGAAGACGAGCAAATCAAAGCAAGCTGGGCAGAAGTTCTGAACCAATACCAGCGTCGTGCCGATCTGGTACCCAATCTGGTTGAGACGGTGAAGGGCTTTGCCGCGCAGGAGCAGCAGGTGCTGCTTGGCGTAACCGAGGCACGCGCCAGGGTCGGCAGCATTCAGGCGACACCCGAACTGATCAACGATCCCGCCGCCTTTGCCAAATTCCAGGCGGCGCAGGCCGAGATGACTTCGGCGCTGTCGCGCCTGCTGCTGGTGGCTGAGAATTATCCGCAGTTGAAATCCGATGCCAACTTCCGCGACCTGCAGGCGCAGCTTGAAGGCACCGAGAACCGCATCGCCGTGGCGCGCAACCGCTATATTCAGTCAGTGCAGGCCTATAACACCACGGTGCGTTCCTTCCCGAGCAATCTGACGGCAATGCTGTTCAACTTCGAGCTGAAGCCGACTTTCACCGTGGAGAACGAGGCAACGATCTCCAAGCCGCCGGCGGTGGATTTCGGTAGCGACAAAACGGCACCCGCGACGCAGTGAAAATCCTAGGCGGTCTGCTACTCGCGCTCGTTCTGGGCGCGGCGCAGGCCGAAGTGGCGGTACCGGCGCTCAAAGCGCGCGTCACCGACCTCAGTGGCACCCTGGACGAGGGCCAGGTCTCGGCGCTGGAGCAGCGGCTCGCGGCTTTCGAACAGGAAAAGGGCAGTCAGATCGCGGTTCTCATTCTGCCAACGACTCAGCCGGAAGAGATCGAGCAATACGGCATCCGACTCGCCGAAGCCTGGAAGATCGGGCGCAAGGGTGTGGATGACGGCGTGATCCTGTTGGTCGCCAAGGACGACCGCAAACTGCGTATCGAGGTCGGCTACGGCTTGGAAGGCGCGCTGCCGGACGTGATTGCCAAGCGCATCATCGAGGAAGTCATCGTGCCGCGCTTTCGCGCCGGCGATTTCTACGGCGGCATCACTGACGGTGTCGAGCGCATCATCGGCGTGATTAAAGGCGAGCCACTGCCTGAATCGGCCGCAGCTCCATTCCGTACCGATCTCGGCGGATTCTTCATGACGGCGGTCATCGTCACTATGGTGATCGGCAGCATCATCACTCAGTTATTCGGTCGTTTGGCGGGCGGCAGTCTCACCGGCTCGGCCGCCGGCGTCGCAACGTGGGCGCTCTCCAAATCTCTGATGCTTGGCCTGTTCGCTGGCATAGTCTTCGCCCTCATCGTAATGACCATGCGCAACCGCGGTCGCGGCGGATGGGCGAGTGGGGGTGGTGGGAGTGGCGGCGGCGGAAGCTGGAGCGGTGGAGGTGGCGGCGGTGGATTCTCGGGCGGCGGCGGCAGTTTCGGCGGCGGCGGGGCATCGGGAGGTTGGTGACATGCAGCTCACACGTGTCCTGCGACATCTCGCAACCGGTTCGCTGGCCGTCCGCCGGAACTTTTCGCAGTCCGCACTGACCACGATTGAGACTGCCGTACGAGAAGGCGAAACCGAGCACAGTGGCGAAATCCGTTTTGCGGTTGAGGCAGCGCTGCCGCTGGCCCCGCTACTCCGTGGCCAGACCGCGCGCGAGCGTGCGATTGAAGTTTTTTCGCAATTGCGAGTTTGGGATACCGAACGCAACAACGGCGTACTGATTTATTTGCTGCTGGCCGATCACGATGTCGAAATCGTTGCCGACCGCGGCATTCACGCCAAAGTAGGTACCGAGGGCTGGGAGTTGGTGTGCCGACGGATGGAAGCCGAATTTCGCGCCGGACGCTTCGAAGCGGGAGCACTCGCGGGCATCCGCGCGGTCAGTGCATTGCTGCAGCAACATTTCCCGGATGTTTCGAACATCCCTGACGAGTTGCCGAATCAGCCCGTCATACTTTGAGGCAGATATGAAAGCGCGCATCAAATGGATTGAAAACGCCTGTTATGTCGCGGAAAGCGGTAGCGGGCATGCCGTGATAGTGGACGGCCCGCCCGACATCGGCGGCCGCAACCTGGGCGTGCGGCCGATGGAATTGGTGCTGATGGGCGTAGGTGCCTGTAGCGCGGTGGATGTGGTGCACATCCTAAAAAAATCGCGCCAGGACGTGACGGATTGCGAGTGTGAATTGGAAGCCGAGCGCGCCGAGACTGATCCCAAGGTATTCACCAAGATTCGCATGCACTTCAAAGTGAGCGGCAGAGGCCTCAAGGAGAATCAGGTCGCGCGCGCGGTACAGCTTTCAGCCGAAAAATATTGCTCGGCTTCGATCATGCTGAAAAGCGGCGGGGTCGCCATCACCCATAGCCATGAAATGCTTGAACTGCCCGGCTGACCGGGATCGTGATTGGGGCCGTAAACAAAATGTCACTTGAAACCCGCCAGATTCCTTCCATAATGCGCGCCATCAGCGCCTGCAATGGCAGGGCAGCGGGGAAGGGGTGGTGAAGTGAGTATTGCCGACACGAAAGAGAAGAAGCTGAAGCTTCTGGGTTTCAATAACCTCACGAAGACGCTCAGCTTCAATATCTACGACATCTGCTATGCGCGCACCCCCGAGCAGCGGCAAGCCTATATCCAGTACATTGACGACAAGTACAGTGCCGAGCGTCTGACCGTGATTCTGACGGAAGTCGCCAATATGATCGGCGCGCACGTGCTCAACGTCGCGCGCCAGGACTACGACCCGCAGGGTGCCTCGGTCACGATGTTGATTTCGGAAGATCCGGTGAAGACCGAGCAGCTCGACCCGAGTTGCCGTCATGTGCGAGAGGAAACCGTTACCCCGGAAGCTGTCGTCGCCCATCTCGATAAGAGCCACGTTACGGTACACACCTATCCCGAGGTGCATCCGCACCAGGGCATCAGCACCTTTCGCGCGGATATTGATGTCGCCACCTGCGGCCGCATCTCACCGCTGAAAGCTTTGAACTATCTGATCGAGAGCTTCGAGTCAGATGTGGTGATTCTGGATTACCGCGTGCGCGGCTTCACTCGCAATGTGCGCGGCACCAAGCATTTCATAGACCACGATATCTACTCGATTCAGAACTTCATCTCCAAGACGCATATCGAGAAGTTCGACATGGTGGACGTGAACGTCTATCAGGAGAACATGTTCCATACCAAGATGCGGCGCAAGCAGTACGATCTTAACGACTACCTGTTCGGTGAGGGCGCCGACGACCTGCCGCCGCGCGAGGCGCGCGAGATACGGCAACTGGTGCAGCACGAGATGCTGGAGATTTTCTACGGCCGCAACATGCCGCATTAATTCAGACGTGCTGCGCGGGGCGACTGCTAGCCATCAATAAGCAAAGTAGATATTAATTGGCTGCGTAAAAGCTCGTATCTAGCCGAATCCACCGCCAGAAGTGTTGAAATCTGGGACCACCGCCCCAAAGCCACCGGCAGAATTGCGGCGTAGTCCGATCATTACTGCTAATCGGTACAACAGGCTCTTGTAGCGCGCCGGGTTGGCCACAGCAAGACTCGAGGGTAACTCGCGTTCGTGCTTACACTGCCGCAGCAGAAGCCCAGCGTCCTGATACCGCTTGAGAATGTGCGCAAGATCATCCTGCACCCTATCCGCAAAGAGCAAAACCTGACGAACTCCAGAAACCTTGAGACGATTCGCCGACGGCATGTCCTGAGGCAGCACGCACCACCGGTTGTCGTATCGACCTGGCACATTAGCGAGGCCGGAGTTTGCTAGACGGTTGGAGTCCAGCAGAAACGCCGGTGGGGCATCAACTTGCAAAGACATTGTCCGGAGATACAGCGCCGCGTCGTCCAGGATGCGCAGAATTGGGACGACATCGACTAGCATCGCAGCCGCTGCGTTACAGTTGTAAAGGGGAACAGGTCGGTAGCCGGCGCGCGCTAGCGAGAGGCCTATGAGCAGCGAGTCGACTCCGGGAGCATCAACAACTATCGCTGTATCGCGCCCTCGCGGCGCCCAGTCAACTCGCGGAAGCGGTGGCAGACCGTGACCGGTGAACATCGGTGTTGACGCAAACAGCACCGGCTTCGCCCATAGTGACCAGGGAGAACTTGTGGGTGCCCAAGCTGCATAGATTTCTCCGGGTGTCATACCGCCACCTCCGCACCATCGACCAGGACCGCAATATCCTGTGCCTGATGATCAATGCGTGGTGATGCAGAAAGCCTGCCATAGAATCCGGCTGCTTTGCCATCAACCGTAAATGATCCGATACACAAATGCCGTTCTCCTGATGAGGTTGCCAGCGGCTGGCTCTCGAAACGGCGTTGCGCGACCCAGCAGCGTGGCGAAAACATGGTATCGACACATATCGAACGCCACTCCTTCGCCGCCAGTAGATTGCGCCACGCGATACCGTCTCCGACGCGGCCCAACGCTGGTTTTATCACCCATCGCGGATCTTGCTTCCAGCGCACCTGTCGATGATCGCAGGTCTCCGGTAGCAACCGGCGCCATGTCGGAAGCTCGATTCCGAGGCGATCCCAAATCAGTGGCAGGCGCTTGCTCTGTGTCAACACTGCACGAGGATGATTGCAGGTCGGAGTACCGGCCGCGAAGTAGTCCTGCCAATTCGAACTTCTCGGCAACTGCGGTAGCCACTCGGCGGGGTAGAAGCGTACAACGGCGTCGACCGGACCCTCCTGCCCATCTGCAATTGCTGTGGCGTTGCCATTTCGCCATCGAAGGTGATCCGGGGCGGCCCACACCGGCTTATGGCCCGCTCCTTCGAAGCGGCTCGCCAGGTACTGCATTACCTGCCGATCGTCGGAGTATGACGTGGCATGTACGAAGGCGACGCGCCGCCGCGATCCGATGCGACCTGTCAGTGCGGCGAGCAGCGTACCGCCAACGTCGCCAAAGACGCGCGTTCCCGAAACAAAGCGAGCGGCCAGGCGGGGAAGTGCACTGGCCTCGCTAAATCCGCCTGGTACGTCACTATTGACCTCGCTGATAGCCCACCCTGTAGGAGTTGGATGGAAGTCAAAACGCATCACGCGCACATGCTCGCCCAAAGCTTTTGATCGCTTTCGAGTAAGAACCTCTGTCAGGGAGCGCGGCAATCCAAGCTCTCGAAAAAGGTCCGTGCGCTCAGAGAGTGCGTCTTCCAGTTGCATCGTTTCACGGGCAAGACTCTCGGACCAATCAGCGAGCTGTGAAGCCGTGGAACTACTGAGGACAGCGGCGTGATCGCAGATCGTGTTGATATCACCAACCTGCGGATCCCATTTGAAACAATCAAAGATGACTTGGCGGCGATATTCGCCGTAATCCACTTTCAATGGCCGCAAGGAGACGTTGGTAGGCATCCAATTGCGCCTATTCGTATTGGAACACGTCGTACTGCGGGTTCTGGGGCAAAGGCGGTGAATGGCTCAAAGCGACGATTGCTACTGCTAGATAGCCCAGGGCGGTCAACGTCGATACTCCAATACGCAGCGATGCGCTCATGTTGATTGGTTGACGCGAGAAATAGCGTTCAACCGCGACGGCGACCGCAGCTATGCCAACCGCAGGCCATGCGACATGAAATTCGACAATCGTTTGCCACAGAGCAGTCCAGTCCCCCGCGGAACCCCTGCCGCAAAGCAGTCCAGTGGCCAGCATGAATCCGGCGAACCTGATGGCGGCCCCCACGTCTCGATCAACAGTAATCAGTTCAGATGCCGAGCACGATTTTTCGATAGCCAGCCAAAGGAGAAACCACGCGCCGCTTCCTAAACCGCCGGCCGCGAATACGCACCACCAGCCGGGGCCGTCGCCAATGTTGGCGCCGGCGTAAATAAGACCATGGCTGATCAGCGCGCACGCTACTACAACCGCCGCGGCTGGATTGGCGCGTTCCAAGGCGTCGTGGCGGTACGAGATTCCAACAAGCTCCATTGCATACGCAGAACCAAGTACCCAAGCTGCTCCCAGCACCGTATACATGGTGAGATACTCTGGCGCCTCGCGTACGTCGTACGACGCACTCGTCTTTAGGACAACAAAGATTCCCGCTACGCAAGCAGGAAAGGCTAGCGGCAGCAACAGCCGGCTGAGGGAAAACCCACTGTAAGTTGTCAGCGTCATAGGGCTTACGAGCCACCTCGCACCCATGTAGCCCGCTGCGACAATGCTCGCCACCATCACGAAGATCTCACCCTCGCTCATGCATCGCCCTCTGCAGAAGTGACGCTATCCAGCATGCCATCGGAATCGAGAACATGCCGTTATGTTAGCGGTAGTGGCAGGCGGATATGATCGAGCAATGCCCGTCTTGCTTGACGACGTTTCTGAAATTAGCGCACGTTGAGAGTGTAGAGATCGATGCTGCTTCGCTGCGGTCAGATCCAGTAGGCTGTCCGGGTCATCATCTTGGCGGCCGCCCGCATCGCGCGCTGAATAGGCCGCGGTAATTCACGGCCGCCCGCCGCCACCGCCTGCGCGCCGTGCGCGGCTTCGTCGCTTTGCATCTCGCGCACGATGCTGCGACTTTTCACGTCGCGCTCGGGTAGTTTGCCGAGATGGCCTTGCAGATGCTCCACCACCTGCTTTTCGGTTTCCGCGACGAAACCGAGGCTCCAGCGGTCACCAGCCAGCCCGTTCAGCGCGCCGATGGCGTAGGCGCCCGCGTACCACAACGGGCTTAAACGGCTCGGTTTTTCTTCCAGTTCGCTCAGACGCTGCTCGCACCAGGCGAGATGGTCTTTCTCCTCCTCGGCCGCGTGCAGCAGTTGCGTGCGCACCTCGCTGCTGCGTGCCGTAGCCGCCTGACCCAGATATAGCGCCTGCGCTGCTACTTCGCCGGCGTGATTGACCCGCATCAGCCCCGCGGCATGACGGCGTTCCGAACTATTGAGTAGTGGTGCTTCTTTGTTCTCAGAGGGGTTGGTGCGCGCGGTGCTGTGGCCGCTGCCCAACAAGGTGCTCAGGCCGCTGTGCAGGTTCAGCAGCACGCGGTCCACGGATGAATACTGGCGCTCAGTCATAGCGCCAAGATAGCGGCGTCAGCGTCTTCGCTCAAGCGATATATACTGCCGCTATGCAGCTTAAACCTGCGCAACTCGAGGCCCAGCTCCGGCGCGGCCTTGCGCCGGTCTACCTGCTGGCCGGCGATGAACCCCTGATTCTTCAGGAATGTGCCGACGCGGTACGCGCCGCCGCGCGTGCGAGCGGCTTCGAAGAGCGGCAGGCACTGGTGGTGGAAGCCGGTTTCGACTGGAGCCAGCTCAAGAGCGCCGGGCAAAATCTGTCCTTGTTCGCACAGAAACGCCGCATCGAACTTTATCTCGACCGCTCACCCGGTGTTGAGGGCGGCGCAGCATTGCGGGACTATGCCGGCTCGCTGCCGCAGGACGTGGTGCTCCTGGTATTGGCCGGGGGCCTCGACAAAGATACGCGCAAATCGGCCTGGGCTGCGGCGCTCGATAAGGCTGGCGTCATGGTTTACAGCTGGCCGGTGAAGGATGCCGAATTTGAGCGATGGCTGGCGGCGCGCGCGCAGCGTGTGGGCTTGCAGGCTCAGCCCGAGGCCCTGGCCGAACTCGGTGCGCGCACGGAAGGTAATTTGCTGGCCTGCGCCCAGGAATTGGACAAGCTGAAGCTGCTGTATCCGGACGGCCAGCTCGACCTTGAACGGGTGCGCGCGTCGGTGGCCGACTCGGCGCGTTTCGACAGTTTCGATCTAGTTGACAAGGTACTGGCGGGACGTGCAGCGGAGGCCTTGCGGCGGCTCGAGCGCTTGCGCGAAGAGGGTGAAGAGCCGCCGGCGGTCTTAGGCTCTCTGCATTGGGCGCTGCAGGCCCTAGCCCGTGTCACGGCCGCGCAACAAGGCGGCGGCAACGTGGATACCGCCTTCGCCCAGAGTCGTGTGTTCGGTCCGGAGAAACGCGCCGTTTTCAGCCAGGCTGCAAAGCGTCTCGGCGCTGGACGGATCAATCGCTTGTTGGTTGACGCCGCGCGGGTGGACCGGGTGACGAAAGGCGCCGAGTCCGGCCTGGTCTGGCCGGAATTGGTAAAATTATGCGCAGGGCAGAGCGGAATGAATTTGCCCGCCGGGATCAGCCAGAGATCGGCTTTAAGGATATGAGCGCGAAAGTTGTCACGCTGAGTAAAGAGTCGCCCGTCATGGCGCTGATGCACGAGATCGGCGCGCGTGCGCGTGCGGCCGCGCGCAAGATGGCGGCGGCGGACACCGGCCAGAAGAACGCCGCCCTGTACGCGATCGCCGGCGCGATCGAAGGCGCGGAATCCACGCTGCTGGAAGCCAACGCCAAGGATTTGAAGCTCGGCAAGCGTAAGGCACTGGACGAGGCGCTGATGGACCGGCTGGAACTGAACGCGCAACGCGTCACCGCCATGGCCGACGGGCTGCGCCAGGTCGCTGCTTTGCCTGATCCGGTCGGCGAGATTACCGACGTGAAAATGCGTCCCTCCGGCATTCAGGTTGGCCGCATGCGCGTGCCGCTGGGTGTGGTCGGGATCATTTATGAATCGCGGCCGAATGTGACGGTGGATGCCGCCGCACTTTGTCTGAAGTCCGGCAACGCCACGATTCTGCGCGGTGGCTCAGAAGCCAAGGAATCGAACCAGGCCATCGCCGCCTGTGTACGCAAGGGTTTGCTCAAAGCCGAACTGCCGCAGGACGCGGTGCAGGTGCTGGAAACCACCGACCGCGCTGCGGTGGGCGCGCTGTGCAGCCTGCCCGAGTACGTGGACATCATCGTGCCGCGCGGCGGCAAGGGTTTGATTGAATACGTGATGCAGCATGCACGAGTGCCGGTGCTGAAACACCTGCACGGCGTCTGTCACGTGTATATTGATGATCAGGCCGACTTGGACAAGGCGGTGGCGGTGGCGGTGAACGCCAAGACGCAGCGCTACGGTACCTGCAACACCATGGAGACCCTGTTGGTGCATGCGGCGGTTGCCGAGCGGGTGCTGCCGCAGCTCGCCGAAATCTACCAGCAGCATCGGGTCGAGTTGCGGGGTTGCGAGCGCACGCGCGCACTACTGCCCGGCATCAAAGCTGCGACTGACGAGGACTGGTACGCCGAATACCTCGCGCCGATCCTCGCGGTGCGGGTGGTGGACGGACTGGATGCCGCGATTGATCACATCGCCACTTTCGGTTCGCAGCACACCGATTCGATCTGCACCGAAAACCTCTCGCGTGCGCGCCGCTTCCTGCGCGAAGTGGACTCCAGCTCGGTGATGGTCAATGCCTCGACCCGCTTCGCCGACGGTTATGAATACGGCCTCGGGGCCGAGATCGGCATCTCGACCGACAAGCTGCATGCGCGCGGTCCGGTGGGGCTGGAAGGACTGACCTCGCAAAAATACATCGTCATAGGGGATGGCCATATTCGATGAGCGATTCGCCTGAATGAGGGTGTCACTTAGGTGAGCCTCAAGCCCCCGATCGGGATTCTGGGCGGCACTTTCGACCCGGTTCACAACGGCCATCTGCGCCTCGCCGTGCAGTTGCGCGATTTACTCGGTCTGGCCCAGGTCAGGCTCATCCCCAGCGCCCGCCCGCCGCACCGTGGCGCACCGGCCGCCGCGCCGGGGCAGCGGGCGAAATGGATACGCGTGGCGCTCGCCGGCGAGCCGAACCTGATACTCGACAACCGCGAGCTGATCCGTTCCGGCACTTCTTATACGGTGGATACTCTCACCGATCTGCAAAAGGAGCTGCCGGATACGCCGCTATGCCTGGCGATGGGCGACGACGCATTCGCCGCGCTGGACCAATGGCATCAATGGGAACGGCTGCTGGAGTTGGCGCATCTGGTGGTGGTGCCGCGGCCCGGTGTGAGCAGCAAACTACCACCGCGCATCGCCAAGCTGCTGGCCGATCGTGAAATCAAGAATCCGGCGCAGCTAGGCCGTGCGCGCAGTGGCCACATTTACCACACCGAGTTTCCCTTGCTGGAAATATCCGGCACGGAAATCCGCGACCTGCTGCGCGCCGGCAAAAGTCCGCGTTATCTGTTGCCAGAGGAAGTGCTGCGGGAAATCAAAGACCTGGAGGTATACCACTGATGACTGCAATCCACGCATTAGCATGAGCAGACTCGAAGGGCTGACCGCCACCGTGGTCAAGGCTTTGGGCGATATAAAGGGATTGGATATCAAGGTGCTCGAGGTGGAGGCGCTGACGCCGCTCACCTCGCGCATGGTGATTTGCAGCGGCACTTCCGCACGCCAGGTGCGTGCGCTGGCCGATAATGTGATGCAAGAAGCCAGGCATTTCGGCTATCGGCTGCGCGGCGCGGAAGGTCTGCAACAAAGCGAGTGGGTGCTGGTGGACCTGGGCGATGTCGTGGTGCATGTCATGCAAATCCAGACGCGCGCGTTGTACCAGCTCGAAAAGCTCTGGGATACCGGCATGCGCCTGCAGGTTGCTGCGCGCTGAGTGCGGTTGCATCTGCTGGCGGTCGGTACCCGCATGCCGACCTGGGTTGATTCCGGCTTCGCCGACTATGCCAAACGCTTTCCGCCGGAATGCCGGCTGGAACTGACTGAAATCCCGACCGGACGGCGCGGCAAGGGGCTGGATCCGAAGCGGGCGACGGTGGAAGAGGGGCGGCGCCAGCTCGCGGCAATTCCGAAGGACGCGCGGGTGCTGGCGCTGGATGAGCGCGGTCAGAGTTGGAGCACTGCCGAGCTCGCGCAGAAAGTGGCCGGCTGGCTGCAAAGCGGACAGGATCTCGCGCTGCTGGTCGGCGGACCGGACGGGTTGGCCGACGACTGTCTGCAGCGTGCCGCGCAACGCTGGTCCTTGTCGCCGCTAACCCTGCCGCATGCGCTGGTGCGAGTATTGGTGGCAGAGCAACTCTGCCGGGCCATCTCGATGCTCAAAAATCACCCCTATCATCGCGCGTAACACCGCCTAAGCCCGGGCCAACCGGTAAACTTCGCCCATGAGCGAAGAAATTCTGGCGAATGTCACGCCGCATGAGACGCGTGTCGCGCTGATCGAAAACGGTGTGCTGCAGGAAGTTTTTCTGCAGCGCTCCACCCATCAGGGCGTAGTCGGTAATGTCTATCTGGGGCGCGTGCAGCGGGTGCTGCCTGGCATGCAGGCGGCCTTCGTCGAGATCGGACTCGCGCGCACCGCTTTCCTGCATGTGGGCGACATCGTGCAACCCGTGCAGGACGGCTTGGCGGTGATGCCCGAGATCCAGACCCTGCTGCGCGATGGCGATTCGGTGCTGGTGCAGGTGATCAAGGATCCGATCGGCAGCAAGGGTGCGCGGCTGACCACCGATATCAGCATCCCGTCCCGTTATCTGGTGCTACTGCCCAAGGCGAGCACCGTCGGTGTCTCGGCTCGCATCGAGGAGGCCGCGGAACGCGAACGGCTAAAAGCGCTGGTGGAAAGCCTGCGTACGCGGCTGGGCATGAGCGGCGGGTTTATCGTGCGTACCGCCGGCGAGGGTGTTACCGAAGCGGCGATAGCCGCCGATATGCAGTTCCTCGACAAACTATGGGCCTTTGTGCGCGCGCAGACTGAGGTGGGCGGCACGGGCAAGATGGTGTACGGCGATCTGCCGCTGGTGATGCGCATGCTGCGCGATCTCCTCGGGACCGAAGTGGATCGCGTGCGTGTAGACAATCGCGAAAGCTGGCAGCAACTGGTGAAGTTCGCGCAACGCTTCGTGCCCGAGGTGGTGCACAAGATCGAGCTGTACGAGGGTGAAGGTCCGATTTTCGATATGTATGGTGCCGAGGACGAAATCCAGAAAGCCCTGCAGCCCAGGGTTCCGCTCAAGTCCGGCGGCTATCTGGTGGTCGAGCAGACCGAAGCGATGAGCACGATCGACGTCAATACCGGTGGCTTCGTCGGCAGCCGCAGTCCCGAAGAAACTATTTTCAAAACGAACCTGGAGGCTGCGCAGGCGATTGCGCGGCAACTGCGGCTGCGCAATCTCGGCGGCATCATTATTCTGGACTTCATTGACATGACCAGCGAGGAGCACAAGGAGCAGGTGCTCAAGGCGCTGACCAAACATCTGGAGCGCGATCCGGCCAAGACCTACATCAGCAGCTTCTCGCCGCTGGGCCTGATCGAAATGACGCGCAAGCGCACGCGCGAAAGCCTGGAACAATTGCTATGCGAGCCTTGCCAGCAATGTACCGGCCGTGGCACGGTCAAGACCGTCGAGACGGTTTGTTTTGAAATCATGCGCGAGGTGGTCCGCTCGGCGCGCTCCTTCGATGCCCGCGAGCTGATCGTATTGGCCCATCCCGACGTGATCGCGATGCTGCTGGATGAACTGTCCTCGGCCATGGCCGACCTGGAGAACACCATCGGCAAACCGATCAAGCTGCAAGCGGAGTCGCTCTATTCCCAGGAAAGTTTCGACGTCGTCCTGGTCTAAGTTGTAGCGGCAAAAAGGCATCCTGCCCTTTTGCCGCGTCGCGGACAAAGGCGCGACTTTATCCGCTCCCGCTTTTCAAGTGCACACACCGCACTTGAAAACCTTGGCACATCCGTGTGCCAAAGTGGTCTGATAAGTTCGCGGTAACGAGGTTTTCACTGGTATGCAGAGAATTAGAAAGCGGCTGTGGACGGCGACGGTGGCGACCGCGGCGAGCCTGCTTATCATGTTGGCGGTGCTGGTCGGCGGCGTCCGCCTTCTCGATCTGGCCGCGCCCGGTTACCGGGAAAAGCTGGCGGGCCTTATCTCCAACCTGGCTGGCCGGCGGGTGACGATCGAGCACATGGGCTTGGGCTGGCAGGGTTTGCGGCCGCGGCTGGAACTCTCCGGCGTGGTGGTACAAACGCAAGATGGCCGTGCGCACATATTCTCCGTGCGCGAACTCGTCATTCCTTTCAGCTGGCTCGGCCTTGTGCAGGGCGAGGCGCTGCCGGTAGCGCTGACCGCGCGCGGGCTTACGCTGGGCCTGGAATGGCGCGCCGACGGCAGCATCGGTATCCGCGATTTATCGCAGGAACGCGCGACCAGCGCGCCGCTAGATCTGGACGAAATCGCCAGCTTCGCGAGCCGGCTGGAGCGGGTGCTGATCGAGGACAGCACGGTCGAATGGCTGGAACCCGGCGGCGTGCGCAGCCGCCGGCAGCTCACCGAGATTCGCGCGCGGCTCAAGGCGCAAGCGCAGTTCTACACGCTGCATCTGACGGCGCAACTGCCGCCGGAGTGGGGCGAATCGGTCATGCTGCAAGCCGAAGCGGCGGGCGATCTGCGCCAGCTCGAAACTCTGCGCACGCATGCGACGATAATGCTCGAGGGCGTGCTGCCGCAATACTGGCTGGCACCCTATCTGCGGCCGGATCTCGAACTGCGCGGCGGCGCGGTAGCAATGGAACTGCGCGCTGAAGCCGAAGGTTTCGAGCTCAAGCATGCGCAGGTGGAGCTAGCCGCAGTGGAGGCCGAAGCCTGGTCTAGCGCGGCCGACGCTAAGGCTGCTTTGTTCAAGCTGCCCGGTCCGAGCGCCGCCGCGCAGCTGACCACGGTGGCGGAAGGATGGGATTTGAATGTCACCCGGCTGCAATACGGTGCGGGCGTGGCGAGCCTGGGCAAGCTCAGCTACCGGCCCAGCGATGATGGTTTTGGCAGCCGCTTGGAAGGCGAAGTTGATCGGCTCGACCTCGCCGCGCTTACCGGCTGGCTGGCGGTGTTGGCGCCCGCACAGGCGCTGGCACTCCCGGGCGTCGGTGCTGCCGGCGAACTCACGCAACTGAAACTCAACTATCAGGATCAGCCGGGTGAGCCGCTGCAATATCTACTGGAATTCGATGCGAGCGGCGTCAGCTTGCCAGCCACCGAGCAGCGACCGGGCTTCAGCAACATCAGTGGCAAAGTCACGGCCAGCGAGGCGGGTGGTCGCTTTGAAGTACATACCCGCAAGGCCAGCGCGCAGGCGCCAAAGCTGTTCGCCGCACCGGTGCCGCTGGGCGAGCTCGACGGCTTGATTCGCTGGGCCCGGGAAACCGGTGCCTGGGCTGTGAACGGCGAGAACCTGCGTTGGCGGGAACCCACGCTTAATGCAGAAGGGAAATTTTTTCTGCGCCTGCCCGATGCGGGTAGTTCCCCTTATGTGGATATTGCGCTGGATTTCTCCGGCAGCGATGCACGCCCGGCAGTCGCATTGATACCGCTGCCACCCGCCTTGCCGCAGGATGTGGGCGATTGGTTGCGTACGGCAGTACAAAGCGGGCGCGTGACGCGCGGCCGCATGGAGATGCGAGGCACTTTGGCCGATTTCCCTTATGCGAATCCTGGTGAAGTGGGGCGCTTCCTGGTGGATCTCGAGGCCGAAGATGCCACGCTGGAGTACGCGCCTGGCTGGCCCAAGGTGGAACAGGTCAAGGGCCGAGTGTTGATCGAAGGCCGCAGCCTGCGGGTGGAAGGCAGGAGCGGACGGATACTCGGTGTGCCGCTCGGCCCTACGCTTGCCGAAATTCCCGATTTACTAAAAGCCGAACTGCTGATCCGCGGCACCGTGCAGTCCGACGTCGGCCAACAGCTGAAATTTCTCGAGGCTTCGCCACTGCGCGAGGACTACGCCGGCTTGCTCGGCTCTTTGGTCATCTCTGGACCCGGCGAGCTCGATCTTGACTTACGTTTGCCGCTGGCTGATTTCGAGGCCTTTACCTTGCAGGGACGCGTGGATGTGAAAGGGGGACAGATACGCTACCGTGGCTTCGAGCATCCGCTGACCGAGGTCGTGGGCCGCGTCGCCTTCGATCGTCGCGGCCTGCGCTCAGAGCAGCTCGACGGCAAACTGCTGGGCCTGCCCTTTAGCGCCAGTCTGCAACCGCAAGTGCAGGATGGCCGCCACTACACACAACTGGAGGCGGTGTTGCCGCTGACTCTGCCGCGCGATGCGCCCGCGCTCGAACCATTGGTGGACGCCGGCTATCTAGCGTCCCTGGCGGGCTCCACTTTGCTCAGGCTCCGCTCGCTGCTCGACATCAATGCCAGCGCCGCCGCGCTGGAGCTGAGCAGCGATTTGCAGGGCATGGCGGTCAATCTGGGCACACCCTTTGGCAAAACCGCGGATGGCACTCTGCCGCTACAGGTGGCGCTGCGGCCGACCGCCGAGCAATTGCGGGTCGAAGTCAACTATGGCGCGTCCGTGTTCGCGCTGTTGAAGTTCATGCCGCAGAACGAAAGCTGGGCTTTCGAGCGCGGGGTGATCAAGCTTGGCACCGAGCCGGCGCCGGTGTTGCTGAGTCAGGCCGGTTTGCTCATCACCGGCAAGCTGCCGGAACTCGATCTGCGCGGCATAAAATTTCAGTCACCGGCGGTAGCGGCGGACAGCGAGTTGAAACTGCGCGGTGGTGAGCTTGAAGTTGGCCTGCTGCACGTGGCCGGGCAACATCTGCGCAATATCGCTTTTCAGATTGTGCCGACCGCGCAAGGGTGGCAGCTCCGGCTCAGCGGTCAGGATGCGGCGGGAATGATCAACTGGGTCAGGAGCAAGACCGGCCGCGGTCACGTTGATGCCAGACTCGAAAAACTCGTGCTGCAGCCGCCAAAAACTATTGCAGAATCGGAGGCGAAACAGCCCGAGGTGACGCGCGCGCCGGTCGATCCCGGCAAGTTGCCTGGATTGCTGCTGGAAGTGAGTCAGATCAAGCTCGGTGGTTTGATCCTGGGCCGGCTGTTGTTCGACGCGCCGGCCATCGACAACGGTTTGCGGCTGCAAACGCTCAAACTCGCCGGCAAGAATTTCCAGATGAACGGCGATGGCGAATGGATTCGCAGCGACGGCGCCAGCAGCGCACGCCTACAGATGCAGGTAAATGGCACCAACATCCGCCGCGTGCTCAAGGCCGCCGGCTTTGCACCCAGTGTTGTCACCGAACAGGCGAAAGTCGGCGTGAACGTGACCTGGGCCCCGAATCCGGCCGGCTTGAGCCGTGAATCCCTGAATGGCGTGCTGGCGCTCGATTTGCATAGCGGCGCGCTGCTCGATGTTGATCCTGGCGCCGGCCGCGTGCTCGGTCTACTGAGCTTTTATTCGCTGCCGCGCCGCCTCACGCTCGATTTTCGTGACGTACTGGGCGAAGGTACGCAATTCGACCGGTTGTCGGGCAATTTTTCGATCAAGGACGGCGTCGCGACCACGCACGATCTAGAAGTAGAATCGCCCTCGCTGAAAATCGAAGTAGATGGCGACGTCGATCTGGCAGAGCGCACCTACGATCAAACGGTGACGATCCACGCCGAAGTTTCTTCCGGGGTGGCGATAGCGGGCGCCTTGGCTGGCGGCCCGGCCTTGGGCGTTGCGCTGTTGCTGGCGCAGCGCCTGTTCGGTGAGCCGGTCGAAGACTTGGCGGCGCTGTCTTACCACCTGGGCGGAACCTGGGAGGAGCCGGAGGTCAAACCACTGAGCGCCCAAAAACGTGAATCGAAGGCCGACTCAAAACGCGATAAAGCCGCCCCGCAAACCGCACCGACGCCGGCGCCATCCCGACCAAGAGCTCCTACCCGGCCATGAGAGTGCTGTTGTGTGTTGCCTTGCTGTCTGCCACGACGCATGCCGCCGCCGGCGGCTATCCGGTCAGCGGAGAAGAATGGGCCAGCCCGAGAAGCGGCGCGCGTGTGCTGGCCTGGCCCGGCGTTCAAGCTGCGGTCAGAGACTGGCAAAGCCGCGAGCGGCAGTTGCTGGTGATTCAGCACGCGGATGAGGAAGAAGCCGCGCTACGCGCAATCGAATTGCGCGACTGGCTGGTAGCGCTGGGTCTGCCGCCCGCGGCATTGCGCCAGCGAGTAGGCGCCACCGGTGCGGCGGCCTTGCTGCTCAGCGTCGAGCCCGTGGCGGCTTCGGGTTCCGCGCCTTAGCCATGTTCCGTGCCGCCGCGTTACAAATGGTTTCCGGGCCGGAGGTGGCGGCCAATCTGGCGGCCGCAGCGCCACTGATTGCCGCCGCCGCCGATGCGGGCGCCCAGCTCGTCGTGCTGCCGGAAAATTTTGCCCACATGGGTATCAAGGACAGCGACAAACTTCTCGTCAGTGAAACCTACGGCAAGGGTCCCATCCAGGACTTTCTGGCCGCACAAGCCTCGCGCCATCGCATCTGGCTGGTGGGCGGCACCCTTCCGCTTAAGCTGGGCGCGGCGCAAGCCACGCGTGCGCTGGCGGCCTGCCTGCTGTACGACGATAGCGGCGTCTGCGTCGCGCGTTATGACAAGATGCATTTGTTCGATGTCGATCTGCCGGGTAGCAACGAGGGTTATCGCGAGTCCGCCACGCTGGCGGCGGGGAGTGCAACTCAGGTCTGTGACACGCCCTTCGGCCGGCTAGGTCTCGCGGTCTGCTATGACTTGCGCTTTCCGGAACTTTTTCGCCGTATGAGCGCGCCCGGTCCCGACGGCGGCGCCGAACTATTCGCGCTACCCTCGGCTTTTACCCGCGCCACCGGCCAGGTGCATTGGGAGATACTGCTGCGGGCGCGCGCAGTGGAGAATCTGGCCTGGATGATTGCCCCGGATCAGGGCGGCCGCCACGCCAATGGCCGCGAGACCTGGGGACATTCCATGATCGTCGGCCCCTGGGGTAATGTTGCCGCCCGCGTGGAGCAGGGCGCCGGTATGGCGCTTGCTGAAATAGACTTGCAGCAATTGCATGCATTGCGTACCCGCTTTCCGGTCCTGCAACATCGCCGCCTATGAATCTGGATCTCGCGCAACAACAACTGCTGACGCCTGGCGAGATCTCTTTGGGCGAAATCGAGCGCGTACTGCAGCGCCTGATGAGCCCCGGTATAGACGCGGCCGATTTGTATTTTCAGCAGCGCCGCCGCGAAGGCTGGTTTCTGGAAGACAGTCTGGTGAAGGACGGCAGCTTCGGCCTGGAGCAGGGCGTCGGTGTGCGCGCGATCAGCGGTGAGAAAACCGGCTTCGCTTATTCCGATGAGATCCGCCTGCCGGCGTTAAGCGCCGCCGCCGGCGCCGCGCGCGCGATTGCGCAGCAGGGCCAGAGCGCGCAGGTACGCGCCTGGCACAAGCCGGAGGGACATGCGCTCTACGCCGCGCTCGATCCGGTGCACAGTCTGCAAGCCGAGGGCAAGGTTGCGCTGCTGCATCGCGCCGACAAAGCCGCGCGCGCGGCCGATTCGCGCGTGAGCCAGGTCATGGTGCAGCTCGCCGCGACGCAGGACACCGTGCTGGTCGCGGCCAGCGACGGCACGCTAGCGGGCGACGTGCGTCCGCTGGTGCGCTTGAACATCAGCGTCATCGTCGAGGAAAACGGCAAACGCGAACAGGCCAGTCACGGCGGCGGCGCCAGGGTTGGCTACGAGTTTTTCAGCGAAGACGTGGTGGAAAGCTACGCGCGCGAAGCCGTGCGCCTGGCGCTCGTGCGCCTGCATGCGGACGATGCGCCAGCCGGCGAGATGACGGTGGTGCTCGGCCCCGGCTGGCCCGGTGTGCTGCTGCATGAGGCCGTTGGCCATGGCCTGGAAGGTGATTTCAACCGCAAAGGCAGCTCGACTTATGCCGGCCGGATGGGCGAGCGCGTCGCCGCAGCCGGCGTGACGATTGTGGACGACGGCACTCTGCCCGGCCGGCGCGGCTCGCTCAATCTGGATGATGAAGGCACGCCGACGCAGCGCACCGTGCTGATCGAGGATGGCGTGCTGAAGGGCTATATGCAGGACAAATTAAATGCGCATCTGATGGGAGTTGCGCCGACCGGCAATGGCCGGCGCGAGTCTTTCGCGCATCTGACGATGCCGCGCATGACCAACACTTACATGCTCGCCGGCGCGCATGAGCCGCAGGAAATCATCGCCTCGGTCGAGCGTGGCCTGTACGCGGTGAATTTTGAAGGCGGACAGGTGGACATCACTTCCGGCAACTTCGTGTTCTCCACCAGCGAGGCCTACCTGATTGAAGGCGGTAAAGTCACGCGGCCGGTCAAAGGCGCAACTTTGATCGGCAACGGACCGGCGGTATTGCAGCGCGTGAGCATGATCGGCAACGATTTAAAACTCGATAGCGGCGTCGGCGTCTGCGGCAAGGACGGCCAAAGCGTGCCGGTCGGCGTGGGCCAGCCGACGCTTAAAGTGGACGGACTCACCGTCGGCGGGACTCAAACCGGATGAAGTGGCTGAGAATTGCACTGGGCCTGCTGGGGATGCTCGGCTTCCTCGGATGGTCGGTACTGGTCTGGTGGCTGCTGAGTCAGCGCGGTGATGCGGCCTTCGATCTCAGCAGTGTTTCCTGGCGCGACAGCTTGTTCGTTCTCGCGCCGCTGGCGGTTTATGGATTTTATCTGGCGCTGGCGCTGCGCCGCTGGTATGGGTCCGCAGCCTTGTTGTGCGGCTTGTTGCTGCATCCACTGCTGATAATTCTGACAGGCATCGCGCTGCCGAGCCAGGCGGGATGGTTCATGCTTGCCGTGTTTACACCGGGCCTGCTGCTCTGGTTGTGGTATTTGTGGTTATTGCGCAGCGCTGCCCCGACAATGCCAGCCGCATGATCAAGCTGCGTTTCGAATCTGCGCTGGCCGCGCCACGCGAGCGGGTGTGGCGACGCGTCTCCACCATGGAGGGCGTGAACGCTGAGCTTGCGCCGTGGATTCGGATGACTTTTCCCGGCACCGGCTTGTCCTTGGACAGTGCGGAGATTCCGCTCGGCGGCACTGCCTTCCATAGCTGGCTGCTGGCTTTTGGTTTGTTCCCGTTTGATCGGCACGCACTGGGCCTGGAACGCGTGCTGCCGGCCCGCGGCTTCGATGAGCGTTCGCACTCGTGGACGCAGCGCGTCTGGATTCACCGGCGGCGGGTGTTTGCCGAGGCCGATGGTTGTCGCGTGACCGATGAGCTTGAGTTCATACCGCGACTTGCCATCGCTGCGCCGCTGGTGCGAGTCATTGTTGCGGCCTTATTCCGCCACCGTCACCGGCGGCTGCGGAAAATCTTCGGTGCCGCCGGTGATTAAGCGACCGCCCGGCAAGCTGCGCATCATCGGCGGCGAATGGCGCCGACGCCTGGTGCAATTCGATCCGCAAAGCGGGCTGCGGCCAACACCGGATCGCGTGCGCGAAACCCTGTTCAACTGGCTGTCGGCGCGAATTGATGGGGCGCGCTGTCTGGACTTGTTCGCCGGCAGCGGCGCGCTGGGCATCGAGGCGCTCTCGCGCGGCGCGGCGCAAGTCGTGTTTGTGGATCTTTCGCCCAAGGTGCAGGCCGGCATCCGCGGCATGCTCCGGCAACTGGGCGGGGAGGCGCGCGCGCAATTCTATTGCGGCGCCGCCCGCGACTATCTGGTGCGCGGCGCGGAACGCTTCGACCTCGTGTTTCTCGATCCCCCTTACCGGCAGGATTTGATTCCACCGGTCCTCGCCACCCTGCCACCGCATCTGGCGACCGGCCATCGCGTCTATCTTGAAGCCGAGGCACTGCCGGCGCTGCCGGAGGGGTGGAAGCTGCTCAAATCCGGCAAGGCCGGACAAGTCGCCTTCTGCCTGGCGGCGTACACCGGTTAGCCTGATTTCCCCCGTCGACGGGAATCCTTTACGCTCTTGACTTCACCAATCGCCACGGAGCCCGCGTGAGCCAACCCACAGTCGCTGCCTATTCTGGGACTTTCGATCCCATCACCAACGGCCACACCGACGTTATCCGCCGGGCGGCACGCTTTTTCGAGAAGATGCTGGTGGCGGTCGCGGTCAATTCGTCCAAGACGCCGCTGTTCAGCATCGAGGAGCGTTGCGATCTGGTGCGGCAGTCGCTGGCGGATGTTCCCAACCTGGAAGTCGTACCCTGGGACGAGTTGATCGTGCACCTGTTTCAGAAACGCGGTGTCACCGTGCTGGTGCGTGGCGCGCGCGGGGTCGGCGACTTCGAGTACGAAAAGCAGATGGCGCTGATGAACCGCTTTCTCGAGCCCAGCATTGACACGATCCTGCTGGCGCCGGCACCGCAGTACGAGCAAATCTCGTCTTCGCTGGTGCGCGAAATCGCGAGCCATGGCGCCGACGTTTCCGGCCTCGTGCCGGCGGTGGTCAACGAGGCGCTCAAGCGCAAATTCGCGGTGCGCAGGAAGTAGGGTATGGCGCTAAAAATCACCGACGCTTGCATAAACTGCGATGTATGCGAGCCAGCCTGTCCGAATGGCGCGATTACGCTGGGTCCGAAAATCTACGAGATCAGTCCCGAGCTCTGCACGGAATGCGTCGGCCATTTCGATGTGCCGCAGTGTCGCGTGCTGTGCCCGGTGGACTGCATCCCCAACGACCCCGCATACGTCGAAACCCAGGCCCAATTAGAGGCAAAATTCCGGCGTATTCTTCTGCAAATTGGAAAGCAGATTAACTGATGCGGGCGATGACTCTCCTTCCTGTAGGAGGGGCTTCAGCCCCGACAGCATCGCGGCTAAAGCCGCTCCTACTCGCCGCGATAGCTTTAGCTTGCGTCGCCGCCCGCGCCGCCGAGCCGCCGGCCGCCGCCATTGCGAGCGCCCACCCGCTCGCCACCGCGGCCGGTTTTGAAATTCTCACCGCCGGCGGCAACGCCTTCGACGCCGCGGTCGCGATCAGCGCCGCGCTGGGGGTGGTGGAACCGGCCGCTTCCGGTTTTGGCGGCGGCGGCTTCTGGTTGTTGCACCGCGCGAGTGATGGGTTCGAAACCATGCTCGATGGCCGTGAGCGTGCGCCGCTCGCGGCGCGGCGCGACATGTACATCGGCGCGGACGGGCAGGTGACGACGCAATCCGTCAATGGGCCGCTCGCCGCCGGGATTCCCGGCATGCCGGCCGCGCTCGACCATCTCGCCGCGCGCTACGGCCGGCTGCCGCTGAAAGTCTCGCTAGCCCCGGCCATTCGTTACGCCGGCGCCGGGTTTCGCGTCGATGGCCGGATGTACGCGGAGCTGTGGTGGCGGCGCGCGGCGTTAAGGCTTTCGCCTGCCGCCAGCGAAGTTTTTCTGCGCGCCGGTATGCCGGCACTGCCCTGGATGCGGCTGCGGCAAGCTGATTTGGCGTGCAGCCTGGAGTTGTTCGCCGCGCAGGGTGCGAAGGGCTTTTATCACGGCGATCTCGCACAGCGGCTGCTCGACGGTGTGCGCGCGGCCGGCGGCAACTGGAGCCTGCAGGATCTGGCGCAGTACCGTGTGATAGAACGCACACCGCTGCGCTTTCGTTACCGCAACCTGCGGATTGTGACGGCGCCACCGCCTTCCTCCGGCGGCGTGGTGCTGGCCGAGGCGCTTGGCATGCTCGCCACGGACGATCTGCCTGCGTTGCCGCGAAGCGAGCGCGTACATGTCACGGTCGAGGCGATGCGGCGTGCTTATCGCGACCGGAGTCTTTATCTGGGCGATCCGGACTACGTGAAGCTGCCGCTCCAGCGCCTGCTGAGCAAGGGCTATCACCAGACCTTGCGCGCCGGCATTGCACGCGAGCGCGCCACGCCGAGCGCTGAACTCGCGCCGAAAGGCGAGGCGGTGAAGCAAGGCACCAGTACCACGCACTTCTCGGTGCTCGACCAGGAAGGCAACTACGTCGCCGCCACGCTTTCGATCAACCTGCCGTTCGGCAGCGGCTTCATGGTGCCGGGTACCGGCATTCTGTTGAACAATGAAATGGACGATTTCGCCGCGGCGCCGGGCGCGGCCAATGCCTTCGGCCTGGTGCATGCCGAGCCGAATGCGATCGCGCCGGGCAAGCGCATGCTGTCCAGCATGAGCCCGACTTTTGTGGACGATGGTCAGCGGTTGGCACTGCTCGGCACGCCGGGCGGCAGCCGCATCATCAGCATGGTCATGCTGGCGGTGCTGGATTTCGCCGAGGGCGCGGATGCCACGGCGCTGGTCAGCCGCCCGCGCTATCACCACCAGTATCTGCCCGACGTGCTACTGCACGAGCCGCAGGCTCTGAGCACCACCGAACGCCGCGAGCTGACGGCGCTGGGGCATGAGCTGAAACGCAGTGATCGCCGCTACGGCAATATGCACGCAGTCATCTGGAATCGCGGCACGAATCGAGTCGAAGCCGCATCGGATCCGCGCGGCATCGGCCGCGCCGAAGTGCGGCTTAGTACCGAGCCACCGCACTGACTCAAGGCCCGAGGCTGGAAACCCGCAGAATCAGGCCGCTGAGATCAGCGATCCATAGCGCGCCGTCCGGGCCGAAGGTCAGGTCCAGCGGCAGCAGCGAAGTCATGAAGTCTTCGATTGCGCTGACTTCCCCGGCGGCGCCGAAGCGTACCCGCACGACCTTGTGGCCCACGAAAGTCTCGCCTGGATTGTTGCCGAAATAAGCGACAAACAAATCCCCCGCGTATTCCGCCGGAAAATTCGTGCCGGGGTTGAAGGCCAGACCATTGGCGCTGACGTGGCTGCCAAATAGGGCGATGGGATGGGCTTGTACGCCCGGTCCGGCGAGTGCGCCAAAGGCTTTGGCCGGCAGCGGGTTGCAGGCGCCTTCCGCCGCATCCTGCGTGAAGCCCGCGAGCCCACCGTTGTTGCGGTCATATACGCACCAGGGAAAGCCGAAGTGTTCCACCACCCCGTTGCTCGGGTCGAGCAGACTCAAGGTGTCTTCGCCCTCTGGCCGCGCGATGGTACTGCCGTCAGCCTGAGCGTAACTTTCACCATCCGGACCATTCATGCTGACCGCGATCTGTCCGGGCGCGAGTGCGGGATGATTCGCCGGCACGAAGGCCAGGTCGTAGGGATTGCGAAAGCCGGTGGCGACCACCATCGCCGGTGTTGGCGTGAGATTGGTCGCGAGCGGATCAAGGCGCAGCAGGCTGCCGGAGTAGGGCGGCGTTTCGGCCGGGCCGCCTTCGGCATGAAAGCCGGAGTCGCTGGAACTGCCGTTGAGCACGTACAGCATGCCGTCCGGGCCTAGTGCCAGGCCATTGGTGTTGTGCCGGCCAATCGGCAAGCCGGAGATCACGACCTCGGTTACATCCGCCATGAAATCGCCGTTGGTATCGCGTGCCCGCAGTACCGCACCCATGCCACCCTGCGCTACGGACACAAACACGCCGTGTTCGGTCGCGAGTACGCCCAGCGGCTGGCTGAGATTACTCAGAAAGGGCAGTGGCGGCACCGCCAGCAAACCGCCGATCACCGGGCAGGCGAAGACGAAGCCACCGAGACTGGCGACGTAAAGCCGGCTGCCGTCCGGTGAGAACGAAAGCGAAGTGGCTGTGAGGGAGACGGCCGCCGGCAGCACCAGAAAGCCCACCGGAATTGTCGGCGGCAGCGTATCCGGCGCACCAAACGGGTTGCCGCCGGACATCGGCGTCGGCACCGCGGCCCGCGCACTGGCACCAGTACTGCTCTGCAACCCGAGACCGTCGCCAGCGCTTTTGCAGCCGCCCAGCAGGGCAACGGCAAGCGCAACCCTGCAGCACAACCGCGCTCCGGTGAGCATACATGCCTCCTTGGTGACGGGATGGGGGAGTGCCTCAGTATAGGCCGGGTCCTGGGTGTGAGAGTACCCCGCATTGAATCTGCGAGGCGGCCGCGCCAGACTCCAGTAATGACTAAAGATCTCATGCTCGCCGGGATTCTGTTATATGCCGCTTTCGCCGGTGTGGCCTGGTTTTTGTCGGACCGCATGATTTTTCTGCCGCCCGCCTCGTCTTACGGCGCGCGCAGCTTGCCCGTGACCCTGGCGAAAACGGAAGACGGCGTAGAAGTGGCCGTGCTGCACCTGCCCAATCCGGCCGCCCGCTATACCTTGCTGTTCAGCCACGGCAATGCCGAAGACCTCGGTCATTTGCTGCCGCTATTGGAGGAATTGCACGCGGCCGGGTTCGGTGTGCTGGCCTATGACTATCGCGGCTACGGGCTTAGCTCAGACCGCGCGCCATCCGCACGCGGCGCCTATCTGGATCAGGCCGCGGCTTATCGCTATGCCACCCAGGAGCTGAAGATTCCGGCGTCGCGGCTGATTATTCACGGCCGCTCGTTGGGCACTGGTCCCGCGGTTGCACTCGCCGTGCGCGAACCGATAGGGGGCTTGATCGTCGAGAGCGGTTTCGTCAGCGCGTTTCGCGTCATGACCCGTGTGCCGCTACTGCCCTTCGACAAATTCCAGAATCTGCGCCACATCAAGAATGTGCGCTGTCCAGTGCTGATCATTCACGGCATTGAAGATGCAGTCATTCCGCTATGGCACGGCCGGCGGCTGTTCGCCGCGGCGCAGGGAGCCAAGCAGGCTTGGTGGGTGGAGGGCGCCGGTCACAACGATTTAGCGCTGGTGGCCGGCATGGACTATCTGCGCAAGCTGCGGGACTTTGCACTCTCAGTGGACCGGCTCGCTGGGCATTAGCTAGCGTTGGCAGCGCGGACAGAAGAAGCTGGAACGCTGACCGATCGTCTGCTGGCGAACGATGCCATTGCAGTTTACGCAGGCTTTACCGGCACGGTCATAAACCTTGAGCTTGAGCTGAAAGTAGCCGCTGCCGCCATCCACGCCGACGTAGTCGCGTAGCGTGGTGCCGCCGGCGCGGATGGCTTCTTCCAGTACCGCGCGCACCGCCAGCGCGAGGCGCGCGTACTGCTCAAGGGTCACGCGACCGGCCGCACGTTTGGGGCGGATGCCGGCGACGAACAGGGCTTCGCTGGCGTAGATATTGCCGACCCCCACCACTACGCGGCCATCCATCAGAAAGTTCTTGACCGCCGCGCTGCGGCTGCGTGACTTGGCGTAGAGATAGTCGCCACTGAACTCGGCTGCGAAGGGCTCGGGCCCCAGATTTTTCAACAGCGGATGCTGCGCCGGCGGCTGCTTGAACCACAGCGCGCAGCCGAAGCGGCGTGGGTCGTTCAGGCGCAGCATCTGGCCGCTATCGAGCACGATATCCAGATGGTCGTGCAGTTGTGGCCGGGTGCTTTTCGGCACCACGCGCAGACGGCCGGACATGCCGAGGTGTATGAGCAGGTGCCGATCGCCGCACTTGAACAACAGGTATTTCGCGCGACGCACAACTGACTCGATCTTGCGGCCGGGTAGCTCGCGTGCCAGTGTGGGTGGGACCGGCCAGCGCAGACGCCAGTCGTGCACAAGCACCTGGGTCACACGCCGGCCGAGCACATGCGGCTCAAGGCCGCGGCGCGTGGTTTCGACTTCGGGTAGTTCCGGCACGACAAGTAGCTCGAAAGAGCGCCCCTCACCCTAACCCTCTCCCCCATTCTGGGGGAGAGGGAATTTATTCTGCGCTGGTCGGCGGTGCGTCCGGCTTTTTCTCTTCCGGCAGCTTGAGTTTGAACAAATCAGTACCGAAGTTCGGCCCGAGCGTGTACACGATTTTGAGGTCCAGACGCGCGAGCTTGAGCTGCGGCTGGCGCTCGAGTACGGCGAAAGTTACTTCCTGCCCGTCCAGGGTAACGGTCACGCGGTCGGTGGCCGACGGCCTTTCGCTCTTGTCCAGTTCCGCGCGCCAGAGCGAGCGCGCGTTCTTCCAAGCATCCACCATACCGCGTGTCGCATCGGCGCCCTGATCAGCTTTGGCCGGCGCGACTTGCCAACTACCATCGGCCTGCTCCGTGAGTGTGACCCCCGGCGCCTTGATGTGGGTCAGCTTGCTGCCCGGCGGCACCAATTGGGCATGCACCAGATCACTGTAGTTGGCATCCAGCGCGGTGCTGGGCGGGTCTGAGCTGAGATAAACCGTCTCGCCGACGCGGATATAGCGGCGGTAGTCAATCGGTTCAGTCCCGCCAAATGCCAACACGGTGTCATTGAGCTGGATTTCGTAAGCGGGTGGTTCGAGCTCCACATTCTTCATATCCAGCTCAGCCAGCGGGTATTGGGCGCTCGTTTCCTGCGTGGCCAAACTGGTCAGTCCCGCAACCTGCAGCGGATCGGCCGCTACTTTCACCGGCGCGGTTAGCACCCAGCTCTGGGCATTCTTTTCCAGCCGAATCGCCGGCTTGCCTGGATGGCGCACCGCGATCGTGGTGATGTCCTCCGGCTTGAGTGCGGTCAGGGGTCTGGCCGGTTCTTCTTTTTCGCGCGCAAACCAGACGCCCACGACGAGCGCGACGACCATCACGCCGAGCGCGAGGTTTAGAAGCTGGCGCTGCTTTTTACGCGACATGATTAGCGCCGGCGCCTGATCCACCAGCGGCTGACACCGACGCCAACCAGCGCCAGCGGCAGCACCAGGATGAAAGCAGCGCCGTACAGCATCGGCGCCCACGGCGCGAGAAATAACTTGTTGTCGGGCGCGGCTGGAATATCTATCGAGATCTGCGCATCGCGGTTGCTGAGCCATTGCAGGATATTCAGGCCGAGCTGTTGATTGCCGAGCGTGCCAATGAAACCATTGGCGAGGAAATCGCTGTCGGCCAGCACTACCACCCGCTGATGTTCGCGCGCGGCCTGTTCCTTCTCGGCCTTGGCCAGACTTTCCGGCGTCAGCGGCTCCTGCTTATTGTCCTTCTCCGGATCAGGTGCGACGCGATCCAGTGCCACGCCGAGCATGAACGGCCCAAGTTGGTCGCCCTGAGCCTGCTGATACTCGATATCGGCGTCGAGCGTGCCCGTCTCGAGCCAGGTGCGTTCCGGCGCGGTCAGCATCGGCTGCTGCGTCCAGCCGGAATCCTTCACGCCCTTGAGCGCGCCGGCGAAGGGGAATACGGTGATGTCCTGCAAGGCGTAAGTCACCGCGTGTTGCGGATAATCCATCACCAGCGCGATGGCCGGATGCTCGGTGCCGAGTAACTGATAGTCGGGATAAATCAGCGTGCCCTTGAGCCATTGCACAGCCAGGTCTTCCGCCAAGCCGGCGAGTCCGCCGCGGCTTTCGGGATCAGGATCGGCCAGCCACAGCAGATTGCCGCCGCCGGCCACATAGTCGCGGATCAGCTTGACCTCGCCCGGCAGCAGATTGCGCTGCGGGCCGGCGATGATCAGCACCGCGGTGTTGTGCGGAATGGTCGGCGCCTGCGCCAGATTCAGCCCGCGCACTTTCAAACCCTTGTCGCGCAGCAGCTTGGCGAAGTCGCCGTAGTCGGCGCCATCCGCACCCTCGAGCTTACGCTCGCCGTGGCCTTCAAGGAACAACACCCAGCGTTCACCGGTATAAGCCAGACGCTGCAAGGCAGTGGTGATGGTTTGTTCGGATAACGCGGTCAGGCTCTCGCGCCGGCCCTGGTATTCAACGAACACCTCGCCGCTGGCGCCCACGTTCAGCTCGCGCGCTTTCTGCGGTTGCTTGGCCGGGTCAATGAATTCGACGCTGATGTCCGGCTTGTGCCGTTGATAGGCCTCGAACTTGGATTCAATTCCGGAACGGACCGTCTTGTCGGGGAATACCCAGGCGGTGACCTTGATCGGGTCGGGCAGCGAATCCAGCAGCCGCTTGCTCGGCTCGGTCAGCGAATTGCGGTTGTTGGCGGTCCAGTCGAAGCTGGTGCTGTAGCGCGTGGACAGCCAGGCAAAAAGACCAGCGACTACCAGCACCAATACGATGCTGAGCGCGTGCTGCAAGCGTTGCAGCGTCTTCTCTTGCAGACCCATCAGTGCCGCTCCATATCCAGACGCTGCACCGTGAGCGTGAGAAACACGGCGCTGAACAGAAAGTAGTAGAGGACGTCGGCGGTATTGAATACGCCTTCGATAAAGCTATCGAAATGGTTGGTCATGGACAGGTAAGCAAACGGCAGCCCGACTGGAATCTCCTTGCCGAAGAAAGGCAGGGTCCAATCCTCGAACCAGCCGATCAACCACATCACCAGCAGCAGTACCAGGCTGCCGATCGCGGCGATCACCGGTTGTTCGGTCAGCGAGGAAATGAACAGACCGGCGGCGCCGAAGGCGATCATCATCAGGAACAAGCCCAGCATGCCGGCGCCGATGCGGCCCAGATCCAGCGGCGTGGCCGGCATCAAAGCCAGCGGCATCAGGCTCGACAACAGCATCAACACCAGCAGGAAACCACATAGCCCCAGGAATTTGCCCAGCACCAGGTCCGTCAGCGACACCGGCGCGGCGCGGTATAGATCCAGGCTGCCGCTGCGGCGCTCTTCACTGAGCATACGCATGGTCAGGAGCGGCACTACCAGCAGAAACATCAGCGAAGCAAAGCTGAATACGCTGCCGACGATGACCTGACTGACGCCCACGGTTTCCTGCATCAGAATCTGCGGATTGCTGGCCAGCTCCACCACCGACAGCAGGAATACCACGCCAAGCATTAACTGCAGCACCGCCAGAATGGCCCAGGCGAGTGGCGACACAAAAATGCGCCGCAGTTCATGTTGCGCGATATAGAGAATGTTCATCAGGCGGCCTCCTGCGTGGCTGCCGAGTCGCGGGCCGTCAGCTCGACGAAAATTTCTTCCAGCGTCTTGTGCTGCAGGGCAATTTCCAGCAGCCCCCAGTCTTCGGCCACCGCGCGTGCCACCAGCGCTTCGCGCGGATCCTGGCCCGAGGTGCTGGTGATTTGCACGCGCCCGTCGGCCAGCAGCTCGACCTGGGCCACGCCTGACACCGCGCGCAGAGCTTCCACCGCGGGTATGCGCTTGAGGGTGAGCAGAATCCGGCTCTGGGCCGCCACCGCCTGTACCGTCGCCATGCTTTCGGCGAACACGATGCGGCCTTGGTGGATGATGACCACGCGATCGCAGGTGGCTTGAATCTCCGGCAGGATATGGCTGGAGAGAATCAGACTATGACCTTGTGCGAGTTCGCGGATCAAGCGGCGAATCTCGCGGATCTGGATCGGATCAAGCCCCACCGTGGGTTCATCGAGAATGATCACCGGTGGCCGGTGCACGATCGCCTGCGCGATGCCGACGCGCTGCTGATAACCCCTGGATAAATTGCCGATGACGCGCTGGCCGACATCGCTCAAGCCGGCGTCACGTTTGGCGGAGCTAACGGCAGCCTTGCGCTGACCGGGCGCAACCCCGTGCACGCGCGCACAAAAGTCCAGATACTCATCTACCGTCAATTCCGGATAAACCGGCGGCCGCTCCGGCAGGTAACCAATCGCCTGCTTCGCAAGCTTGGGGTCTTCGCTGAGGTCAATACCCTTGATCCACACCTTGCCGGAACTTGGCGCGAGGCAGCCGGACAGCATTTTCAGGGTGGTGGTTTTACCCGCACCGTTGGGGCCTAGCAGGCCCAGTATTTCGCCTTGGCGCAACTCGAGACTGAGCCCGCTTACCGCGGTGCGCTGGCCGTAGTGCTTCGACAACTGCTCCGCACGGACCAGGGTGATATCGTTCATTGCTTCAATCCCGCTGTTAGTTCTGTCTGCAATTGCCGACCGCGTCAGTGACCCGCGCCGCCAGCAAAAGTTCGGTGCTCGCCGACGTGTGCGCCCATCTACGCTCGGGGGCGCGCTGATTGTACAAATAACTCGGCATTGCTCAAGTGCCCAAAACAAAAAAACCCCGCTATTGCGGGGTTTTTCTTCGGATCACGTGTTACTTGATTTTGGCTTCTTTGAACGCCACATGCTTGCGCGCCACCGGATCATACTTGCTGAACTCCAGCTTGTCCGGCGTATTGCGCTTGTTTTTGGTGGTGGTGTAGTAGAAACCGGTGCCGGCGCTGGACACCAGCTTGATCTTCTCACGATTCTTGCTGGCCATGCTTTATACCTTGTCGCCGCGGGTGCGGATGCCCGCGAGCACGGAGTCTATCCCGCTCTTGTCAATCATGCGCATGCCTTGCGTGGACACCCGCAAGCGCACGAAGCGCTTCTCGGTTTCCACCCAGAAGCGGTGGTACTGAAGATTCGGCAGGAAGCGCCGTTTGGTCCTGTTGTTGGCGTGGGACACGTTGTGACCCACCACCGGCCGCTTGCCGGTGACTTGGCAGACTCTGGACATGAATACACCTTGATTAAGTTTGCTACGGCGACCCCTCTCGCAGACCGGGGCAGACCGAAACGGGGTTCGCGTAAAGCGCGGCTTTATATCAGTTTCGGCCTGCCCAAGCAAGCCGGAACAGCGACCGCCGCTTGTCGGAAATTCAGCGCCGCCGGTCATCCGGAATGGGCGCTACGGCAACTATGCTGGAGTTTTGTGAGGAAAAGATCAGCGGATTGCCCATTTACGCCTATAGCGCGCAACTCAGACTGGCAGTAGGTGGTCAGTTTTTGCCCAATTCTGTCACTTCTGGCACTGCAATCCGGTCGCTTACCGGATAAGTGCCTGAATCCGCCCATACCCCCATTGGCACGGACCGTGCGCCTGCTAATGCGAAACGCCCAAGGATGGGCGCAAGAGGCAGGGCATGGCTATCGTGGCACAGGCGCTCGGTTCCGGGGAACGCACACGTCAGGCCTTGCTGCTGGCCGGCGCGCAGCTATTGCAACGCGGCGTGCCCTGCACGGAATTGACTGTATCCAGCTTAGCGCAGGCGGCACAGGTCGCGCCCGGCGCCTACTACCTGCATTTCGACGGCTTGGAGGCTTTCCAGCTCGCGCTCTTGCGTCAGTTGCTCGACGAAGTGCGGGCCGAGGTGACTCAGAGCATGACGGCAACCCCTCCCGGCAAACACCGCCTGCAGCAGGCGGTCACGACCTACTTTGACGCCAGCCTGCAACGTCCCGCCTTGCGTACATTACTGCGCGATCTGCACTTTCACGCCGCCGCGCGTGATTTGCTGCGCACCCGGGCGCGCGGCTATACCACCTTGATCCGGCTGGAATTCGAACTGCTGCGCTGGCCGCAGCCGGCGGCGGCGGCGCATTTATACGTCGCCATGACCACCGAAATCGTCATGGCGGAGCTGGAAGCCGGCGCAGCGCAGCCGGAATTGCGGCATGTGATGTTCGGCTATCTGGATCGGCATTAAGCATGTTCGCCATGGCCTCCGCCCAGGATTCCCGCGCCGCGCTGCTCGAGGCAGGCTTGTACCTGGCCGAGCGTATGCCCTTGGCGCAAGTGAATGGCGCGCTGATCGCGCAGGCGGCCGGTCTGGCGCCGCATGAGTTCGAGCAGCAGTTCACCGATCTGGATCAGTACCTGCTGATTTTGCAAGAGCGTTTCATGGATGATTTGCGGAGCCGTGTGGTGCAGGCCACCGCCCAGACCGCGCCCGGGGTGGAGCGGCTGAAATGCGCGATCGAGACCTATCTTGATGTCTGTCTCGAACACTTCCCCTTGCGCGCCTGGCTGGTCGAGAAGCGCTACACCAATGCCGTCATCGGCGAAGCCCTGCGGCAACGCAACCGCGGTTACGTGCATTTGATTACGCATGAGCTCGGCGCGATGGGTTGGCGGCACGCGAGCGAAGCCGCGCGCTTGCTGATGGCGATGAGTCAGGAGGCCTCGCTGGCCGAGCATCAGGCGCGGCGCAAGCTGCCTGACTACCGTGCCGCGCTGGCGGATTTTCTGAGCGGGCCGCCGCTTTAGCGGAAGTTCCAGGCTGCTGTAACGCGCGCCGCATCGCGCGTAGACTTTCTTTGTCCCCGCGTGTTGAATGCTCCACATGGTCTGCCTGTTCCGAATGCTCAAAGTGCTGTTGTCGCAGCGCTGGCGCCCGCGGCTTGCGGTCCTGGAGACGAGCGTGCTGCGCTTCCGGGTCTGGCCCAACGATCTGGATATGAATATCCACATGAACAACGGCCGCTATTTCTCCATCGCCGACATCGGCCGGCTGGACTGGTGGCTGCGCACGGGCTTGTGGCGCGCCGCGCGGGCGCAGGGGCTGGCGCCGGTTGCAGGCGATTCGAATGCGCGCTTCAGCCGCGCCATGCATGCTTTCGAGTGCTATGAATTGCACTCGCGCCTGCTGGGCTGGAACGAGAAATGGTTGTTCGCCGAGCATCGCTTCGTGCAGGGTGGGCGCGTGACTGCGACGGTGCTGGTGCGCTATTTATTCCGCTCGCGCGACGGTCACGGCGCGCCGGCGCAAGTGCTGGCACTGATCGGTTTCACCCAGCCTTCGCCGCCGCTGCCCGCCTGGGTGGAAGGCTGGCACCACGCGCAGAATCAGCTCACCGCAAGCCTGAAATCAGCCTGATAACCAGCCGCGTTCGGCGAAGCTTACCGCCGGCCCATCGCCGATCACGAAGTGGTCGAGCACGCGGATTTCCACCAGCGCCAGCGCGTCCTGCAACTGCCGCGTGAGCTGCCGGTCCGCGGCGCTTGGTTCGGCAATTCCGCTGGGATGGTTGTGCGCCAGAATGACCGCGGCGGCGTTGTGCTTGAGTGCGCTCTTGACCACCTCGCGCGGATATACGCTGGCGCCGCTCAGCGTGCCGCGAAACAATTCCTCGAATCCGATCACCTGATGCTGGTTGTCCAGATACAGGCAGGCGAAGCTTTCGTGCGGCAAATGCCGCAGCCGCGACTGCAGGTAGTCGCGCACCGCGGCGGGATGCTTGAGCGCATCGCTCCGCGCGAGCTGCGCCAACAGATGCCGTTGCGCCATCTCCAGCACCGCTTGCAATTGCGCGAATTTGGCGGTGCCCAGGCCTTTGACCGCGCTGAATTGTTCGCGGTCGGCTTCCAGCAACTGGCGCAATCCGCCAAACTGCTGCAGCAGGCTGCGCGCCAGATCCACCGCGCTCTGGCCGGCCACACCGGTGCGCAGAAAAATCGCCAGTAATTCCGCGTCGGACAGCGCCGCAGCACCTTTTTCCAGCAGTTTTTCGCGCGGTCGTTCGCCCGGCGGCCAGTCTCGTATGCTCATCGCGATGCTTGGGGCTTGGCGGAGAGTTTTTCGCGCATGAAGCAAGAATAAACGCAGCCGAAGGCACTGACCAGCAACTTCGCCGCGAAGGCCGCGGTCTTACCGCGGGGACTTATGTCGCACCGCCTCGATCGAGTGCGCAGCCGGAACAACAGCCAGGAAAGGGATGGATACGGATAACACAAGCCAGCCGCAGACCAACTCAGTGCAGCGCCGCCGCACGGGTTTGTTGCTGCTCGCCTCAATCCTGTTGGCCGTGCTGGCTATCGAGCGCAGCGGCCAGCCGCCGCCCGCCGGCGATTTATCTCCAGCAGTCGTCGCGACTGAAACGCGCGCCGCCATCTGGTCGCCGCCGGTGGTGCTTGAAGAACAAGTGGTGGTGCGCCCGCCGTTGCGGCGTGAAGCGACTCCGTCAAGCGCGGCCGACGCGGCGTCGGTCGCGGGCTGGCTCGGCCTGAGCTGCGTGCCGATCCTGCCGCAAAACCTGCATCGGCTCGGCCTGGCTCGCGCAGCCGCGCTGGTGGTGGCGCTGGTGTATCCCGATGGCCCGGCGGCGCGCGCTGGCCTGCGGTCGGGCGATGTGCTGCTGGCCGCCGCGGGTGAGCCGCTGGTGGGGGAGGCGCAACTGTCCGCCGCGACCACTCGAGCGGGTGTCGGTGGTTCGGTGAATCTCGAGGTCTTCCGCGCCCAAGGCGATACGTTCGGCACCAGTCTGACAGTGACGCCGGCGCCGACACCGGAGCGGCTGACGCAGCTGGTCACGGAAGCGGCCGAGAGCGGCGATCCGCCCTTCGAATACCTGCTGGGCTATCTGTACGGCGCGGGCCAGGGTGTAAAACAGAGCGACGCTAACGCGCTCGAATGGTTCCGGCGATCGGCCGAGCACGGTTTTGCGGACGGGCAGCTGGCACTGAGCGGCATGTACTATCACGGCCGCGCCGTCAGCAAGGATCAGCAGACAGCCTTGCTCTGGCTGCGCCGCGCCGCCGAACAAAATCACGCGGAAAGTCAATACTGGTTGGGCACGCTTTATATGAGCGGCCTGGGTAAGCTGCTGCCGCACGACGCGAGCGAAGCATTTTTCTGGTTTCGCCGCGCCGCAGAAAACGGCAGCGCCAAGGGCATGAGCGGCGTCGGCTGGCTTTACGAACAAGGCCAGGGTGTGCCGCGGGATCCGCAAAAAGCGAGGGTCTGGTATCGCAAGGCGCAGGATCTGGGCGACGCCAGCGCCGAAGAGGGCCTGGCCCGTTTGAGTCACTGAGCGGCAAGCTGCAGTCGCGGGCAATTTGCGCTAGGCTAACTGCTGGTTTTACAAGGTATTCCGATGGGTTCGCTGGCCAAGAAACGCATCCTGCTGGGGGTCACCGGCGGCATCGCCGCTTACAAGAGCGCTGACCTCGTGCGCCGCCTGAAAGAGCGCGGTGCCGAGGTGCAGGTGGTGATGACGAAAGGCGCCCAGGCTTTTGTCACGCCGCTGACTTTCCAGGCGATTTCCGGTCGCGCCGTGCGCAGCGAACTACTTGATCCCGCCGCGGAAGCGGGCATGGGCCATATCGAGCTGGCGCGCTGGGCCGATCTGATTCTGATTGCACCGGCGAGCGCCAATTTCATCGCACGTTTCGCGCGCGGTATGGCCGATGATTTATTGGCCACGCTCTGTCTGGCGACGGATGCGCCGATTGCGCTGGCGCCGGCGATGAATCGCCTGATGTGGGCCAATCCCGCGACTCAGGAAAACACCGAACTGCTGAGCAAACGCGGCGTACGGCTCTGGGGCCCGGGCGAGGGCAGCCAGGCCTGCGGCGAGATGGGCGAAGGGCGCATGCTGGAGCCGCTGGAGTTGGCGCAACGCGCCGCGGATTTTTTTGGCGAGGGTCTGCTCAAGGGCACGAAAGTGCTGATCACCGCCGGCCCCACGCGCGAAGCGCTGGACCCGGTGCGCTATATCACCAATCGTTCCTCCGGCCGCATGGGTTTCGCGGTCGCGGAAGCCTGTGCCGCGGCTGGCGCCGAGGTAACGCTGATAAGTGGGCCGGTCACGCTGCCCACACCAGCCGGCGTCTCGCGCGTGGACACGGAGAGCGCCGAGCAGATGCACGCCGCGGTGATGGCGCGCGCTGCCCAATCCGAAGTTCTGATTGCCTGTGCGGCGGTCGCCGATTACCGTCCCCATAGCACCAACGGACAGAAGCTGAAAAAGCAGAACGAGGCAATGCCGCTGCAGCTCGTGCGCAATCCCGACATCCTGGCCGACGCGGCGCAGCGCTACCCGCAGCTATTCACCGTCGGCTTCGCTGCCGAGACCGACCATCTTGAGACCTACGCCCGCGGCAAGCTCGACAGGAAAAAGCTCGACATGATCGCCGCCAACTGGGTTGGCGCAGATCGCGCCTTTGACCGTGAGGACAACGCGCTCTCCGTGTTCTGGCCGGGCGGAGGCCAGGAATTGCCGGCAGCGCCCAAGAAAGTCCTGGCGCGACAGCTCGTGGAATTGATCGCACAACGTTATCAATCGAAAAATCGCGCGGTCGCGTAAATAGCAAGAAATAATGTCGTCACACCGGCGAAGGCCGGTGTCCAGTTGTGACACCTCCCTGTGACTGGATCCCGGCCAATCCCTGGCCGGGATGACGGGAGCAACCTGTTACGGCTATCGTTCATGCGCAAAGTCCAGCTAAAAATTCTCGATCCCCGTGCGGGCAAGGATTTTCCTCTCCCCAGCTACGCCACCCCAGGCTCCGCCGGACTGGATTTGCGTGCGGTGCTGGATGCGCCGCTGACACTAAATCCCGGCGACACCACGCTGCTCAAGACCGGCCTGGCGATTCATATCGAAGATCGCCATCTGGCCGCGGTAGTTCTGCCGCGCTCGGGGCTCGGCCATAAGCACGGCATCGTGCTCGGCAATCTGGTGGGGCTGATTGACTCCGACTACCAGGGCGAGCTGATGGTGTCGTGCTGGAACCGCGGCAAGGACAGCTTCGTCATCAATCCCGGCGAGCGTATCGCCCAGTTGGTGCTGGTGCCGGTAGTGCAGGCCGAGTTCGAAATGGTGAAAGAGTTCGGCGAAAGTCATCGCGGCGAAGGTGGCTTCGGCTCGTCGGGTCGCCGCTGAGGCTTCCAGGGCTCGGCCCAAATCCTAAGGGTATGGTTATTTACACCCTAATCTGACTATGGTGTAATACACCATATGCCCAGGGCGACACTGGCTTATCACGATAAGCTGGTTTATCCAGATGGCGGCATCGTCGAAATGACTATCTGGAGGCTACCCGGGCATGAGCCGCAGCGGCCACACCGCCTCAAGTATTCGCTGTACTACGGCAAGGGCGGTCGCCGCATCGTCGCCTACGACAATGAACGCGGCAAGGGCAATCATCGCCATTACGGCAATCGGGAAACACCGTACCGGTTTGAGAGCGTCGAGCGCCTGATCGCGGACTTTCTCGCCGACGTTGAAAAGACAAGGAGCAGACCATGACACGCAAGAGCATTGCCATCCATGTGGGCGGGTTGCAGGACATGGGCCGCCGTTTTGTCGAGGCCTGGCACAAGCTTGAGAAAGGCGGGCGGCTGAACGCACCCGAGAACGTGACGTTCACCGACCTGGACAGCCTGCTCCGGGTCATGAGCGCCAAGCGGCTGGAAGTTCTGCGGCACCTGCGTCGCGCGGGCCCGCAATCTGTCCGCCGGCTCGCGGGGGAGCTCCGCCGCGACTACAAGAACGTGCACAGCGATGTTCAGGCGCTGATACGCGCGGGACTCATCATCAAAACCCGTGCGCACGAGGTGGCCGTGCCGTGGCGCAAAGTCTCGGCTGAGCTGGATCTGAGCGAGGCCGCCTGAAACATTGGCCAAAATAAAACGGGCACCGAAGTGCCCGTTTGTATCCGATAACTGGATCCGGCTATGGTAACCAGGCGCCCTTCCCCGTCGCGCTCGAAGATGATGGCTGCCGTAAAGGGCCGCGACACAAGTCCGGAAATGTATGTCCGGCGCATGCTGTTCGCGGCGGGGTTCCGTTTTCGGCTACATGACGCCCGCCTGCCCGGGCGGCCTGATATCGTGCTTAGCAGCTACCGGACAGCCATTTTTGTGAATGGCTGTTTTTGGCACGGGCACTCCTGCAAGCGTGGTCTGCGTCCCACAACTAACACAAACTTCTGGAATAGAAAGCTCGACGCTAACAAGAAGCGCGACAAGAGGAATAGGCGTCTGTTGAAAGCTGCAGGGTGGACGCCAGTAGTAATTTGGACCTGCGAGACAAAAGAGGGAGCCGCCGAGTTGCTTCGCGTGATCCGTCGGCGCCGCTTAGCTAGATAGAGTGCACCAGATAATCCGAAAAGAATTCCGCGAGCCTTGGTGGGACGGCGTTGCCGATCATGCGCGCCACGGGTTCTTGCTGGTCGATTGGAAAGAAAACGTAGTCATCCGGGAAGGACTGAAGCGCAGCCGCTTCTCGCAATGAAATGCCGCGCACCTGTCCGACTTCATAGTGCCCAAAACGTCCGTTGGAGATGCTATGGCACTTCGTCGTAATTGTCGGAGCCGGATGGTTCGACCGCATCCTGGTGTATACATCATTGAAACAACGATCTCGGAGGCGCTTGTTGACGCGCTTGTGGCATTTCAAAGACAGATCGCCGTGCGGCGTGTCTTCCATGTAAGCATTCGATTGGCCTGGCAACGCAGCCCTTAGGCGTTGCTTATTTAGCTTGCTGAGTGCTCGAGTAAGGTGATTCGGAATCACCGGGTGCTGCTCTCCCGCCTTTAGCGGCGGGAAATGAGCTAAGGCTTCCTGGACCGACACTGGAGGGGTGTCCGGATTGCATTCAGGAACCAGTAAGGCCCGCTTCGACGTGTCCGCACATCGTTCTGATCTTACCAGCCTCCTTCGCACGGCGATCAATATTGATCGCTTGCGGTATTGGGCAATACCAAACCTTGAGGTGCATATGACTTTCGACCCGGTGACGTAGCCAGCCTCTTCGAGCCTTTCAATGAAGTCGGCCCATATTCCCCCATACTGCGGATCGCCAATTCCGCGTACGTTTTCCGAAAGAACAAGCTCGGGCTTGAAATACTCGACGAACTTCACGGCCTCGCCAAGCAGGTTGCGATCCTTGCTGCGTTTGGCGAGCCGCGCCTTGGTCATTTCCTTTCGCGATAGCCGAGTAAATGGCTGACAAGGAGCACATATTGCGAATAGGAGCGGCGCATGCGGTGCTTGCTTCTTGTAGAAAGGAATCAGATCATGCAATTCGGAGCGGAGCTCACTCTGTTGTCCCCACCTATAACGGCGAGTCTTTGGGAACAAGTCATAGTGCAGAAACGTCGGCGCTGCACGGTCCAGTGCCGCATTTTTGTTGTTGGTCGCGAACGTGAGTTCGCATTTATCGTCTTTGTCGATCCCAGCGATCACATAGCCACCCGCGTCGATTAATCCGCGAGTCGTGCCGCCGGCGCCGCAGAAAAAATCCACGGCTAGGAATTTTGGCGCGCGCTTTTCCACTGCTGGCATCACTGTTTCTCTTGAACTAGGCCTACGACTGGGCGACTCGACGAATTCGCTGGACTTCTCGATCGGTGAACAAGCGCCAGCCATTTCGATCCCGTTTAGCAGCATCGCCAATTCGACCACCCTTGATCCAGCGAAGGAGCGTCGCTTTAGATATGCCAGCCGCTTTGGCGGCCTCTTGCGCCGAAAAGAACGCCGCGCTTGCGTGAGGCTTAGGCATAGCAGCCACCAGGCCAATGACTATAGTTAAGTATAGTTTTACGACCGCTGGGACTTCAAGCACGACCTTTCGCGCGCTTCGCGCGTAAACTTGCTTAGTACGCGTATGTGTATATTATGTACGCGTACTAAGAAAATGGACAGGGTAATGCGGAAAGAGGATCGAGATAAGTTCGTGAGGCTCGCAACAAAGCGAGTTTCGAGTGCGCTTAAGAGAATCCAGCTGATAGGAAACCTCTCGAATAAGTCCAACTATGACTACTCGCAACACGATGTACAAAAGATCCTCAAGGCCCTTCAGGATGAAGTGACTGCGTGCCGGCAAAAGTTCGAGCTCGCCCAGAAGCGCGGCGGCCGCAAGATCGAATTCAAGCTGGATTAGAGGGATGCTCAAGCAATGAAATTGCACGAAGTTTGCCTGACGTTGCTTCAGGCTGAATCCGAAAAGACAGTTCAAACCCTTGTCGAATCCATTGCGGAAATGGAGAAGGCTTCAAACTGGAGGCCACTAGACAACCGCGAAACCAACTTCAACGTCACCTCGAACCAAGCTTCGGACGGCGGGAAAGCGCTAACGGAGTTGATGACCAACATGGTGGATGCGGTGTTGACAAGGCACGCTCTTCAAAAGGGCGTCGATCCGAAAGGACCGCAAGCACCTCGCACGATGTATGAGGCAGTCGACAAGCTGGTCAAGCCGATGCAAGGCGGCAAACTCGTCAACCTCGATTCCAATGATCCTTGGCTGAGAGACTTTGCGTCGAAAAACCTCGTAATCGGAATAACCGGCGCCAGAAATAAGAAGGAGGGACTGCCCTGCTATACGTTTGTGGACAACGGGGAGGGACAAAAACCGGAGGATTTCAGCCGAACCTTCTTGTCTCTGAGCGAAGGCAACAAGCGCGGCATTCCCTTTGTCCAAGGCAAGTACAACATGGGGTCATCGGGCGTCTTGGGATACTGCGGGCGTCGTTGGTTCAAATTTATCCTTTCAAGGCGTTTCGATGGAAAGGCGCAGTGGGGATGGACATTGATGCGTCGCCGACCGGCCGCTGGCATGCCTATCGCAGAATACTTCGTCCTTCCGGACGGCTCGATTCCCTCGTTTGATGCAGACGTGATATTTCCGTTTAAGAAGGGGGACGGAAAGCGATATGACGGCGTGCTTCTAAAGACCGGGACGGTCATCAAATTGTATGACTACCAGGTTGGGGCCAGATTTTTGAGTTTTCGCGGGGCGCGTGAAGCACTGAACGAGAATCTCGTTGAAACGATTCTGCCCTTTCGACTTTTGGATTTTCGTCAGAAACCGGACTCAAAGCGCGGTGGCGATCGCGCGGAAGGTATAGACCCGCGCCCGTTCTACGGCATGGAGTTTTTGCTACTCCGTTCGCACAAGGAGGGACGACCTGATGAGCCGGAAAGTGAGGACGATGATGAGGTAGCGGCTGACGAACGCATCAGCGTCGGCAAGGTTGAGGACCCGGAACTCGGTGAGATTTCCATTAATGCAATTGCGCTCAAGAGAAGAATCCCTAGTTGGCTTGAAAGCACAAACAACCGCGTCTTCCACACACTAAACGGCCAGGTTCAGTTCAAGCAGACAAGGGGTTATTTGACGGATTGCGGATTTCCCGCGCTCAAGGATCGCGTCGTGGTCATTATTGATGCCAGTAACCTTACGTTTGGGGCACACAACGACGTATGGAAAGGCGACCGTGAGCACATCCGCAACACAATTGTTGGAGAGCGTTACCGCGAGCTCGTAACGCTTACGATCAAGGAGTCTATCGGCCTTAAGAAGCTCCAGGCCAAAGTTGCACGAGAAGAAATGGAGCGCACCACAAAGGAGGAGCGGAATGATCTATTTCAGAAGCTCGTCGACAAGGACCCGACATTAGCGAACCTTCTGACGGGAATTGACCCCGTCATTCGCTTGCCCGCCGGCGGCGGTGTGAACGGCAAGGACCAAGGAACGGGCAACATCGAAAGCAGGTACAGCCCGACCTACATCCAGTTTGAAGGCAAGGCCGCGCACAAGGGGATTGAGATACCGATAAACCGTACCCGTCCCGTGGGTGCTCGCACGGACGCGGAGAACGGCTACCTTAACAGGCCTGACAACCCTGGACGCGTGATACTGCCGGGAGAAATCTCGTCGCGGTTTGCCGTCCGGCAGCACTTAAACGATGGGAGGCTCATGATTTTCTTTGACCCTGTGGAATCCAATCTACGGGTCGGTCAGCAGTTCACCTTCAATGTCGGTTTGCAAGATACCGCCATGCCCGAGGCAGTCGAAGATTCGCTCACGATTCGCATAGCGGAGGAGGAAACTCCTCCTGAACCGAAGCCAAAAGGCCCCAAGCGAGAAGACAAGACCAAAGGTGGCGGAGGCGCGGACCGAAAGGGTCACGGCACCAATGCTCCAACGCACGGGTTGCCGAAGTGCATCCTGCTGACCAAGGACGGCCGCAACGTCGGAGAACAACAGACGGAACGCTGGCCGGAAGGTTTTACGGACCAGGACGGCGGCACCGTCGCAGACCTTGGCGATGGACAGGTCATTTACAAGGTCAACTACGACAACTCATATCATCTGAAATACAAGATGCAAACTCGTGGCGACCTTGCTAAGGACGTAGTCACGGAAAAATACATCCTTGGCATGCGCATACTTATGCTCGGGTACGAGCATGCCTTGCGTGCTACGCAGGAAGCAGGGGTACAGGGGATAAATGATCTGGTTGATCATATACGTCGCATGGCAGCACGCGGAGCTGCGTCAACGGTGCTGGCGTTGGCAGAAAACCTTCCGAAGATCGTCGACAGCTCATCGATCTCACAGGATTCCGAGTAGACATATTGCCAATGCGTAAGCGCCTAACTGCCAGCGAGCAACGGCGTCGCACGCCGTTGCTTTCATTGGTTGAGGAAACACTGCATGACCTGTTGCGGTTTCGGGTAAGCCATTCAATGCCGCCTTGCGCGCAAGCGGTTAGAATGCGCGCTCTAAATTTGCCCGGTTAGGAGCAATGGCCCTCAACTCCGATCAAGCCATGCAGGTCGCCAAGGTATTGACCGAGGCGCTGCCCTATATCCGGCGTTTCGCCGGCAAGACGGTCGTGGTCAAGTACGGCGGTAACGCCATGAAAGACGACACCATGATTGCCTCCTTTGCCCGCGACGTCGTGCTGATGAAGCTGGTCGGCATCAATCCCGTGGTGGTGCATGGCGGCGGGCCGCAGATTGGCGACCATCTGGAAAAACTCGGTAAGGAAAGCAGGTTCGTCGAAGGTTTGCGCGTGACCGACGAAGAGACGATGGACGTGGTCGAAATGATGCTCGGCGGCCTGGTCAACAAGGCGGTGGTATCGGCGATCAATCATCAGGGTGGGCGTGCGGTGGGTCTGACCGGCAAGGACGGCGGCATGATTCGCGCCAAGAAGTTGTTGGTGAAGGGCCAGGATATCGGCTTGGTCGGCGAAATCGAGAGCATTGATCCGCGGGTGGTCGCGCATCTGGAGCAGGGCGGCTTTATCCCGGTGATCGCGCCGGTCGGTGTCGGCGCGAGCGGTGAGTCCTACAACATCAACGCCGACCCGGTGGCAGGCAAATTGGCCGGTGTGCTCAAGGCCGAGAAGTTGATGCTGCTGACGAATACCCCCGGCGTGCAGGACAAAAAAGGTAAGTTGCTGACCGGCTTGTCACCCAAGAAAGTGGAGGCGCTGATCAAGGACGGCACCATCCACGGTGGCATGATTCCCAAGATTCAATGCGCGCTGGATGCGGTGAATTCCGGCGTGAAAGCCGCCCATATTGTGGACGGCCGCGTGGAGCACGCAGTGTTGCTGGAGCTGTTCACCGACGAGGGCGTTGGTACCTTAATTCGCGCGAGCTAACGGGTAGGCGCGGGGCTCGGCACGGCTGCCTGTGCGTTGCCTTGCAATTCCAGATAGCGTTTCTTGTCCTGATCGAACTTTGCGCTTAACTTCACGCGATCCTGCTGCATCTTGGTAATCGCGTCGTCCGTTTCCTTCAGTTTTCGCTGGTGATCTTTTATCTGGGAGAGCAATGGCGCGGGCGCCTTGCCGCCATCTTTTTCGGCGGCGGCCCTGCGCGCATTCAGCTTTTGTAAGGATTCATCAACGCCCGTGCGCGACTTCTGCGCCATGCGCAGATTGGAATCAATCAGATTGAGCCGCTCGCTGCGCGCCTCGTCTATCGCCTGCACGCTGGGATAGGTCTGCAGCAGATTGCGATCCGCCTCGTCCTGTTTTTTCTTGGCTTCGGCGGCAAGCGCGGCGTCATCCCGCGCTTTTTTCTCCGCGGCCAGTTCTTCTTGCGTCTTCTGGCGCGACAGGGTTTTGGTGGTCAGGCCCTGCTCGTTGACGACTTCACGCTGCTGCTTGGCGT
>JBOICV010000090.1:0-7164 GCA_050740255.1 Nevskiales bacterium | reverse complement strand
GGTACATATCGCGCCGGCCCATGGCAACGACGACTATCTCGTTGGCCGTAGCTTCAATCTGCCGATGCACAATCCCGTCGCCGGCAATGGCTGCTTTACTGTAGATACGGAGTTATTCGCTGGCCAGCGTGTCTGGAAGGCCAATCCGCTCATCGTCGAAACTCTGCGCAGCCGCGGCAATCTGCTGCGCGCGGTGGAAATCCGCCATAGCTATCCGCATTGCTGGCGCCACAAGACGCCATTGATTTTCCGTGCCACACCACAGTGGTTCATCAACATGGATGCCGCCGGCCTGCGTACGACCGCGCTGGCTGAAATCGGCAAAGTCCGCTGGACTCCGGACTGGGGCGAGAACCGCATCCGCGAAATGGTCGCCGAGCGTCCTGACTGGTGTATCTCGCGGCAAAGAACCTGGGGCGTACCAATCCCGTTCTTCGTGCACAAGGAGACCCAGCAACTGCATCCCGACACGCCGCGCCTCCTGGAAGCCGTGGCGCAACGGGTCGAGCAGCAGGGTGTCGAGGCGTGGTTCGAACTTGATCCCAAGGAATTACTCGGTGCGCAGGCGCAGGACTACGACAAGCTGAGCGATACTCTCGATGTCTGGTTCGATTCGGGCGTAGTGCATCATGCGGTGCCGCTCCAGCGTCCGGCAACGCTTGGCGCGGACGGTCAAGCCGATTTATATCTTGAAGGCTCCGACCAGCACCGCGGCTGGTTCCAGTCTTCATTGCTGACCGCGGTTGCCATGCACGGCCGCGCGCCCTACAAGGGCGTGCTCACCCACGGCTTCACGGTGGACGAGCAGGGCCGCCAGATGTCGAAGTCGCTCGGCAACGTGGTCGCGCCGCAGGCCGTGATGCAGAAACTCGGCGCGGATGTGCTGCGGCTGTGGGTGGCGGCGGCCGACTATAGCGGCGAAATCGCGGTATCGGACAATCTGCTCAGCCGCCTGGCGGAAGCCTATCGCCGCATCCGCAACACCCTACGCTATCTGCTGGCCAATCTCGACGGCTTCGATCCCGCGCAGCCGGTGCCGGCGGATGAGCTGCTGGAGCTGGACCGCTGGGCACTGGGCCGCGCCCGGCAACTGCAGGCGGAAATCCAGCAGGCTTACGAAAGTTACGAATTTCATCTGATTTATCACAAGCTGCATAACTTCTGCGTAGTGGACCTGGGCGGCTTTTATCTGGACGTGCTCAAGGATCGGCTGTACACCTGTGGCAGAGACAGCCGCGCCCGCCGCTCGGCACAGACGGTTTGTTTCCATATCGCGGAGGCGCTGGTGCGCTGGATCGCGCCGGTGATGAGTTTCACCGCGGAGGAAGTCTGGGCTTATCTGCCGGGTGTGCGGCCGGAGTCGGTTTTTCTGTCAGAGTGGTATCAGCTGCCAGAGGCGCGCAAGCCGGAGCGCGACTGGTCTGCGGTGATGCTGGCGCGCGAGGAGGTGAAGAAACAGTGGGAACGCCTGCGCGTGGAGGGCAAGATCGGCTCGCCGCTGAACGCCGAGGTGGATTTGTACTGTAATGGCGAGGCCCATGCTGCATTAAACGCGCTGGGGGGGGATTTGAAGTTTATTTTCATCACCTCGGACGCGCGCGTGCACGGTATGGAAGCGCGCCCGGCGGATGCGATCGGCGAGAAGAACCTGTTCGTTACGGCCCAGGCCAGCCAGCATGCAAAATGCGCGCGCTGCTGGCACCACCGGGCCGATGTAGGCGTCGAAGCAAAGCATCCGGAGCTGTGCGGGCGTTGCATTGACAATGTATTCGGCGCCGGTGAGATCCGGGTCTGGGCATGAACCACTGGATGACGGAGTAGAGCGTGGGCATTCAATACAAGAACGTTTACTGGCTGTGGCTGTCTCTGGCCGTGATTATTCTCGACCAGGTCAGCAAACAGATTGTGTTTACCCAGCTGGGACTATACGAAGTCGTGCCGTTGTTCAGCCAGTTGAACCTGACCCATATGCATAACACCGGCGCCGCTTTCAGTCTGCTCAGCAAGGCGTCACCGATATTCTTTATTCTGCTGGGCGTTGCGGTAAGTGTGGGCATACTGTGGTGGCTGCGCAAAACACCGCAGGGCCAGACGCTGGTCTGCGCCGCGCTGGTCCTGATTCAGGGCGGCGCGCTCGGCAACGTCATTGACCGCGCCGCTCGCGGTTATGTGATTGACTTCATTGACTTTCACGTCGCTGGCTGGCATTGGCCAGCGTTCAACGTGGCGGACTCGGCCATCTGTGTCGGCGCGGCCCTGCTACTCTTGGACATGATGCGGCAACGCCCTCAAACAGGTTAGGACTGATGCAAATCCTGCTGGCCAATCCGCGCGGTTTCTGTGCCGGCGTGGACCGCGCGATCGAAATCGTCGAGCGCGCGCTGGAGCGTCTGCAACCGCCGATTTACGTGCGGCATGAGGTGGTGCACAACCGCTTTGTGGTGGATGGCCTGCGCCAGAAGGGCGCTATATTCATCGAGGAAGTGGACGAGGCGCCCGAAGGCGCCACCGTTATTTTCTCGGCGCATGGCGTGTCGCAGGAAGTCCGCCGCCGCGCCGAGCAGCGGCACCTGACCGTGTTCGATGCAACCTGCCCACTGGTTACCAAGGTGCATATCGAGGTGGCGCGTTACGCGCGCGAAGCGCGCGAAGTCGTGTTGATCGGCCACGCCGGCCACCCTGAGGTCGAGGGCACCATGGGCCAGTTCGATACCACTTTCGGCGGGCAGATATATCTGGTGGAAACGCCACTGGACGTGGCGAAGCTCGCGCCGAAGAAACCGGCGCACATGGCCTATGTCACCCAGACCACGCTGTCCATGGACGACACCGCCAAGGTCATTGACGCCCTGCGTCAGCGCTTCCCGCAGATTCTGGGACCGCGCAAAGACGATATCTGTTACGCGACCCAGAACCGGCAGGATGCAGTCAAGGAGTTGGCCGCGCGCTGCGATGTGCTGCTGGTGGTCGGTTCGCGCAACAGCTCCAACTCGAATCGCCTGCGCGAAATCGCCGACCAGCGCGGCATTCCCGGTTACCTGATTGACGGACCGGAGGATATTCAGCCTGACTGGCTGACGGGCAAGCAGAGAGTCGGCGTAACGGCGGGCGCGTCCGCGCCGGAAATTCTGGTGCAGCAAGTCATCGCACGCCTCAAGCAGCTTGGCGGGGAGTTGGTCGAAGAACTCAAAGGCCGCGAAGAAAACATCACCTTCTCCTTGCCGCGGGCGCTGCAACGCGCGTCATAGCATCGTCATCCCAGCAAGATTCCCGCGTTCGCGGGAATGACGTATCAGTTTGCGGCGTGCCGCCTAGCGCGCGTCATACCATCGTCATTCCGGCCAAGGCCGCGTTGCGCGGCCGCGAGCCGGAATCTATTCGGAAATCGGGATTGACCGCAGCCAAGATTCCCGCCCCCTTCGACGGGGCTCAGGACAGGCTTCGTCAGGCTCAGGACGGGCGTTCGCGGGAATGACGCTAGGAATAACCCAGACTAGCGCCTATCGCCAACACTTGGTAATTTCCGCCGCTGCTCCCCCGGCCGGCTCGCAAAGACCGTTGGCGCAGCGTTGACTAAGCTGGTTCATGCCGTAGCTGGTGCAGTGGGAGTCGCCAGCCTGCGCACCGCCGGCGACCGGTGTGGCAGTGAGCACGTAGGCGGTGCCGGTACGTCCGGTTACGGCAACGTTGTAATGAACGTCCGGCGAGGGGTTGTTGTTAGGTACAGTGCAACCGGCGGCGAGTGTGTAACTGTTGTTCACGGTCAGACAGCGCTCCATCTGCTGCGCGGTCCGCATCAATGCTACCGTCGCATCTGCCCTGCGAGCTCGCTGCGCATACTGAATGTAACTCGGATATGCAACCGAAACGAGGATGGCCACGATTGACACCCCAATCATCAACTCAATCAGGGTAAAGCCGCGATGCTTGCGATTTCCCATAAACGCTCCCTAGGACGTTAGCCTCGATCCAATCTCAAATACTATCGAATCTGACGCCAGTTCAGCCTACCGGTACGGTAACCGCAGCTTTCCTCCACTTGCATCACGCCGCCTTGCGAACCGGACATATATTTGAACTCCTTACAACCCGAACCACCGCCACCGCCGCCGCCAAGCTGCAGCGCCTCCGGTGTAACCGCCAACACCGTCGGTTTCGGCAGAATTCCGTTGTCTGATCCAAGACCGCTCGGATAAACGCCCCCAATCGAGTCGTTAGCGTCTATCTTGCCGTCGTTGTTGGCATCAAACGGCGCCGAGCTTAGCTGGCCACAGGTCTTGCTTAGCTCCATCAGGAAGCCAGTACCGCCAAATTCGCAACGTGCGCTTGAGGGAATTAGCGTGGTAAATACGATGCGGTCCTCGCGCAGGATGGGGTCGCTCACGACGCGCTCCCCGCGATTGGCGCCACTGGAAACTGGCGGCTCCTGGAAGTCCATGAAGCAGCCGAGGTTGGGACTTGCGGGGGGGATAGTCAGCGTCACGGTGTTATTGCTGACAAAACGGAGGCACCCCGCTTTGTTGCCCGCGTCACAGGCGGATCCATTGAACTTTTGCTCGTTATTAATCGTCTGCTCTACCAGGTCAGCGCGGTCAAGCGGCGGCGACTGGGGCGCCACCGTATCCCATACGATGTAGAAACTCTGGGTAAGCTGACCCGTCGCCGAGTTATCGCCCGTGGCAATATACCGGCCGGTGCCGAAATAGACCAAGAGGCCAAATGTGTCAGGCGGGCCATCGGGATGCAAACCGACCTCAGGCCGCGAGGTAATCTGCTGGCGGTTGCTGCAATTGCTTTCGGAACAAGCGCGGAATAATGGTTGGCCGGCCAACGCAACGCCCCAAAGACCCAGGCTATTAGTGGAGATATCGAACTTCCACAGATTACCCTCGAGATCACCCGCGTAAACGAAATCGGCGATAAAGTCGCCATCCCTGTCAATTACCGCTGGGGTCGAGAGGCCGTTGGGCGTGCCCGTCGCAGGCGTGTTGTCGGGGCCGCCGCTGGTCACGCAGATTTTCTTGTACTCCGTGCCGGAGGCCCAAACCTGGTCGCCCGGACCATCGAGGAAAATGATGAACAGGCATGCTTCACCAGTATTACTTACGTTATCAACGGGAGGAGGAACATTATCGGGTTCATTCAGATTGCGGCTGCCGAAAGTGCTTCTGCTGTTGTTATAACCGTTGCCAACGATTGCCGCCCATTTGCCGGCGATCTGCGTTTTGACGATCGTCGCTTTGGCGTGCGTATAGCCCAAGTCCAGATCATCGTAGTCGGTGAATTGCCACATCACATTATTCACACCGAAGGTATCGGGATTGGTTACGTCCAGGGCGAAAAGGCCTTGCCCGCCGGTGCGCATGCCGCTGACCAGCACGGTTTTCCACGCACCGCTTACTTCGGCGTCGGAGACTTCCGGCGAGCCATCCACGAAGAAACGATGCCTGGCATTGTAGCTCTGTGAAGTAAGCCCGGAGAGATCCTCATAAATGCCTCTTTCGCCGGGGATGAAAGCGAAGCGCTCGTTGCCATCGCTGGCACGAAAGCCGTGCAGCTTGCCGTCGTTGGCCCCCACGTAGACCATTCCTGTCCGATTCTGATGAGTGGAGCGGAAGGCGGTATAACCCGCGATACCGTCAAACGGCTGATTGGGCGCCCCCGCGAAAATCGGATCTGAATTGATAATGTCTCCCAGCGGTGTCGTACGCGGACGGAAATCAAATCCATTCGGTGCCTCGTTGGTCTTGACGCCACGTAAATAGTCCACGCGCTCCGGCCCCTTGGTGTCCGCGGCGTTCGTATCAACGTTAAAATTCAGGAAGCCTTGTTCGACCGCATCCAGGCTGGCCCAGTTGAACGCAACCCCCGGACCCTTCCGGTTCGCCGTGGCCATGGTAAAAATATTTCGGCTCGCAGGGGTTTGCAGTTTAAGCACGTCGGCGGCATTCCACGCCTTCGGGCAGACCTTGCCGATGGCTTCTCCGGAGCATCCTGGCGTCAGGCCGGGACCGGCTGAAATCGGGAACGCCAGCAACTCGCCGGTCCAGTCGCCGCTATTGAAGCGGGCTTGAAAGATAGACGTGCCGGTATTCAGAGAACCGGAGTTCAAGGCCACGGATGAGGCCGAACTGGTGCGGTCGGAAATACTGTTGATGGCTGCGTCGAGTGCATCCAGCAACTCCTGCGGCTGCTTGGCGCTGAGGAATTCACCCCGGCCATTGAAGGCGGCGTGCATCAGGTCGTCAATCTTTTGCGGTATGGAGGTATCGGAACCTGACTGCGGATTGGGCCAGTTAAAAGCCGTAAGACGCGAGGCCGGCATGCCGGTGGCAGGGTCAATACCCGGCGTGCTGTTCGTAATCGAACCGTCCAGTCCGAAAGAAACGGTATAAGTCACGACGTGCTGCGCCGGGTTTTCGTCCACCCCTGGAATCTTGGCGAGATTATTGGCGAGACCGGTTTGGATGTCGTTCTCATACCAGCGCATGGCGATATCACCGAGTGTATCGCTGTAGGTGGTGGGGCCGGGGGGGTTCGGGCCATTGTCCGCCATGGCGCCACCGTCCCAGTTGGTCGGCGGGTTGTAGACCTTGACCGGACCGTCTGTATCGCCGACAGAAGGGCGACTACCGGTGGCGTTGTAGTAACCGTCCGTCATGGCAATCAGAAAGTTCTGCTGGCAGTCGCCGCCATCCGCGACGGTGAGCGCCGGGCAACCCGAGGCCAGTGTCCCCGTGTGGGTAAAGCTGTAGGGGTTGCCGCTGCTGCTGCCAGAAACAGAGGATGCGCACTCCAGATACAGGCCGGCATTGTTCATCGCGGTCTGCAGCGGTGTGCCGCTTAGCGCATTCATGTTGTAAATGGAATTGAGCAGGGTGCGCTTGTCGCCACTGGTCAGATCCAGGCCCATGTCGCGGATGGGCTGTCGAATCGAGTTGTTATTGTGGAGGGTGACCAGGCCCATGCGCACGTTGTCGCCCTGGTTGGCGGTAACGCGGCCAAAGGCCGCCTGCGCAGTCAGAATTCTGCGGCGGTAGTACTGGAACCAGTTGGCGTAATTCTGTAACTCCAGCGCGGCGGTGCAGACGCCGCCCGGGCAGTCAGTACGGCCAGGCCCGCGCGTAAAGCTGCTGGGCGCGCAGGCGCCAGGCGTGCCCGGAT
>JBOICV010000089.1:0-4166 GCA_050740255.1 Nevskiales bacterium | reverse complement strand
GTCGAGTTCCAGCGTCTCAATCAAATCCGAATTCCAGATCAGCGAACGGTCTGAAATTCCCACATCCGCAAAGCCAGCGACAACTTGCTTCAGCTTGTCGAGCCCTTCTTTCATCGAGTGGTCGGTGCGGAACACCGCGGCATGCGCCTGCATGGTTCTTTGCATCGCCAGGCGAATTTGCGCGGTCGGCTGCGAACCCTTGGCGTTGCGCAACCGGTCCAGCCGGTCGAGAATCTTGTCGGTAGCGGTCTGGGCGAGCGGTTTGTGCGGCGCGCCGGCTTTGGTGAGCTCGGCAGCGCGAATCGCCGCGGCGCGGCCGAATACCACGAGATCGAGCAGCGAGTTTGAGCCGAGCCGGTTGGCGCCGTGCACCGAGACGCAGGCGGCTTCGCCGACGGCCATCAAACCTGGCACCACACTATCCGGGTTGCCGTTTTTCAGCGTGACCGCTTCACCCGTGTATAAGCAGGGTATGCCGCCCATGTTGTAGTGCACGGTCGGTACTACCGGAATGGGCTCTTTAGTGACTTCGACGCCGGCAAAAATCTTCGCGCTTTCGGAAATACCCGGCAGCCGTTCATGCAGCACCTCGGGGCCGAGGTGTTCAAGATGCAGATAGATATGGTCCTTGTCCGCTCCCACGCCGCGGCCCTCACGAATCTCGATACTCATGGAGCGCGACACCACGTCGCGTGAGGCCAGGTCCTTGCGATTCGGTGCGTAGCGCTCCATGAAGCGCTCGCCGTTGGCGTTGGTCAGATAGCCGCCTTCGCCGCGAGCACCCTCGGTAATCAGGCAGCCCGCGCCGTAGATTCCGGTCGGATGGAACTGAACGAACTCAAGGTCCTGTAGAGGCAAACCCGCACGCAACACCATGCCGCCGCCGTCACCGGTGCAGGTGTGAGCGGAGGTGCAGGAGAAATAGGCGCGGCCGTAACCGCCGGTGGCGAGAATGGTTTGATGCGCGCGGAAGCGGTGCAGTTCGCCGCTGGCCATGTCCAGCGCGATCACGCCGACGCAACCGCCAGACTCGTCCATCAGCAGATCCAGCGCGAAGTATTCGATGAAAAACTGTGCCTGCCGGCGCAGCGACTGCTGGTACAAGGTATGCAGCATGGCGTGGCCGGTACGGTCGGCGGCGGCGCAGGTACGCTGGGCCGTGCCCTTGCCGTAGTGCGTGGTCATGCCGCCGAAGGGCCGCTGGTAAATCTTGCCGTCTTCAGTGCGCGAGAAGGGCACGCCGTAGTGTTCGAGCTCGATCACTGCCTGCGCGGCCTCCTTGCACATGTATTCGATCGCATCCTGGTCACCGAGCCAGTCCGAGCCTTTGACGGTGTCGTACATATGCCACTGCCAGCTGTCCTCGCCCATATTGCCCAGCGCGGCCGAGACGCCGCCCTGGGCGGCGACCGTGTGCGAACGGGTCGGAAACAACTTGGAGATGCAGGCGGTTTTCAAGCCCGCTTCGGCCAGACCCAGCGTCGCCCGCAAACCGGCGCCGCCGGCGCCGACCACCACCACATCGAAAACATGGTCGTTGATCTTATAACTGCTCGTCATCGCTTCAGCTTCCCAGGGCGATTTTCAGCACTGCAAAAATCGCAGCGGCGGCCATTACGACATGCGCAAATTTAATCAGTATCAAACTCGTCAGCTTCACGGCTTCGGACGAAACGTAATCCTCAATCACCACCTGTAAACCCAGCTGCGAGTGATGAAATAGCGCACCAAAAAAAACGACCAATCCGATCGCCGTCACCGGACAGGCGACCCACTCGCGCACGGCCTCGTACCCGTCACCGGCGTGAGCGGCAATGCCATAGGCGAACCAGAGCGTGAGCGGGATCAGCGCAACCGCGGTCAGGCGCTGCCACCACCAGTGCGAACTGCCCTCTTTGGCCGAGCCCAGCCCGCGCGCCCGCGACAGCGGGGAACGAAGACTCATTTATCTCTCCGATTGCGGCGCTTAACCGAGAAGGACCACAGCCCACAGACCCGCAGTAAGCAGGAGCGAGGCTGCGACCATCGCATAGCCGCTGATATAAGTGGTCTTGATGTCGAAACCCAAACCGGCGTCCCAGAACAAATGACGGACGCCGTTACACAAGTGATAGAACAGCGCATAGCTCCAGCCGATCAGCATGAATTTTCCAAGCCAGGTATTCAAGAACCCGTTGACCTGCGCGTAAGCGTCCGGGCCAGCAGCGAGCGCCCCGAGCCACGTCACCAGCAAGACGGTCCCGAGCGACAAGGCAATGCCGAAGAGGCGATGGGTGAAGGACAGCACAGAGGTGAGCTGTAGCCGGTAATACGGCCCAATCATGAACGGCGACAGCGGGCGTTCGAGCTTCTTGGCTTCGGTGTTCATGCTCCCTTCCAGAGTTCGGCTCTTAATGGCCGTTCAAAAATCGATGCATCGACCCTTCTTCTCCCAATCGCCGTAGCGCGTCGGCTCAGGACCCTTTGGCCCACCTATCTCCACCGGCAAATCGGTTTGCCGGCCCTCGTTCAGGCCAGACTTTTGCGGCGCGACTTCGGGCGGGGGTGTTGGGGTTGCTGAAGGATTCACTTGATTATTTTAACCCGCGCCCCCTGCTGCGGCGCAATATACTGCAATCGAATGAGGATCGTTTTTGATGGACCCTAACCAAACCACCGGCACCGAACTGCGGGTCGAGCTGGCTCACTATAGTTTGCTTCGCGCCAGCGGCGCGGATGCCCGCGACTTTCTGCAAGCCCAACTCACCAGCGATTTGCGCGAGTTGACCCCGCAACGCAGCCAGCTTGCCGCCTGGTGCAACGCGAAAGGACGCGCGCAAGTCATTTTCCGCGTTTTTGAGCGCGCTGACGGGATTTATCTGCGCCTGCCCACGGACCTCGTCGCTTTCGCCCTGCCCCGGCTCAAGATGTTTGTACTACGCGCCAAAGTCCAGCTTGAGGACCTGAGCGCCAATTGGGCGGCGCTGGGCGTATGCGGCGAAACGGCGAGCACCGGACTCGGCGAACTGCCGCGCGCAACTAATGAAGCGGTCGAGCGCGACGGCCTAACTCTGATTCGCGTACCGGGCGACCCCGAACGCCATGAAATCTGGGGAGCGCGTCCCGACATCGCTGCGCTGCGCGGCCGCTTGCAGCAGACGGACGCGCAGTGCGGTTCTATTCAAGACTGGCGTCGCTTGAATCTCGCCGCCGGGCTGCCGGAAATCTCGCCTGAGACGCGCGAGGCCTTTACACCCCATATGCTCAATCTCGACCTGCTTGGCGCGGTCAGTTTCAAGAAGGGTTGTTACCCCGGCCAGGAAGTCGTGGCGAAGACCCAGCACCGAGGCCTCGCCAAGCGCCGGCTGTATTCCGCGTTCTGCGCGACAGCCACACTGCCAGCACCAGGCGCGCGCGTGCTAACCGCGAACGATCAACATGCAGGTGATGTGGTGGAAGCGGTCCTTGGGCCTAATAAAGAATGTCAGCTCAGCGCCGTGCTCATGCTGGAGCATGCACGCGATGCTGACCTGCATTTACCCGGCTCGGATAGCAGTCTGCGTATCCAGACTCCACACTATTCGCTGGAATAAATTCCGAGAATAAAGTTCAGGGCGGTGGTACACCGGCCGCGGCGTAGGCCGCCTTCCAGCGCTCCACGTGGTGCCGGTTGTCGTGCTGCCAAGGATGGAAACCCGGCTTGAAATAGCCCAGCCAAGGCAGCGCTATCTTGCGCAAGGCGCCTGGGTTCACGAACAGGAAGCGCAGGAAGCCGCGCCAGCCGCGCCAGTCGCGCTGCAGCCCGTCGTGTTTGATCAGGCGGTAATGTGTATAAAAGGTCTGCGTCAGAAAGAGCACGCCGACGCTGAGCATGACGATGCAGCGCCGCAAGTAAGCTCGTATGCCCTTGCCGACTACGGTTTGGTACACGTCGAAAGCGACGGCCTTGTGTTCTGTTTCTTCAATCGCGTGCCAGCGCCACATCGCGGCCATCTGCGGCGGCGCGCCATCGAGCAGGTAGGCATGCGTCAACAGGGTTTCGGCCATGATCGCGGTGAAATGCTCCAGCGCAATCGTGTTAGCGAGCTGATCCGCCTGCGGCAGTATCTTGCGTCCGAAATTCAGCAGCGCCACCGCCTTGGCTTCCAGTTCCTGCGCCGGATAGCCTGCTTCCGCCAGCGCGGTGT
>JBOICV010000088.1:0-1856 GCA_050740255.1 Nevskiales bacterium | reverse complement strand
GTGTTCGAGGGCGAGACCGTGATGGCCGAGTTTTTCGATCCCAAGGAACTGAAAGGGAAAATCTCCGATGCTTGGGCAACGAGCGCCGAGTCGCAACCGCAGGGGGACAAACAGAAGAAGAGCGATCAGTAAGTCCTGCTCCCGTTTCCGGACGGCCGAATTTGTTTGTCGTGGTGCTAGCAAAAGTGCACAGTTTGCGTTTCAGCAAAAGTGCACTTTTTACGTGAGGGGGTTGACAAGTCCCCAAACGGGTCCAGACTCGCGGCGACCGACAGCAGGATAGGGCTCTGCGGAAGCGCAACCTGAGCGGCTGTCGGTCCACGGGTTGAGCCTCACGGCCACCCCACGCCCCGGAACGGTCCCCCGACCTTCCGGGGCGTGTTGCGTTGCGGGTGGCAGGCTCATCAACCCGTGCCCAAGGCGATAAACTTCGGGGGTTTGGGGGCAGAGCCCCCAAGCGGTTATCATCGCCCCATGAAAAACGTCATCCGCAGTTGTTGCATCGGCTGGCCGCGCCGTTGATTCGTCACGTCCTGGAACTGTTCCGCACCCGTCAACGCTCCGTCACGCAAGCCGCCCACGCGCTGGGCGTGTCGCGTCGCCGGCTCTATCGGTTGCACCACGACTACCTGAAAGCCTACGGCGTTGGCCACCACACGTCCTGGACACCGGGCTGTTCGGGCGGCAACCATGCCGCGCCGTGGCCGGTGGCGGTCACGGCCTTGTTGCGCAAACGATTGTCGAGTCGGCCGCCGGCCCCGTACAGCTTCGCCGCGACGGAAGTCTTGCGGTTGTGTGGCTTCAAGCTGCATCGGGCGCAGGTGCGGCGCTGGGCACGCGCGCACGGACTGGCGCACGCGGCGCCGGTCGTGAAGGTCCCGGCCCCGGTGCGGCGTTGGCAACGCACGCGGATCGGCGAGCTCTGGCAACTGGATGCCTCGCCACACCGCTGGTTTGCAGGCGTGCCACGCTGTTTCCCGTTGCTGAACATTCTGGACGACTGTTCCCGGCTGCACCTGGGCACGCGCCTCTACGAGCGCGAATTACTGCTGAGCTACTTCGATTTCCTGCCGCCGATCTTTCGCGAGTACGGTCTGCCCCTGGAGCTGTACGTGGACTACCACAGCTTATTCTTCAGCAGCGTGCCGGAAGCGCTAACGCAACTGGGCGCGGCGTTGCGCTTCTACGGCGTGAGCCTGCGTTACGCGCCAACACCCCAAGCCAAAGGCAAGATCGAGCGTGATCACCAGTACTGGCAGAACCGGCTGCCGGCCTACTTGGCCAGCGAGGTGATCGTGGAACTGGCCGTGGCCAATGAGCATTTGCCGGCGCTGCGCGACCATCGCAATCGGCACGAACCGCATCGGGAGTTGGGGATGACCGCCCACGCTGCATGGGAGCGGGCGCGGCGCGAGAAACGCACCGTGCTGCGGCCGGCACCGCGCTGTCCGTGGTGGCCGTATGTGTGGAGTCAACGCACGACGGTGCGCGTGGGCGATGATAGGCGGGTACCGGTCGGGGCGGATCGGATTCGCTTGGAAGTCGCGCCCCGCACGCGCGTGCTGCTTTGTCAGCATCCCAGCGGACATCACAGCGTTCTAGCCGAGCCACCCCAGCCCAAGGCCAAACCGATCGTCCTGTTCACCAACCGGCCCGCCCTATGAAAAAGTGCACTTTTGCTGAAACGCAAATGTGCACTTTTGAAAACAACACGACACTAGCCACAGAGTGGCTTGACTCGGAACAGCTTCTGTGGTTTAAGTGGTGGCGCGTTGGCGGGAATGAAGCGTTTTACCAAATCGACCAGCCTTGTTGTGGACGCGCGTGTATGCGTGATTGCGGCGTGTCTCCTTCTC
>JBOICV010000087.1:0-17179 GCA_050740255.1 Nevskiales bacterium | reverse complement strand
GTGGTGTACTCACGGAGACCGTACGGCGGATCCGTTACGATCGCGTGAAAGGAGTCGGCGGGCTGGGAAGCCATCCATTCCAGGGAGTCTGCGAGAACAAGGCGGTATGGAACCCCGTGATACGAGCGTGCCGTTCGACGGGTCGAGCCATTGGCTATTGAGGGCAGCGCCATGCTTGGGATGACCGACTCAGGTGTCTGGTGAGGGCGTCGTTCCAGTCTACTATAGTTGAGGTGGGGCGCAAGAGCGAAAAAACGCTGACCCGACCGCCTCCGTGGGCTGTTCGATCCGAACAAAAGCGTGTGCGACCAATGGGGCAATGGGATTCGGCGCGGCAGAAGGGAGGCCGGGTGTGACTGCACGACGATTGCCTTGCCTGCTCCTGGCGGTTCTCCTCGGTTCAGCCTGCGCCCACGGCCCCAAAGTTGTCCCCGGCCTCGCGACCCTCGAGGTCGACTGGCAACCGTTCCGGTGGGTCAACGCCACAATCGGCACGGTCGTGGTCGAGCGTGCCTCGGTCCTCGTCGATGCCACCGACCCGTCGATGGTCGTGGGCCGACCGAACGACGGCAACGAGACCCCCATTCCGATGCAGCTCGATTTTGGGTTCGCCAGCACCGGTGCCTTCGGTCTCCCGCTCCGGCTTCTCGACCCCATCCCGACCGACACTGTTAGGGCGCGGCGAGCCCTCGACGCCCGGGTTGCCCGACTCGGGGGAAGGGAGGACTCCGTTGGCGTTGGACGGCCCTACCGCCTTGGCACGCTCGGCCTTCTCTACTTCGGGATCAAGGGCCTCCTGATCGACCAGGTCGAGCAACGGCTCGGCGCCCCGCGGCCTGGCACGGCGCTGCCGACGTTGTGAATCAGCACGGTTTCATCCTTCGACAGTGCACCCATGACCACCAGCAATTGCCAGGCCGTGAGGTAGTTCACCGGAATGGCGGCGCATTGCTCGTGGCTTAGTGAGGCCGGGCGCTCGAATACCTGATCCACGGGGGCCACCACCACATCCGAGTAGCCGCCGAAACGGGTCAGCGCGAAAACATCTTTGCTGACCCACGATGGGTTAACGCCGGTGCCGACCGCGTCTACGGTACCGGAGACTTCATAGCCGACGACGCAGGGAATCTTGGGTGAATCGGGGTATAAACCCTGACGTGCAAGAATGTCGGCGAAGTTGATGCCGCTGGCTTTTACGCGAATGCGCACCGCGCCGGCGCCGGGCGTGGGATCCGGCGCTTCCCGCAATTGCAGTTTTTCGGGGCCGCCGTGGCCGGTGATGAATATCTGTTTCATATGAGGAACTCCCTGACGAGCGACCCGTACAATATCAGCCCGTCTGCATTTTGCCCTGCTACGAATGAAGAAAGCGCTGGTTTATCTGCTGATTCTGCTGGTTGCGCTGCCGCCGCTGCTCATCGGCGCGCTACGCTTCGTGCCGCCGCCCGTAACTTCCTTCATGCTGCAAAGCGACGTCTGGCCGATACGCTATCAGTGGGTGCCCGCCGCGCGTATCGCCGAGGTTGCGCGCAAGGCCGTGGTGGCGGCCGAGGATCAGAAATTCTGGACGCATGACGGCTTTGACATGGAAGCCATGGCCGAGGCCTATCTCGAAAATCAGAAGCGGCGAAAAAAACGCGGCGCTTCCACCATCACTCAGCAAACCGCCAAGAATCTGTTTCTCTGGTCCGGTGGCGGCTATGTGCGCAAAGGTATCGAGGCTTATTTCACGGTGCTGATCGAGCTGTTCTGGCCGAAAAAACGAATTCTCGAGGTCTATTTGAACATCGCCGAGTTCGGTCCCGGCGTGTACGGCGTGGAAGCGGCCGCGCGCAAATTCTTTGGCAAATCGGCGGCAAGCCTCGCGCCCACTGAGGCCGCGCGGCTCGCGGCGGTGCTGCCGAATCCGAAACGCTGGACGGTGGCCAATCCGGGGCCGTATGTCGTTTCGCGCAGCGCCTGGATCATGGCGCAAATGGGATATCGCCCGCCGGGCCGGCCCGCGCCGGTGGAGGAACCGCTGGAACCCGCGGAAGAACCGGCGGTAGTCGAGCCGCCTGTCGCGACCGGGACTCAGCCTTCCGTCACCGAGACCCTGACCACGCCCGATGCCGGAGAAGAACTGCCCGTCGAACCCACCGCGCCTCCGACAGAAACCAATCCAGCACAGCCCAGCTCCGAGCCGGAGAGTACAAGTCTGCGACCATCGCCGACGCCGGAATACGTGCCGGGCGAAGATATGTATGAAGAAGTACCGGAGAAGGATCCGAGCGCGGCGCCCCTGACTACTCCAATGGACACTCCGGCGCAGTATTGATCAGCCTGACGCCGCCTGAATCAATTTAAGTTTTTTCGGGCCGCGTGACACGCGGCTCGATATTGGCTTTGACCTCGCGCGCATCGAAGGCCCTCACGTCCTTCGGCAGCTTTTTGCCCTTGTACATCACGATATCAGCCTGACCTTCATACTCAGTGGTCGAGGAAGTTGTGCCGACCCCGACACCGACGCCGGTGCCGAAACGCGGCCCAAAGCGGTAGTAGCCAAAGCCGCCGTAGTCCACAAAGGTGTTGTGGAAGCGCGTGTCAGCCTCGGTATCCTGTTTCGCCAACACGAAATAGTCGTAGCCGCTGGACAGCGTCACTTCAGCGGCGCGGTAAAGCAGATAATCCTCAACCACCGGGCGTTTCGTGCGCGAGTTGCCGGCGAAAGTAACGGAATAGCGATTGGATTCGACTTTACGTTCGCTATAGCCGTAACCGTCCTCCAGCGGACGATAGGGGGTTGCGGTGGAGCAGGCGGCGAGTACCAGCGCCGTCGCGCTGACAATACTTAGGCGGAAGCGGTTCATAGCAGTGAATTATAGGCCCATCCTTGAACCTCTGACAGGGTCAGGACCGGGCAGTTCCGTGTTGGACGGGCAGCCCAGGGTCGGGGTGCTTGACAACAGGCTTCATTTGCGTCGTAATTAACCATTCGTTTAATTGAATGGTGCATTACAATCATGAACCCGGTCGCCCAGATGGTCCCTGCTGTGTCGCGCCCGCGGGTGCCGAAAGAACCGATCTACCAGACGCCAGCCGTCGCCTGGCCGACGCTGGGCCTGTTTATGCTGGCGATCGTACTCTGGGTCAGCGCCTTGTGGGGCGCGTTGCACGGCTTGCTGCCCCCCGCGCTGGCGATCCTGCTGCAGGCGGCGGCGACCTTCATGCAGTTCACGGTGCTGCACGATGGTGTGCACAGCTCGCTGATGCGCCGCTATCCGCGTCTGAACGATTTCATCGCCAGTTGCGCGGGCGCATTTCTGGGTCCGGTCGCGAGCTGCGCTGCATTTCGTCATGTGCATTTCGCGCATCACCGCCACACCAATGACCGCGAAAACGATCCGGATTTGTGGAGCGGCGTAAGCAAATGGAGCTGGGGTTTGCCACTGCAATGGGCAACGGCGGATTTCTACTACGCCTACCGGGTGTTCAGGGGTTGGGCCGACATTGCACCCGAAGTCAGACGCAAAATCCTGGGTTTCTCCTTTCTGACAACAGCTCTGTTCGCGTTGAGCTGCTATCTCGGGTTCGGCATGGAGGCCCTGCTGTACTGGATTGTGCCGTCCCGTTTCGCGATCCTGTGGCTCGCGTTTGCTTTCAATTTCCTGCCGCATCATCCGCATCAAGTGTTGCAGTCACACAATCCTTATGCGGCCACCAATGCACGCATCGGTGGCGAGCCGGTCATGAAATGGCTGTTTCTCTATCAGAATTACCACATCATTCATCACCTCTTCCCGAGCGTGCCGTTCTACCGTTATCTCAAAATCTGGCAGAGCAAGCGCGACGAGTTCAAGCGCCTGGGCACTCCGGAGGTCGCGTGGCATTCGGTGCTGGAACGATGATCGGGTACGATCTGGAGCGTTACGTCCCCCCGGCAGCATTAACCCCCTGAGGACCACGCTTGACACAGGCAACGACCATGACGTCGGCCGCGCCGCGCGAAATTCCCGGCGACGCGGGCTGGCCGCTGATCGGTCATAGCTTCGACATGTTCCGGATGGACACAGCGCCGCAGGAACGCTGGGAACGCTACGGCGAGGTGTCCTGGGGTAAAGCCTTCGGCCAGCGTTTCATCATTCTGCTCGGCCCGGATGCCAATCAGTTCGTTTACCAGAACCGCGGGGATATTTTCGCCAGCGCGGGCTGGGAATTCTTTCTGTCGAAATTCTTCAACCGCGGGCTGATGCTGCTCGACTTCGAAGAGCACCGCATGCACCGCCGCATCATGAATGGCGCCTTCCAGAAGGAGGCGCTCGAAGGTTATCTGGCGTTGATGAATCCGGGGATTGAATCCGGCGTGGCGGCCTGGCAGACCGGCGCAGGCTTCAAGGTTTTCGATCACTTGAAAGCCCTGACTCTCGACCTTGCGAGCGTCGCTTTCATCGGCCATCCACCGGGTGCGGCCGCGGCCCAGCTCAACCGTGCCTTCCTCGACACCGTGCGCGCGCCCACCGACATCATCCGTTATCCGCTGCCGGGAAGGCGCTGGCGTCGTGGACTTGTCGGCCGAAAAGTGCTCGAAGATTTCTTCCGCAGCGAACTCCCGCTGAAACGCGGCTCCAATAGTCCGGACTTGTTCTCGCGTCTATGCCAGGCCCGCACCGAGAGCGGCGAACAGTTCTCGGACGAGGACATTGTCAACCACATGATTTTCGTGCTGATGGCGGCGCACGACACCAGCACTATCACCTTGAGCAACATGATTTATCATCTTGCCAAGCAACCCGAGTGGCAGGACCGGCTACGCGAGGAAAGCCGGGCGTTGGGCAAACCGGTGGTGAATTACGACGACTTAGCGAAGCTGCCGGGCATGACCCTGGTCATGAAGGAAGCGCTGCGCATTTGCGCACCGGTCCCAGCGATGCCGCGCCGCTCGGTGCGTGAGGTGGAGTACAAGGGCTTCCGCATTCCCGCCGGTCACCTGGTGCAAGTCGTGCCGTGGTTTTCGCACAAGATGACCGAATACTGGCGCGAACCGATGTGTTTTGATCCCGAGCGTTTCAGCGAAGCCCGTGCGGAAGACAAGCAGCACCCGTTCCTGTGGGTGCCTTTCGGCGGCGGCGCGCACAAGTGCATCGGCCTGCACTTCGGCGAGATGGAAGTAAAAGCGATCCTGCACCAGCTATTGCTACGCTATCGCTGGAGCGTGCCGGAGAGTTATGTGATGCAGCAGGATTTCACCAGCCTGCCGATTCCGAAAGATCGTCTACCGGTTAATCTCGAACGGCTCGATTAAAGGCTGCCCCACGGCGGCAAGTGAGAGTGTAGGAGACTGGCATGCGCAGGACGCTGCAGATTTTTCTCGGCCTGTTCGGCGTGACGGCCGTGTGCATTGCCCTGCTGCATATAGTGCTGGGGCCGGCGGCGATTCCGGGCGCGATCCCGGTCAATGCCACGATGGACAGCGAGGATCGTTTCTACGCCACTCTGTTCATGGCCTACGGCGTGGCGCTGCTGTGGTGCATCCGTGATATCGAGCGCAAGAGCAGGGTCGTTTATTTCCTCGCGCTGACATTTTTTGTCGGCGGTCTGGCGCGGTTGGTGTCCATGGCCGCGGTCGGCTTGCCCAATACCTTCTTCATCGCCATGACCGTGCTGGAGCTGATCATTCCCGTTTTCATGGTGTTCATGCAGTCGCGCATCGCCAGAGTTCCATGATCCAGTACCAGGACTTCGACGCGGCGCAGCTTGAGCGGTTCAAGCAGTTGCAGCGTCGCGCCTATGCCACGCTGGAGGACATCGCGGCCACGCTGCGTGACGGCGAGACCGAGCTTGATGTGGCACGCCGCCTGCGCCGCGCTTTTGCCGCGCAGGGCGTGCGTAGCTACTTCCACGTTCCCGTCGCGCTGTTCGGCGAACGCACCGCCTACCCGGGAAAGTTCGGGCAGCTGGAAGCCTTGCCGACCGCGCGGCGGCTACAGGCTGGCGATGCGGTGATTCTCGATGCTGCGCCGATCTTCGAGGGCAGCATGACCGATGTTTCGCTCTCGGTGCCGCGCGGAGGAGGTACGGCTGCCTTTGCCCAGGCCGACGCACTGCTGCGCGAACTGCGTACGCTGATCCTGACGCGCACGCGCGAGCGCCGCTCCATGCGTGAGATTGCGCGCGAAGTGGACGGCGTGATCGTCGCGCGCGGCTTCGAGAACTGCCACCGCAAGCATATCGGCATGGTGCTGGCGCACCGCATGGCTCAGGTGGGTCCGGCCTGGTTGTCACGCCGCCGCATCTGGGGCTTGTCGCCGCTGCCGGTTAGCTGGTTTTTCTGGCGCAGTTTCCGTTCCTTCCGCAGCGACCCGGCGCTTACGCCGAACTGGAACCACACGCGCCAATGCGATTGTCCGCCGCAGCCTGGCCTGTGGGCGATGGAACCGCATGTGGCGATTGGCAAGCTCGGCGCCAAGTTCGAGGAAATCCTCGTCGTCACCCAACGCGAAGCGTATTACCTCGACGAGGATTTGCCGCACCACCGCCGCTGGGTGGCGGCGGGACTTTAGTTTCGAGCGGTAAGACCGAACACCCGCGCCGCGTTGCCGCCCAGGAACAAGCCTTTCGCCTCGTCGTCGAGTTTCAGCTCATCCAGCTTTGCCAGACAGCGCGCTGGTGAGAGCATCGGCCAGTTGCTGCCGAACAACACGCGCGAGCGTCCCGCACCCCGCATGAACTCGACCAGGTCCCTGGGCAGACGATGGACCACATAGGCGGAGGTATCTACGTAGAAATTCGGATACTTGTACGCCAGCGACAGCACTTCATCTATCCACGGGAAACCGACGTGTCCGCCAACCACAACCAAGTCAGGGAAATCCAGCAGCACATCGTCGAGATAGGGAATCAGGCGCCCCGGCTCCGAACGGCACAAGGGGCCGGTGTGCCCGATCTGCGTGCAAAAGGGCACGCCTAATTCCACGCAGGCGACGTAGATCGGATAGTAGCGGCGATCATTCGGCGGCAGGTCCCAAAGCCAGGGCAGGACGCGAACTCCCACGAAGTGGCGCCGATCCACCACGCGCCGCAGCTCGGCGACGGCCCGCACCGGATTGGTCAGGTCAACAGTCGCGAGACCGGCAAACCGGGTCGGCGCTTCCTGCATTACGGCGGCGACCTCGTCGTTGCTGATCAATGCGCCTTGCGGTCCGTGCCATGCCGACAGCAGGGCGATATCAACGCGCGCCTCGTCCATGGCCGCGAGTGTTTCACTCACCGTCGGCTTGCTGCGATCGCCGGGCGTGCCCGTCCACCGCAGCACCGTATCCAGCCAGGGCGCTTGCATGAAACGCGCCGTGGGCACTTGCGACCAGGCATCGATAACGGGCATTGGCGTCTCCATTACTTCACTGGTGCAGTATAGTTTCCCGCAGCAGATGGACGGCGTCACTACAAAGCTAAGGGTGGGAAGATCTAGGATGAAAATCGGACTGATTGTCGTCCTGTTGCTCGCGGCCTGGTGGATGGCCGCCGCGCCGCCAGCGGAAATCGTGATCGCGGATTCAGTGGTGTTTGGCGACGATACTGCATATGCGATAGCCGCCGTGGACCGTTCCGCGGAATTTGCCGCCACGCTGGAGCATTTCCCCTCCGCCGTTTCCGGACAGGATGACATCGTGTTTCTCGCCGGCGGCGCCACCGCGCTGGTCAGCGCGATGGATGGGCAAATCTGGAAGATTGACCTGGCGACGCATGACGCCGAAGCTTTTGTGGACCCACCGTTGATGCCGTCCGGCATGCATGAGTCGCCAGGCGACCACAGCCTTGTTTACTTCTGCGCATCGCATCTACACGGACAGACCTATGCGCCGGATGAAGCAGTCGGGCTCTACCGGCTGAATGTCACGACCCGCGCAATCGAGGCGGTCGTGCTGCGCGTGCCGGCCACCGAGATTGATCACGTCCGCCCGGTGGTGTACGCCGACGCTGACACTTCTGCGCCCGAGTTGCATCGCGACGACGAGGCGGGTCGCCCGTTCGCGTTCTGCAACGATCTTGAGATCTCCAAAGACGGCCGGCGCATTTACTTCTCCGAGCCCTTCGCCTACACAGGCGCTGCGATGGGCGGGGGCACGGTTCGGGAGGCGGTCTCCTTGGGCGGCAACGGCCGCTTGTGGCGGCACGATCTCGATAGCGGCACGACGCGTCTGATCGCCGAGGGTTTTCACTTCGTTGACGGCGTGCTCTACGACCTGCATCCCGGCTTGCCGCGCGAGCAATCGGTGATCGTGAGCCAGACGCCACATTTCCGCCTGACGCGCTTCTGGTTGGCTGGCGCGAAGGCCGGCACTGCGGAGATCGTGCTAGACGGCATTACCGGCATGCCCGACGGGCTTGACCGCGACGCCAGCGGCAACATCTGGACTGGCCTGCTCAAGGAACGCAGCGGACTTCTGACCTGGCTGCACGCCAACGCCTGGATCAAGCCGCTATTTCTGCGGCTGCCGCTTGGACACGTGCCGCAATCCCGGCGCACCGGCGTATTGGCGCTTAGTCCTGACGGCGCCACGCCGCTGTACGCCGCCAGTTACGGAGGGCCGCAGGTCAGCGATATCGCCTCCGCCATTCCTGGGCCGGGCGGCATCTATCTGAATTATTTTGACCGGTCACACACCGGTTTGCTGCGCTTGCCTTATCCGAAGTCACTCAAGGGAGAAATGAAGTGAAACTCTTCGCCAATGTCATGGTGGGCTTTGTTGCGTTATCGCACGTCGGCTTCATGATTCTCGAAATGTTTTTCTGGAATCATCCTGTCGGCGAGAAGATTTTCGAGCTGCCGCGTGACGTGCTCGCCTCGTCCGCAGCGCTCGCGGCCAATCAGGGGCTTTACAACGGCTTTCTCGCCGCGGGACTTGTCTGGGGCCTGTATGCCGCGCGCCGCGACCTTAAGCTGTTTTTCCTCGGCTGCGTCATCGTCGCCGGCGTGTTTGGCGCCTTCACCGCCAAGTTCTCCATCCTGTTCACGCAGGCATTGCCCGCCCTGATCGCGCTGGCGCTGGTCCTGCTGTCTGGTCGTAGCAGCGCGACCTGATAAACGGGAAACACGATGCTGGCATGACATTACGCCGCCTTCGCGGCGAAGGGCGCTGAACCCAAACTCGGGCTCCAGCTCCGGAACTACCCGCTGCTGGCGCATAGCTTTGAATCTTCGTAGCGCCGCCGCCGAACGTGACCCAGATGGCGGCCTCGCTGCCTGGCTGGAGCGGGGATCGTCACCGCGGTGAGCCTGCGGCATGTGACACCACAGACCCCACCAGGCCAGGTGGGGAATTGGGCAAGGCTCGCCAGTCACCGCTGGCAGAACACGCGACGTCTTGCGGCGACAAGGTGAAAGCAAGGGCACGAGCGATTCATGAGTTCTTCGGGTCGGCCGGCGCCGGCAACCTTGCCGTTTCGTAATGTTCTGGCAATCCGACGGTTAGCGCGGGTGTGAATAATCGAACTGACACTCGGGCGGCGAGGTTGCCCACCCCGCGGTGCCACACGATTGTTCGGAACTGACCACGGAGTGATGCCATGAAACGACTCGACACGAAGCAGCCCGCGCGCAAGCGCTGCCTGCCCTTCGTCGCAATGATAGCGATCCTGTTGGGTCTTATGACCCTGAGCGGCTGCAAAAGCGGGAGCTCCAATCCTCCTCCCCGCGCTAATCCTCCTCCCGCCGGTGATCAGGGGGCAATTAAGGTCGCGAAGCTGTTGATCGAGCACAATGCCACTGACGAAGACACCGGTTTTCAGGGTTTCGCCGACGGTGATCCGTGGAATGAGCTGGCCATCACCGGCCCTAACGGCATGCGGATTGTGACCGTGACGCCCTCCGGAGGTCTGTTCAACTTCGGCCTGACGGAGTTGTTCTTCGAGACCTCGGAGCCGCCGAATGACGAGGTTCCGATCGCCGATGTGCTGGCTCGCCTCTCCGCAGGAAACTACAGCTTCGCGGGCACCATGGTCAAGGGAGTTCCAAGCACGCTGACCGCGAATCTCACGCACAGCATTCCGAGGGGAGCCGTGCTGACCGGCCCGGCGGACGGAGCCACCGGGCTTAATCCGAGTAGCATCGTCGTGTCCTGGCAGCCGGTGTCGCAGAACCTCAACGGCCAGGCGGTCAACGTCGTTGGCTACCAGGTCATCGTGGAGGACACCGCGACCGCGCCCTTCCCGCAGGCCTTCAGCAAGCACGTGTTCAGCGTGCACCTGCCGGCCACGGCCAGCAGCGTGGAGGTGCCCGCGGAATTCATGGAGGACGACACCTGCTACGAGTATGAGGTGCTGGCGATTGAGGCAAGCGGCAACCAGACCCTGGCCTCGGCCGAGTTCGAAACCGGCGACGGCTGTGTGCCGCCACCGCCAGATAACGACGACACGCCGCGCCTGAAGGTGGCCAAGCTCCTGATCGAACACAACGCGACGGACCAAGACACCGGCTTTCAAGGCTTCGTTGACGGCGACCCCTGGAACCTGCTGACAGTCAGCGGCCCCGGCAGTATCGAGGTCGTGAGAGCGACACCCGCGGGCGGTCTGCTCAACTTCGGCCTGACCGAGCTGTTCTTCGAGACCTCGGAGCCCAAGAACGCCGAGGTGCCCATCGCCAGCGTGCTGGCGCGCCTGCCCGAAGGCGCTTACACCTTCCGTGGCGTCATGGTGGAAGGTGGTGCAGCCACCACAATGACCGCAAGCTTGACGCACGCCATCCCGGCCGGCCCTCAGCTCACCAGCCCCGCCGACGGCGCCCAGAACGTGAATCCGGCTAACACGGTGGTGAGGTGGCAGCCGGTGACCACGACCACAAGCGGCCAGCCGATCGCCATCGTGATCTACCAGGTCATCGTGGAGGAGAGTGCGGCCCCGCTCTTCCCGCAGGCATTCAGCAAGCGCGTATTCAGCGTATACCTGCCGGGCACTGCCACCAGCGTGACTGTGCCTGCGGAATTCATGCGCAGTGGCACGGACTATGAATTTGAAGTCCTGGCCATCGAGGCAAGCGGCAATCAAACGCTTTCCTCGGCCGAGTTCAAGACACAATAAGCAGATTGAGCGCGACCTTCAGGCAGATGGGCTGAACGCTGCCACTACCAAACCGCTCAGGTGTATTTGGGCCGGCGGCCCAGCGCCACCTCGCGAATGATCCAGGCGATGAGCGGCGAGCCGATCAGCGTAGGCAGTGCCCAGGCCCACCAGGTCGCGATGCCCGCGTTGACCACGAGCACGGCGGTGGTCATCGCGATGTACGATCCGCCCTGGCCGACCAGATGGAATTTCAGCCAGTTCTGCCAACGCAGCTTGGCCGAAACATAGCCCAGCAGCGCGAAGGCGTAAGACCCGATGCCGACCGGCAAGAGCCACCACAGCCGCTGCCATTCCAGTAACGACAGCGCGCTGGCGGACAGAAAGATGACCAGGAACAGCCAGTGATAGATTTCGCCGAGCCGCGTGTGCCAGCCGGGCAGTTTTCTGGCCTGCATGATGATCGGGCCCAGAACGATGCCGCCGCTTCCGCAAAGGATATGGATGGTCAACACCAGTTCTTGCATCGTCATACGAACGCGCCTAAGCGGTTCTCAAGAGCAAAGACAGAATGATCAGCGCGGTGGCAAGGATGATTCCGTTTCTCGGCGCGTAGAACCAGTATTTGAGCGCCAGCGCCAAGAAAACCAGCGGAACCGCAACGAGCAGAATATTCAGAACCACGGACGAACGCAGGTAAGCATAGTTCTCAAGCGCCAGCACGATATAGAACAGACCGAACAAGATCACGCCGAGGCTGTGACTCAGATTAAAACCCACCCACGCGTCCCACATGGTGAGGCGTCGCGTGAGCTTCGGACTGATCTGCTTCATCCGCGCCAGGAGTTCGGGTTCGCGCGGCTCGAACTTGTCCGTGAACAAAGTCCAGAGCGCGTGCACGCTGCCCATCACGACAACAATCAGACAGCCGAGAATGAGCAGTGTCTGGTCCATCAGGCCGGATCTCCAACCGGTTCTTGCATGGACGATGCATCAGCCGCTGGCCGCCAGGTCTTGAGCAGTTTCCACAACTTGAACTGCCGGCCGCCGAGCATCGCCGCCGTGGTCAATACGCCGCCCATAAGCGCGCCACCGACACCGGCGGTGACCACATCCTGACCGGTAAGGTACAGACCCTTTACCGGTGTGACAGGGTGCAGCCAGTTCTGCTGGAAGCGCTGCAAGTTGTGATCCAGACCGTAAATCTCGCCGCGGTCATAGAGATGGAACCATTCGGTGGAAAGTGGCGTCGCCAGCTCGCTGTAATCCAGCGCTTCCCAGAGCTGCGGCATCTGCTTGTACAGCTCGACCAGCAGCCGCTCGGTGAGTTTCTCCTTGAACACCTCGTACTCCGCCCCGCGCTGGTTCCAGGTGCTGCCGCGCCATTGCTCGAACCATTCATACGGCGCCAGGGTGATGACTTGCACGGTGCTCTTGTTCGGATAGTGCCTGTCCCATTCAGGGTCTTTGGCCGAAGGAAAGGAGATGTAAATCAATGGAAACTCGCTATCCGGATTCTTCAGGTAGCGTTCGACGTTCTGCTCATGCTGCGGCGTCGGGTATACCCATAAATTGGTTCTGGGCAACTTGAGATCCCGCGCCGAACCTTTGAAGCCGAGGAACAGGGTGAGAGTGGCGCCGGAAGGTTTCACGGTCTTCAGTTTTTCTTCGTAACCGTGCTTGCGTTGCAGCTCTTCCGGCAGCAACTGTCCATAGGTGAGCCGCGCGCCAACCGAGCTGACCACTTCGTCCGCCAGCAAGCGATCACCGTTGTCGAGCAGCACGCCGCTGGCACGGCCTTTCTCGACCAGGATTTGCTTGACGCGCGCATAGGTGAACACCTCGCCGTCCGCGGCGCGGATGACGGCGGTGATGTGCTCGGCCATCTTCCAGGAACCGCCGACCGGGTAGTTGCCGCCGCCGAAGTAGTGCTTGGCCACCGTGGCATGCATCAGGAAGCTCGCCTCGGCCGGCACCATGCCGTAGTCGCCCCACTGCCCGGTGAGTACGCCGATCAATTCCTGGTTGCGCGTCAGTTTCTCCAGCACCTGGCGCACGGTCATGAAGCACTCTTTGGGCACCAGCCATTTGCGCAGCCGGTTGTAAATACGTCCGAGCCTGGGCGGCATGGCTGGGGCGGAAAAGAAGGACTGCGCGGCGCCGGCGACCTTGTCCACCAACTTCACGTAGCGGTCTATCGCCAGCGCTTCTTGCGGGAAATGCTTTTTGAGTTCGGCCTTGAATTCCTCGCGTCCGGTGACGAAATCAACAGTTTTGCCACCGGTGATGATGCGGTCATAAACCCGGTCCATCGGCGCCCATTTCAATTGCCCGTCGGTAATGACGTCGAAGACGCGGCGTAACGGCGCGTGCTCTTTGTGAACCTCGCCGATGTAGTGCACACCGACATCCCACTCATAGCCGTTGCGCTCGTAACTGTGAGTAAAGCCGCCGGCGGTATAGTGCTGCTCCAGCACGCAGACTTTCTTGCCGAGCTTCGCCAACAAGGCCGCATTGGTCAGCCCGCCGATGCCCGAGCCGATCACGATGACGTCGTATTTGGCTTCCGCCCGGCCAGTGCGGTAACGGCGTCCGATACGTTCCATGGCGTACCCCTATATGCAATATGTTGCATATTGATAGCGCATTTCGGGTCCATATGCAAGAGATTGCATATGAGGCAGAATATCGCTCATGTCACTCAAGCACGTCATCCTCGTTCTGCTGAACAAAAAGCCCGGCAGCGGCTACGACCTCGTCCAGCGCTTCAATTCCGGTCTGGGCAACTTCTGGAACGCCTCGCACCAGCAGGTGTATCAGGAGCTGAAGAAGCTGCACAAGGAAAGACTGGTCGAGTTCGAGGTGGAGGCGCAGAGCGCGCGTCCGGACAAGAAGGTCTACCGCATTACAAAATCTGGCCAGCGCAGACTGAAGACCTGGCTGGCCGAACCCGCCAAGCCGCCGCGGGTGAATGACGCGCTGCTGGTGAAAGTATTCGGCGCACAACCGGCCGAGATTCCAGCGCTCGTCAAGGAGCTTGACCGCCATATCGAATTGCGGCGGAAAAATCTCGCCCGATACCTGCAAATGGAACAACCTTACTTCGAGCAGGATTCGGCAACGCGGCATGAATATCGCCTGCCCTATCTGACGCTGCGGCGCGGTATCCGCTACGAGCGGGACTGGATCGAGTGGCTGACTGAAACCAGGGAGCTGCTGGCAAAAGATCAACTGCCGGCCAAGCCGGTTCTGCAAACCCGGCGTTAGGCCGCACGGAGGGATCATCTATAGACGAATGCAATCAATCACGCTGCGACGGCGCTCATTATCAACAGAAAGTGGCCCGGCGTGCCCATAGTTCCGGTCCTGCTATCGGTCCAGCTGGTTGAATTTATATGGGTAGTGTTCAACCTGCTGGGGGTAGAGGTAACTACAACCGAACCGCAGGTACGAGCACTCAACGACATCCATTTGGCTTACATGCCTTACTCACATTCAATCGCCGCAACGGTGCTTTTGGCTTTTGCGGTTTGGGTGGTTGTTTCAAGACTTCTCAAAAAGCCTGGTTGGGGCCTCGCGCTAGCAGTCGCCGTTTCGTCTCACATTGTCCTCGATTTAGCCACTCATGTTCATGACATTGCACTTGCTCCGGGCATCGAATCGCCAAAGTTTGGGTCGGGCCTTTACGGAGTTCCGATGCTGGCGCTCGTTGTCGAGACAATATATGGCGTCTGGTGCTGGTGGGTTTTTCGTGGCTCCAAGGCTCTACTGGCCGTAATAGTCGTGTTTAATTTGGGCGCGCTTTCCTTTTACTCACCCCTTATTCCTGGCCCTGAACACCTTCTGGCAGGGCATCCGAAAATCTTTGCCGCCATCATTGGGGCGCATATCATCGTTGGCTTAGCAGCCGTCGGTTTCTTTGCACGTTCGCATTGGCGGTCTTCCGCAAGTGAGGCCCCACCCGGATGGCTGCTGCGCAGCCGCTGGTGAGCTTGAACGTTAGATAACCCCAACCGTCCTGCCTTCGGACAAGTCAAGGCGAGATAAAGCGTACATGAGCGATCGCCTGGTGTTGTATGTCGCCGCATTTCTGCGCGCGCTGGCGACGGGAATGATCGGTGTGCTGATAGGGATATATCTCGCGAAGCGCGGCTTCGAGCCCGGCGAAACCGGCATCGTGGTCAGCGCAGGTCTGGCTGGCGCGGCCGTGGCGGCGGTCATCGTCACCTTCGCCGGCGATCGGATCGGCCGCAAGCGTTCGTTGCTGGCGTTATCGCTGATCGGCGCAGCCGGCGGTATTGCGGTCGCGACCTCCGCGAGCTTTACCGTGGTCCTGGCCGCGGCCTTCGCCGGCATGATTAACGGCATGGGCCGCGACCGCGGCGCCGCGCTGATTCTGGACCAGGCGATTCTGCCGGCGACGGTGAGCGATGCCGAGCGCACGCGGGTCTTCGCCTGGTACAACGTGCTGCAGGATATCGGTCACGCCATCGGCGGACTTGCGGCTGGCTTGCCAGCCTTGCTTAATGGCCTGGCGGGTTGGGATGAAATCAGCGCGCTGCACACCGCGGTTCTGGTTTATGCCGGATTGCTGGCCGGCACCGCGCTGATCTACGGCGGCCTGTCGGCGGCCACGGAAACGCGACGCGAGATCAGACCCGCGCGCGTCTCCCCGCAGACGCGCCGCACCCTGTGGAAGATTTCCTCGCTGTTCGCGCTCGACAGCCTCGCGGGCGGCTTTTTGACGGCCGCGCTGCTGGCTTTCTTCTTTTATGAGCGATTTGGCGTCAGCATCGCGACCGTCGGCGCGCTGTTCTTCGCCGCGCGTATCGCCAACGCGGGCTCGCATCTCGCCGCAGCCTGGCTCGCGCGCCGCATCGGCCTCGTCAACACTATGGTCTTTACCCACATCCCTTCCAGCCTGCTGCTGGCGAGCGTGGCTTTCGCGCCCAATTTTACAGTCGCCGCGATTCTGTTCTTACTGCGTGAAGGACTGGTCGAGATGGACGTGCCGACACGGCAGTCCTATGTCATGGCGGTGGTGCGGCCGGAGGAACGCAGCTTTGCCTCGGGTGTAACCCATCTGGTGCGGCTCGGCGCCTGGGCCGTGGCGCCAGCCTTCGCCGGCCTGCTGATGCAAGGCACCTCGCTGGCGATGCCCTTACTCATCGGCGCCGGCATGAAGATCGCCTACGACCTGCTGCTGTACATTGCTTTTCGGCAGCAAAAGCCGCCGGAGGAACGAAGCTAACCTCGCCCTGCGCCTAGATAGTCAAACTTGCCGATTTCCACCCCGTTGTGCCGCAGGATGTTGTAGGCAGTGGTGACGTGGAAGTCAAAGTTCGGCAGCGCGAAATGCAGCAGGTATTGCTGCCCATTGAACTTGAGCGGACCGCGCGGCGAGTTCAGCGTGACTTCCCGTTCCTCCGAACCGTCAATCTGCTCCGGCTTGAAAGTCTTGAGATAGGCAATCGTCTTGTCCATGCGCGCAATCAGTTCGGGGAAACTGGACTCGTTATCCTCGTACTTGGGCGATTCAGTACCCGACAAGCGCGCTGCGCAACCCTTCGCAATATCGCTGGTGCTCTGCACCTGGCGCGCGAACGCGAACATATCCGGATAGAAGCGGAAAGTGATCAGTGCGGCCGGATCGATTTTCTTCGCCTCCACGTGCGCCGCGGCCTTCTCCAGAATGGCCTTTAGATTCCCCAGCATGCGGATGAAGTGGGGAATCGAGGCGTAATACATCGAGATGTTCATAAGATCTCCTTTTGAAAAGGCGCCGGCATAAATCGGGACTTCCATCGCCAGCATGTTTGAAGACACGAGAGGCTAACATGCTCTAGGCTATCGTCATGGCAACCAGTAATGCTGCAGTCAAGAAAGCCACCGGCAAGTCCTGGGAGCAATGGTTTGCCTTGCTCGATGAAGCCGGTGCGACCAAGCTCGATCACAAGAAAATGGCTGCGTGGATACATAAGCACTGCCCCAGCGGCTGGTGGTCGCAGATGATTGCCGTGACTTACCAGCAATCACGCGGGCTGCGCAAGAAATTCCAGACTAGCGCCGGGGATTTCAAAGCCAATATCAGCAAGACCTTTGATGTATCCCTCAAGCAGTTGTTCTGCGCCTGGGAGGATGCCGA